>NZ_CAKZJO010000049.1 GCF_936943645.1 uncultured Bradyrhizobium sp. | reverse complement strand
GGAGACCATCAACTACCGCACCTTCAAGCCCGAGCGCGACGGCCTGTTCTGCGCCCGCATCTTCGGGCCGATCAAGGATTACGAGTGCTTGTGCGGCAAGTACAAGCGCATGAAGTACAAGGGCATCATCTGCGAGAAGTGCTCGGTCGAGGTCACGCTGTCGCGCGTCCGGCGCGAGCGCATGGGCCATATCGAGCTCGCAGCCCCGGTCGCCCACATCTGGTTCCTGAAGTCGCTGCCCTCGCGCATCGGCCTCCTGCTCGACATGACGCTGAAGGATCTCGAGCGGATCCTCTATTTCGAATACTACGTCGTTCTCGAGCCGGGCCTCACCGCGCTCAAGGACCGTCAGCTGCTGTCTGAAGACGAGTATCTGAAGGCGCAGGACGAGTACGGCCAGGACTCGTTCACCGCCATGATCGGCGCCGAGGCGATCCGCGAGCTGCTCAAGGGCATGGACCTCGAGAAGCTCGAAGCCTCGCTTCGTGTCGAGATGCAGGAGACCGACTCCGACATCAAGCACAAGAAGCTCGCCAAGCGCCTGAAGATCGTGGAAGCGTTCCGCCACTCCGGCAACAAGCCGGAATGGATGATCATGACCGTGGTCCCGGTGATCCCGCCGGACCTGCGTCCGCTGGTGCCGCTCGACGGCGGCCGCTTCGCGACCTCGGACCTGAACGATCTCTACCGCCGCGTCATCAACCGCAACAACCGCTTGAAGCGGCTGATGGAGCTGCGCGCACCTGACATCATCATCCGCAACGAGAAGCGCATGCTTCAGGAAGCGGTGGATGCGCTGTTCGACAACGGCCGCCGCGGCCGCGTCATCACCGGTGCCAACAAGCGCCCGCTGAAGTCGCTCGCCGACATGCTCAAGGGCAAGCAGGGTCGCTTCCGTCAGAACCTGCTCGGCAAGCGCGTCGACTATTCGGGCCGTTCGGTGATCGTGGTCGGTCCCGAGCTGCGCCTGCATCAGTGCGGCCTGCCGAAGAAGATGGCGCTCGAGCTGTTCAAGCCGTTCATCTACTCGCGGCTCGACGCCAAGGGCCTGTCCACCACCGTGAAGCAGGCCAAGAAGCTGGTCGAGAAGGAGCGGCCCGAGGTCTGGGACATCCTGGACGAGGTGATCCGCGAGCATCCGGTGCTGCTGAACCGCGCGCCGACGCTGCATCGCCTCGGCATCCAGGCGTTCGAGCCCGTGCTGATCGAAGGCAAGGCGATCCAGCTCCACCCGCTGGTCTGCTCGGCGTTCAACGCCGACTTCGACGGCGACCAGATGGCCGTGCATGTTCCGCTGTCGCTCGAAGCGCAGCTGGAAGCGCGCGTGCTGATGATGTCGACCAACAACATCCTGCATCCGGCGAACGGCCAGCCGATCATCGTGCCGTCGCAGGACATCGTGCTCGGTCTCTACTACGTCTCGATCATGCGCGAAGGCCTGCCCGGCGAGGGCAAGGTGTTCGGCGACATGGCCGAGCTCGAGCACGCCCTGCACGCGAAGGTCATCCACCTCCACACCAAGATCAAGTATCGGTGGGAAGGCATGGACGAGACCGGCAAGATCTCCAAGCGCTGGATCGAGACCACCGCCGGCCGCGTCATGCTCGGCAACCTGCTGCCGAAGAACCCGCGCGTCACCTACGAGATCATCAACAAGCTGATGACCAAGCGCGAGATCTCGGGCGTCATCGACCAAGTCTACCGCCACTGCGGTCAGAAGGAGACGGTGATCTTCTGCGACCGCATCATGGCGCTCGGCTTCTACAACGCGTTCAAGGCCGGCATCTCGTTCGGCAAGGACGACATGGTCGTGCCGCACGGCAAGTGGAAGATCGTCGACACCACCCGTACGCTGGCGAAGGATTTCGAGCAGCAGTACAATGACGGTCTGATCACCCATGGCGAGAAGTACAACAAGGTCGTCGACGCCTGGTCGAAGGCCACGGAAGAAATCGCCAAGGCGATGATGAAGGAGATCTCCGCCACCAAGAAGACGGCGAGCGGAGCCGATGCCGACATCAACTCGATCTACATGATGGCTCACTCCGGTGCCCGCGGTTCGCCGGCCCAGATGCGCCAGCTCGCCGGCATGCGCGGCCTGATGGCCAAGCCGTCGGGTGAGATCATCGAGACGCCGATCATCTCGAACTTCAAGGAAGGCCTCTCGGTTCTCGAGTACTTCAACTCGACCCACGGCGCCCGTAAGGGCCTCGCGGACACCGCGTTGAAGACCGCGAACTCGGGCTACCTGACCCGTCGTCTCGTCGACGTCGCGCAGGACTGCATCATCACGCAGAGCGACTGCGGCACCAAGCTCGGCATCAAGATGCGCGCCATCGTCGATGCCGGCACCGTGGTCGCCTCGCTCGGCTCGCGCATCCTCGGCCGTACGGCTTGCGAGGACATTCGCGACAGCTCCGGCAAGGTGATCATCAAGCGCGATACGCTGATGGAAGAGAGCCATCTGGAAGCCATCCAGCAGGGTGGTGTCCAGGAGGTGAAGATCCGCTCGGCGCTGACCTGCGAACTCGTCAACGGCATCTGCGGCAAGTGCTACGGCCGTGACCTCGCCCGCGGCACGCCGGTCAACCACGGCGAAGCGGTCGGCGTCATCGCGGCGCAGTCGATCGGCGAGCCGGGCACCCAGCTCACGATGCGCACCTTCCACATCGGTGGTGCGGCGCAGCTCAACGAGCAGTCCTTCGTCGAAGCCAATTTCGACGGCAAGATCGTGATCAGGAACAAGTCGATCGCTCGCAACAGCGAAGGCCATTTGATCGCGATGGTGCGCAACATGGTGGTGGCGATCGTCGATGCCGATGGCACCGAGCGCGCGACGCATCGTGTCCAGTACGGCTCGCGCCTGCACGTCGACGAAGGCGACATGGTCAAGCGCGGCCAGCGCGTCGTCGAGTGGGATCCCTACACCCGTCCGCTCCTCACCGAGGTCGAAGGTACCATCGGCTTCGAGGATCTGGTCGAGGGGCAGTCGATCTCGGAAACGCTCGACGAAGCCACCGGTATCGCCAAGCGCGTGGTCATCGACTGGCGCTCGACCCGCGGCGGCTCGGACCTGCGTCCGGCCATCGTGATCAAGGGCAAGGACGGCAAGGTGCTCAAGCTCGCCCGTGGCGGCGATGCCCGCTACATGCTGTCGGTCGACGCCATTCTCTCGGTCGACGTCGGTGCCAAGGTCAATCCGGGCGACATCCTCGCCCGTGTCTCGACCGAAAGCGCCAAGACGCGTGACATCACCGGCGGTCTGCCGCGGGTGGCGGAACTGTTCGAGGCACGGCGTCCGAAGGATGCGGCGATCATCGCCGAAATCGCGGGCACCATCCGGTTCGGACGCGACTACAAGAACAAGCGTCGCATCTCGATCGAGCCGATGGACAAGACCGACGAGCCGCGCGAGTACCTGATCCCGAAGGGCAAGCACATCCACCTTCAGGACGGCGACGTCGTCGAAAAGGGCGACTTCATCGTGGAAGGCAACCCGGCGCCGCACGACATCCTTGCGGTCAAGGGCATCGAGGAGCTCGCGGCCTACCTGGTCAACGAAATCCAGGAGGTCTACCGGCTCCAGGGCGTGCTCATCAACGACAAGCACATCGAGGTGATTGTCCGTCAGATGCTCCAGAAGGTGGAAGTCACCGACCAGGGCGATACGGACATGATCTCCGGCGAGCAGGTCGACAAGATCGAGTTCGACGCGCTGAACGAGAAGGCCAAGGAAGAGGGCAAGAAGGTCGCCACGGGTACGCCGGTTCTGCTCGGCATCACCAAGGCGAGCCTCCAGACCCGTTCGTTCTTCTCGGCGGCCTCGTTCCAGGAGACCACCCGCGTCCTCACGGAAGCGGCGGTCAACGGCAAGATCGATCCGCTCGAAGGCCTCAAGGAGAACGTCATCGTCGGCCGGCTGATCCCGGCAGGCACCGGCGCCTCCATGGCCAAGATCCGCGAAGTCGCAATGAAGCGCGACAAGCTGATCCTGGACGAGCGAGAAAAGCAGGCGGCGGTCGTGTCGCCCGCGCCGGAAGCGGAGCTTCCTGCGCTGCCGCCCGCGGAATGATCGTTCATCCGTAGGAATACCGAGGACAATGAAAAGGCCGGCGCAAGCCGGCCTTTTTGCTGCTTTCTTTCCTTGCTGCGATGCGGGATCAACCTTTGTTCATCTTTCCTTCAGGCGCAAAAGCGCTTCTGCTAGGGGAGTTTAGGCCGGTGGATCCCGTGACGGGGGCAGGGCCGGAGACCACGGAACTCACATGCTTGATCTGGCAATCGTAGGCGGCGGCCCGGGCGGGCTGATGAGCGCCTGGTATCTGAAGCGCAAGCTTGGCGACCTCTGCCGCGTCACCATCTACGAGGCCTCCGACCGGCTCGGCGGCAAGATCGTCACGCGCAAGTTCGATTCCGCGCCCGCGATGTACGAAGCGGGCGTTGCCGAGATCTACGACTACTCGATGACCGGCCCGGATCCGCTGCGCGAACTGATCCAGCATTTCGGGCTGCAGACCATTCCGATGGATGCCGAGCAGGTGCATCTCGGCGGCGAGCTGCTCAACGATGTCCCCGGCATGCGCCGCAGATACGGCGCCAAGACCGCCGCTGCGATCGAGGCCTTCCGCAAGCGCTGCGCCGAGATGATGTCGCCGATCGAATATTACGAGGGTGTCGGCGCGCACGACAATGAGAATCCCTGGGCCTACAAGACCGCCGAGCAGGTGCTCGACGAGGAGGTCGAGGACGAGACCGCCAAGCGCTTCTTCAAGGTGATGGCGCGTTCCGACATCGCGACCGAGAGCCACAACACCAACGGCCTCAACGCGCTCAAGAACTATCTGATGGATGTCGACGGCTATATCGGCCTCTACTCCATCCAGAACGGCAACGAGCAGCTGATCGAGTGCCTGCAGTCGGAGGTCAACGCCGACATCCAGCTCAACCACCGCGTCCTGACCGTGGGCAAGGCGCCGACCGGCCGCTACCAGCTCAAGATGATGAACGGCAAGGGACCGGAGACCCGCGACTTCGATCTCGTGCTGGTCTGCCTGCCGCATTCCTGGCTCGCCACCGTGGGGTGGGAAGGCGAGCAGCTGCGCAAGTCGATGGTCAAGCACGTCGCCTATTTCGACCGTCCCGCGCATTACCTGCGTGTCTCGATCCTGTTCGACGCGGCGTTCTGGGGCGAGAAGATTCCCGGCGCCTGGTTCATGTCGGAAGCCTTCGGCGGCTGCTGCGTCTACAACGAGGGCGCGCGCCACGACGTCGGCAAGCACGGCGTGCTGAACTGGCTGATCCCCGGTTCCGATGCGCTCGCGTTCGCCAATCTGTCGGACCAGGAGCTGATCGACGCCGCGCTGAAATCGCTGCCGGCTTCGCTTGGTGACGCTCGCGCACATTTCATGGAAGGCAAGATCCACCGCTGGCTGTCGTCGGTGAACGCGATTCCCGGCGGTCTGCCGGTGCGCGACGTCATGACCAATCACCGGCCCGAGCCGAAGGAGCATCCCGGCATCGTGGTGGTCGGCGACTATCTGTTCGACTCGACGCTGAACGGCCTGCTCGACTCCTCGGATGCCGCCACCGACATCATCCTGACCGAGATGATGCGCCTGCGCCGCGAACGCGCGCAGCAGGAGCAAGGCAAGCCGCTCTCCGACAAGATCGATCGCGATTATTTCGAGAACTATCGTGGCCTCGGTCCCTATCACGAGGCCTGGCGTCACTTCAGCGATCCCGATTACCTCACCAAGCTGCTCGGCATCGTCTGGGGCAAGACGAAGGGCGCCAGGCTGCTGGTCGCGGGCTCGGCCAGCGGCGAGCTGGTGGGCGCGCTGCGCGAGCGCGGCATCGATGCCTACGGCATCGAGAACAACCGCGCCATCCACGCCAGGACGCCGAAGGCGCTGAAGAAGTACAACAAGCTCGGCTCGATCACCGACATGCCGTTCAAGGACGGCAGCTTCGATTTCGTATTCGAGACCAGCCTCTGCCACGTTTCCCCGAAGCAGGTGGTTCGTGCGATCCGCGAGCTCAACCGCGTGGTCAAGACCGGCCTCGTGTTCGGCTCCATCACCTCGGACATGGCTTCGGCGGTCATCGACCGCTATGACCTCTTGCGCGGCGTCAAGAAGCTCGGCACCTGGTGGGAATGGTCCGAGCTGTTCTTCGGTAACGGTTTCGACCTGTCGATGCATCGCAAGGATTGCACCGATGCGCTCTGGGAGGCGACGCTCGCCGCCAACAAGGGGCCGGGGCAGTGGTACGCCGACGCGGATTCCTTGCGCTATTCCTTCTTCGACAAGGTCGAGGAGGACGACGAGGACTAGCCACGGAACGTGCGTCGAATTCGCCAATTGTTTTGCCGAATTCATCCTGATCGCATAGAATCAGCGCAATAGCGGTTGCCGCTATGTCCTGCTTTCTCTGCGGTCATGCCGGCCGTCAGCATCGGTTGGTTTCATGGCATCCAAGCCTCTCTCGCCCGACGACAAGTCTCTCTCGTCCGACAAACAGAAGCGCGCCGCGGACAAGGCGGCCGAGCTCGACGACAAGCTCGCGGCGGCCGCCAAGCCGGACCTCGAGGACGAGGAGGACGACGAGGACGAAGACGAGGCGGATGACGAGCTGGAGCTCGACGACGATGATGAGGACGAGGATCTCGTCGTCTTCACCGCCCGCGAAGCCGCCGGCGCGCTCGCGACCATCGTCGGCTTCGTCAAGCCGTTCGTCTCGAACTACAAGCGGATGCTGTCATTCGTGGCGTTCGGCGTCTTCGTCGAGACGCTGTTCAACGTCATCATGCCGCTCAGCCTCAAGTTCCTGATCGACGATGCGCTCGGCGAGGAGGATTTCCAGGCGCTGTACAAGATCCTCGGCGTGCTTGCCGTCGCCGGAATCTTCACCTCCATCGTCGCCGTCTGGTACGAGCGCTGGGACGCGCGGCTGGCGGCGTGCATCATCTCCGACGTCCGCAAGCGGCTGTTCGAGCACGTTCAGGACCTGCCCGCGGCCTATTTCGGCCGCACCAAGCGCGGCGAGATCCTGTCGCGCTTCTCGGTCGACCTCTCTGCCTTCGAAGGCTCGGTGAAGACCTTCGCCAACAGTGCTGCGCTGCCGTTTCTGGAATTGATCGCCGGCATCATCCTGATGGTATTTTTGAACTGGCAGCTCGCGGTGGTCGCGCTGCTGGTGTTCCCGATCACGCTGATCGGCCCGCGGATTCTGACGCCCAAGGCGGTGCAGGCCAATTACGAGCAGAAGCTCAACGAGAGCGCGCTGCTCGGCATGGTGCAGGAGAACGTCGCGGCGCAGGCCGTGATCAAGGCGTTCAGCCTGCAGCGCAAGATGTTCGGCTTCTTCACGTTCCGCAACGACGCGACGCGCGACAAGATCGCCTCGGCCGCATTCCTGTCGACCATGGTGGAGCGCACCGTCACCATCTCGGTGCTGATGCTGCACCTCGTGGTGCTCGCGATCGGCGCGTATCTGGCGACCAAGGGCCAGATCACCATCGGCACCTTCGTCACCTTCGAGAGCGCGTTCTGGGAGGTCTCCTACAACATCGCCCATGTGATGCATTTCATCCCGGTGTCGATCTCCTCGGCCGCCGCGATCCGCCACATCCAGGAGCTGCTGGACGAGCCGACCCGCGGTGCCGACCGCCCGGGCGCTCCCGATCTGCCGCGCATCACCAACGACATCACCTTCGATCACGTCACCTTCCAGTACGAGGGCAGCCAGACGCCGGTGCTGGACAATCTCAGCCTCAAGCTCAACGCGGGCAAGCGCATCGCGATCGTCGGCCCGAGCGGCTCCGGCAAGAGCACGCTGCTGAACCTGATCCTGCGGCTCTACGTGCCCGACGAGGGCCGCGTCACCATCGACGGCGTCGACGTCCGCAAGGTGACGCTGGATTCGCTGCGCCGGAGCATGGCGGCGGTGTTCCAGGAGAACATGCTGTTCAACATGTCGATCCGCGAGAACATCCGGCTCGGCAAGGAGGGCGCGACCGACGAGGAGGTGGAGGAGGCGGCCAGGAAGGCCGAGATCCACCGCTACATCATGAGCCTGCCGCAGCGCTACGACACGCCGGTCGGCGAGCGCGGCGACACCCTGTCGGGCGGCCAGCGCCAGCGCATCGCGATCGCGCGCGCGATCATCCGCAATCCTTCCGTGCTGCTGCTGGACGAGGCCACCTCGGCGCTGGACCAGACCACGGAAGCTGCGATCAACCGCACCCTGCTCAAGGTCGCCAAGGGCCGCACCATGATCTGGTCGACCCACCGCCTGACCTCGGTGGTCGAGATGGACGAGATCATCGTGATTTCCGGGGGCAGGGCGATCGAACGCGGCTCGCATGCCCAGCTGCTCGCGAAGAACGGGACCTATCGCAAGCTTTGGAACGACCAGATCCACCAGCCGCATGGCGCGGCGGCTCTCGCCGATGACGGCAGGGATGAGGACGACGAAGACGACCTCGAGGACGAGGACGACGACGAGGAGTGAGTCGCGCTGATTCTGCGAATCCCGTCATCGGCCTCGCGTGGTCGGCGCGTCAGTGCTTGGATTCCAGGACTTGGGCCGGATAGCTCTCATGCGGATTGGCCGGGGCCGGGCAGGGCAGTGTCGGTCGGGTCGGATGGCCCCGCCAGCCGTCGTGGTGAAATCCCCGTCGCCAATTTCGGTCGAAGTGAGAGATTAATGCGCCTTAACGAATTGAGGGCATAAAAAGGCCCCCTGAAGCCTTATAAAATTTCTTTTCATCCGGATATAAATTGCCGGCGCGCTCGCGAAATGCAGGCTGCGCGCCCATATGACGGTGGTGCGGGGAGGGTGGCAAACAGCTATTTTGACAGGCTCCTGAAGCGCTTCGTGACTGTCGTTTCGCCTTGACTTGAGCGATTCTCACTTATAGAAAGCGCCTCACTTAACGACAGGCGGTGAGCATCGCCAGCGTCGGAACGGGCCACCCGTTAGACCTCCAAAGACTAGAGCCGCAAGGACTAGATCCACGAGGGTCGCTCAGACGGGCACCAACCTCGACGAATGCCGCTCAAACGCTGTCGATCATAGCTAGGCAATGCCAGTGCGATTCTAGTTCTCTTGAGCCCATTCTCTTGAGATCGAATTCGGATGCATGACCTCAGTGCGCGGGCCGCGGCTTTATGCTGACCGGCCTTAATACTGCGGTCCTCTGTGGCGTCGAAGCGCTTTCCGCCCGTTGATGGGGCGGTTGGCGCAATTTCGCTTTGTGCGGATTGTTCCGCGGAAGGCGGCCTCGTCGGGCAGGTAGCTCGAAAGAATTTGCAGTCCCGGCAACGGGCTGCGGCAAGACAGCGGATCCGAAGGGGTTCGCGACAGAACAAAGGGTAAGGCCAGGATGCCGACGATCAACCAGCTGATCGCTCAACCGCGTGAAGTGCAGAAGTCGCGCAAGAAGGTGCCGGCGCTGCAGCAGTCGCCGCAGAAGCGTGGTGTTTGCACCCGCGTCTACACCACGACCCCGAAGAAGCCGAACTCGGCGCTTCGTAAGGTCGCCAAGGTGCGCCTGACCAACGGCTTCGAGGTGATCGGCTACATCCCGGGTGAAGGCCATAACCTCCAGGAGCACTCGGTGGTCATGATCCGCGGCGGCCGCGTCAAGGACTTGCCCGGCGTGCGCTACCACATCCTCCGCGGCGTTCTGGATACCCAGGGCGTCAAAAACCGTAAGCAGCGTCGTTCGAAGTACGGCGCGAAGCGTCCGAAGTAAACGGGAACCAGCTCCATGTCTCGTCGCCACTCAGCGGAAAAGCGCGAAGTTCTTCCCGATCCGAAGTTCGGGAACATCATCGTCACGAAGTTCATGAACTCGGTGATGTACGCCGGCAAGAAGTCGGTCGCGGAAGGCATCGTCTACGGTGCGTTCGGCATCATCGAATCCAAGACCAAGCAGAACCCGCTCGGCGTGTTCGAGCAGGCGCTCGAGAACGTCATGCCGACGATCGAAGTTCGCTCCCGTCGCGTCGGCGGCGCCACCTACCAGGTGCCGGTCGAAGTCCGTTCGACCCGCCGTCAGGCGCTGGGCATCCGCTGGCTGATCTCGGCCGCGCGCGAGCGCAACGAGAAGACCATGACCGAGCGCCTCTCGGCCGAACTGCTGGACGCCTCGAACAACCGTGGCAACGCCGTCAAGAAGCGGGAAGACGTGCACCGGATGGCGGAAGCCAACCGTGCCTTCTCGCACTATCGCTGGTAACGGCGAAACACGGAATCTAAGGAACATCCAATGCCCCGCGTTCATGCCATAGAGAATTACCGCAACTTCGGTATCATGGCGCATATTGATGCCGGCAAGACCACGACGACCGAGCGCATCCTCTATTACACCGGCAAGAGCCACAAGATCGGCGAAGTGCACGAAGGTGCCGCGACGATGGACTGGATGGAGCAGGAGCAGGAGCGTGGCATCACGATCACCTCGGCTGCCACGACCGCCTTCTGGGCCGGCAAGCGCCTGAACATCATCGACACTCCCGGCCACGTCGACTTCACCATCGAGGTCGAGCGTTCGCTGCGCGTGCTCGACGGCGCCGTCTGCGTGCTCGACTCCAACCAGGGCGTTGAGCCCCAGACCGAGACCGTCTGGCGCCAGGGCGACAAGTACAAGGTTCCGCGCATCGTCTTCGCCAACAAGATGGACAAGACCGGCGCCGACTTCTTCAAGTGCCTGTCGGACATCGTCGACCGCCTCGGCGCCAAGCCGATCGCGATCCAGCTGCCGATCGGTGCCGAGAACAACTTCAAGGGTCTCGTCGACCTCGTGAAGATGCAGGGCATCATCTGGAACGATGAATCGCTCGGCGCGAAGTTCGACTATGTCGACATCCCGGAAGATCTGGTCGAGCAGGCCAAGGAATATCGCGAGAAGATGGTGGAAGCCGCCGTCGAGCTCGACGACGACGCCATGGCCGCCTATCTCGACGGCAAGGAGCCGGACGAAGAGACCCTGAAGCGCCTGATCCGCAAGGCGGTGCTGACCGGTGCGTTCTATCCCGTGCTGTGCGGTTCGGCCTTCAAGAACAAGGGCGTGCAGCCGCTGCTCGACGCCGTCGTCGACTATCTGCCGTCGCCGATCGACGTGCCCGCGATCAAGGGCACCGACGATCGTGGCGAAGAGGTCGTGCGCAAGGCGGACGACAAGGAGCCGCTGGCTCTGCTCGCGTTCAAGATCATGGACGACCCGTTCGTCGGCACCATCACCTTCTGCCGCATCTACTCTGGCGTTCTCCAGAGTGGCACCGGCGTCGTGAACTCGACCCGCGAGAAGAAGGAGCGTATCGGGCGCATGCTGCTGATGCATGCGAACAACCGCGAGGACATCAAGGAAGCCTATGCCGGCGACATCGTCGCGCTGGCCGGCCTGAAGGAAGCGCGCACCGGTGACACGCTGTGCGATCCCGACAAGCAGGTGATCCTGGAGAAGATGGAATTCCCCGAGCCGGTCATCGAGATCGCGATCGAGCCGAAGTCCAAGGCCGACCAGGAGAAGCTGGGCGTGGCGCTGGCCAAGCTCGCCGCGGAGGATCCGTCCTTCCGCGTGTCGACCGACCAGGAGTCCGGCCAGACCATCCTCAAGGGCATGGGCGAACTCCATCTCGACATCAAGGTCGACATCCTCAAGCGTACCTACAAGGTCGACGCCAACATCGGCGCGCCGCAGGTTGCGTTCCGTGAGCGCGTCACCAAGAAGGCCGAGGTCAAGTACACCCACAAGAAGCAGACCGGTGGTACCGGTCAGTTCGCGGAAGTGTCGATCGTGGTCGAGCCGAACGAGCCCGGCAAGGGTTACGAGTTCGAGTCCAAGATCGTCGGTGGTGCGGTTCCGAAGGAATACATCCCCGGCGTCGAAAAGGGCCTCAACAGCGTGATGAGCTCTGGCGTGGTTGCGGGCTTCCCCGTGGTCGACGTCAAGGTTCAGCTCGTCGACGGCAAGTATCATGACGTCGACTCGTCGGCGCTCGCCTTCGAAATCGCATCGCGCGCGGCGTTCCGCGAAGCGCTGCAGAAGGGCAAGTCCGTCCTGCTCGAGCCGATCATGAAGGTCGAGGTCGTGACCCCGGAAGACTACACCGGTTCGGTCATCGGCGACCTGAACTCGCGGCGCGGTCAGATCCAGGGTCAGGACATGCGCGGCAACGCCAACGTCATCAACGCGATGGTGCCGCTCATGAACATGTTTGGTTACGTGAATAACCTGCGCTCGATGAGCCAGGGTCGCGCGACCTTCACCATGCAGTTCGACCACTACGCAGAAGCGCCGGCCAACGTGTCGGCAGAAGTCCAGAAGAAGTTTGCCTGATTGTCGTCGGTTGAAAACTGACGATTGAACGGAGAGTCAAATGGCCAAAGCAAAGTTTGAACGTACCAAGCCGCACTGCAACATCGGCACCATCGGTCACGTCGACCATGGCAAGACGTCGCTGACCGCGGCGATCACCAAGATCCTCGCCGAAGCCGGCGGTGCGACGTTCACCGCGTACGACCAGATCGACAAGGCGCCGGAAGAGAAGGCGCGCGGCATCACCATCTCGACCGCGCACGTCGAGTACGAGACGCCGAACCGCCACTACGCCCACGTCGACTGCCCTGGCCACGCCGACTACGTCAAGAACATGATCACCGGCGCCGCCCAGATGGACGGTGCGATCCTGGTCGTGTCGGCCGCTGACGGCCCGATGCCGCAGACCCGCGAGCACATCCTGCTCGCCCGCCAGGTCGGCGTGCCCGCGCTCGTCGTGTTCCTCAACAAGTGCGACATGGTCGACGATCCGGAGCTGCTCGAGCTCGTCGAGCTCGAAGTTCGCGAGCTGCTCTCGAAGTATGACTTCCCGGGCGACAAGATCCCGATCATCAAGGGTTCGGCGCTCGCCGCCCTCGAAGATTCCGACAAGAAGCTCGGCCACGACGCCATCCTCGAGCTGATGAAGAACGTCGACGAGTACATCCCGCAGCCGGAGCGTCCGATCGACCAGCCGTTCCTGATGCCGGTTGAAGACGTGTTCTCGATCTCGGGCCGCGGCACCGTCGTGACCGGCCGTGTCGAGCGCGGCATCGTCAAGGTCGGCGAGGAAATCGAGATCGTCGGTCTGCGCGCCACCCAGAAGACGACCGTCACCGGCGTCGAAATGTTCCGCAAGCTGCTCGATCAGGGCCAGGCCGGCGACAACATCGGTGCGCTGCTCCGCGGCACCAAGCGTGAAGACGTCGAGCGCGGCCAGGTGCTGTGCAAGCCGGGTTCGGTCAAGCCGCACACCAAGTTCAAGGCTGAGGCTTACATCCTCACCAAGGAAGAGGGCGGTCGCCACACCCCGTTCTTCACCAACTACCGTCCGCAGTTCTACTTCCGCACCACCGACGTGACCGGTGTCGTGCACCTGCCGGAAGGCACCGAGATGGTGATGCCGGGCGACAACATCGCGATGGAAGTGCACCTGATTGTGCCGATCGCGATGGAAGAGAAGCTCCGCTTCGCGATCCGCGAAGGTGGCCGCACCGTCGGCGCCGGCGTCGTCGCCTCGATCATCGAGTAATTACGAGAATAGGGACGGCGAGTAGCGAATGGTGACATTCGCTATTCGCTATTCGCCACCCACTGAAGAGAGACCACGGCAATGAACGGCCAAAACATTCGTATCCGTCTCAAGGCGTTCGACCATCGTATCCTCGATACGTCGACCCGCGAGATCGTGAACACGGCGAAGCGCACCGGCGCGCAGGTCCGCGGACCCATTCCGCTGCCTACCCGCATCGAGAAGTTCACCGTCAACCGTTCGCCCCACGTCGACAAGAAGAGCCGCGAGCAGTTCGAGATGCGCACTCACAAGCGCCTGCTCGACATCGTCGATCCGACCCCGCAGACCGTCGATGCTTTGATGAAGCTCGACCTGGCCGCCGGTGTCGACGTCGAGATCAAGCTCTAAGATTTTGGATCCCGTTCGCGTAAGCGGACAGAAAGAACAGGAAGCAAGCCGATGCGCTCCGGAGTGATCGCACAAAAGGTCGGGATGACGCGGGTCTTCACGGAGGCCGGCGAACATATACCCGTGACCGTGCTGAAGCTCGGCAATTGCCAGGTCGTAGGCCACCGCACCGAAGAGAAGAACGGTTACGTCGCGCTCCAGCTCGGTTCTGGTGCCCGCAAGACCGTTTACATGCCCAAGGCTGAGCGCGGCCAGTTCGCGGTCGCCAAGGTCGAGCCGAAGCGCCGGGTCGAGGAATTCCGCGTCACCGCGGATGCCATGATCCCCGTCGGCGCCGAGATCCAGGCCGACCACTTCGTCGTCGGCCAGTTCGTCGACGTCACCGGCACCTCGGTCGGTAAGGGCTTCGCCGGCGGCATGAAGCGCTGGAACTTCGGCGGTCTGCGCGCCACGCACGGTGTGTCGATCTCGCACCGTTCGATCGGTTCGACCGGTGGTCGTCAGGACCCCGGCAAGACCTGGAAGAACAAGAAGATGCCCGGCCACATGGGTGTCGATCGCATCACCACGCTCAATCTGCGCGTCGTTCAGCTGGACGTCGAGCGCGGCCTGATCCTCGTCGAAGGCGCCGTTCCCGGCTCCAAGGGCGGCTGGATCCGCGTGCGTGACGCCGTCAAGAAGCCGCTGCCGAAGGAAGCTCCGAAGCCCGGCAAGTTCAAGGTTGCTGGCGACGAAGCCGCTCCGGCTGCGCAGGAGGCGTGAGATGGAATTGAAGGTCACCACCCTCGAAGGTAAGGAAGCCGGCTCCGTCCAGCTCTCCGACGCCATTTTCGGTCTCGAGCCGCGCCAGGATATCATTGCACGTTGCGTGCAGTGGCAGCTCAACAAGCGTCAGGCCGGCACCCACAAGGCCAAGGGCCGCGCCGAGATCTGGCGCACCGGCAAGAAGATGTACAAGCAGAAGGGCACCGGCGGTGCTCGTCACGGCTCGGCCCGCGTGCCGCAGTTCCGTGGCGGTGGCCGTGCCTTCGGCCCGGTGGTGCGTTCGCATGCCACCGATCTGCCGAAGAAGGTCCGCGCGCTCGCTCTCAAGCACGCTCTCTCGGCCAAGGCCAAGGACGGCGATCTGCTCGTGATCGACAAGGCGGCTCTGGAAGCCGCCAAGACCAAGGCGCTGCTCGGCCATTTCTCGGGTCTGGGCTTGACCAACGCGCTGATCATCGACGGCGCCGAGCTCAACAACGGCTTTGCCGCCGCGGCCCGCAACATCCCGAACATGGACGTGCTGCCGATCCAGGGCATCAACGTCTATGACATCCTGCGCCGTCAGAAGCTCGTTCTGACCAAGGCCGCCATCGATGCGCTGGAGGCGCGCTTCAAATGAGCAAGAACATCGAGCCTCGCCACTACGACGTGATCCTGTCGCCGGTCGTGACCGAAAAGGCCACGATCGCCTCGGAGCACAACAAGGTGCTGTTCAAGGTGGCCGCGAAGGCGACCAAGCCGCAGATCAAGGAAGCGATCGAGAAGCTGTTCGACGTCAAGGTCAAGAGCGTCAACACGCTGGTCCGCAAGGGCAAGACCAAGGTCTTCCGCGGCAATCTCGGTTCGCAGTCGAACTCCAAGCGCGCGATCGTGACTCTCGAAGAGGGTCACCGGATCGACGTGACCACCGGTCTGTAAGGTCGTACGACGATGGCACTGAAGACATTCAACCCCACGACGCCGGGCCAGCGCCAGCTGGTCATGGTCGATCGTTCGGCCCTGTACAAGGGCAAGCCGGTCAAGGCGCTCACCGAAGGCAAGAAGTCCTCGGGCGGCCGCAACAACACCGGTCGCATCACCGTGCGTTTCCGCGGCGGCGGTCACAAGCAGACCCTGCGCACCGTGGACTTCAAGCGCGAGAAGATCGACGTCCCCGCGACCGTCGAGCGTCTCGAGTATGATCCGAACCGCACCGGCTTCATCGCCCTGATCAAGTATCAGGACGGTGAGCAGGCCTACATCCTGGCGCCGCAGCGCCTGGCGGTGGGTGACACCATCATTGCCGGCAACTACGTCGACGTGAAGCCGGGCAACGTCATGCCGCTCGGCAACATGCCGGTCGGCACGATCATCCACAACATCGAGGTCAAGATCGGGAAGGGCGGCCAGCTTGCCCGTTCCGCCGGCACCTACGCCCAGCTCGTCGGCCGCGACCAGGACTACGTCATCATCCGCCTGAACTCGGGCGAGCAGCGCCTGGTGCACGGCCGTTGCCGTGGCACGATCGGCGCGGTGTCGAACCCGGATCACATGAACACCTCGATCGGCAAGGCCGGTCGCAAACGTTGGATGGGCCGTCGCCCGCACAACCGCGGTGTCGCGATGAACCCGATCGACCATCCGCACGGCGGTGGTGAAGGTCGTACCTCGGGCGGCCGTCACCCGGTCACCCCGTGGGGCAAGCCGACCAAGGGCAAGAAGACCCGCACCAACAAGTCGACAAACAAATTCATTCTCCTAAGCCGCCACAAGCGGAAGAAGTAAGGAACGACGGACATGGTTCGTTCAGTCTGGAAAGGCCCGTTCGTCGAGGGTTCTCTGCTCAAGAAGGCAGATGCCGCGCGCGCGTCCGGCCGTCACGACGTCATCAAGATCTGGAGCCGTCGCTCGACGATCCTGCCGCAATTCGTCGGCCTGACCTTCGGCGTGTACAACGGTCAGAAGCACGTGCCGGTGGCCGTCAACGAGGAAATGGTGGGTCACAAGTTCGGTGAGTTCTCGCCGACCCGGACCTTCCATGGCCACTCCGGCGACAAGAAAGCCAAGAAGGCTTGAGGATTAAACGATGAGCAAACCCAAGCGCGAACGGAGCCTCGCCGAGAACGAGGCCAAGGCGGTCGCCCGCATGCTGCGGGTGAGCCCGCAGAAGCTCAACCTGGTCGCCCAGCTCATTCGCGGCCGGAAGGCTGCTGCTGCGCTCGCCGACCTGCAGTTTTCGCGCAAGCGGATCGCGGTCGACGTGAAGAAGTGCCTGGAATCGGCTATCGCCAACGCCGAGAACAATCACGACCTCGACGTGGACGATCTCGTCGTGGCGCAGGCCTTCGTCGGCAACGGCCTCGTGATGAAGCGCTTCGCCGCTCGCGGCCGCGGCCGCTCGGGCCGTGTCTACAAACCATTTTCGCAGCTGACGATCATCGTTCGTCAGGTCGAAGCTGAAGCCGCCGCTTAAGGGCGCAGGAGAACACGATGGGTCAAAAGATCAATCCGATCGGTCTGCGCCTCGGCATCAACCGTACCTGGGATTCCCGCTGGTTCGCCGGCAAGCAGGAATACGGCAAGCTGCTGCACGAGGACGTCAAGATCCGCGAGATCCTGCACAAGGAGCTCAAGCAGGCCGCCGTCGCCCGCATCGTGATCGAGCGTCCGCACAAGAAGTGCCGCGTCACCATCCACTCGGCTCGTCCGGGCGTTGTGATCGGCAAGAAGGGCGCCGACATCGACAAGCTTCGCAAGAAGGTCGCGGACATCACCTCGTCCGACGTCGTCATCAACATCGTCGAAATCCGCAAGCCGGAGCTCGATGCGACGCTGGTGGCCGAATCGATCGCGCAGCAGCTCGAGCGCCGCGTGGCGTTCCGCCGTGCCATGAAGCGCGCCGTGCAGTCGGCGATGCGTCTCGGCGCGGAAGGCATCCGCATCAACTGCTCGGGTCGTCTGGGCGGCGCGGAAATCGCGCGCATGGAGTGGTATCGCGAAGGTCGCGTGCCGCTGCACACGCTGCGCGCCGACATCGACTACGGCGTTGCGACCGCGTTCACGACCTTCGGCACCTGCGGCGTCAAGGTCTGGATCTTCAAGGGCGAGATCCTCGAGCACGATCCGATGGCCCAGGACAAGAGAATGGCCGAAGGCGAGACCAGCGGCGGTGGTGATCGCGGTGGCCGTGGGCGCCGTGACAACGCTGCGGCCTGATCCGCACTGAGAAGTTGAGGGCTTAAAGCCATGATGCAACCTAAGAAAACGAAGTTCCGGAAGGCGCATAAGGGCCGTATCCACGGCGTTGCGTCGTCGGGCGCGACGTTGGCGTTCGGCCAGTTCGGCCTGAAGGCGACCGAGCCGGAGCGCGTCACCGCGCGCCAGATCGAAGCCGCTCGCCGCGCGCTGACCCGCCACATGAAGCGCGCCGGCCGCGTCTGGATCCGCGTGTTCCCCGACGTTCCGGTGTCGAAGAAGCCGGCCGAAGTCCGCATGGGCTCCGGCAAGGGTTCGCCGGAATTGTGGGTCGCCCGCGTCAAGCCGGGCCGGGTGCTGTTCGAGATCGACGGCGTCAACACCCAGACGGCGCGTGAGGCGCTGACCCTGGCGGCCGCCAAGCTGCCGATCAAGACGCGCTTCGTCGAGCGCATTGCGGAGTAATGGCCATGGCCCAGATGAAGATCGAAGACATCCGCGCGATGAGCCCCGACCAGCAGGATGACGCCATCCTGAACCTGAAGAAGGAGCGCTTCAACCTGCGCTTCCAGCGCGCCACCGGGCAGCTCGAGAACACCTCGCGCCTGCGCGAGGCCCGCCGTGACATCGCCCGGATCAAGACCGTCGCCGCGCAGACGCGCGCCAAGAAGAAGTAAGAGGCTTACGAAGATGCCGAAACGTACTTTGCAGGGCGTGGTCGTCAGCGACAAGCAGGCCAAGACCATCGTGGTGCGCGTCGACCGCCGCTTCACGCACCCGATCTACAAGAAGACGATCCGCCGTTCGAAGAACTACCACGCGCACGACGAGAGCAACCAGTTCAAGCCGGGCGACATGGTGTGGATCGAGGAATCGAAGCCGATTTCGAAGTTGAAGCGCTGGGTCGTGATCCGGGGCGAACACAAGAAAAGCGCCTGATCTGTTGGCTTTAGCCGACTGACTTCAGGGAAATGTTGAGCGCCGGCTGGGCTGGCGCAAAGAGAAAGAGGACGAGGTGCATCAATGATTCAGATGCAGACCAACCTCGACGTGGCCGACAATTCTGGCGCACGCCGTGTCATGTGTATCAAGGTGCTCGGGGGCTCCAAGCGCCGCTACGCCACGATCGGCGACATCATCGTCGTCTCGATCAAGGAAGCAATTCCGCGTGGCAAGGTGAAGAAGGGCGACGTGATGAAGGCCGTCGTGGTGCGCGTCCGCAAGGACATCCGCCGCGCCGACGGTTCGGTCATCCGCTTCGACCGCAACGCCGCCGTTCTGATCAACAATCAGTCCGAGCCGGTCGGCACCCGTATCTTCGGGCCCGTGCCGCGCGAGCTGCGTGCCAAGAACCACATGAAGATCATCTCGCTCGCGCCGGAGGTGCTGTGATGGCTGCGAAGATCCGCAAGGGCGACAAGGTCGTCGTGCTGACCGGTCGCGACAAGGGCCGCACCGGCGAAGTGTTCGAAGTGCGTCCCGACGCCGGCACGGCGCTCGTGCGCGGCATCAACATGGTCAAGCGTCACCAGAAGCAGACGCAGGCCCAGGAGGGCGGCATCATCTCGAAGGAGTCGCCGATCCAACTGTCCAACATCGCGTATGTCGGCAAGGACGGAAAGCCGACCCGCGTCGGATTCAAGATTCTGGCGGACGGCAAGAAGGTCCGCATCGCCAAGAGTTCGGGAGCTGAGATCGATGGCTGAGGCCGCTTACACCCCGCGCCTGCGCGCGGAATATGACGCGAAGATCCGCACGGCCATGACCGAGAAGTTCGGTTATGAGAACGTGATGCAGGTTCCTCGCCTGGACAAGGTCGTGCTGAACATGGGCGTTGGCGACAGCGTCAACGACCGCAAGAAGGCCGAGAACGCCGCTGCCGAGCTGACCCAGATCGCCGGCCAGAAGGCGATCGTGACCTACTCGCGTATCGCGATCGCGACCTTCAAGCTGCGTGAGAACCAGCCGATCGGCTGCAAGGTCACGCTGCGCAAGGCCCGCATGTACGAGTTCATCGATCGCCTGGTGACGGTCGCGCTGCCGCGCGTCCGCGACTTCCGCGGCCTGAACCCGAAGAGCTTTGACGGCCGCGGCAACTACTCGCTCGGCATCAAGGAGCACATCATTTTCCCTGAGATCGACTTCGACAAGGTCACGGAAGCCCGCGGTATGGACATCACCGTCTGCACCACGGCCAAGACCGACGAAGAGGCGAGGGCCTTGTTGACCGCTTTCAATTTCCCGTTCCGGCAGTGAGACGCTGACCTAAAGCCTCTCAAACGCGGATACCCAGGAGCCAAGCATGGCAAAGAAGAGTTCAGTCGAGAAGAACAACCGGCGCAAGCGGATGGTGAAGAACGCCGCCGCCAAGCGCGAGCGGTTGAAGGCGATCATCGCCGACAAGAAGCTGCCGATGGAAGAGCGTTTCGCGGCAACGTTGAAGCTGGCTGAAATGCCGCGCAACTCGTCGGCGACCCGCATCCGTCTGCGTTGCGAGCTGTCGGGCCGCCCGCGCTCGAACTATCGCAAGAACAAGCTGTCCCGTATCGCGCTGCGCGAACTTGGCTCCAAGGGCATGGTCCCGGGCCTCGTGAAGTCGAGCTGGTAAGGAGGGTCGTTTAGATGTCTACGCACGATCCAATCAGCGATCTGATCACCCGTATCCGTAACGCGCAGATGCGCTCCAAGACCAAGGTCTCCACGCCTGGCTCGAAGATGCGCGAGAACGTGCTCGAGGTCCTCAAGACCGAAGGCTACATCCGCGGTTACGCCACGCTCGAGCATTCCTCGGGCCGCAGTGAGATCGAGATCGAGCTGAAATATTTCGACGGCGAGCCCGTCATCCGCGAGATCGAACGTGTTTCCAAGCCCGGGCGCCGTGTCTACGCCTCGGTAAAGAACCTGCCGCGGGTCAACAACGGGCTCGGCATTTCGGTGTTGTCGACGCCGAAGGGGATCATGGCCGACCACAGCGCGCGCGACGCGAATGTGGGCGGTGAAGTCCTCTTCACGGTGTTCTGAGAAGGATTTTTGATCCATGTCACGTGTTGGCAAAAGGCCTGTGGCGGTTCCGTCGGGTGTGACCGCGACCGTCGATGGGCAGACCGTCAAGATGAAGGGTCCCAAGGGCCAGCTTCAGTTCGTCGTCCATGACGACGTCGAGGTGAAGCTCGAGGGCGGCCAGATCAAGGTCGCGCCGCGCGCCGAGACCAATCGGGCTCGCGCGCTCTATGGTACTGCTCGCGCCCAGGTCGCGAATCTGGTCGAAGGCGTCACCAAGGGCTTCGAGAAGAAGCTCGAGATCACCGGCGTCGGCTACCGCGCCGCGATGCAGGGCAAGAACCTGCAGCTCGCGCTCGGCTACAGCCACGACGTGGTCTACGCGATCCCGGAAGGGATCACGATCACCGTGCCGAAGCCGACCGAGATCACGGTGGCGGGCAGCGACATCCAGCGCGTCGGCCAGGTCGCCGCTGAGATCCGCAGCTATCGCCCGCCGGAGCCCTACAAGGGCAAGGGCGTGAAGTATGTTGGCGAATTCATCTTCCGCAAGGAAGGCAAGAAGAAGTAACGGAGCCGGTCATGTCCAAAGCCAAGGTTACGAATGCCCGGCGCAAGCGGAGTGTGCGGCTGAAGCTGCGCCGCTCCGGTGGTGGTCGTCCGCGTCTGTCGGTGTTCCGCTCGTCCAAGCACATCTACGCCCAGGTCATCGACGACCTGAAGGGCGAGACGCTGGCCTCTGCCTCCTCGCTCGAGAAGTCGATGCGCGACGGCGGCAAGACCGGCGCCGACATCGATGCGGCGAAGGCGGTCGGCAAGCTGCTGGCCGAGCGCGCCGCCGAGAAGGGCGTCAAGGAAGTCGTGTTCGATCGCGGCAGCTACCTCTATCACGGGCGCGTCAAGGCTCTCGCCGACGCAGCGCGTGAGAGCGGGCTGAGCTTCTAACGGAATTTGAGGATTGAGGCGCAAGCCTCTGAAGGATTGGAAAAATGGCAGAACGCGAACAACGTGGTGGACGCGATCAACGCGGCGGCGGCGGACGTGAACGCAGGGAGCGCGAGGAGCGCGACAGCGAGTTCGTCGACAAGCTCGTCCACATCAACCGCGTGGCCAAGGTCGTCAAGGGCGGCAAGCGCTTCGGTTTCGCAGCGCTGGTCGTGATCGGTGACCAGAAGGGCCGCGCCGGCTTCGGTCACGGCAAGGCTCGCGAAGTCCCCGAGGCGATCCGCAAGGCCACCGAGTCCGCCAAGCGCAACCTGACCCGCGTCTCGCTGCGCGAGGGCCGCACGCTCCATCACGACATCGCCGGCCGTCACGGCGCGGGCCGTGTCTACCTGCGTGCAGCTCCCGCCGGTACCGGCATCATCGCCGGCGGCCCGATGCGCGCCGTGTTCGAGACGCTCGGCGTCCAGGACGTGGTCGCCAAGTCGATCGGCTCGTCGAACCCCTACAACATGGTTCGCGCAACCTTCGACGCGCTGAAGCATCAGGATTCGCCGCGTTCGGTCGCAGCCCGCCGCAACATCAAGGTGTCCACTCTGCAGTCGCGCCGTATCGGCGGTGATGCCGAGGCGGCTGCCGACTAACGGAAGCTTTCGGAGTAGACTCCCATGGCCAAGGCCGCAAAGACGATCAAGCTCGAGCAGATCGGCAGCGCAATCCGCCGCCATCATTCGCAGCGCTCGACGCTGATCGGGCTCAAGCTCAACAAGATCGGTCGCGTCAGCGAACTGCAGGACACCCCTGCGGTCCGCGGCATGATCCTGAAGGTTCACCATCTCGTCCGCATCGTCGACGAGAAGTAAGAAGCGGCGTGCGATCCCGAACCCGGGCTATCGGTTTTCGGTGAAGATCGTGCGCAAGACACAAGGAGAAGGGCGATGAAGCTCAGCGATATCGCCGACAACGCCGGCTCGCGCAAAAAGCGTATGCGCGTCGGCCGCGGCATCGGTTCGGGCAAGGGCAAGCAGTCCGGCCGCGGCGGCAAGGGCCAGACCGCACGTTCGGGCGTGCGCATCAAGGGCTTCGAAGGCGGTCAGATGCCGATGCATCGCCGTCTGCCCAAGCGCGGCTTCAACAACATCTTCCGGGTCGAGTTCGCCGAGATCAATCTCGACCGGCTCCAGGAAGCGGTCGATGCCAAGAAGATCGACGCCGGCAGCGTCGTGAACGTCGAGGCCCTGGTGAAGGGCGGCGTGCTGCGCCGCGCCAAGGCCGGCGTGCGGCTGCTCGGCCGCGGCGAGCTCAAGTCCAAGCTCAACATCGAAGTGCACGGCGCCACCAAGACCGCAATCGCCGCGGTCGAGAAGGCCGGCGGTTCGGTGAAGATCCTCGCCCCTGCCAAGGAAGAAGGCGAGGCGGCGTAACAACTGCGTCATCGGCCCGCGGCTCGCGGGCCTTTACGCATGCGGGACGTGGACTTATCGAAGCCGAGCCCCAGATAATGTCCGGCGTCCGCTATATAGTAGCCCGGCCGCGGGCATGACGGCGCAATAGGCGGCGGGAGAAAGTCCAAGATGGCCTCTGCAGCGGAACAACTGGCAGCCAATCTCAATTTCGGTGCGTTTGCCAAGGCTGACGAACTGAAGAAGCGCATCTGGTTCACCCTGGGTGCGCTGCTCGTTTATCGGCTCGGGACCTACATCCCGCTGCCCGGCATCGATCCCAATATCTGGGAGCAGGTGTTCCGCTCGCAGGCGGGCGGCATCCTCGGCATGTTCAACATGTTCGCCGGCGGCGGCATCCACCGCATGGCGATCTTCGCGCTGAACATCATGCCGTACATCTCGGCCTCGATCATCATCCAGCTCCTCACCACCGTCTCGCCGCAACTCGAGGCGCTGAAGAAGGAAGGCGAGTCCGGCCGCAAGCTGCTGAACCAGTACACCCGCTATCTCACGGTGATCCTGGCCGCGTTCCAGTCCTACGGCATCGCCGTGGGCCTCGAGGGTGCCGGCAACGTCGTCAGCGATCCCGGCATGTTCTTCCGCCTGTCGACCGCGATCACGCTGACGGGCGGCACCATGTTCCTGATGTGGCTGGGCGAGCAGATCACCTCGCGCGGCATCGGCAACGGTATCTCGCTGATCATCCTCGCCGGCATCGTCGCCGAGCTGCCCGCTGCGCTCGCCAACATGCTCGAGCTCGGCCGTCAGGGCGCGATGTCGACCGGACTGATCCTGGTCGTGATCGTCATGGCGGTCGCCGTGATCGCCTTCATCGTGTTCATGGAGCGCGCCCAGCGCCGCCTCCTGATCCAGTATCCGAAACGCCAGGTCGGCAACAAGATGTTCGAGGGCCAGTCCTCGCATCTGCCGCTCAAGCTCAACACCTCCGGCGTGATCCCGCCGATCTTCGCGTCCTCGCTGCTGCTGCTGCCGACCACGGTGGCGAACTTCAACGCGGGCAGTGGACCGGAGTGGTTCCAGTGGATCACCACCCAGCTCGGCCACGGCCGTCCGCTGTTCCTGATCATGTATCTGGCGCTGATCGTGTTCTTCGCCTTCTTCTACACCGCGATCGTGTTCAACCCGACCGAGACCGCGGACAATCTGAAGAAGCACGGCGGCTTCATTCCGGGCATCCGCCCGGGCGAGCGCACCGCGGAATACATCGACTACGTGCTCTCGCGCATCACCGTGCTGGGTGCGATTTATCTCGCCATCGTCTGCTTGATCCCGGAGATCCTGATCTCCTACGCCTCGGTGCCGTTCTACTTCGGCGGTACCTCGCTGCTGATCGTCGTCAGCGTCACCATGGATACGGTGGCTCAGGTGCAGGGCTATCTGCTGGCGCACCAGTATGAAGGCCTGATCCGCAAGTCGAAGCTGCGCGGCCGCCGCCGCTAGAGCTGCGGCGTCATAAGGCGGCGCGTTTCACGCCGCCGATTCGTCGCGCGAACAACGCGCGGCGCCTCGCGAAGGCGATCAATCAGCCGCTCGATCGCATCGGCAGAGCTGCTTTCACTGCAGCGCAATCACTGATTTCAAAGCCCTTCTTGGCGTCCACCCATCTGCTCCCCTATGATATGGGTAGCGGTGCAACGCCGATTATGGTTTGCACTGTTCTTGGACTTGGACTTGAACTTGGACTTCAAACACAGGTGCGCGACGTATCGCTCACCAATCCGGGGGGCGTACGCCGATGAGAATTATACTTCTGGGACCGCCGGGGTCGGGCAAGGGGACGCAGGCGCAGCTCCTGGTGCAGCGCCATGGCATCGTCCAGCTCTCGACCGGCGAGATGTTGCGCGCGGCCGTGGCGGCGGGGACGCCGGTCGGACTCAAGGCCAAGGAAATCATGGCCAGCGGCGCGCTGGTGCCTGACGAGGTGGTGGTCGGAATCATCTCCGACCGGATCGACCAGCCGGACGCCCAGAACGGTTTCATCCTCGACGGCTTCCCGCGCACCGTGCCGCAGGCCGAAGCGCTGGACGAGCTGCTGAAGGACAAGCGCCTCAAGCTCGACGCCGTGATCGAGCTCCGCGTCAACGAGAGTGCGCTCCTGAGCCGTGTCGAGACCCGCGTCGCCCAGATGCGGGAGCGCGGGGAGGAGATTCGTCCCGATGACACCCCGGAGGTCCTGACCAAGCGGTTAGCCAACTACCGCAGCCAGACGGAACCGCTGATTCACTACTATTCCGAGCGGCGGAAGCTTTCGACCATCGACGGTATGATGGCCATCGACGAGGTCACCCGCGCCATCGACCGCCAGCTCCAGGCGCTGGGGGCGGGCGAGGTCAAGATCCAGACCAAGGGGACGACCAAGAGCGCGGCCAAGAAAGCCCCAGCGAAGAAGGCCAAAGCGGCGAAGAAATCGGCCGAAAAGCCCGCGAAAGCCGCCAAAAAGGCCGCCAAATCGGCTAAAAGCGCCAAAAAGGCGGCCAAGAAGGCCGTGAAGGCTCCCAAGAGGGGGACCAAGAAGACCGTCAAGAAAGCGGCGAAGAAGGCTGCCAAAAAGATCGCCAAGAAGGCGGTCAAAAAGGGTGCCAAAAAGGCTGCAAAAAAGGTCACGAAAAAGCGAGCCAAACGCTAGCAGCGGTTGACGAAAGCCCCCGGAATCCCCTAATAAGCCCCGCATCCAAGTCGGATAGTTTCAGACGATGCCGGGCCCCAGGAAGACCGGGGGTGGGCGTCGTGTTCGCGTTTGTGAACACCTGCCCGAGAACACAAGCACTTAAAGCCCGGTCCTGACGAGGATCGGCAACAGGAGAGAAGGCCGTGGCCCGTATTGCCGGCGTGAACATTCCCACCAACAAGCGCGTGCTGATCGCGCTCCAGTACATCCATGGCATCGGTCAGAAGATCGCTGGTGAGATCCTGGAAAAGGTGAAGATCCCCGTGGATCGTCGCGTCAATCAGCTCAGCGATGCCGAAGTGCTGCAGATCCGCGAAGTGATCGACCGCGACTATCTCGTCGAGGGCGACCTGCGTCGCGAGGTCGGCATCAACATCAAGCGTCTGATGGACCTCGGCTGCTATCGCGGCCTGCGTCATCGTCGCGGTCTGCCGGTGCGCGGCCAGCGTACCCACACCAATGCGCGCACGCGCAAGGGTCCGGCAAAGGCCATCGCCGGCAAGAAGAAGTAAACTGGCGAATCGGGAGTGGCGAATGGCGAGTAGGGGGTCTCCCTATTCGCCATTCGCTACTCGCTATTCGCTTCCATAGGTGTAGCCGCTGGCATTACGGCGGCGTTTGAGATCTTCAGGAAAGGGACTCAATGGGCAAGGAAGCCACCCGCGTTCGCCGTCGCGAGCGCAAGAACATCGCCTCCGGCGTTGCGCACGTGAACTCGTCGTTCAACAACACGACCATCACCATCACCGACGCGCAGGGCAACACGATTGCCTGGTCCTCCGCCGGCACGATGGGCTTCAAGGGCTCGCGCAAGTCGACCCCGTACGCGGCGCAGGTTGCCGCCGAGGACGTGTCGAAGAAGGCGCAGGAGCACGGCATGCGCACGCTGGAAGTCGAAGTGGCCGGTCCCGGCTCGGGCCGCGAATCGGCGCTCCGCGCACTTCAGGCCGCCGGCTTCACCGTTACCTCGATCCGCGACGTGACCACGATTCCGCACAACGGTTGCCGTCCCCGCAAGCGTCGGCGCGTTTGATACCGAGTTGCGGGCGCATCGACGCCCGCAATGACTTTTGCAAGAAGCCGCAGGTGCGACCTGCGGCCTTTCTCCAACGCCAGTGTCTGCAATGGCAGTTCGACTGGCCTGTATGGGTGAAACAGTGACGATCCAGAAAAATTGGCAAGAACTGATTCGGCCGAACAAGCTCCAGGTCACGCCCGGCAGCGATTCTTCGCGTTTCGCGACCATCGTCGCCGAGCCGCTCGAGCGCGGCTTCGGCCAGACCCTCGGCAACGCGCTGCGCCGCATCCTGCTCTCCTCGCTCCAGGGCGCGGCGGTGCAGTCGGTGCACATCGACGGCGTGCTGCACGAGTTCTCCTCGATCGCGGGCGTCCGTGAGGACGTCACCGACATCGTGCTCAACATCAAGGACATCTCGATCAAGATGCAGGGCGAAGGCCCCAAGCGCATGGTCGTGAAGAAGCAGGGCCCCGGCGTCGTCACCGCCGGTGACATCCAGACCGTCGGCGACGTCGTCGTGCTGAACCCGGACCTGCAGATCTGCACCCTCGACGAGGGCGCCGAGATCCGCATGGAGTTCACGGTCTCGACCGGCAAGGGCTATGTGCCCGCCGAGCGCAACCGTCCCGAGGACGCGCCGATCGGCCTGATCCCGGTCGACAGCCTGTACTCACCGGTCCGCAAGGTCTCCTACAAGGTCGAGAACACCCGCGAGGGCCAGATCCTCGACTACGACAAGCTGACCATGACGATCGAGACCAACGGCGCGATCTCGCCGGATGACTCGGTGGCTTACGCCGCCCGCATCCTGCAGGACCAGCTCAACGTGTTCGTCAACTTCGAAGAGCCGCGCAAGGAAGTGGCCCAGGAAATCATCCCGGACCTCGCCTTCAACCCGGCCTTCCTCAAGAAGGTGGACGAGCTCGAGCTGTCGGTGCGTTCGGCCAACTGCCTGAAGAACGACAATATCGTCTACATCGGCGACCTCGTGCAGAAGAGCGAAGCGGAGATGCTCCGCACCCCGAACTTCGGCCGCAAGTCGCTGAACGAGATCAAGGAAGTGCTGGCCCAGATGGGTCTGCATCTCGGCATGGAAGTGCCGGGCTGGCCGCCGGAGAACATCGACGAGCTCGCCAAGCGCTTCGAGGATCACTACTGAGCGAATGGCGAGTAGGGAGTGGCGAATAGGGCAAGAACCGTTCGCTACTCACCAATCGCCACTCGCGACCTAGGGCGAACGCAGGAAGCCCACCTGAAAACCAGTCGCTGAACCACCGCGACAGAATCGAAAAAGGACTACTCACATGCGTCACGGCAAGGTTCATCGGAAGCTCAACCGCACGGCCGAGCATCGTCGCGCGATGTTCGCGAACATGTGCGCCGCGCTGATCAAGCACGAGCAGATCGTCACCACGTTGCCGAAGGCCAAGGAGCTTCGTCCGATCGTCGAGAAGCTCGTCACCCTCGGCAAGAAGGGCGGCCTCTCCATGCGTCGCCAGGCCATCTCCGAGATGCGCGACAAGGACCAGGTCAAGAAGCTGTTCGACGTGCTGGCGCCCCGCTACAAGGATCGCCAGGGCGGCTATACCCGCATCATCAAGGCCGGCTTCCGCTACGGCGACAACGCGGCGATGGCCGTGATCGAGTTCGTCGACCGCGACGTCGATGCCAAGGGCCAGGATTCCGGCCCGGTGCAGGAAAAGGAAGCCGAGGCGGCGTAAGCCGACCGGTCCTGAGACTTTCGAAAGCGGCGCCCTCGGGCGCCGCTTTTTTGTATGGCGCGGCGGTATCTCATGCAGCGCATCGTCTGGTGAACGCGATTCCGGTCGGGGGCTTTCGATGAGGATTGTGTTGGGGTTCGTGCTGGCGCTCGCGATGTCGCCGGTCTCCGGCGAGACGCTGATCGAGCGCGGCGCCTATCTCGTCGGCAGCGTGATGGTCTGCCATAACTGCCACACCCCGCGCGGGCCGCAGGGCCCGGACCTGTCGCGGGCGCTCTCGGGCGGCAGCCAGGTCTTCGATGAGACCCGCTTCAAGGTCTCCGCCTCCAACATCACGCCAGACAAGGACACCGGAATCGGCCGCTGGAGCGATGCCGAGCTGAAGCGGTTTCTGGTCAGCGGCATGAGGCCCGATGGCACCAGGGTGGCGCCGATCATGCCGACGGCGTTCTACGATGTGCTCACGGCGCGCGATCTCGACGCGCTCACTGTTTACCTGCGCTCGGTGCCGGCGGTAAGCCACGAAGTGCCGGCGCCGGAGTGCAGGATGGCGTCGAAGCCGGAGACGCCGACCTATGCCGGCAAGCAAGCCCGCGAGGCTGACCTCGGCGACACGCTGGCGCGCGGCCGCTACCTGCTGACCATTGCCCATTGCCTGGAGTGCCACACGCCGGAGGGAGCGTCCGCCGTGCATGATTTCGCGGGCGCAAGCGGCAAGGGCGGCCGCACCTTCAAGGGACCATGGGGCGAATCCGTCTCCGCCAACATCATCTCCGATCCCGCCGCCGGCCTCGGCCGGTGGAGCGACGACGAAATCAAACGTGCGATTACGCAAGGCGTCGCGCGCGACGGGCACAAGCTGAAGCCGCCGATGGCCTATGCTGCCTATGCCGGCATGACGGCGCAGGATCTCGATGCCATCGTCGCCTTTCTCAGAACGCTGCCGCCGCGGAGCTAACGCCTCACGCGTCGGTGAGGGACGATTGAAGCTGCATACGCAGTGCACGATATCTCCGTCAGCCTCAATGGAGATGATTCATGAAGATCGACCTTTCCGGAAAGACCGCCCTCGTGACCGGCTCGACCGCCGGCATCGGTCATGCCATCGCCAAGGGCCTGGCGGCCTCCGGCGCCAGCGTCATGATCAACGGCCGCGGCCAGGACAAGGTCGATGCGGCCGTGCGCAAGCTGGAAGGGGCGGGCGGGAAGGTCCGCGGCATCGCCGCCGACGTCTCCACCGCCGCGGGCTGCAAGGCGCTGGTTGCGGCGCTGCCCGAGGTCGACATCCTCATCAACAATGCCGGCATCTTCGAGCCCAAGGACTTCTTCGAGATTCCCGACGAGGACTGGAGCCGCTTCTTCGAGGTCAACGTCATGAGCGGCGTGCGGCTGGCGCGGGCCTACATGAAGGGCATGCTCGCGCGCGATTGGGGCCGCATCGTCTTCATCTCGTCGGAGTCCGGGCTCAACATCCCCGTCGAGATGATCCACTACGGCATGAGCAAGACGGCCCAGCTCGCGGTCGCGCGCGGTCTCGCGCAGCTCACCCGCGGCACCGGCGTCACTGTCAATTCCGTGCTGCCGGGCCCGACCATGTCGGAGGGCGTCGAGACTTTTGTGAAGGATCTCGCCAAGCAGAATGGTCAGTCCGTGGACGAGGCTGCCGCCAACTTCGTCAAGCAGCATCGCCCGAGCTCGCTGATCCAGCGCTTTGCCAGCGTCGACGAGATCGCGAACATGGTGGTCTATGTCGCGTCGAAGGAGGCCTCCGCCACCAACGGCGCGGCGCTGCGCGCGGAAGGCGGCATCGTCAACACCATAGCCTGAGGTGGCGCCCGTGCCCGCCTATGTCATTTCGGAGGTCGAGGCGCGCGACCCGGCCGCGATGGAGGCCTATCGTACGCTTGCGGCCGAGACGATCGCGCGATATGGCGGCAGCTATCTCGTCCGCGGGGGTGCTGCCGAAGTGATGGAGGGCGGCCCGCCGCCCAAGACCATGGTCATCGTGGAGTTTCCCTCGATGGCCCGCGCCCGTGAATGGTACGAATCGCCCGAATATGCCGAAGCGCTCAAGCTACGGGAGTCCGCATTGGAGCGGCGGCTCATCTTCGTCGAGGGTGTGGTTCCAGCCTAGCTGATCTCTCCACTTGCCGCTTCATTTCTGGGCCTAACGCGTTTACACGGGCCTCATGCTCTGGCCCCTGTCAACGCGCCATAAGCGCCTCTTCAGACTGACGTCCGCGCGATGGCAGCGGCAGGCGATCTTCCTGCTCGGCGGCATCGGGGTCGGCGCTGCGGCGGTGGCGCTGGCGCAACTCGCCGATCTGGCCCAGCATGCTTTCGCGCTGCTGCTGGCGAAGTCGCGCTACGCCGTGCTGGCGGTGACCCCGCTCGGCTTCATGCTGTCAGCCTATCTGACCATCCAGCTGTTTCCCAACGCGCAGGGCAGTGGCATTCCACAGGCGATCGCTGCACGCCATCTGACCGATCAGAGCGCGCGCGAAAGGCTCGTTTCACTCCGCGTCGCGGTCGGAAAGGTGATCCTCACCCTGTTCGGCCTGTTGTGTGGCGGCTCCGTCGGCCGGGAAGGGCCCACCGTACAGGTCGGCGCGTCCATCATGTTTGCGCTCGGCCGCGTCTCGCCGCGCCGCCAGCCGGGGTTGATCCTGGCCGGCGCCGCCGCAGGCGTTGCGGCAGCGTTCAACACGCCCTTGGCCGGCATCGTCTTCGGCATTGAGGAGATGAGCCGCGCATTCGAGACCCGCACCTCCAGCCTCATCATTGCGGCCGTGATCGCCGCCGGCCTGACCTCGCTGGCGCTGGCCGGCAATTATGCTTATTTCGGCAGCAGCGCGATGTCGCTGGCGCGTGGCACGGACTGGCTGGCCGTTCCGCTCTGCGGCGTGGTCGGCGGTCTCTCGGGCGGACTGTTCAGCCGCATCGTCATCGCGATGGCGCGCGGGTTCAAGCATCCGCTCGGCCGCGCGATCAAGGGCCATCCGCTCTGGTTTGCGTTCGCGTGCGGACTTGCCGTCGCGATCTGCGGCCTGGTGTCCGGCGATACGATCTACGGCACCGGCTATGACCAGGTGAAGGCGGCGCTGGAGCGCGGCTCGTCGTTGCCGCAGGATTTCGGCGTTCTCAAGCTCCTCGCGACGACCTTTGCGGCGATCAGCGGCATACCGGGCGGCATTTTTTCGCCGTCGCTGGCCGTCGGAGCCGGCATCGGCAGCAACATCGCCTCGTTTTTCCACGACGCGCCGCTCGGCGCGATCATGCTGCTCGGCATGGTCTCGTATTTCGCCGGCGTCGTGCAGGCGCCGATCACGGCGTTCGTGATCGTGACCGAGATGACAGACAACCATGGCATGGTCGTGCCGCTGATGGCGGCGGCGCTGATTGCGCACGTGACCTCGCGGATGATTTGCGAGGAAGGCATCTATCATGCACTGGCAAAGGGCTTTATCGAACGGGCGGCGCGTCCGCCTGACACGCCGCACGCTCCGAGCTGAAGCCTACCACCCCTCCAGCACGATCTTGCCACGCGACTTGCCGCTTTCGAGCAGCGCATGCGCGCGGTTGAGGTTGGCCGCGTTGATCGTGCCAAAGGTCTGGTCGAGCGTGGTGCGCAGCACGCCCTTGTCGATGAGGTCGGCGACGTCGTTGAGCAGATGATGCTGCGCGATCATGTCCGGTGTCTGGAACGATGAGCGCGTGAACATCGATTCCCAGTGCACCGAGATCGCCTTGCCCTTGAATGCGGCCATCGTGAACTCCGGCGGATCGTCGATCAGCCCGAACCGGCCCTGCGGCGCCATGAAGTCGGCAATGCTCTTGTAGTGCTGATCGGTGAAGGTGAGGCTGGCCACCAGCGCGACCGGCGGCAACTTGAGCTTCTCGATGTGCTCCTTCATCGGCTTGCCGTGATCGATCACCGCATGCGCGCCGAGGTCGAGGCACCATTTATGTGACTCCGGCCGCGTCGCGGTGGCCAGAACGGTGAGGCCGGTGAGGCGGCGGGCGAGCTGGATCAGGATCGAGCCGACGCCGCCGGCGCCGCCCGTGATCAGCAGCGTGCGCGGGTCCACGCTCTTGCCGGGGACAGCGCCGAGACGATCGAACAACAGCTCCCAGGCGGTGATGGAGGTGAGGGGAAGGGCGGCGGCTTGCGCGAACGACAGGCTCGTCGGCTTGTTGCCGACGATGCGCTCGTCAACCAGATGGAATTCGGCGTTGGTGCCCTGGCGCAGGATCGAGCCTGCGTAAAACACCTCATCGCCGGGCTTGAACAGTGAGACCTCGGGCCCGACGGCATCGACCACGCCGGCCGCGTCATAGCCCAGGATCTTGGTTTCGCCCTCGGGCGGCGCTGCGCGCTTGCGCACCTTGTAATCGACCGGATTGGCAGAGATCGCTTTCACGGCGACGCGGATGTCGCGCCCTTTGGGTTCGGGCTTCGCGGTTTCGAAATCGAACAGTGAATCCGCGTCCTCGATCGGAAGCGATTTCTTGTAGCCGACGGCCTTCATGGCTTGTCTCCATCTGATGGTGTGCTCGCCTGTGGCCCTAACTGTCGCTCTGGCTCCAATTTGGCAAGTACTGTAAATTCGGGGATATAGTCCCTGTTTGGATACTATTGGGAAAACACGCATGAAGCGCCGCAATTTCGCCCGCCGTCCCGGCTGCTCGGTCGAGGCGACGCTGGACCTGATCGACGGCAAGTGGAAGGGCGTGATCCTCTATCATCTGCAGAGCGGCACCCAGCGCTTCGGCGAATTGCGCCGCCGGATGCCCGGCATCACCCAGCGCATGTTGACGAAGCAGCTTCGCGCGCTGGAGGAGGACAAGCTCGTCATCCGCAAGGTCTACGCGGAGGTGCCACCGCGCGTGGAGTATTGCCTCTCCGAACTCGGCGAGAGCCTCAAGCCGGTAATCGACATCCTGAAGGCCTGGGGCGAGAGCCACCAGCAGCTTCTGTCCTGCGCGCCGGCACCGGTGGTGGTGAAGAAGAAGCGCGCAGCGTAAGTATCCGGGAGCGGACCCGGCCGCTCCCGGCGAGATCGTATCAGAACGCAAACTGCGTGCGCATCGCGACCGCGTCGAACTTCGAGCCGACATCGGCAGTCGAGATCGGCGAAGCCTGTCGCGATACCGTGCCGTGCAGATAGTCGAGCATGAAGCGGACATTGCCGTTGACGTACCAGTTCAGCGCGAGGGTGTAGACATTCTGCCGGCCGCCGGCGATGCCGGTCGCCGTTCCCAGCTGATTGTTGAGGTCGATCGTCGAGAAGCGTCCTGCGATCTCCCACGCGCCCCAGCCGCCGCCTTCGAGCGAGAACGGGTGGGCCGGCTTGACGCCGCCATAGGCCGCGTTCGCCGCGTTGTAGCTGCGCCCTTCGCCCGTCAGCACGTAGCCGGCCTGGGCGTAGCCGCCCTGGAATTTCAGGCTGGGTGCGCCGACCAGCGGGACGCCCGTGTTCGCGGTGCGGTCGACATTGTACCAGAAATACTCGCCTTGAACGATGAACGGCCCATAGGTCGCGGCCGCCTCGACGCTGTAGACCTGCGCGCCGGAGGCGTTGGCGATCGCGCCGGTCGAGATCAGGGTCGTTGGATCAAGCCGGAGTTCCGGGCGATCGCTGAGCGTCACCACCTGCGTGTTGGCGATGAGGTTGCGTGGCGGCTGGATCAGCCATTGCGCGTCGGCGCCAACGTGCACCGAGTAGTTCTTGCCGCTGACCGGATTGCCGGCAATGCGCGCAACGGCGCCATATTGCTCGCTCGTGCCCGCGGGGGCAGCGCTCGAAGCAGAGTGGATCGCGCCAGTCGACGGTCCGGTGACATAGCCGCCGATCCAGAGCTGGTCGTTGTACCAGCGTGTGCCGACAGCTGAACGGAAGTCGCCGGCGGCGATGTTGGTCGCGATTACGCCGGGTGAGGCACGCTCCATGAACATGATGTCGTTGGAACTGGTGGCCTCGTCCATGGTGTAGGGCAGGTCCATGATGCCCGCTTCGACCGCCATCCGTCCGCCGAACGGTTTCAGGCCGGTGTAGCTTAGATAGGCATTCTCGACGCCCGAGACGCCGCCGCCCGGCAGTGACCCCGGTGCAGCGCCGCCAAAACCGTCGGACGAGCCGCCGAAGTCGTAGACCAGCGCAAAGTTCCAGTCGTTGAAGAATTTGCCGGTGACGCCGATGCGGGCGCGACGGACGTTCTGGCCGCTGTCGAGCTTCTGCGGCACGGTAGCTGCTGTATTGGGGCGATAGTCGTAGCCGCCGACATCCCAGTGCACGCGACTGGTGATGGCGACGCAATTGGCCTGGTCGGCCGTGCAGATGGTCGGCCGGTTGTTCGGCATGGTCACGACAACGCCGGACGCGGGCGCCGGTCCCTTGACGGGGATGGCCGCATTCGCATTGGCCACCGCCGCCTTCGCCTCCGATCGAGCTTCGGCTTTGGCCTCGGCCTTCGCTTCGGCCCTGACCTTTGCCGCGGCCGCGGTGTTCGCGGCGGTCTGGCTCTGGAGCTTGTCGAGCTTCTGCTCCAGCATCTTCAACTGTTGCTTGAGCAGCGCGATCTCCTGCTCGCTGCTGCTCGCCGATTGGGCCTGGGCCTGCGAGGCCGCCAGTGCGCCGGCGAGGCCAATCGCCGTGGCTGCAATCCTTGTCTTGCTCACGTCATCACTCCCTCGTTGGACGAACTTCTCCAAGTCGCAAGCGGAGAGCCTAGGAACGGTCGATGACTGCCCCGCGACGGCGCGTGTCGATTGCGCGGTTCCCACTGATGCAATTTCGTCGCAACCGAATCCGCCGTGGGACAGAATGCAAGATGACGCGCGTCATGCCAATGCGGAAGGCCCGGCCAATTGCCGTTTTGCACGTTCCGCTTGCATGTCGGAGCCGCCGGATGGAGGCCGAATATTGCCGCTCGGCGCCCTTCTATTGGGGGGCGAACGCGCCTATATTCCGGCGTCTTTTCCAAGAGGTAGGAATGTTTCGATCGATCTCGGCCGCCGTCGTCACGGCTTTGTGCATAGCCTTTTCCGCTCAGATCAATCCGGCCGCGGCGCAGGACCGTCGGGTCCCGTCCTCGCCGGCCGAATTGCGGCTGTCCTATGCACCGATCGTGCAGCGGGTGCAGCCGGCCGTCGTCAACGTCTACGCCGCCAAGGTGGTGCAGAACCGCAACCCGCTGCTGGACGACCCGATCTTCCGCCGCTTCTTCGGGGTGCCCGGCCAGCAGCAGGAGCAGGTGCAGCGCTCGCTCGGCTCCGGTGTCATCGTTGATCCGTCCGGCCTCGTCGTCACCAACGTTCACGTCATCGAAGGCGCGGACCAAGTGAAGGTGTCGCTGTCGGACAAGCGCGAGTTCGAGGCCGAGATCGTGCTGAAGGATTCCCGTAGCGATCTTGCTGTGCTGCGCCTGAAGGATTCGAAAGAGAAGTTTCCGGCGCTCGAATTCACCAACTCCGACGAATTGCTGGTCGGTGACGTCGTGCTTGCGATCGGCAATCCCTTCGGCGTCGGCCAGACCGTGACCCACGGCATCATCTCGGCGCTGGCGCGCACGCAGGTCGGCATCACCGACTACCAGTTCTTCATCCAGACTGATGCGGCGATCAATCCCGGCAATTCCGGCGGCGCGCTGGTCGACATGAACGGCCGGCTCGCCGGCATCAACACCGCGATCTATTCGCGCTCCGGCGGCTCGCAGGGAATCGGCTTTGCGATTCCGTCCAACATGGTGCGCGTCGTCGTCGCCTCCGCCAAGAGCGGCGGCAAGGCGGTGAAGCGTCCCTGGCTCGGGGCGAAGTTGCAGGCGGTGACGCCGGAGATCGCCGAGAGCCTCGGCCTGCGCTCGCCGACCGGTGCGCTGGTCGCCAGCGTGGTGTCGAACGGCCCTGCGGCGAAGGCGGGGCTGAAATCCTCCGATCTCATCACCGGCATCGACGGCCAGGCCGTGGATGATCCCAATGCTTTCGATTATCGCTTCGCCACCCGTCCGCTCGGCGGCACCGCGCAGATCGACGTGCAGCGCAGCGGCAAGCCGCTGAAGCTGTCGGTGGCGCTGGAGGTCGCGCCCGATACCGGGCGCAACGAGCTCGTCGTCACTGCGCGCTCGCCGTTCCAGGGCGCGAAGGTCTCCACCATCACGCCGGCGGTGGCCGACGAGCTGCACCTTGATGCCGACACCGAAGGCGTCGTGATCACGGATCTCGGCGGCGACAGCGCGGCCGCCAATGTCGGCTTCCAGAAGGGCGACATCATCCTGGCCGTCAACAACCAGAAGATCAGCAAGACCGGCGACCTCGAGAAAGCCGCCGGCGAGCGTCCGAGGCTCTGGCGCATCACGCTGGTTCGTAACGGCCAGCAGATCAACGTCACGCTGGGCGGATGAGTCCGAAGCGACCACAGCCGACGCCAACCCTCTTCGCGGCGGCGGGGCTCGACCACGAGGCGCCGCATCCGCTGCCGGATCGCTTGCGCCCGCGCGCGCTGTCGGAGGTCGTCGGCCAGGATCACATTCTCGGTCCTGATGGTGCGCTGACGCGCATGCTGGAGACGCGCACGCTGGGCTCGCTGGTGTTCTGGGGACCGCCCGGCACCGGCAAGACCACGGTGGCGCGGCTGCTGGCGGACGCGACGGATCTGCATTTTGAGCAGATCTCCGCGGTGTTCTCCGGCGTTGCCGACCTGAAGAAGGCGTTCGATGCCGCGCGCGCCCGCCGCGAGATGGGCAAGGGCACGCTCCTGTTCGTCGACGAGGTGCACAGGTTCAACCGCGCCCAGCAGGATTCCTTTCTGCCCGTGATGGAAGACGGCACGGTGGTGATGGTCGGCGCCACCACGGAAAACCCGTCCTTCGAGCTCAATGCGGCGCTCTTGTCTCGCGCACGCGTGCTGGTGTTTCGCTCGCTCGACGCCGCCGCGATCGAAAAGCTGTTCGCGCATGCCGAGGAGGTCGAGGGCAGGAAGCTGCCGCTCGATGCGGAGGCGAGGGCGGTACTGGTGCGCATGGCCGATGGCGATGGTCGCGCCTCGTTGACGCTCGCCGAGGAAGTCTGGCGCTCGGCGCGGGCGGACGAGATCTTCAACGCCGCGCAGCTGCAGGACATCCTGCAGCGCCGCGCGCCGATCTACGACAAGTCGGCCGACGGCCATTACAATTTGATTTCGGCGCTGCATAAATCGGTGCGCGGCTCCGATCCCGATGCGGCGCTGTATTATCTCTGCCGCATGCTGGATGCCGGCGAGGACCCGCTGTTCCTGGCGCGCCGCGTCGTGCGCATGGCGGTCGAGGACATCGGGCTCGCCGATCCGCAAGCCCTTGTCATCGCCAATGCGGCGAAAGACGCCTTCGACTTCCTCGGCCATCCCGAGGGTGAGCTCGCGATCGCGCAGGCCGTCGTCTACCTCGCCACCGCGCCGAAATCGAATGCCGTCTACACTGCCTTCGGCACGGCAATGCAGGTGGCCAAGCAGGCCGGCTCGCTGCTGCCGCCGAAGCACATCCTCAATTCCCCGACCAAGCTGATGAAGTCCGAGGGCTACGGCGCAGCCTACGAATACGACCATGACGCCCCCGACGCCTTCTCGGGCCAGGACTACTTCCCGGAAGCCCTCGGCCGCCAGACCTTCTACGACCCGCCCGAGCGCGGCTTCGAGCGCGAGATCCGCAAGCGGCTGGATTACTGGGCCAAGCTGCGCAAGGAGCGGGGCGGGAAGTAGGTTCTGCGACGTCAAACGAGGGCTTGCATTTGCGTGTCAAAAATGACACATGAATGCGGGCGCATGATAGATCGCACGAAGAAGCTTCCCGCGAGATTTTACGTCAGCCCGGCAGGCCGAAATCCTGTTCGCGAGTGGATATTGGAATTGCCTGCGGAAGACCGTCGAACTGTCGGGAAGGATATCCAGAAAGTCGAATTCGGTTGGCCGATAGGACGTCCGCATTGTGCTCCGCTGGGAGATGGACTGTGGGAGGTCCGGAGTGATCTCGACAGCAACCGGATTGCGCGAGTGATTTTTTGTCTGGAAGGCGGCCAGATGATCCTGCTTCACGGCTTCCTCAAGAAGACGCAAAAGACGCCAAAGCAGGATATCGACCTTGCGCTGAAGCGCAGACGAGAGGTGACGTGATGGCGAAGAGAAAAGCGCATGTGAGCGCGGAAACGTTCGACGAATTTCTCGCTGAGCAAGGCATCCTCGGTGCCTGTGAAGAACGGGCCATCAAGGAACTCATTGCCGAGCAACTGACGGAAGCAATGAAGACGCAGGGAATTACAAAAACGGCGATGGCCGAACGTATGAAGACGAGCCGCCGTCAACTCGATCGCCTCCTCGATCCCGCGACACCTTCGGTGACGCTGGATACGCTACAGCGCGCCGCAAGCGCTGTCGGGCGTACCTTGCGGGTTGAGCTGGTATAATAAGACGAACGCTTGGAAAGACCGCATGAGCCGCCGCATCAAGAGAATGAACCCGAAGCCTCGGGACCGTGACGAGCGCAAGGAGTCGCGCCCGTTCAAGGCCCGGAGCGAGTCCAAGGCCGGGCCGCGCCCGGGCGGCAAACCCAGTGGGAAGCCCGGCAGCAAGCCGCCGCGCTTTTCGGGCGAGCGTGCCGAGCGGCGTCCGCCAAAGGCTGGTTTCGAAAAGAAGGCTGAATTCGGAAGGAAGGCTGAATTCGAAAGGGCCGCGCCCAAAGAGCCGGTCGAGCCGCTGCTGCCGACCAAGGTGCAGACGGTCAAGGTGACGGCCGACGAGAACAATATGCGCGTCGATCGTTTCCTCGAGGCGCGCTTTCCCGGCCTGTCGTTCTCCCACATCCAGCGTGTCGTCCGCAAAGGCGAGCTGCGCGTCGACGGCAAGCGCGTCGACAGCAAGGACCGGCTGGAGGAGGGCCAGAGCGTCCGCATTCCGCCGCTCAAGCTCGATGCGCCCAAGGTCGCCGGCGAGCTGTCGGAGGCTGAGCAGAAGACGCTCAAGGCGCTCAAGGAGATGACGATCTACGAGGATGACGACGTCCTCGTCCTCAACAAGCCGGCCGGCCTTGCCGTGCAGGGCGGCTCGGGCATGACGCGCCACATCGACCAGATGCTGGAAGTGATGCGCGATTCCAAGGGGCAGAAGCCGCGCCTCGTGCACCGCATCGACCGCGAGACCTCGGGCTGTCTCTTGATCGCCAAGACACGCTTTGCGGCGTCGCATCTGACCGGCGCGTTCCGCTCCCGCTCGGCGCGAAAGGTCTATTGGGCGCTGGTGCCGGGCCTGCCCAAGCCCAAGCAGGGTCGCATCTCGACCTTCCTCGCCAAGGAGGAGAGCGAGGACGACACCATCATGCGCATCGCCCAGCACGGCGACGAGGGCGCCAGCCACGCGGTGACCTATTACGCGATGGTCGAGACCGCCGGCAACAAGCTGACCTGGGTGTCGCTGAAGCCGGTGACGGGCCGCACCCACCAGCTCCGTGCCCACATGGCCCATATCGGCCATCCCATCGTGGGCGATCCCAAATATTTCAACATCGAGAACTGGCAGCTGCCGGGTGGCTTGCAGAACCGGCTGCATCTCCTGGCTCGCCGCATCGTCATCCCGCATCCGCGCGGCGGCGTGATCGACGCCACCGCGCCGCTGCCGCCGCACATGCAGCAGTCGTGGAATCTGCTCGGGCTGGATGCGAGCCGATTCGACCCGATCGAGAACGCGCCGGAAGAGTAAGTCGGTGCTCGCGGTCGGCCCCTTTCGGGCCTCCGCGGTACGGCACGGCCGTCCCGCGCCGCGGCTCCATTATTCCTGACGTTGAATGGATTTGACCCTGTCTCCGAAAGTTGTAAGCTGAGGTATATTTAAAGCGGGCGACATTTCGGACCGTGGCGACCTCGGTCTGGCAAATTGCGGGCAAGGGCCGCAAGTCCAGATGATGCACGTCGTATTTTGTGTGAGCGATATGGATCTTGCTGGGCTGGATATTTGGCCGCCCGAAGCCCTCGAGCGTTTGAGCGGCAGCTGGATTACGACGGCGGAGCAGGTGGTTGCCATCGCTGCCACGCAGGGAGGCATTTCTGCGCTCGCTGTGCAGACTGAGCTTCCCCGAGATATCGTTGAGCAGTTTGTCGATCGGACGCGCCAAGTGCTGCCGTCCTCACTTCGCGACAGGTTATCGCGGCCAGCCGATACATCGCAATTTGGGACCGGCGCGAACCGTCCCCCGGATGATTCCAAAGACTAGAATTGGTTCTACGCAGATCGATTAGCCCTCGACGAGGAGGTGTAAAGTGGCTTCATCTAACGACCTTCCCAATTTCGGCGGCACCCCGCTCGACACGGTGTCCGGTCTTTCCCAAGCGACCATCGATAGCGTCAAAAAACTCGGATTTTCAGACGCAGAGCAGGTGATGGCGGCTCTGGCCGTGCCCACCATCATGGAGAAAATGCAGGCCGCGACCGGCGTGTCGGACGCGAATTTTCAGCAATTCGTCGGGGTACTTCGATCCCGGTTTCCGGGAATGGCGGCCGTCGATACCGGACCGATGCCGCTTGGCGCATTGCAGCCGAGCGCCGAGATCGATCAATTCATCGCAGCTCAAGCGGCGCCTCAGATAGCTGCCGACGGACTGCCGCCCTATGTCAATCACGCCGAGAATATGCCGCCTGGCAAGCAGCAAGGGTCGCGTGGCACCTGCGTGTCGTTCGCGATGACGGCGGTGCACGAACACCACGAGCGGATGAGCGGCCGCACCGTTGACGACTATTCAGAGCAGTTTCTCTACCACGAGACCAAGAAAATCGACGGGCGGCCTGATATTTGCGGGACCTGGAGCGTCAAGGCGGCGCAGGTCCTCGGCAGTCTCGGCCAATGCCGCGAGCAGGTATGGCCCTACAACGGCGATCCGCCCTGCAACAACAACGGCGAGGAACCCGCAACCGCAAAGCCGGATGCCGCCGGCCACAAGCTGCCGACGGTCATCCTCACACCGCGCAGCGTCGACGGAATCAAGAGCGCGCTCTTCAATGGCAGCGTCGTTGCCTTTTCGATTCCAGTCTACAACAGCTGGTACCAGTCGGGTGAGACCGCGCGAACCGGACGGATCACAATGCGGGTCGGTGATGAGCCGATGAATGGCGGGCATGCCATGTGCCTGATCGGATATCAGGATCAGGCCAATGCGCCGGGCGGGGGGTTCTTCATCCTGCGCAACAGCTGGTTCGGAATGTGGGGGACGGACTGTCCCTATGGTTCCGGCAACGGGACGATACCCTACGCTTATATCGCCAACGAGAACTGGGAAGCCGTGACGACTGCGCCGCCTCCGACGGTATGAGCAGTCTCGTGCGCGGCGGGGGATCACGTCGCGCGCGTCTAGTCCCTGGCGGAACGTGCACTGAACCATCGAGGGGGAACGCCGTGGCTGAGCCGCAGACGAGTTTGTCCGACCTCGCCGTTCTCACGGTCACCTTGCTGCCGGGCGGCACAAGGGAGCAGCTTTCCGAACCGTCCGAGACGATGGCGAAGGTCAAGTTCGTCCTCGATGGACTTGGGGACCAAAAATCCTGCACCGTCGCCGCACGCGAGATGGGAATTCCACGCCGTCTCGAATGGAGCAAGCTTCGCGGCCGCGGCGACTATTCCTTCTGCTTGCCAGCCGATCTGACCGAATGGTTGCACGAGAGTGTGGACGAGATCACGAAGTCTGGTTGTGTTCTTTGGCTGCATTTGATCAAGCCGTACGGTTACCTCGGCATGTTTCCCTGGGAAAGATTGCTGGAGCCCGTGCTCCCCTGCGCGATCCTCCGTCTACCGGATTTTGTGGTCGATCCGCCTCTGCAAACGCCATCGGTGATCGACATTGCGCTATGTTGTCAGTTCGGGGGCGGCAATCTGTCGGCCAATGTCGAGCTGCTGGTCGATACCGCGAAGGCGCTGTCGAACAGCAGCGAGATGCAGCAGGTGAGGGTGATCGCGTTTGGCGATGCCGAGATCCGCAAGGCGCTGTCCCGGTCCAACGCGGCCAAGAGCCTTTCGGCATTTTCGTTTCGCGAGATCGACCCCGGAGAATCCGCTCTCGCGACCTACATTTTCAATCCGATCGCGAGCCTCGGCAACCCGATCCGCGCGTGGCTGGCGGGACTCGGTAGTGGTGGTCGGGGCACCGGAACGGGATTGCCGTCGAGCAAGGATTTGCTCGCGGCCGCGGTAGACCCGGTCAAGAGCCCCTGGCTGCGGGCGGTCCGGAAGGCGCTCGGCGGACAAAGCGTTGACGTCGTGCATATCCTGACCAACGCCATGCTTTCACTCGAAAGCGGTGTGCTGCTGCTCGATCAGTCCGATATCAACACGAAGAGCCCCAGCGCACACGCGGTGTCCGCGGAGGAGTTCCTGGCGTTTCAGGCCCAGGTCGGCGCCTGGGCTGTCGGCGTGTCGTCGCCGCCTGACACGTTCTCGGACATGGGGCTGCGGCAGTTCGCAGACAGCCTGGCGCAATTGCGGCCCGGACCGCTGCTCTATCATGATGTCGCCTCGGATCCGTCCTGTGGCCAGCTCCGCGACGCGTTCGCGTTCCTGTTGTCGAAGTCCCCGACGACGCCGCATCAGTCATCGGCGACTTTCGCTTATTGCGAGCCATTCCGGGTGTTTGACGACCGGGTACCCGACGGGACGCTCGAGAGCCTGAGCCGTCGTTATACGCAAGGTGAGGCGACGTTTCAGAGTAGCGCCGATGTCCGATCGGCGTTTCAGACGCTGGAGAATGTGCCGGCATGGGCGGCGGCCAGCGAACGCTTCGTCGATCTCTACAAGAAGCAGTTGGCGGAGCTTTCCAGCAAGGTTGGCACCGGCGCGTCCAGCATGGATCTCAATGAGATCCGCTCGACGCTGTCGCGCCTGCAGGCCACGGTCGCAAGGGTCGTGAAAGATCAGGGATCATGACTGAGAGATTGTTGATCGACGTCGGATATTTCGGTGACGCGTTCTATTGCCTGCTGTCTGGCAAGCAGGACAAGGGCGTGCCTCTCGATCTGGATGCCATCTCCGCCGCTTCGAAGCTCAGCGTGCGGGCGGGAGGCACGAAGATATACGAAGAGCTGTGCAAGAACCGGGAGGTGAAAAAGGCCATCGACCGAGCTCTGGATGGAGAGGCGCAGCCGATCTACATCAACGCCTGGTCAATTCCCGCGCAGGGCATTCGCTGGGAGTCGCTCTGGGCAGGCGATCCGGCGCGCTTCGTTTCGCTCAGCCAAACATCATCGGTTGCACGCATCGCAGGAACGGATACGGCGCGCAATCCAGCCAGGTTCAAGCCACCGCTTCGCATCCTCGCCGTGATCTCTGCGGAGGGCCGCCCGGCCGGGCCCGAGTGGGACGAATTGCGCCAGGCGATCGAGTTCGCGCAACCGACCGGTTTGCCGATTCAGGTGCATGTCGTGACGGGTGACGCAGCGCTCTACGCGGCGCTTCAAGCTGCGCCTGCCGTCAACTGGCTGACATACGCGGCGGTCCCCGATACGGTCGATGCGCTGAGCCTCGAGATCGAGAAATTCAAGCCGCACGTTCTGCACTTCTTCTGCCACGGTCAGGTTGATGCGGGCAATGCGTACCTGGAAATTCAGGGGAATGTGGAGGAATTGCAACTCTCGATCAGGGAGCTGACCCAGGTCACCGGTCTGGAGGACGTCTGGCTGGTCGTTCTCAATTCCTGCCTCGGTGGTGCCTCGCTCGAAGGCTCTCCGTCCATGGCCTACCGCATCGTGTCGGACGGCAAGGTCCCGTTTGCGATAGGTGCGACGGAAAATGTTGACGTCCGCGACGCCAATCGGTTTACCCGGGCATTCTACAAGCGCCTGCTGTTTTCGTTTGGGGAAAGCATCAAGGCGGCCGGCGCAAACGATGTGCTGACGCTGGAATGGCGCCAGGCGCTCTATGCCGCGCGAGAGGCGATCAACAAGGCGAACCAAGACACGCCCGAGACGTGCACCGAGTGGATTCTGCCGGTTCTGTTCGAGCATCGGACGCGGTTGCAGCTCATCATGCCGCAGCCGCAAGCGGCGGGCGCGATTTCGCCGGAGTTGGCGGCACTCCGCTTGAAGATGGCGAAAGAGTTGCTGGCGGCCCTGCCTCCGGATACCAGCGAGGCCACCAAGAACCAGCTGATCGCGGCGATACTCGGCGAGCCCAACGGGTGAGGTCACATCATGTCAGCCGTTCAGAACCCGCCGGTGTCTGTCAAGATCAATGCCTGGACGGGCGAGGCCGCGGACAGCACCGGAACCCTCGCGGCCGTGACCAAACCATGGGCCACGGTTCCTGCGCCCAAGTCGCTGATGGTGTTGGCGGCGGAAATCCCCGACATGCGGGATTGGACCCATGACAAGGTTGGTTGGGGCCTGGTCGTGGAGCATCGGCAGAATGTTTCCGTGGCCGATAATTGCGCCCTTGCGGGAATGCCTGAAGCCATCAAGGAACTCCGCAAATTTCGCCAGGGCGTCGTGCTGGGATGGAGCCCGGAATGCGGCACCAAGAATCTGATCCGCTACCTCGAGGACGGCACGACGAGGAACGTCAAGATCGGCAGCGACGTCAAACGGGGCAAGACGCCGGATGCCTTGCCGCACTACCTCCTCATCCTGGGCGGTCCGGCAAAAATACCATGGAAGGTGCAGTATACGCTGAATTTGTGTGCGGCGGTCGGGCGGCTCGACCTCGACGGTGCCGGACTTGAAAACTACGTCGCCGCCGTCGTCAGCAACTGGACCGGGACCGGAGCACCGCTCGACGTCGCCAACTGTCTTTTGTGGAGCGTCAATCGGGGCGGCACGGACATCACGGCGCTGATGCAGACGACCGTCGCCAGTCCCGTGTTGGAAGCTCTGCAGGGGGACAGCGACATCGGTGCGAAGGCGCAGTTCAGGTTTGGCGAGGATGCGACGCACGCCGAGCTCAAGAAGATGCTGTCGACCAACAGGCCTGGCCTGGTGGTCACGACCAGTCACGGCCGAACGGGGCCGCTCGGCGATCAGACCGCGATGCGGCGCGACCTCGGTTTGCCGGTCGACAAGGACAACATGATCTGCGCGCCGTCCGATCTGCTCGACGCATGGGAGCCGAACGGAGCCGTCTGGTACGCACATGCGTGCTGTTCGGCCGGCTGTGACACCGGATCGGTCTTTGCCGACCTGTTCAAGCCGACTGCGTTGTCGAAGACGCTCGAACGCATCGGAGAGCTGGGCGCCCAATCCGCTCCGCTGCCGGTGGCGCTGCTCGGCGCCAGAAAACCGTTGCGCGCGTTCATCGGTCACGTCGAGCCGACCTTTGACTGGACGCTGACCAGCGTCGACATGGCGCAGTCACTTACCGAGTCGATCAAATACGCGCTCTACGATAATCTGTTTGAAAAGAATCCGATGACGGTCGGCGGCGCATTCGACAGCTACTATCGGCAGGTCGGTTCGCTCTTCAACGAGCAGGATATGGCGCTAGCCGACCTTCAGCGTTTTGTGCCGGGCGCCGAGCAGGCCGCGTTGCGCGCGCGCCTGGGGGCGCTCGATCGCCGAAGCCTGGTCATCCACGGCGATCCCGCTGTCGCGCTGCCCGCGCTTGGCGCACAGCAATAGCTCAATTCCGGAACTGCTCCAGAAACATCCGCAAGCTGTCGTGAGGGCTCTCGACGTCCGTGATCAGCCAACCCTCGGGTCCGTTGACCAGGACGAAGTTCAGCATCACCCGGCGACCGTGATTGTCGAAATTCGCCGCGACATAGGTCTTGTCATATTGCCGGCGGACGACCGCGATCGCGACCGGGCCGAGCTTCCAGCGCCGGCTCTGCACCAGGAAATCGTAGGGCTCGACCCTCGGCGCGCTCCAGGCCTTGCGCAGGGGCGGATCGAAGAATTGCCGGGTGGTGGCCGCATCCCGCGGCAGGCCCCTGGACAGCTCCGGCGCCCCCTCGCCGTAATGGGCATAGACATTCCGGACCAACGATTCCGGGGTGCGAAAGCCGGCCTCCGCGGCGGCCAGCCAGAGCCCGGTCAACAGGGCCACGAGGCCCGCAAGTTCCCTCATGCCCGCTGCTCGCTTTATCGGCCACAGGTCTTATCTTAAAAGCCTAGCACTCAGTGATCGGGACCGAAAACTCACATGCGCGAATTGTTCGAAGACGCTGCAAGCCAGCCCCCGCCGGATCCACGGGAATCGGCGCGTGCGTCCGCGCGCACGCCGCTGCGCAAGCGCTTCTACAAGGACGCCGGCATCACCGAGGCCGAGGGCGGCTTTGCCATCACGCTCGACGGCAAGCCGATCCGCACGCCCTCGGGCCGCCAGGTGGTGATCCCGGCGCGAACGCTTGCCGATGCCGTGGCCGCGGAATGGGCGGCTCAGGGCGAGAGCATCGATCCGGTGAGCATGCCGCTGACGCGCATTGCCAACAGCGTGGTCGAGGGCGTCGTCGACCGCGTCGAGCTCGTTAGCGACGATCTTGCAAAATATTTCGAGTCCGACCTGCTGTTCTATCGCGCCGGCCACCCGGAAGGGCTCGTCGCCCGCGAGGCCGCGCATTGGGATCCCGTGCTGTTCTGGGCGGCGGAGACGCTCGGGGCGCATTTCATCCTGTCCGAGGGCGTCATGCATGTGAAGCAGCCGGACGAGGCGCTGCGGGCCGCCCGCGCGGCGCTGCCGGGAGATCCCTGGTCGGTCGCCGCGCTCCATGTGGTGACGACGCTGACCGGCTCGGCGCTGCTGGCCCTGGCCCTGGCCCATGGCGTGCGCGGTGCCGGCCAGGTCTGGGACGCCGCCCACGTCGATGAGGACTGGAACATCGAGCAATGGGGCGTGGACGAGGAGGCGGCCGCCCGCCGGGCCACGCGCCTCCGGGATTTCGAGGCTGCCGTGGCGGTTTTGGCGGCAGCAAAGGCCGCCGCGGCCAAAGGTCCTTAACGAGAGGTTTACGACGGCGACGTTAGGGTGGGGGCTCCCTTGGGTCCCCTGAGATGCCGACGCCGGTCACCTCCATCCTTCCCGTCAGTGCCGCCAGCCCCGCGGCTGATGCGACGTCGCCCGACCTCGTGCTGCAGGCCGGCAGCGTCGTGGACGCGAGGGTCCTCAGCGTGATGGCCGACAATCTGGTGCGGATCGCGATCGCCAACCTCTCGATGGACGTGATGTCGGAGGTGCCGCTGACGCCGGGGCAGAATCTTCAGCTCGCGGTGTCGCAGAACGACGGCACCATTCGCCTCGCGGTGATGAGCGGGGCGGGCGAGGCGGCCGGCGACCAGATCACGCTGACGCCGCGCGCTGCTGCGCTGGTGGAAAGCCCGCCGCTGGCGCCGTCGGCAAACGCGCCCCGCGCCACGTTGACGCCGGCGGAGCAGGTCGCCGTCACCGTCGCCTCCGCCGAGGCCGTCACCAGGCAAGGCAGCCAGGCGCCGCTGTTCGCCGATCTCGCCTCCGTCGTCACCGGCAGCGATCTGCCGGCGGGGCTGAAGCAGGCGGTGCTCGACGTGCTGGCGCAGCAGACGCCGCTCAACACCGCCCTCGATGGCGGCGATATCGAATCCGCCTTCCAGAAATCAGGTCTGTTCCTCGAAGCCTCGCTCGCCGCGGGCACGACGCCATCCTCCGGGACCGTGCCGGATTTGAAAGCAGCGCTGCTGGTGTTGCGGCAGACGCTGGCCACGATTGAGACCGCCGCGCCGCAGACCCAGGCCGCCGCGCTTCCGACGAACGCCACGGCGACGCCGCAGGTCGCTGCCGCGCCGGCGCAGACCCCAGGCGAGGCCGCGCCGGCCGCGTTGCCGCCATCCGGCCCCGACGCTCCCCAACCACCGCAAACGCCGCGCAACGCCAATCCCGGCGCTGCCGCGCTCGCCGACGGCCCATCGCAGGCCGCGATGCCCAAGACCATGTCCGCGGGCCTTGCCGCAGCCCTGCTGCAGGAGGTCACGCAAAACCTGCCGCGCCTGACCGGCAACGTTCCGGGCTCGAACAAGACCGTGCCCGACGGCCACATCTTCGAATCCGCCGCGCGCGCGACACCGCCGCCGTTCCGTGGCGCATTGCCGGCGCCACAGCCCATCGCCTCGCCATCGCTCGCGCCCGATACGCCGCTCCCCGCAACGGTGCATCGCCTGCTCGACGAGACCGACGCCGCAATCGCACGGCAAACGCTGCTCCAGGTCGCATCGCTCCCTGATCGCACCGACGCCAGCGGTCATCGCGTCGATCCCACGGTGCCGCAGTGGAATTTCGAGATTCCCTTTGCGACGCCGCAAGGCACTGCGATGGCGCAGTTCGAGATCTCGCGCGACGGCGGCAACGAATCCGCCGATCCCGCCAGGCAAGCCTGGCGCGCGCGCTTCACGCTCAATGTCGAGCCGGCCGGCCCGGTGCATGCGCTGATCACGCTGAACGGCGACAAGACCTTCGTGCGGATGTGGGCGGAGCGGCCGGCGACCGCGCAACAGCTCCGCGCCGGCGTCGGTGAGCTCAATCAGGCCCTGATGCGGGCCGAGCTCAAGCCCGGCGATATCGTGGTACGCGACGGCACGCCACCGCAGCCGGCCCCGGCCCGTGCCGGCCACTTCCTGGATCGCGCCACATGAGCGATCCGTCCAAGCTCGCGATCGCGCTGCACTACGAAAAGGGCTCGGGCGCCCCCGTCGTGGTCGCCAAGGGCAAGGGCACGATCGGCGAGAAGATCGTCGAGATTGCGAAAGCCAACGACATCCCGATCGAGGAAAACGAGGTCCTGGCCGGCGCGTTGTCCAAGGTCGAGCTCGGCGAGGAGATCCCGCCGGATCTCTACAAGGCCGTCGCCGAAGTGCTGGTGTTCGTGCTGCGGCTGTCCGGGCGAGGGCGGTAGAGTTCAACTGTCATCGTTTCACCATGATGGCAGCTGCATGGTCGCGGCCAATTCCACGGTTTAACGGATGTTGCTCTTGCTGACTCGCCGCTCCACGCTCGGCCTTCTTGCCGCAGCCGCCACCATGCCGTCGCGCGCGTTTGCCCATGTCGCGCCACCGCGCAACGAGATCCGCGACAGTCTGGCAAAGCGCTTCACCGATCTCGGCACGTCGGGCACCTTCGTCGGCTACAAGGTCGAGGACTATCTGATCGTCGCCAGCGACAAGGAACGCTCGGGCGAGGGCAAGCTGCCGGCCTCGACCTTCAAGATTCCGAACTCGCTGATCGCGCTGGAGACGGGCGTCGTCACCGATCCCGACAAGGATGTGTTCCCTTGGGACGGCGTGAAGCGTCCGATCGAAGCCTGGAACAAGGACCACACGCTGCGCAGTGCGATCGCGGTGAGTGCGGTACCGGTCTATCAGGAGATCGCGCGGCGGATCGGGCAAGAGCGCATGCAGAAATATGTCGACGAGTTCGACTACGGCAATCGCGACATCGGCGGCGGCATCGACCAGTTCTGGCTCACCGGGAATTTGCACATCGATCCCGTCGAGCAGATCGATTTCGTCGACCGGCTACGCCGCCGTGCGCTCCCGGCCTCCAAACGCAGCCAGGATCTCGTTGCCGACATCCTGCCGGTGACCAAGGTGGGCGACAGCGTCATCCGCGCCAAGTCCGGCCTGTTGGGCGCCGAGCGCGGCGAGCCCTCGCTCGGCTGGATGGTCGGCTGGGCTGAGAAGGGCGAGGCGCACACGGTGTTTGCACTCAACATGGATTGCGGGGAGACGCGCCTCGTCGGTGAGCGCATGACGCTGACGCAAGCCTGCCTTGCCGAGATCGGCGCGATCTAGCGCCGGCGCTCAAGGCGGAAGCTGCCGTAGGGTGGGCAAAGGCGCGCAGCGCCGTGCCCACGATCTCTCTGCCATAAGCAACAATTCGTGGGCACGCTTCGCTTTGCCCACCCTACGGCATCGCTGCACGCCGCGATGCCTCTCACCCCAGCTTGAACAACACCTGCAAGAACTCCTCCACCGCCTTGCGCGACTCCGCGGCTGTCTTCGGATTGCCGCCGACATGGGGGTTCAGCTCGACGCAGGCATCCTTGTAGGTGAAGGGCGCATTGGTCTCGCCGTTCATCAGCACGCCGCCGTCGCCTTCCTTGATCCGGCAATTGCGTACCGTCTGCGAGTTCGCGGACACCGCAACGGTGCTGACGCCGAGCAGGCCGCTGTCGAATCCGTGCGCGCTGTCGGGGTATTCGGTCAGCACCACGTCGCGGCCGGCCGTCTTCAGCCGCTCGACGAAGGCCTTGCAGCTCCTCACGGGATTGTAGTCGTCGGGCGTGCCGTGAAAGATGCGGATCGGGCGTTCGGCGACCTCGCTATCTCCGACATAGCTCGTCGAGCAATCCGGATAGAACGGAATGTAGGCCGCGAACTGGATGCCGGACTTGTTCCAGAGCTTGTTGAACCGCTCCAGGCTCGCATAGAGCGTCGCCTGTCCGCCGCGCGAAAAGCCCATCAGCACGATGCGGTCAAGATCGACGCGCGGGTGCTTGGCCAGGATCTCCAGCGAGCGGTAGATGTCGATGATCAGGTTGAGCCGGCCGAGCAGGGCCTGGTTCGGCCCGACCACCGTCAGCCCGCGGCCGGTGAAACCGTCGATCACGAAGGTCGAGATGCCCATGGCGTTGAAGGCGTGCACCCAGGCCTCGGTGGTGGCGCCGACACCGCTCGAGCCGTGCATCAGCACCACGACCGGGAGCTTGCCGGTGCCTTGCGCGACGCGGAATTCGCCGGCCACCGTCACCGGCTTGCCGGCGGCGGCGTCGCCGCTGAGGAATTGCTGGTCGGAGAGGGTGAGCGAGGGGATCGGGTAGATCTCGGAGCGGGTGGCGACTTCCTTCGGCAGGGATTGCGCATGGGCGAGCATGGTGGAAGCACAGAGCGCAATGAGCGTCGCAGCGACGCGGAATGCCGTCGGCATCGGATCCTCCCTTGTGATTTTGCGGGAGTAGAACAACGCAGCCGCGCGCTGTCAATTTGACACGGGCAGTCGCTGGCCTCAGGCCTTGTCGGCCTTCTTCGCCGTCAGCGCCTGGTCGATCGCAAAGCCGCCGATCTCGCTCATCGCCTGCGAGATCACGTCGCCCTTGCGGGCAAAGCCGGCGGAGAGGAAATCGAACTGCGTCCGCGCCAGCCGCAGCACCTCGATCGGGACCGAGACCGCGGTCTCGTTGAAGCTGTCCACGGAGGCGCGCAAGGTATCCAGCTCGGTGGACAGCTTGCCGATATGGCTCTCGGCATTCTGCATCAGGCCGATCAGCTTGCCGCGCTCGGCATCGAAGGCGGCGCGCTCGGCTGCGGCTGCCGCGGTGACCTCGGCGAGCTGGGCCCGCAGTGCCTCGATCTGGTTCATCATCGCATCGGAGGCGAGCTCGGCGGCCTCACGCAGCTCGGTGCTGCGCGTGCTCTCCTCCTGCGCCTCGTGATAGAGCCGCTCGGCGGACATCGCCCGCTGGCCGAGCTGCTCGATCAGGCTGGCCGCGCGCAGCAGCATCTCGCCGTTCCGTCCCGACACCATGCTGGCCATGCGCCGCAGGAAATCGACGGTTTCGGACGACGGGTTCGGCGGCAGGGGGACGACTGTCGCGGACATTGCGTGATGCTTGCCAGACGTGATGGATCGCCGCCGTACCGACTGGGCTCACGCAACATTCGGCGCCTGATCGTAAGGCCTTGGAGCAAGCCTGAATCGGCGGGCCCGGTCAACCGGGCGGGGACACCAATCTGCAGGCGCCGGGCGGGATCGGGCGCTGGTCGGCGAGCCGGCCTTGCGGGGGTGGGTCAGGCAGAACCGTGCCGCGTCGGCCCGCCCGGCGCGGATCATCGGCTTCCCCGGCAAAACTTTGGAATTCCTTGCGCTTTCCCGCTGCGTCAGGGCTGCCCTGCGACGGCGAAAGCCGCTTCCCGCCCCGCAAAATGCCGTGTTAGAACCCCCGCATCGCTTAAGGCTTAAGAACTGGCGGGAGCAAATGAAGCACATCCTGGACGCCCTTGAAGATCGTCGTGCCGGCGCCAAGCTCGGCGGCGGGGAGAAGCGCATCGAGGCGCAGCACGCCCGCGGCAAGCTGACCGCGCGCGAGCGCATCGAGCTGCTGCTCGACAAGGGATCGTTCGAGGAATTCGACATGTTCGTCGAGCACCGCTCCACCGAGTTCGGCATGGAGAAGAACAAGATCCCCGGCGACGGCGTCGTCACCGGCTGGGGCACCGTCAACGGCCGCAAGACCTTTGTCTTCGCCAAGGATTTCACCGTGTTCGGCGGCTCGCTGTCCGAGACCCACGCGCTGAAGATCACCAAGTTGCAGGACATGGCGATGAAGGCGAGGGCGCCCATCATCGGCCTCTATGACGCGGGCGGCGCCCGCATCCAGGAGGGCGTCGCCGCGCTCGCCGGCTATTCCTACGTGTTCCGCCGCAACGTGCTCGCCTCCGGCGTGATCCCGCAGATCTCCGTCATCATGGGCCCCTGCGCCGGCGGCGACGTCTATTCGCCGGCGATGACCGACTTCATCTTCATGGTGAAGAACACCAGCTACATGTTCGTCACCGGACCCGACGTGGTGAAGACCGTCACCAACGAGGTGGTCACGGCCGAAGAGCTCGGCGGCGCCTCGGTGCACGCCACGCGTTCCTCGATCGCGGACGGCGCCTTTGAGAACGACGTCGAGACGCTGCTGCAGATGCGCCGCCTGATCGACTTCCTGCCGTCCAACAATACTGACGGCGTGCCGGAATGGCCGAGCTTCGACGACATCGGCCGCGTCGACATGTCCCTGGACACGCTGATCCCCGACAATCCGAACAAGCCCTACGACATGAAGGAGCTGATCCTGAAGGTCGTGGACGAGGGCGATTTCTTCGAGATCGCCGACATGTTCGCCAAGAACATCGTCACGGGCTTCGGCCGCATTGCGGGCCGCACCGTCGGCTTCGTCGCCAACCAGCCGATGGTGCTGGCGGGCGTGCTCGACAGCGATGCCTCGCGCAAGGCCGCGCGCTTCGTGCGTTTCTGCGACGCCTTCAACATCCCGATCGTCACCTTCGTCGACGTCCCGGGCTTCCTGCCGGGCACCGCGCAGGAATATGGCGGCCTGATCAAGCACGGCGCGAAGCTGCTGTTCGCCTATTCGCAGTGCACCGTGCCGCTGGTCACCATCATCACCCGCAAGGCTTATGGCGGCGCCTTCGACGTCATGGCGTCGAAGGAAATTGGCGCCGACATGAACTACGCCTGGCCGACCGCCCAGATCGCGGTGATGGGCGCCAAGGGTGCGGTGGAGATCATCTTCCGCAGCGACATCGGCGACCCCGACAAGATCGCCGCGCGCACCAAGGAATACGAAGACCGATTCCTGTCACCCTTCATCGCCGCCGAGCGCGGCTACATCGACGACGTCATCATGCCGCATTCGACCCGCAAGCGCATCGCGCGGGCGCTGGCGATGCTGAAGGACAAGAAGACGGAAATGCCGGCGAAGAAGCACGACAACTTGCCGTTGTGAGGGATTCACAGGCGCTTTTGGACCAAATCCGCATAGTGCCTCCGAACGGACTCGACTATATTGGGATCATGACAGAAGCTCTCAAGAAGCTCATCGAAGCTGCCAAGACCGCCAATCCATCCCCGGAACACAGGGAGGAGCAGCGGCGTAGTTTCGTGTACGGCAATACCCATTTCGAGAATGTGCTCATTACGCGCGAAATGGTGGACCGTGAGGCCGAGAAGTTGGCCAAGGAAGAGAAATGACAAACGAAGAGCGCGAACGGCGCGATAGCCGTGCGCTCGAACCTGAGTTGATTACAGATCCTCAGGAAAAGGCGGCGGCGGAAGCTCGAAATGGGTTTCGCCAGTACGATGCAGCTATTGGCGCTATCCAGGCGGCCATAGAGCGGGGTTCATTCAAGCTCCGTCCCTCACTCGTTCTTGGCTTGCAGCGAGAGGCTTTGGCAGGCATCAGCTCCTATGCAGGAAACTACCGACCCGGTGGCGTTGCAATCGAGGGAAGCAAGCATGAGCCCGTCGGCGCACATCTGGTACCCGAGCTCATTGAAGACATGTGCGATTACGTCAATGAACACTGGGAAGCCAGTACGCCGATCCACCTCGCGGCTTATGTCATGTGGCGGCTAAATTGGATTCATCCGTTCGCAGATGGTAATGGCCGCACCTCCCGAATCGTATCGTACGTTGTGCTTTCGATTCGGGCCGGAGTACTCTTGCCGGGGACGCCGACGATCCCGGATCAAATCGTCGACAACCGAAAGCCCTATTTCGATGCCTTGGATGCGGCTGATTGGGCCTTTCGCGACGGTGGCCGGATCGATGTCTCGAAGATGGAAGAGTTGCTAGCTTCACTCCTGGCGAACCAGCTTGCGGAATTCTATAAATCGGTTGGGGGTAAGCTGCCTGGCTAAGAAGGCTCCTAGCTCTTGTATCCAATGACCGAAGACGACCCGACCGACGAAATCTCCGACATCGAAGATCGCATCGAGCGGCTCGCCGAGATCGCCGAGCGCTGCCGCAAATACATCCTCGCGTCCAAGATCGCGATCGGAGGCGGGGCGGCGCTGCTGCTGGTGACGATGCTCGGCGTATTCGGCTTTGGTCAGACCGCAGCCCTTGGATCGATTGCGCTTGTGCTGGGCGGGATCGTGTCGCTCGGCTCGAACGTCTCGACGCTGCGGCAGACGGACGATGCCATCAGTGCTGCGGAGGCGCGGCGGGCGGCGTTGATCGGCAACATTGACCTGCGCCTCGTCGCCGATGCGCCGCTGAAGCTGGTGTGAAGTGTAGGGCGGATTAGCGATAGCGTAATCCGCCAAGGTCTGTGTGATCGGATGGAGTGGCGGATTACGCTTCGCTAATCCGCCCTACGTAGCCGATGCATCCGGACCCGCCGCGCCTCACGCAGCGGTCTTGAGCGTCAGCTCCGACAATTCGGTGCGGCATTCGGCGGCGAAGGCTTGCAGCCGATCGGCGGTCTGGCGGTCGAGGATGGCTTTGGCCAGCCGCTCGGCGCGGGCGATCTGTCGCTTGAGATATTCGATGCGGACCATGGGTCACCTTTCGATTGCGTCCGTCCGGTGCTGGCGACTCTAGGCCGGGCGCGAGATCGATTATGTGAGGCACATCACTTTCCACGTGCCTTATCCGCCGCGGCGAAATGCGCCATCTGGTCGGCATGGGCCTTGACGAAGGCCGGGCGGCCGATGGCGCGCGCGACGTAGGCGCGGCAGGCGGGACTGTCTGCCAGCGCGCCGAAGCCATCGATGACGCGCAGCACGTCCGCCATCAGGATGTCGGCGACGGAGAACGATCCGGCCAGCCACTCGCGGCTGGCGAGCACCGGCTCGAGATGCTTCAGCCGCAGCTTGAGAAAGTCGTCGACGAATTTCCACGCCGCCGTGTCGGTGGGATGTCCCATGAACTTCGACATGCCCCAGGGCAGGCTGGCCATCTCCACCGAATTCAGCGCCGCGAATACCCATTCCGTGGTCTCGGTGCGGCCGCGCGGATCGGATGGCATCAGCTTGTCGCTGAGGCCGCCGAGATGCAGCAGGATCGCGCCGGTCTCGAAGATCGAGAGGTCGCCGTCGGTCAGCCACGGCACCTGACCGAACGGCTGATGCGCCAGATGTGCAGGCCCGCGATTATCGAACGGGGCGCTGGCGACGCGATAGGGCAGGCCGGCCTCTTCGAGCGCCCAGCGCACGCGCAGGTCACGCACAAAGCCGCGTGGCGCTTCGGGAACCCAATTGAAGGTGGTCAGGGTGAGGTCCGCCATCTGCTGTCTCCGTGTCCTGGTTTCGGAGCATAGGACGAACGACGAGCGCCCGTTCCGACAACCGCTACCAACTCTTTTTGTGGCCGGCGGCCGAACCGGCTAGGCTCGCGGCCAATAACAGGAGGAAACCCGATGCCAGCAGCCTTCTTCGTCGTTCGTGCCATCGTTCCCGACGCCGAACAGCGCGCCGCCTTCGACCGATGGTACGAGACGGAACATGTGCCCGACGCGGTGAAGGCCTTCGGCGTCAGCAAGGCGTGGCGGTTCTGGAGCCTCGATGATCCCTCGCTGCATCAGGCGATGTATCAGTTCGACGACGAGCCCAAGCTCGCGGCGATGCTGAAGGGCGACAGCCTGCAAAAGCTCGTCGCCAATTTCGAGCGTGACTGGCCCGACGTGAAGCGCTCGCGCGAGACGCTGGTGCTGGCGCAGGAGTTCTCGCGTTAGGAACATCGGAAGTCTGCGTCGCGCTCAATCTGAACATGGGATTCAGCCTTGGTTCATGTCGTGACCGCGACACTTCCTCTGCATCACTTGCTTTGAGATCCAAGAGGAAGAAGCCATGGAGCGCCGGAACTTTCTGAAATTTGCATTGGGACTGACGGCGGGCGCCGCCGCGTTCGCCGCGACCGCGCAGGCAGCCCCGCTGTCGCCGCATCCGCTCGGTGATTCCGCGCGCATGCCGCAAGGCAATCCCGACGCTCATCCTGCCGTCACCACCAGCGAGGAAGCTGCCAAGCTGACCCCCGAGCAGGTGCACTGGCATGGCCATCACCGCCACTGGGGCTGGCGCCGCCGTCATTGGCGCCGGCATTACCGGCGCTGGCACCGCCGCCATGGCTGGTGAGCCCGGTCAGGCGTGAATTGGACGGGGATCGCAGCCGGCGATCCCCGTTTCGATTCCGGGGACCGCACTTTTCAGGGGCGCGCGAATCGTCGCCAGCAGCCGCCGAAACGAAAATGGCCGCGCAGGCTTTCGCCGCGCGGCCATCTTGACGAAGAGGAGATCAGAACGGGCGGCAGCGGCCGGCGTACCAGCGGAAGCCATAGGGGCACACGCGCGCGCGCGGCACGACGACGACCGGCGGGGCCACATATACGGGAGCCGGGCGCACCACGACCGCGCCGCGCATCGGGCGGCAATTCCCATAGGGGCCGCGATAGAAGCCACGGCCGCAGCCCTCGGCGGCGCTGGCCGCTTCGCTGAAACCGACGACCGCGCTGGCGAGCATGGCGGCGGCGAACAGGTATTTCATTTGATCTTCCTTCTCGTCCTTGGGGGCAAGTCTCTGCAGGCAAGTCTTTGAGGCAAGTCTTTGGAAGTCCGGCGCTTGCGGCGCACAATGAATCAAAAGACACGATTCGACATATCAAATCTTGCAACATGTCGACACGGCGCGATCCAAACCTGCCAATCATGACCTGAATGCGGCATGAACGTTCCCTTCAGCCACGGCTTGGGGCGACAGACATGGCGCGGGCGGCCGGGAAGGCTCGCTCCCAGCCCCCCGCAGGACCATTGCATATGGCGCGGTTCTCCTGTGGCCATCCTTCGAGACACCCGCCGTTGGCGGGCCCTCAGGACGAGGCGCGCGCTCATGCGAACGTCAGTCCTTCCGGTTGCCGAACAGGGCTGAAAACTGCTTCTCGCCGGTGCGGGTGAAGTTCACCACGCGGCTGCCGGGCGTCGTGTCACGCGCCGCCCATTTCAGCTCGGCGAAGCGCTGCATCATTGCAGCCCCCAGCGTGCCGGCAAGGTGATGCCGCCGCTCGCTCCAGTCGAGGCAGGCCTTGCACACCGGGCGGCGCGGGTGGGTGAGCATGTCGGACGAGATCTGCAGATGCTTTGCGAGAAACCGCTCGCCCTCGGCAGTCAGCTCGATGTCCTGCTTCTTCTGCCGGACCAGATTCCGCTCGCGCAGGGAATCCAGCATCTGCACGCCGAGATCGCCGGCGAGATGGTCGTAGCAGATCCGTGCGCGTCGCAACGCCGGATCCTTCGGCCCGGTGCGCACCCGCATGTGGCCGGTCCGCGCGGCGAGGCCCGCCAGGCCCTCGAGCACGCCGGCGACGTCGTCGTCGGTGAGGCGGTAGTAGCGGTGGCGGCCCTGCTTTTCCGGCTCCACCAGCCCGCCGGCCTCGAGCTTGGCCAGATGCGAGCTCGCCGTCTGCGGCGTGATGCCGGCCTCCTGCGCCAGCTCGCTCGCGGTGAGCGCGCGGCCGTTCATCAGCGCCGTGAGCATGTTGGCACGGGCGGGGTCGCCGACCAGGGAGGCGACCATGGCGATGTCGGGTCCTGATTTCATGCTTCGATGGTAGCCGAAGCGTTAGTGTCGGGCAAGGAGGTAGCGTGTTGCCGCAAACACGTCATTGCGAGCGAAGCGAAGCAATCCAGGTGCTTCAGCGGCGACGGCGTCGCTTGCGCTCTCGCAACGAAAATTCAGGAGCCATCATGTCCGTCACCGTCTTCATCCGCTACCAGCTCGATCCGTTCAAGCGGGCGCAGTTCGAGGAATATTCGAAGCGCTGGCTCACCATCATCCCGAAATGCGGCGGCGACCTGATCGGCTATTTCATGCCGCACGAGGGCACCAATAACATCGCCTTCGCGCTGATCACCTTCGAGAGTCTCGCCGCCTATGAAGCCTACCGTGCCCGGTTGCGGCAGGATGCGGAAGGCATGGCCAACTTTCATTTCGCCGAGGAACACAAATTCATCCTCGCCGAAGAGCGCACCTTCCTGCGCCAAGTCGTCCTATAAATGGTATTGTAGGCGAGATAGCAGCAGGAGATGCCCATGATCGCCGTGATCTTCGAGGTCTGGCCCAAGCCCGAACACCGCCAGGATTATTTCGACCTCGCAGCCGATCTGAAGCCGCTGCTGCAAACCATCGACGGCTTCATCTCGGTCGAGCGTTTCGAGAGCCTGACCGAGAAGGGCAAGATCCTGTCGGTGTCGTTCTGGCGGGACGAGGCGGCGGTCCAAGCCTGGCGCAACACGATGGAGCACCGCCGCACCCAGGCCAAGGGCAGGGCGAAGATCTTCGCCGATTATCATCTGCGCATCGCCAGCGTGGTCAGGGACTACAGCATGAGTGATCGCGACGAGGCCCCGAAGGACAGCCGGGCGGTGCATGATGCGCACTAGGCGCACTGGCGCTGCGGTGCCAGCAAACCTATGTGTGCGCGGCCAACAAGGGAGAGAAACATGCACGTGACAACCGCCGACAAGCGCGCGACCTTCAAGAAGATGCACGAGAGCGGATGTTTCATTCTGCCCAATCCGGTCGACGTCGGCAGCGCCAAGGCCCTGCAGCATCTCGGCTTCAAGGCGATTGCGTCATCGAGCGCGGGCTTTGCCTGGACCATCGGCAAGGCCGACAACCACGTCAATGTCGAGGACGTCTGTCAGCATCTGGCAGCATTGAGCTCGGCGGTCGACATTCCCGTCAACGCCGATTTCGAGGGCGGCTTTGCGGTCGAGCCGGACAGGGTCGCCGACAATGTCGAGCGCTGCGTGCGCACCGGCGTTGCCGGCCTGTCGATCGAGGATTCCACCGGTGACAAGGACAAGCCGATCTACGAGCGCGCGCTCGCGGTCGAGCGCATCAAGGCCTCGCGCAAGGCGATCGGCGACAGCGGCACGCTGCTGGTCGGCCGCTGCGAAGCCTATTTGTGGGGCGTGACCGATCTCAAGCTGGTCATCGACCGGCTCACCGCCTACGCGGACGCCGGCGCCGACTGCCTCTATGCGCCGGGCCTGAAGACCCGCGAGGACATCAGCGCCGTGGTGAAGGCTGTCGCGCCGAAGCCGTTCAATCTCCTGATCGGCGGGTCCGGCTTGTCGCTCAAGGAAGCCGAGGACCTCGGCGTGCGCCGCATCAGCGTCGGCGGCTCGCTCGCCCGCGCCGCCTGGGGCGGCTTCATGCGCGCGGCCAAGGAGATGGCGGAGAAGGGCACCTTCACCGAGCTCGGCAGCGGCTATTCCGGCGGCGAGCTCAACAAGATGTTCAGTTAATCCGTCGACAAACGAAGAGCGGCGGGACCTTGCGGGTCCCGCCGCTCTCTCATGTGCAATGGCGCTCGCGGTGTTACTTCGCGCCGTCAGACGGCGTCTGCGTATCCGGCGCCGGCTTGGCTGCCGGCATATCCGTTGGCGCAGCCGGCTTGCTCGGCGCCGCGCCCGTGGTCACGCCCGGCGCGGTGTTGGCGCGCGGCGTCACGTCGCGCATGCCGGGAGGTGCGGCCGGATTGGCGGGCGCCTGCTGGGCGGTTTGCGTCGCCGGCGTCGTGCTCGCCTGGTTGCCGGTGGTGGTGTTGTTCAGGCCGTAGAACACGGCGCCCAGCACCAGTGCAATCGCAACAGCGAACAGCGCGACCTTGCCGCTGGAGGCGGGGCCTTCGCCGAGCTCGGGATCGGCCTGCAGGTCGCCATCCCGGCGCGCCGCGCGAAGATACTCGTCGTCGGCGAGGTTCGGGCGGTACGGATCGTTGGGAAAACGGTCGTCAGCCATCGATTTGGTCTCCTCGGTTATGACGCCGGGACAACCCTCAGATGTGAGATTCCGTTCCGCGCCTCCTTATGCTTTCGTCGCATGTTGCTCTGCCACCGGGAATCGGGAACCTGTTTCAAGGGGAACCGGACGCGAGTTCCATCGATGCGATAGGGTAGAAGCGCAAGGGGACAGGCTCATGTGGACTTTGCCGCCGACCGATAGCGTGCTGCATTTCCTGTCTCTGGTCGCAATCGCCGCGCAGGGCATGACGGCTGCGCTCGCCGCCGGGCGCCGCAGCATGGACTGGCTCGGTGTCTGCTTCCTCGGCTGCATCACCGCGCTTGGTGGCGGCACGTTGCGCGATCTTTTCCTCGGACATTATCCGCTGGCCTGGGTGCAAAGCCCGATCTATCTCGCGCTGGCCGGCGGGGCCGCCTTCCTCACCATCCTGTTCGCGCGTCTCGTGCACCGGCTCAAGGTCGCCTTCATCGTGCTCGACGCCATCGGGCTCGTCGTCTTCACCATGGCCGGCTGCGACGTCGCCTGGCAGATGGACGCTTCGCTGCCGATCGTCATCGTCTCGGGTATGGTGACCGGCTGTGCCGGCGGCGTCTTGCGCGACGTGCTCTGCAACGACGTGCCGCTGCTGTTTCGCTCCGAGCTTTACGCCAGCGTCTCGGTGGTGACGGGCCTGTTCTACGCCACCGCGTTCGGCCTCAACCTCCATGCCGAGCTCTGGACCCTCCTGACCTTCGCCCTCGGCATCAGCCTCCGCCTGCTGGCGGTGCGCTACAAATGGGAGATGCCGAAATTCGTGTTCACGGGGGAGGAGGAGGAGAGGTAGCTCCATCCGCCGTCATTGCGAGCGTAGCGAAGCAATCCAGAATCCCTCGACGGAAAGACTCTGGATTGCTTCGTCGCAAGAACTCCTCGCAATGACGCGGAGAGAGCTATTGCTGCCCACGCGCCTTCGCCACCTGTGCCGGCGTCACCAGCGGCCCGGCATTGCCCCAGGCGTTGCGGATGTAGTTCGTCACCGCGGCGATCTCGGCGTCGGACAGCTGCTTGGCATAGCCCGGCATCTCGCCGGTGTTGGGGGCGCGCGGCGTGGTCACGGTGTGGGCGCCGTCGAGGATGATGCGCAAGGTGGAGGATGGATTGATCGACTGCAGCAGCGCATTGCCCGGCAGCGGCGGATAGATCCGCGGCGCGCCCGAGCCGTCGGCCTCGTGGCAGGCGATGCAGAGCCTTGCGTAGACGGCCTGGCCCGCCTTCATCTCGGCCTCGTCGGGCGGCGCCACGATGGTCTCGCGCCGCGACGGCGGCAGGCTCTTCAGATAGACCGCGATCGCGCGCACGTCGGCATCGCTCATCTTCGACGTCGAATTGACGATCACTTCCGCCATCGGCCCGCCGGCATGGCTCCTGGCGTTGCGCCCGCTCTGCAGATATTCGGCGATGTCTTCCGCGCTCCACGACTGCAGTCCGGTGCGCGCGGCGCCATCGAGCCGCGGCGCGTACCAGTTGCCGAGCTCGCTGCCCGACAGGGCCTGCGCACTCTTGTCCGCTCCGAAATAATTCTTCGGCGTATGGCAGGCGCCGCAATGACCGAGCCCGGTGACGAGATAGCCGCCCCTGTTCCAGGCTGCGCTCTTGCTCTGGTCCGGCTCGAACAGGCCGGGCTTGAAATACATGGCGTTCCAGACCCGCATCAGGCCGCGATAGCCGAACGGCCAGCGCAGCTCCGGCGGCTTGTTGCGGTTGGCGACAGGGGCGAGCGTGCCGAGATAGGCGCGGATCGCCAGCGTGTCATCCTTCGTCATCTTCGTGAAATAGGGATAGGGGAAGGCCGGGTAATAGTTCGAGCCGTCGGGCGCCACACCTGCGCGGACCGCGCGCACGAAGTCGGCATCCGCCCAGGCGCCGATCCCGGTCTCGCGGTCCGGCGTCAGGTTCGGCGCATAGATCGCGCCGAAGGGCGTGTCGATGCGCTTGCCGCCTGCGAACGGCTTGGCGGGATCGGCCGTGTGGCAGCCCGCGCAGTCGCCGGCCTCGACCAGCGTCTTGCCATAGGCGATCAGCTCCGGCGACGGCTCAGCCGCGCTTGCAATCGCACTGCACAACGCCAAGCCCGCAACAGCCAAGCCAGCTAGAATCGTCCGCATCGAAAGCCTCTCCTGCGACCAATCGCCCGCATCCGGCATGGCGGGCGCGTCATTCATTTCGCCACAGTGGGGGTATGGTGACACAAATTGAAAACGGTATGCGTGTTTCAGGCCACGAAGTTGCGATTTTTACCCGAGCCTCCCTTTGGTCCAGATTTGTGATGCGGATCGTGAAATATCCGACATAGAGTGGCGGAATTGGTCGGCGCGCCCTAGCTAAAAACAACGGGAAGGCAACGGCTTAAGTCAGCAAGACCTGAACAGGGCGTGGAAAGAGGACAGCATGGGCATCAACCAGGGTCCGATCAGTCTCGATCAGAAATACACCCAGGAAACCGGGCACGTCTTCACCACGGGCATCCAGGCCCTGGTCCGTCTGCCCATGGCCCAGATCCGGCGCGACCGCGCCGCAGGCCTGAACACCGCGGGCTTCATCTCCGGTTATCGCGGCTCGCCGCTCGGCGGCTACGACCAGCAGCTCTTTGCCGCGCGAAAGCATCTGGAGCAGTACAACATCAAGTTCCAGCCCGGCGTGAACGAGGATCTGGCGGCCACCGCCGTCTGGGGCTCGCAGCAGCTCAACCTCTCGCCCGGTGCGAAGTACGACGGCGTGGTCGGCATCTGGTACGGCAAGGGCCCCGGCGTCGATCGCTGCGGCGACGTGTTCCGCCACGGCAACGCCGCAGGCTCGGCCAAGAACGGCGGCGTGCTCTGCCTCGCCGGTGACGATCACGGCGCGAAATCCTCCACCGTCCCGCATCAGTCCGACCATGCCTTCATGTCGGCGCTGATGCCTTACCTCTATCCCTCGAGCATCCATGAGATGATCGAGATGGGCCTGCTCGGCATCGCGATGTCGCGCTATTCCGGCTGCTGGGTCGGCATGAAGGTGATCACGGAGACGGTGGAGACCACCGCCGAGATCGACCTCACCGACGAGATGAAGCCCTTCATCATCCCCGCCGATTTCGAGCTGCCGCCCGGCGGCCTCAATCTGCGCTGGCCCGACGACCGCTTCGAGCAGGACCGCCGCCTGCAGGACTACAAGGGCTTTGCCGCGATCGCCTTCGCGCGCGCCAATCGGGTCAACCGCGTCACCATGGATTCGCCGAACGCCCGTTTCGGCATCATGGCCTCCGGCAAGAGCTACGAGGACGTCCGCCAGGCGCTGCGTGAACTCGGGATCACCGAGGAGGTCGCGGCGAAAATCGGCCTTCGCCTCTACAAGATCGGTATGCCCTGGCCGCTGGAGCCGGAAGGCGTGCATGAGTTCGCCGTCGGCCTGGAGGAGATCTTCATCGTCGAGGAGCGCCGCGAGATCGTCGAGAACCAGGTCAAGCAGGTGCTGTTCAACTGGCGTGACGACGTGCGCCCGCGCATCGTCGGCAAGATGGACGAGCACGACAAGCGCTTCCTGACTTTCGCCGCCGAGCTCAGCGTCGCCTCGCTTGCGACCTCGCTCACCGAGCGGCTTCTCAAGCTCGATCTCAACCCCGAGGTCGCTTCGATGCTCCGCGCCAAGGCCGACTGGTTCAACGGCCGCCAGGCGAGCCAGATGCAGGCGGTCGCCCCTGTCTCCCGCACTCCGTATTTCTGCTCCGGCTGCCCCCACAACACCTCGACCAAGGTCCCCGAAGGCAGCCGCGCGCTCGCCGGCATCGGCTGCCATTTCATGGCGCTGTGGATGGACCGCTCGACCGAGACCTTCACCCATATGGGCGGCGAGGGCGTGCCGTGGGTCGGCATCGCGCCCTTCACCAACGAGAACCACATCTTCGCCAATCTCGGTGACGGCACCTATTTCCATTCCGGTAGTCTTGCGATTCGCCAGTCGGTCGCCTCCAAGGCCAACATCACCTACAAGATCCTCTACAACGACGCCGTCGCCATGACCGGCGGCCAGCGTCACGACGGCGATCTCTCGCCGCAGAAGATCATGGCGCAGCTGTATGCCGAGGGCATCAGCGAGATCTACCTCGTCTCGGAGAACCCGGATTCCTATCCGGCCGACACCATCCCGCCCGGCGTGAAGAAATATCACCGCGACGAGCTGCAGAACGTCATGAAGATGTGCCGCGAGTTCAAGGGCACTTCCGCGATCGTGTTCGTGCAGACCTGCGCGGCCGAGAAGCGCCGCCGCCGCAAGCGCGGCCTGATGGAGGACCCGGCGCGCCGCGTCATGATCAACCCGGCCGTCTGCGAAGGCTGCGGCGACTGCTCGGTGCAGTCGAACTGTATCTCGGTCGAGCCTCTGGAGACCGAGTTCGGCCGCAAGCGTGCGATCAACCAGTCGTCCTGCAACAAGGATTATTCCTGCCTGAAAGGCTTCTGCCCGTCCTTCGTCACCGTTGACGGCGGCAAGCCGCGCCACCGTGCGCCGGCGGAGCTTGCCGATATCGGTGCGCTGCCCGAGCCGGCCTCGCGGCCGACACTTGAAAAACCCTACAACATCGCGGTCGGCGGTGTCGGCGGCACCGGCGTGCTGACCATCGGCGCGCTGCTCGGCATGGCCGCCCATATCGAGGGCAAGGCCTCGATGATCCTGGACATGTCCGGCCTTGCGCAAAAGGGCGGGGCGGTGCTCAGCCACGTCCGCCTGTCGGATCATCCGGCCGAGGTGACCTGCTCGCGCATCGTCACCGGCACGGCCGATCTCGTGCTCGCGGCCGATGAAGTGGTCGCGGTCGCCAAGGACACCATCTCGCTGTGCGATAGCAGCCGCACCCGCGGCGTCATCAACAGCCACGTCATCCCCACCGCCGATTTCGTCCTCAACCGCGATTTCAACTTCCAGACCCGCAAGCTCAACGCGGTGCTGGAGACGGCGCTGCACAAGGACTCCGTGTTCTTCGACTTCACCAAGCCGGCCGAGCAGCTGCTCGGCGATGCCATCGCCACCAACATGATGATGATGGGCTATGCCTATCAGAAGGGCCTGTTCCCGCTGTCCGCGGAGTCGATCGAGCAGGCCATCGAGGTCAACGGCGTCTCGATCAAGATGAACAAGGAAGCCTTCCGCCTCGGCCGCCTCGCGGTCGCCGATCCCCAGCGTCTGGCCGACATGCTGAAGGGCACCGATGAAGTCGTTGCGCCCAAGACGCTGGATGCGATGAGCCTCGACGAGGTCATTGAGCATCGGGCCAGGCATCTCACGGCCTATCAGAACGGACGTCTTGCAGAACGCTATCGCAAACTGGTCGACCAGGTTTGCGATGCCGCGGTGAAGGGCGGCTTTGGCGATGCACTGCCGCGCGCGGTCGCGGTGAACTATGCCAAGCTGCTGGCCTACAAGGACGAATACGAGGTCGCGCGCCTCTACACCGACGGCGCCTTCGAGCAGCAGCTCCGTGACCAGTTCGAAGGCGACTTCAAGTTCAACTTCAATTTCGCCCCGCCCATTCTCGCCCGTGGCGTGGATGCGCTCGGCCGCCCCAAGAAGCGCGTCTTCGGCCCCGGCATGCTCAAGGTCCTGCGTGTCCTGGCCAAGCTCAAATTCCTTCGTGGCACGGCGCTCGACATCTTCGGCCGCAGCGCCGACCGCAAGCTCGAGCGCGATCTGATCGTCGGCTACGAGAAGGACGTTGCCACCGTGCTCGGCCTGTTGTCGCCTGTCACGATAGACACTGCGGTGGAGCTGCTCTCGCTGCCCGATCGCATCCGCGGCTACGGCCCGGTGAAGGAGAAGGCGGTCGCGGACGCCAAGGTACGCTACGCCCAGCTCGCAGCGGACCTGGCGAACCCGCCGCCCGCGCCGCGGCAGATCGCAGCGGAGTAGAGAGGTCCCGTAGGGTGGGCAAAGGCGCAACGCGCCGTGCCCACGACCTGCCATTGATTGCGAAGAAGACGTGGGCACGCTTCGCTTTGCCCACCCTACGGCATTTCGATCTGGGCCAGCAGGCCGGCAATTTACCCGCCCCGCGTGGTTTGCTATTCGTACGCTCTCCCTCCCGGTAGCGGACGCGCGAGCGATGTTCACAGCCCTTGATGCGCCTCCCGATCGGCTCGATCAGCACGAGCGGAATTTCGTCGAGAAAATCCGCGCGCATGGTTGGTTCGGCACGCATGTCATGCCGGATGACGAGGGGCCGGGCTTCATCTACACCACCGGCTTCTGGCTGAAGTTCAACTTTCCGGAGGTGATCCTGTTTTCGATGCGGCGACAGACCGCTCATGACACGTTCTGGACGATCTATCGCGAGCTCGATGCGGGGCGGCGTCCACCAATCGGCGAGCCGACAGATGCGATCTTTGAGAACGTCACCGCGGTCTTTCTGCCGGTTTCGTCGCGACAATATCCAAACTACCTCGGCTGGAGCAGGTGGTTCTATGGCAATGATGAGTTCGAGTGCCTCCAGCTCGTCTATCCCGATCGCGACGGTCATTTTCCCTGGGCCGCGGAAGCGTCCGCCGAAGTCCGCGCTGCACAGCCCGACCTGACGGATGGCAACTGGCAGGGACTGCGCAAGGTCTCGTAGGAGGCGACCAAGCGTCATCGATAAATGAAGCTACCCTACGAAGAAGGCTCCGTATTTGTGCTGCCACTCCGGAGCGGTGGATTTGCCCGTGGAGTCGTTGCCCGCTCGCCCCGCCGGGGAAGGGTCCTGCTGGGATACTTTTTCGGTCCGCGTCTCGAAACGTCGGGGGAGGCCACGTTCGATGACCTTCATCCCAATCTTGCCGTGGCCAGAATCCGCTTCGGAGACCTCGCGTTGATGGAAGGCCGGTGGCTGATCATCGGTAAGATTCCCGGTTGGAATCGGGCGGATTGGCCAATCCCCGACTTTGTTAGGCGCGATCCAATTTCGAAAAAGGCTTGGCTGGTACGATACGTGAACGACGAGCCGCTTCGCAGCGTGTCCGAGCTCCTTTCCAACTATGATGACCTGCAGCTGTTGGACAGCGATAGTCTGTTCGGCGCGGGAGCGGCGGAAGCCAAAATTTCAAAGCTCTTGGCTCTTCAGCAGAACTAATGGGATCGTAGTCCGTGAGGTAGCAAGGCGAAGCGTGCCCGCGTCGTCGGCATCGATCTCGGTGAAGTGGTTAGCACAGCGCGTTGCGCCTTCCCATCCTGCAACACTACGGCACCAGGCGGCATACCATCCCTAGCGTTGCCCGTCGGGCAAAACACCGGCGGGTCAATCCACCGCCACGAAAATATTCCGCTTTACCGAAATTCGGAATTGTCGTATCACCCTGCCACCTCATCCCTCACAGAGGGGCGTATCGCGATCGTCACGAAACGCGGGGTGAGCGGCGGTGGACGCGGGCTGCGTCGCACGGGGCATTGTCTCGTGCACGACGGGCGTGGTCTTGCGTACGGCAAAATCGTGTGGTCCTGACGCCCGCAGGCTGGCGTCAAGTCTTGCGGTCACTCGCAAGGCGACGGGGGCAATAGTGCATCGCTCCCCGGGGAGAGCGCGACATAAGCCGTAAAGCCACTGCGCAGGGAAGGCCGGATGTTCGGCTTCACCTGTATGCCGCTGTGCAGCCTCTTGTAGCGCAATCTTCGCACAGTGGACCGTGGGTGCCCGGCCGGCACCCGGTCTTCCCTGCGCCCTCCGTTTTTCGAGGGAGGCAAGACGGACGCAAAACTCGGGCAGGACGTGCCGCGAGAAGGCTTCGTTGCGCTTGCAACGTTGAGGCAATCTCGCAATCTGACCCGTCATCCTGAGGTGCGAGCCTCTTCGGCGAGCCTCGAAGGACGACGGAGCTGGGAGTTGCGCTCACCCGCTGCCCTCTCGTCCGACGGAATATTTCCGCGCTTGCCAATCCGCCGATCGCGGTTCAGAAAAAAGAGCCAATAAGAAACGCGAGCGGAGACCTCTGTTTTGACCATCAAGGGCAAGGCCTACATTGCCGGGATCTACGAGCACCCGACCCGGCATGCGCCGGATAAATCCACCGCCCAGCTCCACGCCGAGGTCGCCAAGGGCGCGATCGAGGATGCCGGGATCAGCAAGGACGATGTCGACGGCTATTTCTGCGCGGGCGATGCGCCTGGCGGCGCCTGGCCGATGGTCGATTATCTCGGCCTCAACACCAAGAAACTGCGCCACGTCGATTCCACCGAGACCGGCGGCTGTTCCTACATCATCCATCTCGGCCATGCCGCCGAGGCGATCGCCGCGGGCAAGTGCTCGATCGCGCTGATCACGCTCGCCGGCAAGCCGCGCACCGGCGTGATGCCGCCGCGTGCGGCCGGCGCCGAGGTCGATTTCGAATCCGCTTACGGTGCGACCACGCACAATGCCTATGGCATGTGTGCCATGCGCCACATGCACGACTATGGCACCACCTCGGAACAGCTCGCCTGGATCAAGGTCGCGGCCTCGCACCATGCGCAATACAATCCGCATGCGATGCTCAAGGACGTCGTTACCGTCGAGGACGTTCTGAACTCGCCGATGATCTCCGATCCCCTGCATCGCATGGATTGCTGCGTCGTCTCCGATGGTGGCGGCGCGCTGATCGTGACGACGCCCGAGATCGCCAAGAGCCTGAAGAAGCCACTGGTCAAGCTGATCGGCCACGGCGAAGCCATGAAGGGCCCGCGCGGCGGCAAGGATCTCGATCTCACTTATTCCGCCGGTGTCTGGTCCGGCCCGCGTGCGTTCGAGGAAGCCGGCATCACGCCGAAGGACATCAAATACGCCTCGATCTATGACAGCTTCACCATCACGGTGCTGATGCAGCTCGAAGACCTCGGCTTCTGCAAGAAGGGCGAGGGCGGCAAGTTCGTCGCCGACGGCAATCTGATCTCGGGTGTCGGCAAGCTGCCGTTCAACACCGACGGCGGCGGTCTCTGCAGCAACCATCCCGTCAACCGCGGCGGCATGACCAAGATCATCGAGGCCGTCAGGCAGTTGCGCGGCGAGGCCCATCCGAAGGTGCAGGTGAAGAATTGCGATCTCGCCATCGCCCACGGCACCGGCGGCCTGCTGGGTGTCCGCCACGCCGCCTCGACGGCCATTCTGGAGCGCGTGTGATGAGTGAAGCGAAAAAGTATCCGGCCCCGGTGACCAATCCGGAGACCGCCGCGTTCTGGGACGCGGCCAAGCAGGGCAAGTTCGTGATCAAGCGCTGCACCGCCTGCGGCGAAGCGCACTACTTCCCGCGCTCGATCTGCCCGTTCTGCTACTCCGACAAGACGGTGTGGGAGGAAGCCTCGGGCGAGGGCACGATCTACACCTGGAGCCTGATGCGGAAGTCGCCGACCGGCCCGTACGCGATCGGCTACGTCACGCTGAAGGAGGGCCCGTCGGTGCAGACCAATTTCGTCGACTGCGATCTGGAAAAGCTCAAGATCGGCCAGAAGGTGAAAGTGGTGTTCAAGCCGACGGATGGTGCGCCGCTGCCGTTCTTCACGGTGGCCTGATTGCTTTCTTCCTTCCCCCTCATGTCCGCCGAAGCCTTTGGCGAAGGCGGATGTGGGAGAAGGTGGCGCGAAGCGCCGGATGAGGGGTTGCTCTCCACGGAAAGACTCTCCGTGCGGAAGCAACCCCTCACCCAAAACGAGTTTGTTGCTCCGGCGGAGTAGCCCTCTCCCACAAGGGGAGAGGGCACATTAACGAGCGCCGGCGCTCGCTGAGAAAATGCCGGAGAGGAACACAAGCAAAATGTCCGCCAGATACGAAGAGCTCAAAGCCCTCAAGAACCTCGGCCAGAAATACGCCTACACCGATCGCGAGGTGATGCTCTATGCCTACGGCATCGGCCTCGGCGCCGATCCGATGGACGAGAACGAGCTCGCCTTCGTCAACGAGGGCACGTTCACGCCGCGGCCGCTGAAGGTGGTGCCGACCTTTGCGTCCGTCGCCGCTTGGGGCTCGGGGCCGGGCGAGATGAACCTCAATCGCGTCATGGTGGTGGACGGAGAGCGCGACATCACCTTCCACCAGCCGCTGCCGGTGGCTGCGAACATCACCGCCGATTCCTCCGTCGTCGAGGTCTACGACAAGGGCAAGGACAAGGGCGTCGTGATCGCCCACCAGACCGTGCTGAAGAACGAGAAGGGCGAGAAGCTGGCAACGCTGGTCGCCTCGCGCTTCGCCCGCGGCGACGGCGGCTTCGGCGGGCCGAACCTGACCCAGCCCGATCCGCACAAGATCCCCTCGCGCAGCCCCGACAAGACCATCGACATCGTCACGCGCCCGGACCAGGCGCTGGTCTATCGGCTCTGCGGCGATCGCAACCCGCTGCACTCCGATCCCGAGTTCGCCAAGAAGGCCGGCTTCCCGCGTCCGATCCTGCACGGCATGTGCACCTACGGCATCACCTGCCGCGGCGTGCTGCAGACCTACGCCGATTACGACGCCAGCGCCTTCCGCCAGCACGTCGCGCGGTTCTCTTCGCCGGTGTATCCCGGCGAGACCGTGACCATGGACCTTTGGAAGGACGGCAACACGATCTCGTTCGAAGCCAAGGTGAAGTCGCGAGGCGTCACCGTGATCAAGAACGGCAAGACGGTGCTGGGTTAGGAAGGCCTCGTGCCCCGGACGCGGCGCAGCACGCAGTGATGCGCCGCTGAGCCGGGGCCCGGAAAACCCAGGCGAAGAAAGATCTGGGTCCCGGCTCTGCGACGCAGCGTTTCACGCTGCATCGCGTCCGGGACACGAGAGAAAAACAACAAACAGGGAGAAGCCACCATGGGATTACTCGACGGCAAGGTTGCGCTGATCACCGGGGCGGGCGGGGGACTCGGTGAGGCCTATGCAAGGCTGTTTGCGCGGGAAGGGGCCGCGGTTGTCGTCAACGATCTCGGTGGCCCCCGCGACGGTTCCGGCGCCGACAAATCGATGGCCCAGCAGGTCGTGGACGCGATCAAGGCCGAGGGCGGCAGGGCGGTCGCCAACGGTGCCGACATCTCCACCATGGAGGGCGGCCAGTCTGTGTTCGACGATGCCATCAAGCATTTCGGCCGAGCCGACATCCTGGTCAACAACGCCGGGATCTTGCGCGACCAGACCTTTCACAAGGCCTCCGAGTCCGACTGGGACAAGGTCATCAAGGTCCACCTGAAGGGCACCTTTTGTTGCACCATGCCGGTGTTTCGCTGGATGCGGGAAAATGGCGGCGGCGTCATCGTCAACACCTCCTCGACATCAGGCCTGATCGGCAATTTTGGCCAGACCAATTACGGCGCGGCCAAGGGCGGCATCTGGGGCCTGTCCAACGTGCTGGCCATCGAGGGCCGCAAGTACAACATCCGGATCTGGACCCTGGCCCCGGGCGCCCTGACCCGCATGACCGCAGACCTGCCCCGCTATAAGGAGAACCCCGGCGCGGCGCTGGGGCCGGACGGCATCGCACCGGCCGTGCTATACATGGTCAGCGACTTGTCGGGCGACCAGACCGGCAAGGTGCTGGGCGTGTCCGGGCCCCGCGGCGTGCGCGAAATGCGGATGATGGAAATGGAAGGCTGGAAACCGCCGCACTCGGGCTGGAAGGCCCAGGACGTCGTCGATCACGCCAAGGAGATCTTCTTCTCCGAGGAGCAGATCAAGATGGGGGCGCGGAGGTTTTAGCCACACTGTCATTCCGGGGCGCGACGAAGTCGCGAGCCCGGAATCCATAACCCCGGCTTGTGGTTATGGATTCCGGGCCTGTCCCTTCGGGCCATCCCGGAATGACGACAATTGATAGGACAGAGACCACGATGAAACTCACCGCCGACGCCAAGGGCACCTTCGCAATCGCGCCGACGCCGTTCCATGACGACGGCCGGATCGACGAGCGCTCGATCGACCGCCTGACCGATTTCTACGAGGAGGTCGGCTGCGACGGCGTCACGGTGCTCGGCATCCTCGGTGAAGCCCCCAAGCTCGATGCGGTCGAGGCCGAGCAGGTCGCGGTGCGCTTCATCAAGCGCGCGAAGAAGATGCAGGTGATCGTCGGCGTCTCCGCGCCGGGCTTTGCCACCATGCGCTCGCTGGCCAAGGCCTCGATGGATGCGGGGGCGGCCGGCGTCATGATCGCGCCGCCGCCATCCTTGCGCACCGACGACCAGATCATCGGCTATTTCAAGCAGGCGGCCGAGGCCATCGGGCCCGACGTTCCCTGGGTGCTGCAGGACTACCCGTTGACGCTCTCGGTGGTGTTCACCCCGGCCGTGATCCGCAAGATCGTCATGGACAATCCGAACTGCGTGATGCTCAAGCACGAGGACTGGCCGGGCCTGGAGAAGATCACGACGCTGCGCGGCTTCCAGAAGGACGGCTCGCTCCGTCCGCTCTCGATCCTGTGCGGCAACGGCGGCACGTTCCTGGACTTCGAGATGGAGCGCGGCGCCGACGGCGCCATGACCGGCTATGCCTTCCCCGAGCTCCTGATCGACGTCGTCAACCTCTCCAAGGCCGGCAAGCGCGATGCCGCGCACGACCTGTTCGACGCCCATCTGCCGCTGATCCGCTACGAGCAGCAGCCCGGCGTCGGCCTCACCATCCGCAAATACGTGCTGCAGAAGCGCGGCATCATCGCCTCCAGCGCGCAGCGCAAGCCCGGCGCGACCATCACGGCGACGGCGAAGGCGGAGGTCGAGTACCTGCTGTCGCGCGTCGCCCGTTTCGACAAGCGCGCCAATCTCGGCCCGCAATCCAGCGCCGCGGGTTAGTCGCATGGCCGAGACATCAGCATCACGCCCGGCCTCGACGATCCTCCTGCTGCGCGACGGCGCGCAGGCCGACGGCCGGGACCGCGGCGAAGTCGAGATCTTCATGATGGTCCGCCATCATCAGATCGAGTTCAACTCGGGCGCGCTGGTGTTTCCCGGCGGCAGCGTCGATGCCGGCGACAAGGAGATCGTCGCCCGTGCCGATTTGTATTCGGGCGGTGAAGCCTTGAGCGAATCCGATCGCGGCTTTCGCATTGCCGCGATCCGAGAGACCTTCGAAGAGAGCGGCATCCTGCTGGCGCGCGCGAAGGGGACGGGCACGGCTGTTGATGCCAGGCGTGCCGGCGAGATCGCGGACGCGCATCGCGTTGCGCTCAACGAGCACAAAATCAGCTTCCTGAAGATCCTCGAGGACAACGGCCTCCAGCTCGCGCTCGACACGCTGGTGCCGTATGCGCACTGGATCACGCCGGAGGGGATGCCCAAACGCTTCGACACCTGGTTCTTCCTTGCGGCCGCACCGCCCGACCAGCTCGGCGCCCATGACGGCCGCGAGTCCACCGATTCGATCTGGCTCTCGGCGCGCGAGGCGGTCGAGGGCGGCGAGAGCGGCCGTTTCAAGCTGCCGTTCCCGACCACGCGCAATCTGATCCGCCTCGCCAAGCAGGGCAGCGTCAAAGACGCGCTGGAGCACGCCAGGGGCCTGTCGATCGTCACGGTGATGCCGGTCATGACCAAGACCGAAACCGGCCGCCAGCTCCGCATCCCCCGCGAAGCCGGTTATGACGGAGAGGTGTTCGAGGTCGGCGCAGTCGGCTAGAACACTTCGACGCTGGGCGAAGTATCGAGGCCTGGGGTCGCGCTAGGTTCCGTCCATCGTGAAGGACGGAGCGGGCGATGGACACAAGGCAGGACACCAACATCGCTGGCGAGCTGGCGCTGCTGGTCGCGCTCGCAACGCTCTGGGGCGGCTCCTACGCCTTCATCAAGCTCGGTGTCGCCACCATTCCGCCGATCACCCTGATCGCGGCCCGCACGACGATTGCCGGCCTGCTGCTGCTGTTGGCCATGTGGGCGCGGGGCGTCAGGATGCCGACTGATGCGGCGACCTGGCAGCGCTTCGCATTCCAGGCCGTGCTCAACAGCGTAATCCCCTGGACGCTGATCGCTTGGGGCGAGCGCCATGTCGACGCCGCGCTCGCCACCATCCTCAACTCGGCCGGGCCGATCTTCACTTTCCTGCTCACCGCGATCGTCACCCGCCACGAGGCGACGACCCCGCGAAAGCTGTTCGGCGTCGTCGCCGGCATGGCCGGCATCCTGCTGATCGTCGGCACCGATGCCTTCCATGACATCGGCAGCGGCCTCGTTGCGGAAGCCGCCATCGTCGCCGCCACCGTCTGCTACGCCTGTGCCGCGATCTTCGGCCGCAGCTTCAAAGGCCTCGATCCCATGGCGCCGGCCGCCGGCTCGCTGCTGGCCGGCGCGGCCGTCCTGATCCCGGCCTCGCTCGTGGTCGAGCAGCCCTGGACACTGTCGCCCTCGCTCAGTTCCGTGCTGGCGCTGCTCGCACTCGCGGTGTTCTCGACGGCCACGGCATTCGCGATCTATTTCCGCCTGATCCAGACCCTGGGCTCGGTCGGTACCACCGCGCAGGCCTATTTGCGCGTCCCCATCGGGGTTGCCATCAGCGTCGCCTTCCTCGGCGAGACCCTGAGCCGGACCGCCTGGATCGGGCTTGCCTGCGTCGTCCTTGGCGTCGCCGCCATGACGATCCCGGCCCGGCCGCAGCCGAGCGTCAAACCGTCATAGGCGGCTGAAGGGGCTCCAGGACCGCCATATTAAGGATATTCCGCGCCCCGGGCATGTTCCCCCCGGGCGCCAATACGTCGTATATTGGGCCCCCAGTAGCCCGGGTCCGTAAACGCACCAATGTCCGCCGAATTGACGCCGATCCCTGAGAAAAAGCGAATCTTCTCGCTCTCCATCGGCCAGCTCACCTTCGGCAGCTTCCTGTTGGTGCTGGCCGTGATCATCGTCACCTCCACCGCGAGCGTGATCGCGATCCGGCACATCGACACGACGTTCGCCGAGCTGCAGCGGCTCCAGAGCGTCGGTGACCTCGCCGAGGACATCGACCGCCGCATGAACGAATTGCGCCTCGCCGCGCGCGATTTCGTCACCGATCCCGGTGCCGGCATCCAGTTCAAGCAGGTCGGGGAAGCGGCCTCGACGCTCAGCGACATCCTGAAGAAGACCCGCATCGAGCTCGCGCCCGAGCAGCAAGATATGATCGACGGGGTCACCGAGCGGCTTGCGACCTACCGCACGGGCCTGGAACGGATCTCCACCCTGATCGACCGCCGCGCCCAGCTGCTCGCCGGCCTGCCGCCGCTGCGCGACCAGTTCGACAGGGCCGTCGCCGGCGCCGCCGACCGCGAGCTGGCCTCGCGCCTGTCGGAGGCGCAGAGCCGCATCGCGCTGGGGTTGCTCGCGCGCAATCCGTCCGCGGCCGAGCAGGCCGCCCAGAGCATGCGGGCACTGAACATCGGCGATGCCTCCTTGAGGTCGGCGGTGAACGATTACGCCGAAGCCATCATGGCCGTGGCCGTCCGCGAGCGGCAGATCGCCGACATCGACCGCGAGGTGCTGGGGACCGAAGGCCGGCTGATCGGCCGCGTCACCGAATTGCTGCGCGAAGTCAGCGACCGGCGCGGCCACGTGCTGTCGCGCGACTTTGCCCGGACGCTGACGGAAGCGCGATGGCAGAGCATCGTGCTCGGCAGCATCGGCGTCCTGATCGGTATCGGCGCGGCCTTGTTCGTGGTGCGCAGGACGGTCCGTCCGCTCGCCCAGATCGCACGCTCCATCCGCGCACTCGCGGCGGGCCGGAAGGACACCTCGATCCCATCGGCCGACCTCGACAACGAGATCGGCGACATCGCGCGGGCCGCCGAAGTGTTCCGCCGCGCGCTGGAGGAAGCCGACACGGCGCGCGAGGCGGCGGTGCGCGCGCTCACCGAGCAGCGCCTGGCTGAGGAGAGCTATCGCAAGCTGTTCGAAGGCTCGATCGACGGCATCTATGTGACGACGCCGGCCGGCGATCTCCTCAACGCCAATCCGGCGCTGGCGCGGATGATGGGCTATGACAGCCCGCAGCAGCTGATCGACAGCATCAACGACATCGCCCACACCATCTACGTCCATCCCGAGGCGCGCGCCGAATACCAGCGGCTGATGGCGCGTGACGGCATGGTGCGCGAGTTCGAGTATCAGGTGCGCCAGCGCAGCGGCGACATCCTGTGGCTGTCCGACAGCGCCACCGGCGTGCGGGACGAAGCCGGCAACATCGTTCGTTACGAAGGCACGCTGCGCGATATCACCGACCAGAAGCGGGCGGAAGACGCCATCGCCGAGGGCCGGCGCCTGCTCCAGCAGGTCATCGACACCGTGCCCGCGGTGATCAACGTCAAGGACCGCGACCTGCGCTATGTGCTGATGAACCGCTACATGGCCGGTATCTTCGGCATCGAGCCCGGTGACGCGCTCGGCCGCACCACCGCGGACCTGATGTCGCGCTATGGCGCGGCCAAGACCGACGAGAACGACAAGCGCGTGCTCAAGCTCCGCAAGGGGCTCGGCTTCTACGAGGAGGAGTACAAGGACGCCTCCGGCAACATGCGGCAATGGCTGGTCAACAAGCTGCCGCTGCTCGATGCCGAGGGCGAGATCGAGCGGATCGTCACCGTCGCGCTCGACATCGGCGAGCGCAAGCGCGGCGAGCAGGAGATGCGCAAGGCGAAGGAGTCCGCCGAGACCGCGCTGCGCAATCTGCGCGAGACCCAGGCCTCGCTGATCGAGGCCGAGAAGCTCGCCGCGCTCGGACGGCTGGTTGCCGGCGTCGCGCACGAGGTCAACAATCCCGTCGGCATCAGCCTCACGGTCGCCTCCGCGCTTGAGCGCAAGACCGCGATGTTTACCTCGGAGGTCGAGCGTGGCGAGCTCCGTCGCTCCACGCTCAACGATTTCCTCAACACCAGCCGCGACGCGTCCTCGCAGCTCGTCTCCAACCTCAACCGCGCCGCCGAGTTGATCCAGTCCTTCAAGCAGGTCGCGGCCGACCGCAACTACTCTGACCAGCGCACCTTCGATCTCGGCGACCTCACCGAGCAGGTGGTGATGAGTCTGCGGCCGGGCTTGCGCAAGCACAATCTGACGCTCAACGTCGAGTGCCAGCCGGATCTGACCATGAACAGCTATCCCGGCCCGTACGGCCAGGTGCTGACCAATCTGTTTCTCAATTCGGTGGCGCACGCCTTCCCGGACGGCCGGCCGGGGACGATCGACATCCAGGTGCGCGAGTCCGGCAAGGACAATGTCGAGATCCTGTTCTCCGACAATGGCTGCGGCATGTCGCTCGACGTCCGCCGGCGTGCCTTCGATCCGTTTTTCACGACGCGGCGCGATCAGGGCGGTACAGGCCTCGGCCTGCACATCGTCTACAGCATCGTCACCAACCGGCTCGGCGGGCGGCTCGATCTCGATTCCGAACCGGGCGGCGGCACGCGCATCCAGATCATCCTGCCGCGCACGGCGCCGCTCGAGCAAGCTGCGGAATAGCTAGTCGGCCTCGGCGAGCTTGTGCAGGGTGGCGCCGAAGATCAGGCTGGCCTTGCCGACCAGCGCCGTGCCGGTCATCTCCGCGCGCGTATCCGTGTAGGTCCCGCTGACACCGATACCGACCGGAGCAGGGCCGCCGAACAGCGGATTGTCGTCGCCCCGCGGTGAGGTGTGCCGCTGCACCAGCACTTCGCCTTTGAAGGTGGTGCTGTCCTTCACCACGTAGCTGCCGGTGTAATAGAGGTAGGCGTCGCCGCCAAGAATCTTGCCGTCGCGAAAAAGGATCACGCCGCTGCCCTTGCCGACTCGACCATCGAGCAGGGTCACATGAATCGAATAGAGGCCGTTCTTCATAACGTCCCGTAGGCCGGCCGCCATCGCCCAATGGCGTAACCGGTCCGGCTTTTATGCCAAAGCCCAACCGCCGGCGCAACGCGGCAGTTTGCCGGGCGGCCGCAGGGCGTCGCCGGGCGAGCCGTAGTTGTCCCGACTTGTGCATGGGCTCTTGTGACGGCCTGATGATGCGGCGAGGCCGATCGCCTGCGAATCGGGATCGGCCCGAGACATGCATAACAACTGATGCACTGGCCGCGGGGTGCTGGAGCAAGACGATGAGCGACTGGATCGATTCCGGCGGCGATGAGCCGTGTCTAAACAGTGCGCGTCCCACCAATTGCAAGAGCGAACGACGGTGCTCCGGCAGCGCAATGCGCTGGCGAGGTGCGACCAGCCTGGCAGGCGCGCTGGTCTTGGTTGCGCTCGCAGCGTCCTTCGGCCACGCGCGCGACCGTGGCCAGTTCGCCAACACCAATGCGGATCTGAAGGCCTGGTTTGACGGCCTGCGCAGCGGCAAGGGGCCGTGCTGCTCCGATGCGGACGGTTCGGCGCTCTCGGACGCGGACTGGGACAGCAAGGACGGGCACTATCGTGTCCGCCTGCCGCGCTATGCTACCGGCCTCGAAGGCCAGCCCCAGGAGATCGTTTGGGTCGAGGTCCCCGACGAGGCCGTGATCTCCGAGCCGAACCGGGTGGGGCGCACCATGGTGTGGCCGATCTACGGCTACATGGGCGTCACCATCCGCTGCTTTATGCCCGGTAGCATGACGTAGCCGTGCTCGCCGGCAGAGCCGGCGAGGCTCACGCCGCCTCAGGTATATTTTTTGTCGCGCTCGAGCAGCTCGATGGAGATGCCTTCGGGGCCGCGGATGAAGCAGATGCGCACGCCGGGCCGGATCGTGGTCGGCTCGCGCGTGAAGGTGACGCCCTTGGCCTTGATCTCGGCCGCGACGGCATCGATGTCCTTCACCGTCAGGCCAAAATGGTCGAGGCCCTGATGCGGGTGCGGAGGCGGCGGGTTGACGGCGCTGTCGCCCTCGAGCGGCGCGATGAAGATCCTGGCGCCGCCGAGGTTCACGTCGATCCGCCCCGGCGCGCGGACGACCTCGCCACCGAGGATGTCCCGCAGCCAGGCCGCGGTGGCCTCCGGATCGGGGCTGCGCAGATGGACGTGATCCCAAGTGACGGCGATTGGCATTTCATGGTCTCCCAACGAGGCTTGATGTTGCAGCGCATGTTAGCGGCCCCACCCGGTGACCGCTACCGCTCGCGCCGATTCGCAACTGCGCGGGAACCTTAGGTCGTCTTGTGGATTGAAGTAAGCTGCGGCCCAGTCCGTCGTCGGACGCTGCTTCGGCCGCTATCGGTGATGTCATGAACGCGAGGCTTGACCGGATCGGGGTGCGGCGTTTCGCCGGAACAGGCGAACGACTTGCGCGGGCCGTGACCATCGCCAGCGTCTCATTTGGCCGCAGCCTTCTGTGGCTGCTCGCCGCCATCATCCTCGGCTGCGGCGTCTGGATGCTGCTTCCTCTCTCCAAGGGCAATAGTGCCGAGTCAGTGAAGGCCGAGCTGGCGGCCGTCGAGACGGCACCTTCCGCCGATCCGGCGGCGCCGTCGGCGGCTTCGGAAGCTCAGGTGCCAGCCATGGCGGAGCTCGGCCGCTTGCGGATTTCATCACAGACCTGGCGCCGCGGTGGCCTTGGCTCGAAGGCGCTGGTGACGTTCACGCTGCGAAACGACAATGACTATGCCGTAAAGGATATCGAGATCGTCTGCGCCTTTGCGCGGCGCGACGGCAGTCATCTCACCGATCGCAGTCGCGTGCTGGCGGATTCAGTCGCCTTGAAGAGCCGCAAGACCTTTGCCCGCATCCCCGTCGGCTTCGTCAACGTGAACGCCGACCAGGCGAAATGTTCGCTGGTTGCTGCACGCCGCGCGTAAAGGCGGCTTACCGGTAGCGGAAAAGTTACCCTTTCCGGTTCTTGGCCAAAAAACCTCGCATCGCCATTTGAACCGAACGGCTGGGCCAGGAACAAATTAGCAGATCGCCTGTTGAGGGCGGAGAGCCCACGCGGGGATGCGGGGGGCGGAGCGCGGCCCATGCCCATCTTTCGGTATTTCCTCTTTGTCGGTGGAGCTTTGCTCGCACTGCTATTCGCAGCCGACTATAGTCTGCCATCGCAGCCGGTTGCGCAGGCGGTCACCACCGCAAGCAACGATCAGCCGCTGATCCGGATCCGCTCCGACCGCCATCTGCCCGAGCGTGTCGTGATCGATACCACCCAGCCCACGATTGTCCCGCCTGTGGTGAAGACCGCCGCCGTGGTCGCACCGCAGCCGCCGGTTCAGGACAGCGCGTCGGCCGCGCTCGCCGAGATGTCGGCGAAGGCGCGGGTGCGCGAGACATTCGCCCAGTTCACGCCGGACCCGAAGGCCGAGGCCGCCAGGAAGAGCGACGGCAAGCTGCAGGCCCAGGCCCAGCCGACCCAGAATCAGGCTCAAGCGCAGACGCCCGCGGCTTCGCCGCCGCAGGCTCAGCCCAGGCGCAAGGTCGTGAGGGCGCATCCGGCCCCGCAGCCGGGCCGGCCGATGATGCTGGTCGCCCAGCAGCCGCATTTCGGGCTCTTCAACACGACCTGGTGACAGCGCCTTCGATCCGCCTCGAACACGGCGGGGAGGGCTTTTTATTGGTCGGCCGCTCTGCTAATCGAACCCATCCGAGGACCGTCAGGCCTGCTGGCTCGCCAGCAGGAGTGTCGGGTACGTCTCGGTTGATGGCCCGGTGTCCGGGCCAGGGCGCTCGTAGCTCAGCTGGATAGAGCATCGGATTTCGATTCCGAGGGTCGGAGGTTCGAATCCTTCCGAGCGCGCCAGCCACCTTGTTCGAGATATGTTCCGAATTCTCGCTGATGTGGGGCACCCTCGCGCCGGCTTGCGCGTCCGTCAGCCGGCCCGAAGACCGCTTTGCCGCCCGCGTGCCAGCGTGTCCGAGGGCGCCTCGTGGAAGGTCGCACGGTAGGCCGCGGCAAACTCGCCCATGTGATGGAAGCCCTGGGCGCGCGCGCATGTGGCAACGGTGGCGCCGCCACCTCTGAGCAGGCGGGCGCGGGTCGCCCACAGCCTCTTGAGGCGAATATACTGATGCAGGCTCATGCCCCGCACCTTGCTGACAGCGCCGCCGAGCGTCCGGATCGAGACGCCGAACTCGCCGGCGAGATCGGCGGTATAGATCGGCGCGGTCGGATGGGCTGAAACGTAATCGTCGATCCGCTGCACCAGCTTGATGGACCGCTCGCCCTGCATCGAGGCGGTGCGATCGGACGTCGCATCGATCCGAAACAAATCGTCGAGCGCCAGCAGCAGACCTTCCTGCAAATGGGCGGCCACCTCGGTGGTCTGGAACAGGAGCGGTTGCACCGACGCGGTTCGCAGGATGTCGAGCAGGAGCTGCCTGATGTGAAGCAGGGCGGGACGGTTGGCGACATGGGCCCGCAAATCGTCGGCGCGATCGAACCAGCCCCGGTCCTTCAGGTCGGGGGACAGGATGATCATCGCATGATGATTGGTCTGGGGCTCGACGAAATGGCATTCCTCGGTGCCGCGAAGCGTCACGAAGAAACGCGCGTCGAGATCCAGGCCCTTGAAGTTGACCTGCAGATCGTCGGTCATGGACAGGAGCACCATGCCGCCCGGCATCCGGTAAGCGGTGTCCAGGATGCGCGCGAACGATCGCATCACGACGATACGGCACGCCGGCAGGGAGACGACCGCGCGGGCCGCGGCGAAGCTCGGGACGTCGAGCGGGATGCTTCTCGCGTCCTCCATCGACTCGATCGGTCGAAACGCATCGACGTCGGCAAAGCCGGTCAGTTGAAGCGCGGAGGATGGAGCGAGGGCGTCGAACAACATGGATCTGGCCGGCTGCCGAAATGTGACAATCAAATGAACGTCGATGTACCGCCATCAATGGCGAAACATCGCCTTGCAGTAAATCGAATTTCAGGCCGTAGTATTGCGGACATCATGCCATGACGTCCGTCAGATCGATGCCATCGTCAACGAGCTCGGCTCACCGGCTGGCCGGAGGCAAGGTCGATGAAGCGCGGCCGCGCGCCGAGAGAACAAGCAACGGACGCAAGGCGCCATGCGGCGCTGCTCAACCAAATGCGTCCGCACGTTCAGGTCCGCCTGCGAGCATCGAAAACGAACAACGCGACCATCACCGTAGAATGACGGTGTAACCGGATCTCATCCTTGATCCAGATCAGTCCGATGGAGGGCAGTTCTTGGCATCGCGCCAAATCGGCAACGATCGCGCGAGACTTCATTTCGCAAAAGCGAAGGGGCCCGGAGGGCCCCTTCAGATGTCACCATCGGCGATAGCCGTAGCCATAATAGCGCGGGCCGTAATAGCGCCGCGGCCCATAATATCGGGGGCCGTAATACGGCCGCGGCCCGTAATACCCATAATAGTTCGGGCGCCACCAGCAGCGCCCCCAGGCGTCGCAGACCATCCGCACCTGCTCGACGCCGGCGACGTCAGGTGTTGCGGGCGCGGGCGCGATAGGCATGGCGGACGCCGCCGACGATGCCGCCAGGGCACCGAACACGGCGCCGAACAGGCCTGCGGCGACGAGGCCGATCTTGCGAGTCATGATGTCTTCCTCCGCTGACGCGATCCACGATATCGGACTTGTTCTGATCAAATTGTGGCGGAACCGAAATGTAATGCTGATGAACAAATCTTCAGCAAATACGGACGGGTAGCGGCTTTGGCTGCATGCCAATGCCGTGCTCTGGACCTTGATCCTGCGCAATTCGCAAGCGTGCCTCGGCTCTTAGTGTTGTTGGCGTGGCAGCGGCGCGGGGCCTGCTGCCGGACAAGGTGAACTGGATGCGAGTCATTCCAAATCTGTCGATCTCGCCGGAGAAAGTCTTCTTCGTCATTTCGAAATCGCGCCGTTCCGACAGCGAGGCGGCCGGAGGTGGCGTCATCCTGGACTTCGGCGACGACGACATCAGCTATGGCCGCGGTGGGCGCGGCGAGACCACCGATCGTGCGGAGCTCGCGGGCTTCATCCGCGATCTCAATGTCGACGAGCAGATCGACCTCGTGACGCTGACCTGGCTCGGTCGCGGCGATGGCGATCTCTCCAATTGGCGCGAATTGCACGCCCAGGCCGCGCAGGCCCACAACCAGCGCACCGCGTCCTACCTGATCGGCACGCCAATGCTCGCCGACTATCTGGAGGAGGCGATGGCGCAGTTCGGCAAGTCCTTCGAGGAATTCGAAGAACATCTGTAATGCCGGCCGCGGCGCGCACAAGTTTCAAGGAGAGTTGCAATGGATAAGATGAGAATCGACAAGGGTGACTGGCTGGTCGTGTGCGACGGGCGCAAGGCGCTGATTCTGGAAAATCTCGGTGACGAGATGTTTCCGAACCTTCACACCAGGGAGGTGCACGAGCAGCCCAATCCCTCGACCGCGGCGCAAGGGACCGACGCGCCGGGCCGCCTGCATGCCGCTGCCGGCGGCGCCCGGAGCTCGGTCGAGCAGACCGATTGGCACGATGAGGCCGAGCGTGCCTTCCTGCGGAGCCTTGCCGGCCGGCTCGATGCCGCCGTCAGCTCGGGCGAAACCACGGCCCTGACCATGGTGGCCTCGCCGCGCGCGCTCGGCATGATCCGCGCCGATTATTCGGACGTCGTGCGCAAGGCGATCCAGAACGAGGTCGGCAAGGACCTCGTCAAGCTGCCGGTCTACGAGATCGAGAAGCAATTGCTGATGTCGGGCGCCGCCAAATAGGGACGCCCGCAGAGGACGCGCTGCCGGCCCTCAGTAGCAGGGGTGCCGGCGGCGGTCCTGGCCGACATAGCCGGCCGCGCTCTGGTAGCAATGGTTGGTCGACGGGCCGTCGTAAAAGGCGAAGGTGCCGGGGGTGAGGCCGGGCCCGTAATTGTGGACATAGCTGATCGGGTAGGGCAGCGGATTGGCGTAAGCGCGGTGATACCGGTGATGGCCCCGCGCCTCCGCCAGGCCAGGGGCTAGGATTGCGGCCGACAGGGCAGCAACCGCGGCTACAAGCGTCAACTTGCTCATCTCGATTCTCCGGAACCCGCGCGAATTGGTTCGCCATCTATAGCCATTTCGATCCCCCGGGGCACCCGTCCGGCCCCCGGAAATCCGGGTCGATCCCGCAGATTCCCGGGTGGGTGTGACAGAATTGCCGGAGGGGCCCTCCAGGTCTGCCCATTTTTGGCCTTTTCGGGATGCTTAACGAATTCCCCACACAAGTATGACCAAAGAGTATTCGGTTAAGAATCCTGTCGCCGGCCTTTTGGGGGGCTCCTTCGAGGCCGGTGCATTCCTGAAGGCTTTCGCCGTCACCTCGCCATGCGCATCACGCTTTTGAGCCTGCTGTTGCTCTGCCTCGCCGCCGTCACGCCGGCGCGGGCCGAGCTGCATATTACCCGCGACCACGGCGGCTATGTCGAGGAGTACAAGGCCAAGTACAAGCGCGTCCGCGAGAAGGGCGAGCGCGTCATCATTGACGGCATCTGCAATTCGGCCTGCACGCTGGTGCTCGGCATCGTGCCGATGAACAAGATCTGCGTGACGCCGCGCGCAAGCCTGGGCTTCCACCAGGCCTATTACGACAAGGCCTTCACCTTCGGCATCAAGGTCACCAGCTCCGAGGGGACATCCGACCTGATGTCCTACTACCCCGATAAGGTGAAGGACTGGATCCGCCGCAACGGCGGGCTCACCACCGACATGAAGAAGATCAAGAACGGTGTCGAGCTCTGGAAGATCATCGACCCCTGTCCGGAAGAATGGTGAGCGGCTGAGCTGAGCCGCAATCCGCCGTCGCAGCGCAGCATCGCCCCGGACGAAATTCGCATTGCCGCATCGCCGTCGCTGGGGCAATGAGGGCGGCAATGAATCAAAATCAAGAAGCCCTGACTGCCCGCGCCGCGCCGATCCTGTTCGTGCTGCTCTGGAGCACGGGATTCATCGGGACCAAATACGTCGTCAACAACGCCGATCCCTTGACCTATCTGGCCATCCGCATGGCCATCGTCGTCGTCCTGATGGCGATCATCGCCGGCGTCGCGCGGCCGAAATGGCCCGATGGCACCGGCATCGCGCACAGCGCGGTCGCCGGCATCCTCGTCCACGGCTTCTATCTCGGCGGCACCGCGATCGCGATCGCCCATTCGATTCCGGCCGGGCTCTCCGCGCTGATCCCGGGCCTGCAGCCGATCCTGACCTCGACCATCGCCAACCGCTGGCTCGGCGAGCGGGTGACGCCGGTGCAATGGGCCGGCCTCCTGCTGGGCCTCGGCGGCGTGGTGATGATCCTGCACAACCGGCCCATGACCGGGGAGGCCGGGCTCGGCTGGCTCGCCTCGGTGGTGTCGCTGATCAGCATCACGCTCGGCACGCTCTATCAGCGCCGCTACTGCAACCAGATCGACTGGCGCGCCGGCAATCTCGTGCAATATGTCGCCGTGACCATCTTCTTCGCGACCGGCGCCTTCCTGTTCGAAGACCGCGTGGTGCACTGGACGCAGGAGTTCGTGCTCGCGCTCGCCTGGCTCGCGGTGGCGCTCTCGATCGGATCGATCGGGCTGCTCTACTGGCTGATCCGCCACGCCGCGGCGACCTCGGTGGCGAGCCTGTTCTATCTCGTGCCGGCCGTGACCGCGCTGATGGCCTACATGCTGTTCGGCGAGACGCTCGACGCGCTGGCGATCGCCGGCATGGCGATGTGCGCGGGCGCGGTGTTCGTCGTCAACCGGCGCGCCTAGGCGGACGGGGCGGCGAGGGTGGGCGTCGCCGCGCTGATCTCCGGACGCGCTCGCATCCGGAGACCCGGTCTCGCGCGCCCGATCAGCGCTTCGCCTTCTTGGCCTTCTTCTTTTTTGCCTTTGCAGTTTTCTTGGCAGTTTTCTTGGTAGCCTTTTTGGCGGTCTTCTTCGCGGTCTTCTTGGCCGCCTTCTTCGAGGATTTCTTGGCGGCCTTCTTCGAAGACTTCTTCGCGGCCTTCTTCTTGGCGGCCTTCTTTGGCGCTACTTTCTTCGCGACCTTCTTGGCGGCTTTCCTGACCTTCTTGACGGCGGTGACCGCCGCGTCCTTGGTCGCTTCGACGGCGCTGGTGATCGTCTCCATCGCCTGTTCGGTGATCGGCTTATCGTCGTCCATATCGTCCCCCGTGGTTGATTGGAGCGATGACGATAGCGAGTTTCGAAATCGTGTCAAAGCAGCGCTCAACTTCTGCGGATCTTGGCGTAGGCGGCGAGCGCGCGCTCGCGTCCCCTGGCATGATCGACGATCGGCTGCGGATAGGTTTTGCCGAGCGTGACGCCTGCGCTCGCAAGCTCGATCGGCGTTGCCTGCCACGGCCGATGGATCAGCTTGGCCGGTAGGTCCTTCAGCTCCGGCACCCAGCGCCGGACGTAGGTTCCATCCGGATCGAACTTCTCGCCCTGGAGAATCGGATTGAACACGCGGAAATAGGGCGCCGCGTCGGCGCCGCAGCCGGCGACCCATTGCCAATTGGCGGGATTGCTGCCGGCGTCCGCGTCGACCAGCGTGTCCCAGAACCAGGCTTCGCCATCGCGCCAGTCGATCAGGAGGTGCTTGACCAGGAAGGACGCCACCACCATCCGCACGCGGTTGTGCATCACACCGGTGTGCCAGAGTTCGCGCAGTCCGGCATCGACGATCGGATAGCCGGTGCGCCCGCACTGCCAGGCGGCGAGCGCCTTGGGATCGCGCTTCCAGGGGAAGCCATCGAAGTTCGATTGCAGGTTTTCGGTGGCGAGGTCGGGATGATCGTGCAGGAGGTGGCGACAGAACTCGCGCCAGCCGAGCTCGCTGAGGAATTTTTCGACACCCGGCCCGAGTGCCGGATCTTCGTCCGCGGCGAACCGCGCGGCGTGCCAGACCTGGCGCGGGCTGAGCTCGCCGAACCGCAAATGCGGCGACAGGCTTGAGGTGCCCTCCCGGTCCGGGCGGTCGCGGTCACCGACATAGGCGCGCGAGGTGTGCTTGAGGAAGTCGCGCAGGCGCGCACGGGCGGAGGCTTCGCCCGGGGTCCATGTCTCGCGCAGGCCGCCCGCCCAATCCGGCTTGGCCGGCTCGAGTGTCCAGCTCTCCAACTCGTCGCTGGCGACCTTCGGACCCGGGCGCAGCTCCTTCGGTGCAGGCAGCGGCTTTGGCGGATCGCCGAGCGAGAGCACCCGCCGCCAGAACGGGGTGAACACGCGCAAGCCCCGACCTTCCTTGGTGCGGATCGCCGAGGGTTGGACGAGGAGGTCGCCGGGGAAGCCTTGCGGGTCGACGCCGAGCCTTGCCAGTGCCGCTTCGAGCTGTCTCTCAACCGCCTGATGCGGCACTTGCGCGATCGTGTTCCAGTGGACGGCGCGGGCGCCGCTCTCGCGCGCCAGCTCAGGGATGATTTTGGCCGCCAGTCCCCTGCGCAGGACCAGCGACCCGCCGCGCGCGGCGATCTCGGCCCCGAGCGCGCGCAGCGACTGCGCCAGCCACCAGCGCGCCGCGCCGCCGGGCGGGCGGGCGACGCTGTCGTCGAGGACGTAAAGGCAGACCACTGGCGCGCCGCTCTTGCCGGCAGCGTGCAGGGCGGGGTGGTCGGACAGGCGAAGATCGTCGCGGAACCAGACGATGACGGGTGGGGCACTTGGCTTGGTCAGGCGAGGCCTCGTTTACAATTTGGAAAGCATGCCGCGGCCGGCGGCGTGAACCCTCGTTAATGCGACCGTAAGCCGCCTGCATTATTTTGCAGGAATTACGGAGAGATTCCCATTCATGTCCAGCTTTTCAACGGCAAAGATCCTGCCGCAGTTCAAACTCGGCACCAAGGCCGTACTGTGCGCCGTGCTGCTGATCGCCGTGAATACGGCGCTTGTGGTCGGCGCCGGCTATTGGTCGCTCACCTCGGCCTTCAATGATCGCGCGCTGCGCGACATCGAGGTCAATCTGCGCACCCTGGCGCTCGCCTTCAGCGAGATCGTTCCGGCTGCCAAGATCACGATGCGGGACGGCGCGGTGGTGCGCGCCGAGATCCCCAAGATGCCCGAGTTCACGGACCACGCCATCGTCGATCGCGCGGTGTCCTATGTCGGCGGCAATGCGACCCTGTTCGTGTTCGACGATGCCAGCGGCCAGTTCGTCCGCCGCTCCACCAACGTCAAAAAGGAAAATGGCGACCGCGCCGTCGGCACCCAGCTCGCCGCCGATCATCCCGGGCAGGCGTCGCTGCGCCGTGGCGAGGCCTACAAGGGACCGGCCGTGCTGTTCGGCAAGACGTTCATGACCGCCTATTTCCCGGTTGCGGATGCGAGCGGCAAGGTCGTCGGCATTCTCTATGTCGGCATTCCCATGATCCAGTACGAGAACATGCTGTCGCATGCGATCCAGAGCATGGCCGTGGCTGCGGGCCTTGCCGCGCTTCTGGTGCTGGTCCTGACGCTGCTGATCGTCCGCCGCGTCACCCGGCCGCTCACCTCGGTCACGCGCTCGCTCACCGCGCTTGCCGACGGCCAGAGCGACGTCGCGATCGAATGCGAGGATCGCGCCGACGAGATCGGCGAGATCGCCCGCACCGTCGCGGTGTTCAAGAGCAATTCGCTGGAGCGGGCGCGCCTGCGCAGCGAGCAGGCGGCGGCCTCGGCTGCAGCCGCCGAGCAGCGCAAATCCGACCTGCGCAACTTCGTCGAGGAGTTCCGTGGCAGCGTCGGCGGCATCCTCGACAAGGTGCTGACCTCCTCTGGCGAGTTCGAGCGCGCGGCACGGCAACTGACCGACGTCGCACGCTCCACCGCAGACCTGTCGGCGCAGTCCGCCGGCGCCTCCGAAAATGCCTCCGAGCACGTGCGTTCGGCGGCCTCGGCCTCCGACGAGCTGTCTCAATCGATCTCCGAGATCACCCGGCGCGTGGAGGAATCGAACCAGATTTCGGCCGAAGCGGTGCAGCAGGCGGAGGCGACCGACCAGCGCATCGCACAGCTGTCCGAAGCCGGCGCGCGGATCGGCGACGTCGTCAAGCTGATCACCTCGATCGCCGAGCAGACCAATTTGCTGGCGCTGAACGCCACCATCGAGGCTGCGCGCGCGGGCGATGCCGGTCGCGGTTTTGCGGTGGTGGCCCAGGAGGTCAAGACGCTGGCGGGCCAGACCGCAAAAGCGACCGATGAAATCTCGAACCACATCGCCAGCATGCAGCTTGCGACCGAGGAATCGGTCGTCGCCATCAAGGCGATCAGCCAGACCATCGAGCGCATCAGCGGCATCGCCGGCTCGATCTCGGCCGCGGTCGAGCAGCAGAAAAGCGCGACCCACAATATCGTGGCGAGCGTCCGCGCGGCGGTTTCCGGCACTGCCGATGTCGCCGTCAACGTCCGCCAGGCCGCGCAAGGCGCCAACGAGACCGGCGAGACCTCGAGCCGGATGTTCGCCTCGGCCCAGGCCCTGTCGGGCGAGAGCGTGCATCTGAAGGCCGAGGTCGACGGTTTCCTCGACCGCGTGCGGGCGGCGTAAGGTAGGGCGTGATCTAGCCTCGTCATCCCGGGATGGTCCGAAGGACCGCCCCGGAATGACAGTGTGTTGTTATTTCGGCTGCGGCACGATGCGGATGTAGGGCTTCGGCTCCTTCCAGCCTTGCGGGTAGATCGTCTTGGCCTCGTCGTTGGAGACCGAGCCCGCGATGATGACGTCCTGTCCCTGCGTCCAGTCGGCGGGGGTCGCGACGCGGTGCTTGGCGGTCAGTTGCAGCGAGTCGATGACGCGCAGGATCTCCTGGAAGTTCCGCCCCGTGGTCATCGGATAGACCAGCACCAGCTTGATCTTCTTGTCCGGCCCGATGACGAAGACGTTGCGGACGGTCTGGTTGTCGGCGGCGGTGCGCTTGAGGGGATCGCCCGAGATCGCGGCCGGTAGCATGCCGTAGAGCTTCGAGACGTTGTAATCGGTGTCGCCGATCATCGGATAGTTCGGCGCTGCGCCCTGCGTCTCCTTGATGTCCTCCGACCAGCGGGCGTGGTTGTCGACCGGATCGACCGAGAGGCCCATCAGCTTGACGCCGCGCTTGTCGAACTCCGGCTTCAGCCTCGCGAGCGCGCCGAGCTCGGTGGTGCAAACCGGCGTGAAGTCCTTGGGGTGCGAAAACAAGAGCGCCCAGCTGTTGCCGATCCAATCGTGGAACTTGATCTTCCCTTCGGTGGTCTCGGCTTCGAAGTCGGGTGCGGTGGCGCCGATCGGAAGTGTCATGATGTTACCTCATCGCATTGAATCTGCTGGGAAATTCGTGTCTTGTCGTCCGCCTCAATATAGGGGTCTTGCGAGGCTAAGTGAACGGCAACTGAACTGGTTGAAGTAAAATGTGAATTCCTTCCTTGAAGGGACGAATTTCTAGCAACTTATTGTTACGGCGACAGCTGCGGCGAAACAGCTCCCTCCGGGGTCATACGGTCTCGCTCGCCCCGATTATGCCTTTTATGACTTCCATCACGCTCGCCCGGTGCGTCCCAGAACCAAAACGGTTCTGACAGCGACCAATTGGCAACCATCTGGAAAAGTCGCGATCCCCATATCGAATCGTTAACCACCCCTTTACGTCGGCATGAAAATGCTGACCGGTCAGAAGAAATCTGGAAGTGAACTATGTCTGCCGCTGCGCCTAAATCTGTCGAGTCCTCGTCCCTCGAACCGTCCTGCCGCGATACCGCGGCCCATGCGCTCTCCATCGTGCGCGACGGCGTCATCACCGGTGAAGGCCCGACCACCAAGGGAAGGGTGCACTTCTCCCGTTCGCTCGACGCCGATGACACCGCCTGGTGCACGCGCATCCTGACGGCCACCGCCGTCAACGATCAGCCGGTCAGCCGCGCCGAGGCCGAAGCCCTGTTCGAGATCAACGAGGCTGCAACCGAGCGCACCGATGGCGGCCGCTTCGACGATTTGCTCGCCAAGGCGGTTGCCCATTATGCCGCCAGCGCCTCGGGCCTGAAGGTGCCGCCGCGCAGCGTCGCGCTGTCAGCCGAGACCGACATCGAGAGCTGGGCGCCGTCCTATGCCTCCAAGGTCAACAGCGAGATGCTGGAGTGGATCGCCGGCCAGATGCGCGGCAAGCGCCACAACAACCGTCGCCTGATGGCGATGGTGGCGACCTTCCTCGGCGCCACCGCGCTGCCCCTGGCGGGCCAATTGCCTGCTGTCTTCGACATCGGCATGTAAGATTCTGCGCCTCGCTTGAGGACGCGTTTAAACGGCGGGGTTACTTCCCCGCCGTTTTTTGTTTGCCCGCGTCCGGCTCGAGGCCCAACGTGCGGCCGGGGAAGCCGGCGGCATCGAAATAGCGCTGGCTGCCGACGCGCTGGAAATTCAGTACGGTGGTCAGGCCGCCCTCGGCGGGCTTGGACTTCATCGTGCCGGCGTAAGCCTTCGGCGCGACGCCGTTGGGCAGAGCCTCCGACATCACCCGGCCGACCAGGCCACCGTTCTGCGCGGCGCGCAGGCCCATCAGCCGGGCGGCCGTCATGCCGACATCGGCATTGCTGACCGGGATCTCGCTGACATAACCGGCTTTGAAGTCCGGACCGATGGCGGCCATGAAGTTCATGGTGTCGCCGCGGCTGAAGCTGCCATGCATGCCCTGGCCCTGGCGCAGCACGGTATCGGCGACCTGCACCGAGCAATTGGTCGGCGCCTCGCCGCAATCGCTGGCATAGGAGCGGAAGTTGACGACGATCGACGGGGTCGGCGTCGCCGCGCTGCCACGCAGATTGATGCTCGACAGCGGCAGCGTACCGGGGAAGCGGCCGAGCGAGTCCTCGACGAACAGGCCGGAGACGTAGTCCTGCGCGAGCAGCGCCTTGATGGTCTTCGCGGCGAGCTTCTTGTCCTTGTTGGGGAGATAGACGAGGTCGGAGCCGCCATTGGTGGCGACGACGAGATCGGGCTTGGTGGGGTCTTTGCCGAGCACGCCGTTGCCGGCCTTGGGATGCTTGTTGCCTTCGACCTTCGCATTCTTGTCGTTGGGGTCGAACAGCGGCAGGTCCAGTGCCTTGGCAAGGTCGAGCGCCAGGAAGCCCATCGGCAGGAAGTCCTTGGGCGTGTCGCCATAGCTGACCTTGGCCGAGGGGCTGGTCTTGCTTTCCTTGGAGATGGTCGAGAAGCCGTGGTCGGCCGAGATGATGATGTTGGTCGAGGCGGCGAGCCCGAGCTCGTCGAGCGCCTTGCGGAGCTGGGCGAGGTTGTTGTCGGCGTTCTTGATGCCGGCCATCGAGGTCGGCCCGTTGATGCCAGGCATGATCTGGTTGAGGCTGTCGCCGGTGTTGTGCTGGCTGCCGTCGGGGTCGCGCGACCAGAACACCAGCACGAACGGCTTGTTGCGCGCCTTGAACATCGGCAGCACCACCTTGGCGGCGACGTCGGCGAAATAGGCCTGCTGCGCGACGTTGGCCACAATCGTGCCCGGCGTCTTGGCATCGCCCGCCTTGGCGTTGTCGCCGCGGGGCGGGGTAGCGGTCGGCAGGCCGGCCTTGGTCAGCGCGTCCTTCACCTCGTCCGACAGGGCGACGCCGTTCTTGCCGCCGGTGGAGTCGTCGAACACGATCGAATGCAGGCCGGCCTTTTCGGGCTTGTCGGTGTGGTCGAACTGGTAGGTCGGGCCAACCTTGCCGATCGCCGCGGTGCTGAGGCCCTTGTCGCGGGCCATCTTCAGGATGGTCTCCTCGTTGAGGTAGTTGCCCCCAAAATGCTCGTCGATGTCGCCGAGCACGGCATCGTTCTCGATGAAGGGGACCACGGTGTCGCCGGCGGGAGCGGAGGTGTAGTTGGTCCAGATCGTGTTCGAGAACACGCCGGTGTCGCCGAGATAATGGCCGGTCGACATCGCCGAGCCGTTGGCCATGGTGAAGGTCGGGAACAGCGAGTGCGGGTTCTTGAAATTGACGCCTTTGTCACGGACCTCGGCCATCGCGGGCGCCGTGTCGGCGTTCACCTTCAGCGCGCGCAGGCCGTCCGGGATGAACAGGATCAGGTTGCGGGGTGTGTTATTCTCAGCGGAAGCAAGTCCGGTGGACAGCACGGTCAGTCCGGCGGACAGCAACAGCAGTGAACGGCGCATGGAGGTCTCCTGGCGGTGAGGCGGCATGGTCGTGAGACGGCTTGGCCGCGACCGCGGCCTCCGCTTCGTTTAGTTTCGCTGCATGACGGTTTTGTTACAAGGTCGATAAACGATGCAAGAGGGTTGGGGGCGGCTCTCTCGTGTCCAGGCCGCGCGGCAGCGTTCTTGCGCTGCTGCGCAGCGCAGAGCCGGGACCCAGCAGGCGGCGCATTCCACCGATACATGGGCCCCGGCTCAGCAGCGCACCGCTTGTAAGCGCTGCGCCGCGTCCGGGGCACGAGAGCGTGATTTCGCGGGCATCTGTTTCCACGCCGTCATTGCGAGCGGAGCGAAGCAATCCAGGCTGTCTCCGTGGAGGCGGCCTGGATTGCTTCGTCGCATCAGCGCAAAATTGCTCCGCAATTTTGTCGCGAGCTCCTCGCAATGACGGGTTGATCGCATCGCTCACCAAACTTGCATCTACATTGCTGGTGGAGACGTTCAATCCGGCGCGGTCTGCACCCCCGGGCCTTGGGCAGGGGCCTGCGCCGGTTTCGGCGCCGGCGGACGGCGATCGGATTTCGCGCGGTCCGACTTGGCGAGATCGCGCCGCAGCGACGAGGGCGTGGCGTGCAGGGTAAATGCGATTGCGATCTGAGTTCTGTTCTGGAGCCGGTACTTGCGCATGATGTTGCCGATATGCGCCCGCACCGTGTTCTCCGAGATCTTGAGCTCGTAGGCGATGTTCTTGTTCTGCAGCCCCCGTGCGATCAACATCATCAGCTCGCGCTCGCGCGGTGTCGGTGTAATCGAATCCTTCGGATCCGGGCTCATGATGGGCTCCTCCCTGGTCTTCGGGCTGAATTGGCCGCCGCCGGCATCTTCTCACTCCGTCTTGAGCGCCTCGATCGGGCTGAGCTTGGATGCCTTGTGGGCGGGATAGAAACCGAAGATGAGGCCGGTGGCGATCGAGAAGCCGAGGGCAAGGCCGATCGCCTGACCGTCGATCGAGGTGACCCATCCCGCCATCCGGGCGACCGTCATCGAGAGCGTGACGCCGCCGGCAACGCCGATGGCGCCGCCGAGCAGGCAGAGCACCAGCGCTTCGCAGAGAAATTGCAGACGGATGTCGCGCATCCGTCCGCCGAGCGCGCGGCGGATGCCGATCTCCCGCGTGCGTTCGGTGACCGACACGATCATGACATTCATGATGCTGATGCCGCCGACCAGCAGCGAGACCGAGGCGATGGCGACGAGCAGCAGCGCGACGGTGCGGATCGCGCCTTGCTGCGCTTCCATCGCGGCGGCCGGATCCTGGACCTTGAAGTCGTCCTCCTGGCCGGCGGGAACACGGTGGCGCTGGCGCAGCAGGTTCTCGATCTCCGCGCGTGCGCCCGCCATCTGTCCGTCGCCGGCGACCTTGGCGATGATGTAGGCGACCGAATCCCGGTTGATGTTGCTGGCACTGCCGAGAAAGCGCAGCTTGGCGGTGGCGAGCGGCACGAAGGCGACGTCGTCCTGCGCGGGATCCTTGCGGTCGAGAACGCCGACCACCTCGAGCGGGACTTTCATGATGCGGATCTGCGCACCGATCGGGTCGTCGCCGGCCGGAAACAGCTCACGTGCGACCCTGTTTCCGAGGATCACGACCTTGCCGGCACCGGCCTCTTCGGCGGCCGAAAAATAGCGGCCTGCGGCGAGCTGCCAGTCGCGCACCATGAAATGGGCCGTCGTCGTGCCGTTGATCGTCGTGTTCCAGTTCTTGCCCTCGTGGATGACCTGCGCCGTCCCTGCGATCGAGCCGGCCGCGGCCTGGATCTCCGGGATCTGCTCGAGGATGGCCTGCACGTCGCTCTCGGCCATCGTCAGCTTGCTGCCGTCCTTGAGACGGACGCCGCCCTGATAGGCCGCGCCGGGGGTGATCATCAGCACGTTGGCGCCGATCGAGCGGATCTGCTCCTGCAGCCGCAGCTGCGCGCCGGCGCCGATCGCAAACACCGTCACGATGGAGGCCACGCCGATCACGATGCCGAGCATGGTGAGGAAGCTGCGCAGCGGATTGAGGCGCAAGGCGTGCAAGGCGATCTGAAAACCCTGGAGCATCGTCACGGCGCAACGCTCCGTTTCGGCAGGATCATGGTCTGGGTCTCGTCGGCGACTAGCTCGCCGTCATGCAGGCGGATGGTACGCCGGCATTGCGTCGCGATGCCGGGATCATGCGTGATCATCACGATGGTCTGGCCGGTCTGGTTGAGGGCTGCGAACAGCGCCAGAATCTCGGCGCCGGTGCGGCTGTCGAGCGCGCCGGTCGGCTCGTCGGCGAGCACGATCAGCGGGGAGGCGATCAGTGCGCGCGCGATCGCGACGCGCTGCTGCTCGCCGCCGGAGAGCTGCCGCGGGAAATGATGGGCCCGGTGCAGCATGCCGACGGCCTGAAGGCTTTGCTCCGCGCGTGCCAGGCGTTCCTTGCGGCTGATGCCGCAATAGACCAGCGGCAGCGCGACGTTCTCGATCGCGTCGTGACGGGCCAGCAGATTGTAGGACTGGAACACGAAGCCGATGCTGCGGGCCCGCAAGGAGGAGCGGCGATCTTCGGAGAGGCCGGCAACGTCGGCACCCTGAAGATAGATTGCGCCCTCGCTCGGCAGGTCGAGCAGCCCGATCATGTTCATCAATGTCGATTTGCCTGAGCCGGACGGTCCCATCACGGCTGCGATCTCGCCCTGCGCGATGTCGAAGCTGACATTGCGCACCGCAGTCACTGCAACCCCGTCGGTGCGGTAGGTTCTGCTGACCGACCGGAGGCTGATGAGAGGCGGGGATGCGGTCATGATCCGAACCTGATTCCGAGAAACTCAAAGCCCGCCGGCCGGATCGCCTGGCCGACGGCGACCTGGCTGCCTTCGTCGAGGTCTCCGCTCTTGAGTGCGACTTGCTCGGTGCCGGCCGTGCCGACCGTCACGGCGACGCGCTGGAGCGAGCCGCCTGCGCTGCGCACCCACACCCCGCTGTGCGTGCCGGCCGAGGCCTGCCGCGTGCCGGAGGGCTGGAAGCGCAGCGCGGCGAGCGGCACTTTCAGAACGTCGTCCTGTCGCTCGATCACGATCTTGACCAGGGCCGTCATGCCGGGGAGCAGCGCGCCGTCGAGATTGGAGGTCGCCAGCACGACGGTGTAGGTGACGACGTGCTGCTGGGTCTGCGGAGCCTTGCGGACCTGCCGCACCACCGCCTCGAAGCGGCGGTCCGGGTAGGCGTCCACGGTGAAATGGGCGCGCTGGCCGGGGGCGATGCGGCCGATATCGGCCTCGTCGACCTGGGCGTGGATCTCCATGTCTTCGAGGCGGTGCGCCACCACGAAGGTGGTGCGCGATTCCAATCCGACCGCGAGCGTCTGGCCCTCGTTGACGAACCTGCCGACGACGACGCCGTCGATCGGCGAGCGGATCACGGTGCGGTCGAGATCGGCCTGGGCTGCGGCGAGAACGGCCGCCTTCTCGGGCACGGCCATTCGGGCCTGCTGCAGCTCCGCCTCGATCCGGCGGACGTCGGCCTGCGCACCTTCCACCGAATAGGAGTTGAGCGACATCAGCACCTCGGCCTCGCGCTCCTGGGCGAGACGCGCGGTGAACTCGGTCTGTGCATCATCGACCGTCGTCGTCGCCACCACGTTCTGCGAATGCAGCGCGAGCTTGCGCTGCAGGGTCTTCTGTGCCGAGCTCTTGACCGCCTGGGCGCTTTCGAGCTTGGCGGCGAGCACGTCGCGGCTGCCCCTGGCGTTCTGCAGGTCGATCCTGGCGCGATCGAGCTTGGCCCTGGCGATGTCGACCAGGGAATTGGCGACGGCCAGCGAAGCGCGGGCTTCGTCGACCTTGGCGGCAAAGCTGCGCGGATCGATCAAGGCGAGCGGCTGATCCTTGGCGACGGTGTCGTTGAAATCGACATAGACCCGGGAGAGCTGCCCGGACAGTTGGGAACCCACCTCGATCGTCTTGACCGGCTGCAGGGCGCCGGTGACCGTGACGGTCTGCTCGATGCTGCCGCGCTGGATCGAGGCGTAGCGGAACACGGGCGAACCCGGCTCGAATGTCGAGGCTTTGCGCCCGGTGGGAGCGAGCAGGCGCCTGGTCGAGTCCAGTGCGTGCGACGCTTTGCTGGCAGCGCCCCCGGCGGCGGCGATCACCGCCGGCCCTGCGGTCGTAACCGCGGCGAGGCTGCAGGCAGTTCCAAGCAGGGCAATAATTGGCACAAATCGCATATCAAATACCCGCCTCTTTGAAATGGTTCGTTGGCGGCACGGACAAAGATCGCGCTATGGTTGCAAATCCCCCAAAGCGATATCGATCGTCAGTATGTCGCCATTGGCGGGCCGACGGTCGGGCGCGCCTGATGATCCAGAAGTAAAGTGCGCGCTGTGCGACTATTCGTGATTTGAAGACAATGCATACCGAGCGTATCGATGTGAGGCGCGCGGTATCGAACTCGATAAGCCGATCGAACGTCCCGTCTGGTCTGGCCGAAACGGCCACTTGCCGGCGTTCGAGCGGACACATGGGTGGCGATGCCATGACGCAGCCGGCGAAACCACGACGCAGGACTGCCGCATTCTCGATATCGGCCCGCTGCGATGCCGCCGATCGCGAGGCCTGGTCCCTTCAATCACGAAGCCCGATATGTGAACGCCTTCACTCGTCTCCGGCGCGTGTTGGCTCTAAGAGGTCGTACCGGCGGAACGACGCACCGCGTTCGGTCTTCGCGATTCCATCCAAGCACCTTGATCTCGTTTGCAAGAAGAATGGACGGCTCGTTGCTTTTTCATCGAGCCCCAAGCCGGGGGAGCCCGTTGCCCATGAGTTCAGGTCAAGCCACAGTCTATGTCGTTGACGACGAAGTCCAGATTCGCACCGCGATCGGAAGTCTCTGCGAGGAGACGGGCCATCAGGTGAAGTTGTTTGCGTCGACCGATGACTTCCTCACGGAGACCATGTCACCCGGGCCGTCGTGCCTCGTGCTCGACGTCCGCTTTCCCGGTACGTCGCCGACCGGTCTCGAGCTGCAGCGCCGGCTCGCCGAGACGGGCGTGCCCATTCCGATCGTCTTCATCAGCGGCCATTCCGACGTCCGCGTCTCGGTCGAGGCGATGAAGCGCGGCGCGGTCGAGTTTCTGCCGAAGCCCTTTCGTGAGCAGGAGATCCTCGATGCGATCAGGCACGGCATCGAGCGCGATCGCAGGCGGATGGAACGTGAAGACGCCGTGCGGGAAGCCCGCCAGCGCGTCGAGACGCTGACGGCACGGGAGCGCGAGATCATGCTGCTGATGGCCGAAGGGCTCGTCGCCAAGCAGATCGCGGCGCGACTTGGCGTGAGCGAAGTGACGGCGAAGGTGCATCGCGCAAGGATGATGCGGAAGCTGGAGCTGCGTACGCCGATCGAGGTGGTGCGGCTGATCGACAGCATGGGGCGCGAAGCGGAGCTGCGGGCCGGTGCGGGATAGCGCCGCTCGCGGGCTTTCACGTGCCCGCATGTCGCGCAGGCGTCTAGTCCGTACCGATTAGCATGAACTGCAGTCTGTCGCGCAGGCAAGGATCGGTTCAAAGTTGTCCCTACGATGTCGGCTCTTCCAAGACGGCATCCGAACTCAGTCAGACAACTTTGTTAGAAAGGGATTCTCCATGCGCAAATTGTTTTTTGCTTCGGTTGCATTGTTCGCCCTGTCCTCCGCCGCGCAGGCCGCCAACACCTCGACCACGGTGCAGGTCGGCGTCGTCAACGGCTCCAGCGTTTCGCAGCAGGGCCTCACCAACGACACGTCTTCGACCAGCCAGCTCGGCCTCGTGAACAGTGCGACCACGATGCAGGGCACCAGCTCGGCCTCGCTCAACAACGGCAGCACGGTGAACCAGATCGGCGTGCAGAACTCGGCGACCACGGGCCAGGTGGCGTTCGGCAACAACGGCAGCTCGATCACCCAGGACTCGTTCGGGCCTGCCGCGCTGCAGAACAACGCCGCCGCCGTCGGCCAGCTCAGCGTGTTCGGCGCCAACGGCAGCACCGTCACGCAGACCTCGCACTGAACCACGTACCGGTTTGGCCGGACGCATCCAGTTGCGGTGCGTCCGCGCCATTCTCGAATGCACCGCAACCGGCCGGCCGATCAATTGCGACGGCCCGCTTCTTCTCGCGGAGGAATTGACATGCGGATCACCTATTTCATTGCAACGGTCGCGGCGCTCGGTGTGCTGACGGCCGCCGATGCACAGGCCGGCAACAGCGCCAGCGTGCTGCAATTCGGGACGACCAACACTTCGTTCATTTCGCAGAGCGGCGGCACCAGCAACAACGCCACGACCCTGCAGTTCGGCGCGACCAACAGCGCGACCACGTTGCAGATCGGATCGCTGCTCACCGTCAACACTTCGGTGATCGGGCAGGGCGGCACGACCGCAACCGCATCCAATACCGCGATCGCCGGCCAGGTCGGCGGCTCCAATACGAGCCTGATCGGTCAGATCGGAGCGAACAATGCGGCCGGTGTCGGCCAGCTCGGGATCCTGAACGGCTCGACCATTCTCCAGCAGGCGCCGTGAGCAGGCATGAAGTGGTGAGGCATGTGATGAAACATCATTTGAAATGTGCGGGCGCCGTCCTGCTTGCTCTGGCCTCGGTCGGCGCCGGATCGGCCGGCGCCCAGACCGCCGACATCAAGACCATCGTCTCGGTCGGCGGGTCGTTCTGAACCAGAACAGCCAGCTCAACATGGCGGGCGTGTTCATGATCGGCGGCAGCACCAGCGCGACCGTCACGCAGAACGGCACCAACAATGCCACGGGCGTCCTGCAATTCGGCGGCACGAATTCCGCATCCGTCGGGCAGAGCGGGGCGATCAATCTTGCCTTCGTCGGTCAGACCGGGCAGTCGGCGAGCAGCGCGATATCCCAGCTCGGCGCGATCAATGCGGGCACGGTGGCGCAATTCGGCACGGTCAACAATTCCACGATTCTCCAGACCGGGCCGTAAATCGCTCGCAAACTCTTCGGCGTCGGCAAACAACGGAGAAGCGCGATGCGGTGCGGCAGAGCGATCTTGAAGCGGGTTCTCGCCGTGGCGGCGTTGCTGGCCGCCATCGGCACGGCGACGCAGGCGTCGGCCGGATCGGTCCAGCGTACCGTGACCAACCGGAACGTCAGCATCGAGACGATCGTTCAGTTCGGCAACGATGTTCAGCCCGTGACGATCGAGGAGAGCAGCCGCATCAATATCGCGCGGGTTATCCAGATCGGCGGCACCGGAACGGTGGATGCGACCATCATCCAGAACGGTACGCGCAACTACGCCAATGTGATCCAGATGGGCGGCACCACCAACGCGATCATCGGCCAGTCCGGTGCAAGTAATACCGCCGACATCACCCAGATCGGCAATTCCACCAACGCGCTCCTGCTTCAGATCGGCGACATGAACAGTGGCGCGGTGCGACAATTCGGGCGTTTCAACTGGCTGGCGATCTTTCAGTTCGGCCGATGATGGAGGTGTGACATGAGATTGCTCCTGCTCGCATCCGGAATAGGACTCATGGGAGTGATCGCAGCGGCGCCGGCAGGCGCTGCCGACGGTCACACCACCGTGGTCCAGGACGAGAACGGCACGTCGGTGATCACGCAAAGCGGCGATCCCGCGCAGGCCGAGGTCAAGATCGAGAAGGAACCCGGGCGCACGACGGTCTATCGCCGCAGCGGCGGCAACACCGCCATCGTGACTCAGGGCAGTGGCAACGCGCAGGACATGCTCGACTGGCTGCGCAAGCAGCAGGGCCGCTGACGTGAAGGCCCACCGCCCGAGTGGGACGGTGGGCCCTGCATGACGCGGCCTTACCAGCGATAGCCGCCGGTCAGCGTGCCGTTGTTGTTGCCCTCAGGGCCGACATCGCCCTGCGTCGAGCTCGGGGTCGGATGGTTGGTGCCATTGAGCGCGCCATAGGGCCCCGCGACGTCAGGATAGTACGCGCGCGGTTGAACCGGTTCATAGGCGGGCGCGGTGCGGTCCCAGCCGGCGCGTGGGCCATTCCAATCATAGCCCTGCGCCGAGGCTGTCGCCGTGCCGGCGACGAGTGATGCCGTGATCAGGCAGAGGAGTTTTGACTTGTTCTGCATGCGAGATGCTCCTTGCTTGTGTCGGGAGCCAACGGTTGCACTGCGGCAGCGTTCCGGAACCTGGGCGGCGAGGCGATCAACTCCGATCAACTGGTTATGAAGCGCGGGCTGCGGAACGAGGCGGTATGAGTCGTCGGTCGCGGGCGTTCTTGCCGCACCGGTTCCCGCCTTAATCCCGTGCCTTAACCAATAATTAATTATAGGTTTGCGGGTGGGCGACAGCCCGGCCTAGCGTAGCTGCGGGGAGCCGCGATCGCTTGAGCCAAACGAGTTGGTGCGTATCATGACCTATCGAATGCATGGGGCCTTGCTCGCCTCGTTCAGCGCAGCCGCGCTGCTTCTTAGCCCCGATCACAGCTTTGCCAGACCCGGCGGCGCCGCGCCGCAGGGCCTTGCGGCTGCGCCGTCCGGTACCGTCGGACGTCCGGCCATCGCGCCGGGCGCTCGGTTCCACCGGCGCAATAACCCCTTCGTGTACTGGCCCGGAGGCGGCGGCTTCTATTATGACGGCGCCGGCTACAGCCAGCCCTTCATCGATGCGCAGCAGCCGGTCTCCACCGACGTGCGTTACACCTACACTTACGACGTCCCGTGGGACTGGGCGCATCGCTTCCCGCCGAACGTGGTGCCGTCCGACCGGCCCTATGTGCCGAGCTGCCCGACCGAGCAGGTGACGGTGCCCGGCCGCGGCGGGGTCGAGCACACCGTCAACATCACGCGCTGCTATTAGCCAAGTTCAAAACTGGTCACGCCGAAGACGCGGTCGATCCGCAGCGGCGCGATCGGCCCGGTATACATCCGCGCCGTCTCGAACACCGGCTTGAGGCCAAGCGCTTCCGCGAGCGCGACGGCGTCGCGATTGACGGCGGGGACATCGAGGAAGACTTCGGCACCGCCGGCACTCGGCAGCAGGGCCTGCACGATGGCCTCCGCCGCCGCGTGGTCGTCGGCGACGAGCGGACCGATCTTGTGGCCGGTGCGGCAGGGCCGGATCACACCCCATGCCTTGAGCTTGCCGTCACGCAGAAGCGCGCGGCCGACATGGCCTGATGTGTTGATCCATGCGCTTAAGAAAGCGCTGCGCCGGGCCGGGAAAACGGTGCCGTCGTCGGCCTCCACGAGCGCAAGCGGGATCGTGTCGAGCGCGACGACATCGGCGGGCGGCTTCACGGGCGCGGCGGCGATGCCGCCATAGCGGATATTGGCATAGGCCAGCTGAAAGCCGGACTTCTTGTAGTTGTCCTGCTGCGCGACCACGCCGTCGAGCCCGATCACGCGCGCGCCGGCATGCGCGATCGCCGCGTTCCAGATGCGCAGGCCGTGGCCGGAGCCGCGACAGTTTGCGCGCACGATGTAGAATCCGAGGAATGCGAAGCGAGAGTCGTAATTGACGCAGGAGACGGTCGCGATCGGCTCGCCGTCGATCTCGCCGACGAAGAAGCCTTGCGGGTCTGGTACAGCGAAGCAGGCGGCATCGCAGAGGCCCGGATTCCAGCCCTCGGCCGCGGCCCAGTCGATGGCGAGGGAGATCTCCTCCAGGCGCAGGTTGCGGATCAGCAAATCGCTCATGACAGGTCCCTTCGACCATGGACCTGCTGACAGGTCTGGCGGTAGAAGGCCTCATGATAGGCCGGGCCGGTGGCTCGCCTCAACCTAGGGGATGATCGGTCATGGCAGCAGAGAAGGTTGCGCTCGTCACGGCGGGCGGCAGCGGCATGGGGGCAGGGGCTGCGCGGCGGCTGGCGGCGGACGGCTTTCGCGTTGCCATCCTGTCGTCCTCCGGCAAGGGCGAGGCGCTGGCGGCCGAACTTGGCGGCTTCGGCGTGACAGGCTCGAACAAGTCGAATGACGACCTGAAGCGCCTGGTCGACGGCGCCATGACGAGGTGGGGACGGATCGACGTGCTCGTCAACAGCGCCGGCCACGGGCCGCGCGCGCCGATCACCGAGATCACCGACGAGCAATGGCACACCGGCCTCGACACCTATTTGCTCAACGTGATCCGCCCGACGCGGCTGGTGACGCCGCTGATGCAGGTGCAGAAGGGCGGCGCCATCATCAACATCTCGACCGCCTGGGCGTTCGAGCCCAGCGCGATGTTCCCGACCTCGGCGGTGTTCCGCGCAGGCCTTGCCGCCTTCACCAAGATCTTCACCGATGCCCATGCGGCCGACAACATCCGCATGAACAACGTGCTGCCGGGCTGGATCGACAGCCTGCCGCAGCAGGACGCGCGCCGCGACAGCGTGCCGATGAAGCGCTACGGCAAGGTCGAGGAGATCGCCGCGACGATTTCGTTCCTCGCCTCGGACGGTGCGGCCTACATCACCGGCCAGAACATCCGCGTTGACGGCGGCCTGACGCGCTCGGTCTGAGGCAGGCGCGCGGATTCGCGCCCTCTCCGTCGTGACGCGACGCCGGCTTGCCTTGCGCGTCACTGGACCAGCGTCGATGCGTGGCGCTGGGGTCACACTCCTCGCGCGTCTTGCGTGATAAGTCACCGATTACGTCACAGTCCCTACGAACTGCGCCGCAGACCGAGACGGATGGCCAGTGTCCGCCTATCTCCCATCTGCGCCGGATGTCTTCCATCTGCGCGCATCGACAACGCGAGTTCAATCGCGTGGGGGAATGGAGATCGGAATGAAGAAGCTTCTGCTGGCGATCGCGTCGGTTGTTCTGGGCACCGCAACCGTGCAGGCGGCGGACCTCGCTGCGCATTACACCAAGGCTCCGGTGATGGCATCGGCCTACAACTGGACCGGCTTCTATGTCGGCGGCAATCTCGGCGGACAGTGGGGCAGCGCCGATCCGACCACCTCGACGGTCTACTCGCCGATCGGCTATTTCGCCGTCAGCAGCGTTCCCGCCATCAACACGGTCGGCGCCCAGAGCCTGAACAGCTCCAGCGTCACCGGCGGCCTCACCGCAGGCTACAATTGGCAGGTCAATCACGCCGTGCTCGGTCTCGAAGGCGACATCAACTATTTCGGCTTCAAGGGCAGCGCGACCGGCTCGGCGCTGTATCCCTGCTGCGCTCCGACCGGCTTTACGGTGTCGTCGCAGGTCTCGGCCGACTGGCTCGCCACCATCCGCGGCCGCATCGGCTTCCTCGCCGCTCCGACCTGGCTGCTTTATGCCACGGGCGGCGCGGCGATCGCGGAGGTGAGGGGCAATTTCAGTTTCACCGACACGTTCTCGGCGGCGGCCGAGTCGGCCGCGATCCGCGACACGCGCTTGGGCTGGACCGCAGGCGTCGGCACGGAATACGCCTTCGGCGGCGGCTGGTCGCTCAAGGCCGAATATCTCTACGTCGATCTCGGCCGCAGCACGGTCACCAGCACCAACCTGACCGGCTTTGCCGGTGCGGTGAGTTATCCCAGCAACGTCTACACCCACTCCGCCGACATCAAATCGAACATCGTGCGCGTCGGCGTGAACTACAAGTTCGGCGGACCTGTCGTCGCCAGGTACTGAGCGTCATCCCGGTCTCGATCTGGCGTGGAAAGCCCCGGCCTCGCCGGGGCTTTTGTGTTTGGGGGAAGGGTTCAAAGCCACCAGCTTGACCAAGTGCGGCAGGATCCTGTAGCGCGCGATCTCGTGCGGATATTCGCTGCGGCCCCGGTGGGGAGGCGACGTGGCCGCAATTCACAATTGCGAACTGTCGGTTTCGCGTCGCTCCATCGAGCGACAAAAATTAGCCGATCGGCTAACAATCCTTGACGTTCGTCATTCGACGTGTATAGTTAGCTACATGGCTAACCAATTGACCCCTCTTGATCAGGTTTTCGCGGCCCTTGCCGATCCCACGCGACGGGCGATCGTGATGCGGCTGTGTGCTGGCGAGGCTTCCGTCGGCGAGCTCGCCGATCCCTTCGACATGGCGCTGCCGAGCTTCATGAAACACATCCACGTGCTGGAGACGAGCGGGCTCGTTCAATCCGAGAAGAGCGGCCGCGTGCGCACCTGCCGGCTCAGCCCCGATGCGCTGCTCGGCGCGGAGGACTGGTTCCAGCAGCAGCGCGCGATCTGGGAGGCACGGCTCGACCGGTTCGAAGCCTATGTGATGAAGCTCAAGAAAGAGAATGAGCAGGCGGCCGCCAAACGGCCGTCCCGCGCAACCCGAAAGAAAGGTTCCTGACGATGACGAGTTCTGCCAATCCCGCCTTGTCGCAATGGTCGCTCGACCGCGAGATCGTGATGTCGCGCGTGATCGACGCGCCCCGCGATCTCGTGTTCGAGGCGTGGTCCGACCCGAAGCATCTGCCGCAATGGTTCGGGCCGAAGGGGTTCAAGGTCGAGACCTTCGAGATCGACGTCCGCGTCGGCGGCGTCTGGCGTTTCAACATGATCGGCCCGGACGGCACGGTCTATCCGAACCGCATGCGCTTCCGCCGTATCGAGCGGCCCTCCTTGTTGGAGATGGACCACGGCGTCGACCAGGACGAAGACCCCGGCATGTTCCGCTTCACCGTCACCTTTGCCGAGCAGAGCAACGGCAAGACGGTGCTGATGATGCGCCAGCTGGCCTCGAGCACCGAGCAGCGCGACGGCATGATCGGATTCGGCGCCGTCGAATACGGCTACCAGACGTTGGACAAGCTCGCGGCCTATGTGGCGGGCATGAAGAGATGAACGCACGGGCGCCGCTCGACGCCCGTCACGCTCTCAATGGTCGTGCGCGGGCATGATAGGGTCGGGGAGTGGGGCCGCCTGATGGAACGGCCTCACTCTTTCGCCTCGTCCGTCACGATGTCCCCGAGCTTCTGCCAGCGCTGACCGTCGAATTGCACCATCTGGAATTGCTTGTTGACGCGATAGTCGGTCGGCGTGGTCGTGACCGAGATGCCGGGAAGGGTGAGATCGAGCACGACGTCCTTGAGGCTCGTTGCCTGCCGCATCACGTTCTCGCGGGTCAGATCGTCGCCGCATTGCTTCAGCACCTGCACCAGAAGCTGGGCCGTGATGTAGCCATAGACGTTCAGGTTCGAATCCTTGTCGCCGTCGGGATAGTATTTCGCCATGAAGGCGAGATAGCGCTTCATGCCGGGATCGTCCTTCCATTCGGGATCGGCGGCGTCCTTGACGTAACCGACGCTGATGATGCCCTTGGAATTGTCCAGGCCCGCCGGCTTCAGCACGGCGCTGAGGGAGGAGGCGTTGATGTCGATGATGTGCAGCGCCTTCCAGCCGATCTCGGCGACCTTCTTGATCGCCTGGGCCGCCTGTTTCGGCGTCGTGGCGCTGAACAGCACGTCGGCGCCGGCGTCCTTCAACCGCAGGATCTGCGAATCGATGGTCGGTTCGGTGATCTCATAGGAGGTCTCGGCCACGATCATCTTCGCCTTGTCACCGAGGCCTGCTTTGAGCCCGGCGAGATAGTCCTTGCCGAGGTCGTCATTCTGGTAGAGCACGCCGATCTTCGCATTCGGGTGGTTTTTCAAGAGATACTGCGCGTAGATCCGTCCCTCGACGAGGTAGGAGGGGTTGAAGCCCATGGTCCAGGGAAAGTTCTTCGGGTCGGTGAAGCGCGCCGCGCCGGTCGCGGCGAAGAGCTGCGGGATCTTCCTGGCATTGAGATATTTTTGCACGGCGACGTTCGGCGCGGTGCCGATGATCTGGAACGTCAGCAGCACCTCGTCGCTTTCGACCAGCTTGCGGGTCTGCTCCACCGTCTTCGGCGGCGAGTAGGCATCGTCATACTGGATCAGTTCGACCTTGCGGCCGTTCACGCCGCCCTGGTCGTTGATCATCTTCATGTAGGCAGCCTGGGTCTTGCCGATCACGGCATAGGCCGAAGCAGGACCGCTGAGCGGCACGGTCTGTCCGACCTTGATCGCGGTATCGGAGGCGCCGGGATCGTATTTCTTCTGCGCATGGGCCGGTGGAAGCGACAGCATCAGAGCGAGTGCGGATGCTGCAACGAGTTCAAGAAGGTTCTTCATGTTCATTCCCCGTTGGCTCATGCTCATTCGCCCTTGAGCCCGGCATCGCGGATCAGCTTGGTCCATTTCTGCGTCTCGGCGCCGATGAACTGGCCGAACTCGGCGGCACTGCCGGCACGCACCTCGAGGCCCTGTGCGGTCAGCTTGTCCTTGATCGCGGGCTCGGCGAGCGCGCGCAGGATCTCGGCCTGGAATTTGTCGACGATCGCGCGCGGCGTCGTGGCGGGCGCCATGAAGCCGTACCAACCCGCGGCGGCCACGTTGGGAAAACCCTGTTCGCGCAGCGTGAGTGCCTGCGGATAGAGCGCGCTGCGCTCGGGCGAGGCGACGCCGAGCACGATGAACTTGCCGCTCTGGATGTAAGGTAGCGCGGTCGGCAGCGCCGTCAGCGTGGCGTCGACGCGGCCGGCGAGCAGCTCGGTATAGGACGCGGCATCGCCGCGGAACGGGATGTTGAGGCCTTTGACGCCGGCATCCCGGAACAGGAGCTCGCCGGCGAGGTGCGGCTGCGAACCGGCGCCGGGTGAAGCGAAGGTCAGCCCGTCCGGCTTCGACTTGCCATAGGCGATCAGCTCGGGCAGCGTCTTGAACGGCGCGTCGGCGCTGATGATGAGAAACAGCGGCGCGACCACGACCATCGCGACCGGTTGCAGATCCTTGCGCTCATAGGTCAGCTTGCCGAACAGCGCCTCGGCGGTCGCATAGGGAGCCGCGACGTAGAGAAGGGTGTAGCCGTCGCCCGGCGCATGGGCGACCATGTCGTTGGCAATGCGGGTGCCGGCACCCGGCTTGTTCTCCACGATGAATTGCTGGTGCAGGCTGCGGCCGAACTCTTCGGCGAGCAGGCGCAGCGAGATGTCGTTGGAGCCGCCGGGCCCGTAGGGCGAGATCAGCCGCACCATACGCGAGGGCCATGCATCCTCGGCTCGTGCCGACAGGCTGGAGATGGCGGCCAAGCCGCCTGCAACGGTGCCCAGCAGGGTTCGTCGCGTGACTTCGAACGATGCCACGATCTTCTTCCTCCCTTTTCGTTGTTGGTCTTCTTGTTACGTTCAGATCACCTTTCGCTCGGCGAGCCCTGCGATCTCCTGATCCGAAAGGCCGAGCCAATTTCGAAAGACCTCGTTGTTGTCCTGGCCGACATCGCCGGCGGCGTGTCGCATTCGTGCGGAATCATTGGTGAAGCGCGGCACGACATTGGTCATGGCAACCGTGCCGAAATCCCGGTCGGCCACGCGGGTGATCACCTCGCGCGCCTTCATTTGCGGGTCATCGGCGATCTGGTCGATCGAATAGATCGGGGCGAGCGTGCCTTGCGCGGCATTGAATCTGGCGAGAACCTCGTCGAGGGGATGCGCCGCGCACCAGCCGGCGAAGATGTCGTTGAGCTCGGCGGCGTGCGCGACGCGCCGGTCGTTGCTGGCAAAGCGCGGATCGGTGATCAGATCGGGCCGCTCGATCGCCCGGCAGTTCGCCGCAAAGAGGGCGTTGGTCGAACCTGCGAGCGTCACCCAATGATCGTCGCTGGTGCGGAACACGGCGGCCGGGGCCGAATAGCCGTTGGAATTGCCGATCCGGCTGCGAACGACGCCGAGCTGATCGTGCTCGATGGCGAGAACGTCGAGCAGTCGGAAGGTCGCCTCGGTGAGCGACAGATCGATCTCCTCGCCGGGCGCGCCGGGATCGCGTGCCCGTTTCCACAGCGCCGCGAGCACACCGACGGCGCCGAACAGGCCGCCGATCGAATCCCCGATCGGGTATCCCGGATGGGTCGGCTCGCCATCGCTCTCGCCGGTGATGTAGGTAAGCCCGCCCATGGCCTCGAAGATGCGGGCAAAGCCGGGCCGCTCGCGATAGGGCCCATCCTGCCCGAAAGCGGTGGCGCGCAGGATCACGAGGCGCGGCTGGATCGACCACAGCACTTCCTTCGACAGGCCCCAGCGGTCGAGCGTTCCCGGGCGGAAGTTCTCGATCAGCACGTCGAAGCGGGGAAGCAGCTGCTTGAACAGCGCAAGCCCTTCCTCAGTGCGTAGATCGAGCGTGGCGAATTTCTTGTTGCGGTTGGCGGCCTTCCACCACAGCGGCTTGCCGTCCTTGAACGGCGGGAACGACCGCACCCCGTCGCCCTGGCCGGGCATCTCGATCTTGAGCACCTCGGCGCCGTAGTCGGCCAGCAGCGTCGCGGCAAAGGGCGCGGCGATGATCGTCGCGATGTCGAGAACTCTCAATCCTTCCAGCGGCCCAGCCATCTCACGTCCCGGTGTTGATCTTCTTGGTCTTGCGCGCCGGCAGCACGGGTGCGGCTTGTCCGACGATGGCGCGGATGCTGTCGGCCAGCGCCGCAAGGCGCGGACCGATCTCGTTCTCCAGCTGCCCCGGCTGCAGCCGGAAAGCGGGAATGCCGCAATTGATCGAGAACGACTGTCTGGTCTCGGCGGCGTGAAACAGCGGTGCGGCCACGGCGTGGATCGAGGCCATGTATTCGCCCCAGCAGGTGCAGAAGCCGCGGCCGACGCATTGGGCGAGGCCGGCGCGGTACTTGTCCTGGAAGGCGGCCCACAGCTCGGAATCTTCCGCAGCGATGCGTCGTTCCAGCCGCGCCGCGTCGGGCTGCGGCAAGGTCGAGGCGGCGGCGCGGCCCATCGCGGTCATCACGACCGGAATGGGCATGCCGATGTCGGGGGCGTGCGGGCCGACATCACCGGATCGCGCCGTCTCGACATAGATCATCGACGTCGCATCGAGCAGTCCGATCGAGACGGTGCCGCGGACGCTCTGCGCCAGCTCCTGCATCATGGGTCGCGCGAACTGGCGGAATTGCAGGTCGGCAAGCAGCGGATGCGCCAGCCGCAAGGCGCGCGCACCGACGTGATACTTCGCCCGGGCGGGGTCGTAGCGGAGGTATCCGAGCTCCGCGAGCGTGTGCGTCAGCCGCGCCACCGTCGGCCGCGGGATGCCGGTCAGCGTCGACAGCTCCATGTTGCCGAGCAAGGTGCTGCCCGCCCTGAAGGCTTCGAGCACGACGAGACCCTTCGCCAGCGTCGTTGCGAAGGCGGCGTCATCGGCACTTTCGGCGAGGACCGCGGCGGCCGAGCTGGGGTGAGGCGATTTGGATGAAGGGCGAGCCATGACGCCCATATCGGACCAAGGCGCGATGGTTGTCCAATAGATTTATAAAGCGATGTATATTTATCCAACATGTGGACACATCCGGAGATGGCGTTTTGCCGTGGGCCGCGCACCGGAACGACCGACCGCACGGATTTTTGTCGTGATTCCCTGGCGTGTTGTGACAGGATTGTTACGGCGAAATGTCAGATCGATTACAGCGGAGCGGTTCATGTTGCAGTGGCAGGCGCGGTCAAATCCCCTCGCGTGGTGGTGGGGCTCCCTGACGCTTGTCAGCGCGGCCAACATCCTCGTCTGGTTCACCTTGTACCGCGAGTTTTATCCGACGCCTTCAGGCAGCCACGGCGGCGGCTCGGATATCGGGCTGATGTTCCTGCTCTGCGCCGGCTACGTGTTCGGCTGCGCGTTCCGCTCGGTGCTGCCGCGCGCCGACGTGCAGCGCATCTGCCTGTTCGACACCTGGCTGTCGAGCGTCGTCGTCGGCCGCACCGTCGCGACCGTGGCCGAGCTCTGCTTCGTCGCGCAATGGGCCATCATCCTGCATCAGCTCGGCAAGATGACGGGCGCCGAGACCGCGGTGAACATCGCGCTGGTGATCGTGCCGATCATCATCATCGCGGAGTGTTTCTCCTGGTACGCGGTGGTGACGACCAACTTCCTCTTCAACGCGATCGAGAACTCGCTGTGGGCGGTGACGTTTTTCCTGGCCGGCATCGCGCTGTGCCGCCTGATGCCTGAATTCCAGGGCGTGGTGCGCTGGGCGCTGATGTCAGGCATCGTCGGCATCGCCTGCTTCCTCGCCTTCCTCGTCACCGTCGACGTTCCCATGTATCTCAGCCGCTGGCGGGCAGGTCACGCCGAGGGCAACACGTTCCTGGGCTTCCTCGAGGGGCTGCATGACGTCTCGACGCGCTGGGTGGTGACCCACGACATCGTGCATTGGAAGGGCGAGCTGACCTGGATGTTCCTATATTTCAGCGCGGCGGTGTGGTCGAGCCTGGCGCTCTGTGCGCTTTATGCGATGGAAGGCTATCTGGCGCTGTATCTGGCGTAGGGCAGGAACGCGCAGATGTCGGCGTCCAGGGCTAGGCGACGACCGCGGGCAAGCTGTATCGCGAGCGGACGATGTGAGAAGCAACTTGTTTGCGAGTTAAAATGCCGGACGCGAAGTTGCTCAAAAGCTGGAAGATTACTGAAGCGCTACTTGAGCGTGCGCGACACGCCTTGCCCGTGCAACAGGGACCCGAGTACGCGGCCCTTTTGGCACGATATCACGAATCTATCGAGCACAATGAACTCGAGCTGGCCATAGATGCGCTTGAAGAATTGGGGCATCTTACTACTGCTCGCGGGGGTTTTGGCGTGATCTAGGCCGTGTACCCATAAACCGGAGGCTTGATACAACTAAAGAGATGTCTGCTTGCCCTATAGCGACCAACTCCGTGAAGTAGCGCAACAGCTCGCGATGGGCCAACAGGGCATTGACTAAGATGCTGGTTGCGGCTCCGGCAGCTTCCAGCTTCCGTCGAGGATCACCTTGCGGGGCCTGTACAGCCGCATCGTGAAGTTCCAGCCATCCACGATGGGCAGACAATTCGGCGTTGCCTTATCGCAACCGCCGAATTGGATCACGTAGGCGCCGCTCGCGTCCGGCTTGGCGGTCAGGTTGTTGAGGGAATAGGCGCCGAGCTCGTTCTTCTCGAAGAAGCCCTTCCCGTTGTAGACGCTGATCGACCAGAAGCCATCGACCGGCACGTCCTTGAGCGTCAGGCGATAGACGGTCTTGCCGTCGTTCTTGGGCGGGAAGACGCTCTGGTAGTCGGCCGCGTGGCGCGGGTTGCCGCCCCAGCCGATCGCGGTCCCGATAAGATGGTCGATCGGATCGACCTCCTCCTTCTTGCCGAATCGGTCGACCGTCCCGCCGAGCGACCCGAGGCTTTCGAGCGCAGCCCTGGCCTTGGTCTGCGACGCCTGGTCCCAGGCCGGCACCTCGAACTTGCCGATGCCCACCTGCTGCACCTCGATGGCGTCCTGCATCGCGTTGGCGGCGTTCACGTCGTGCGGGTCCTCCGGATTGGCCAGAGTGCGGACGATGACGTAGACGTAGCGGGTGCCGACCTTCCCCCTGTCGTAGTTGAACGTGCCGGGACCGTAGACCACCTCGGTCGTGTAGTGGTCCTGCGAGATCACCTGCATCGACATGAAGCGCTTGCCGGCGTCCGGCAGCTTGATCGTGAGCGCTCCCGCTTCCAAGTCGAACACCCCGTGCGAATACAGCGTGTCGCGGTTCATGCGGACCACGTCCTGCTTGTCGATCGACGCCATATCGCGCCGGTGCTGGAGCTTGCCGAAGGCGCCGTCGTCTACCGCGGCCTTCCGGAAGTAGAGGTCAGTCTCGGCGCGGACGAAGTTGTGGGCGTTGACCGCGGTGGGTTTGGCATCCTGAGCGAATGCTGCAGGTGCGGACATCGGAAGCACAAGGGCAAATACCAGACGGGACGCAGATTTCATCGCAATAACTCCCTACTTCGCGGCTGGCTTAGGAGCGCCGAGTTCCTCGTCGACCTCATCCTCGAACGCGCGCTTCTTGCCGGCGATGAAGCGGCGGTAGCCCTCCGGATCAATCCAGGCATTCACGCCCTTGGTCTCCGCCCGCTTCCGTTTGCCTTCGAGGTCGTAATACTCGTTGTGCTGAGCGAGCCAGATGTCCGGCTTGATCATCTCGAGCGCGTGGTGGGTGTTGCGGTAGTCATCCTCGATGCCGGGGTACGAAGGGTCCTTTGCCACGCGGTAGCCGGGGTTGAACCCGGCGCCGTCCGGGAAGGCCACCACGTAGGCTTTGCCGTCGACAACCAGGTTTGCAATCCATGTGGTCGCTCCCCGAGTGTGACCCGGCGTGTGGTAGGCGGTGAGCAGGACGTCGCCCATCCTGATCTGGTCGCCGTCACGCAGCACCCGGGCCCTCGTAGGCGAAGTCGTTAGCGTACTTGAAATCGTCCCGGTCGCCGCTCTCCATCGCCGCGACATCGTCCTTCATGACGGCCAGCTGCGCCCCCGTCAGCTTCTTCATGAAGGCGAAGGCGCCCGCGTGATCGATGTGCGCGTGGCCGTTGATCATCAACTTGACATCTTCGGGCTTGAATCCGAGCTTCCGGATCGAGTCCACGATCATCGGCCCCGACGACGGCATGCCCGTGTTCATCAGGATGTGGCCCTCGGACGTTGTGAACAAGAAAACCCCAAGTCCCTTCGTGCCTACGAAGTAAATTGGCCCGACGATCCTGACCGGTTCGGCGGGCTCTTCCCATTTCAGCGCCTTCTTGGCCAACGCGAGAAAAAGGCTGTTGTCTTTGGCCAATTGCTCTTTCGTTGGCAGATTTGGAGGGAGTGTTTGCGCCATTGCAGGCGATGTCGCGAGAACAGCAGTAGCGCTCAGAATTGCACCCAATCCTATGCGGAAAGCCATTTTCAACCCCACGGAACGAGCCATCCAGTTCTTCAAGCATAAGCTGAAAAGTGGCCAATGGAAGGTGCGGTGGGGAAGACATAGCTAAAACACCGCGATTGTCTTGTCCGCTAGGGGCATGTTTCGACGGCTTTGGCTCGCTGCCAACTATCTCGCATTCGTTCAACTCGCGTCAATCAGGCTATGGCTGCGCCTTTATGAGTCCGCGTTCCGACCAAGCGGATATCGAGCGCCAGGTACGTCGCATCAACGAATCGTTCGATGCCATCATTCCAGAGAGCGGGCCGACGCAAGCTCAAAGGCGCCGCCGACGTTTCGCGCTTGTCGAGTCGGTGGTGAGACCCATCATCAAGCACATGGCGGGATATGTTATGAAGACTGGCGTTAGCTATGAAGAACTCTCTCAGCAGGCCGGAGGTCTGGAATCGCTGCGTATGGAGGGACGGTCGGTGATCGATAGATCTGTGACGTCACATACATTTGCGGATCTAATGAAGACGGAATCCATCCAATCACTGGTTAAGCACCATTTCTCCGTGCAGAGATCGAGGCGATCGAGCGATCCATGGGGTAGATGCGCTGACCTGACTGGAGCGAATTGACGTCCGTTAGTAGCGGACTGTGCAGGTCGGTCGCGTTGTTCGCGGATCCAGCTGGGAGCAGTCGATCGTCAGTCGCTATTGGCCCTATCGCAGTTGCCGAACCCGCATTCGCGGCGCGGTCGGCAGTATGGTGGACCTCGAACGCGTGTGATCTAGACATATGAGTCCACGCCTGGGTGTCATTTCCCCACCAGACCGCACTTGCTGCGGTCGAGCGGACGGAAAGCCTGATCGGGCGGGATCGTTGCGATCAGCTTGACGAAATCCCACGGTCCTTTGGATTCCTCGGGCGTCTTGACCTGCACGAGATAGAGATCGTGCACCATGCGCTGGTCCTCGCGGATGCGTCCGTTGGGTGTATAGGCATCCGACACCGGCGTTGCCTTCATCTTCGCCATCACGGCTGCGCCGTCGTCGGAGTCCGTGTCCTTGATCGCCTGCAGATAATGACGGACGGCGGAGTAGACGCCGGCCTGGATCTGCGAGGGCATGGCCTTGCGGCGCGCATAGAAGGCGTCGGAGAACTTCCGGGCCGCCGGCGAGACATCCTCGAAGAACGAGGTGACGATGAGATCGCCGCGCGTGGCTTTCAGGCCGACCGCCTCGATGTCGACATTCTGGAACGACATCGGCACGATCTTCATGCCCTGGGCGGCGAGTCCGAATTCCTCGGCCTGCTTGATGGCGGTGGTGTTGTCGCCGGCGACGTTGATGGCGAGAATCTTCGCGCCCGAGGACTGCGCCTGCAGCAGGAAAGACGAGTAGTCGGGCGTGCCGAGCTGCGCCTTGACGCTGCCGGCGACCTTGCCGCCGAGCGCGGCAATACGCTCGCGCGCCGTCGCCTCGATCGAATGGCCGAAGGCATAGTCGCCGGTGATGAAGAACCACGGCTCCTTGCTGGTTTGCATGATGCCCGAGACCACGGCGGTCGCGGTGGAATAGGCGTCCTGGGTCCACTGCACGCTGGTGGGCGCGCAGGCTTCATCGGTGAGCTGGTTTGCACCGGCGCCGGAGACCAGGAATATCTTTCCGTTGCCGCGGACGAGCTCCTGCACGGCGAGGGCGGCGCCGGAGCTGCCCCCGTCGGCGATCGCCTGGACCCCTTCGCTGAACCATTTGCGGGCGAGCGATGCTGCAAGGTCCGGCTTGTTCTGGTGGTCGGCCTGCAGGATCTCGATCGGCTTGCCGTTGATCTTGCCGCCGAACTCCTCCGCGGCCATCCGCGCTGCCTCGACCGAGCCCGGGCCCATGGCGGTGGCGAAGACGCCGTTCATGTCGGTGAGCACGCCGATGCGGATGGCATCGCCCTTGATCTGGGCGCGCGCTGTCGGGACTGCGAGCGCCAGCGTGACCAGCAGGATGGCGGCGGAAGTCGTGCGGAGGTTGCCCATGGTGTTTCCCGGTTTGTCGTTTTGATTGTTCGAAGGCGTGGTCAGGCCGGCTCGGCGATGACCGTGTTACGCAAGGTGCCGATGCCGGAGATCTCGACCTCGACGGTGTCGCCCGGGCGCATCCACAGCGGCGGCGTGCGCTTGGCGCCGACGCCGCCGGGCGTGCCGGTGACGATGACGTCGCCGGGAACGAGCGGGCAGATCGTCGAGATGTAGGCGATCAGCTCGGGGATGCCGGTGATGAGCAGGTCCGTGGTGGTGTCCTGCACCACGGCGCCGTTGAGCCGCGTCTGCAAGGTGAGCTTCGACGGATCCGGAATTTCCTCCGCCGTCACCAGCCATGGGCCGAAGCTGCCGCTCGCCGCAAAAGTCTTGCCGGAGAGGAACTGGCTGGTGTGGCGCTGCCAGTCGCGGATGCTGCCCTCGTTGTAGCAGGCATAGCCGGCGATGTGGTCGAGCGCACGGTGTGCTGCGATGTGCCGGCCGCCCTTGCCGATGACCAGCGCAAGCTCGCCCTCATAGTCGAAATCGTCGCTCACTTTCGGCTTCACGATCGGCTGGAGATGGCCGACCTGACTGCACGGGAAGCGAACGAACAGCGCCGGCTTCTCGGTGACGGTGCGGCCGGTCTCGGCGACGTGGTCGCGGTAGTTGAGGCCGACGCAGATGATCTTGCCGGGATCGGGGATGACGGGAGCGAAGGTGATCTTGTCGAGCGGATGATCGGGCGCAGCGGACGCGACGATCTGTGCCGCCTCGGCAACGCGACCGGCTTCGAGCAACTGCCGCAGCGTGGTGCAGGGCGCCATGCGCGTGCCGAGATCGACGACGCCATTGTCCTTGAGGGCCCCGAAGGAGGCACGTCCGCCGGCGACGAATGAGAGCAGCTTCATGAGATGTCCTTGCGTATGTTCGTGTCAAGCCGCGGAGGGCACATGGGTGGGAGGCGTGACGGCGGCGACGAGCTGGTCGAGCTCGGCGTCGTTACGGGCGGTGCCTTGCACATAGCGGTCGGGGCGCACGAGCGCGGCCGTGATGCCGTGCTTGCGCAGCCAGTCGCCGATGGCTTCGGCGTCATCGCCCGTGAGGATCTCGATGCCCGCCTGCGCAACAGCCGGGCGCGAGGACAGGGCGGCCGCATTTGCGACGAGCAGCACATGGCTGTAGCCGACTCGGTCGTCGCTGCGGCTGCCGTCCCGAAGCGCGAACTGCGGCGCGAGATCTCCGGCGGGAAGCTGGTTGCCGATCGTCAGCCCGGGGCCGAGCAGGGGCTTTTTCACCTCGAGCTTCACCGGCGCGTTCTCGCGCGCTTCGCCCGCAGTGAGACCCGCTTCGATCGCCTTGGTGTTGATCACGCCGCCGAGGCGAATGGCGAGCGCGATGAATTCGCGTACATGCGGCAGGCGCTCGCTCTGATAGGTGTCGAGCAGCTCCGTCGTGGCATTGCCCCGGAGGATGGCGTCGAGCTTCCAGGCGAGGTTCGCGGCGTCGCGGATGCCGGCGCACATGCCCTGGCCGAGGAAAGGTGGGGTCTGGTGCGCGGAATCGCCCGCGAGCAGCAAGCGTCCATTCCGCCATTGCTGTGCGATGACGGAATGAAAAGTGTAGACCGCCGCACGCTCGATCTCGGCATCCTCAGGCGTGATCCAGCGCGACAGCAGGGCCCAGACTTTCGCGGGCTGCGTGACGTCGTGAGAATCCTCGTCCGGCAGCACAGTGATTTCCCAGCGCCGCCGCGTGCCGGTGCCGCGCACATAGGTCGCAGGTCGCTTCGGATCGCAATGCTGCAGGCTGTAGTCGCCGAGATCGTCGCGCGCGCGCTTCAGCAGCACGTCGATCACCAGCCACCGCTCGTGGAAGCCGAGGTCGTCCATGCCGGAGCCGATGAAGCGGCGGATCAGCGAGCGGGCGCCGTCACAGCCGATCACGTAAGCAGCGCGGACTTCAGTGAGCTGTCCGTTCGAAAGGTCTTCGTAGCGCACGCGCACGCCATGCTCGTCCTGGTCGAGCGCGAACACATCGCAGCGGTTGCGCAAGACGACGCCTGGAAAGCGGCTGAGACCGCCGATCAGGACATCCTCCAGATCGGGCTGATGGAAGCGGTAGCTGAGATGCCAGCCCATCGGGGTCAATGTCTGCGGACGCGACCAGTCCAGCAGCATCTTGCCGTCGGCATCGAGAAACAGCATGCCGGGGCTGAGGATCACGTGCGGCAGGATCGCGTCAGTGAGGCCGATGGTCTGGAACACCCGCATGCATTCGTCGTCGAAATGCACCGCGCGCGGCAGATGATAGCTCCGCGCCTCGCGTTCCAGCACCAGGGTCCGCACGCCGCACAGGCCGAGCAGGTTGGCGAGCGTGGCGCCGACCGGGCCGCGGCCGACGATCACGACATCAAATTCTTCGGGGGCGGATTTATCTTGCATGGGGCCATCTCTTCCCCAGGCCGCGCCGCAGCATCAACGCCGCTGGCCGAAGTGTCCGCCAGCCGGACGGAGCCTAGACCTCGACCGGGATGGCCAGCGCCGTCTCCTGAAGCTGCGCCGCAAATTGCGTCACCGCCTCCTCGATTCCAAGCGCCGAGCGAATCCAGATGATGGAGATGCAGCCGAAGACGGCCCCGTCCCGCACAATGGGGACGGCGATCGAAGCCGTCTTCGGATTGTACTCGCCCTCGCTGCGGATCGCGTAGCCGCGCGCTTGCGTCTCGGCGATCATGCGATCGAGGTGGGCTGCGTCGAGGAAAGGGCGATCTTCGGCCTCGTCGATGCGGCGCAGATGGCTGATGATCAAATCGCGCTCACGCGCCGGGCAGGCGGTCAGATAGGCGCGGCCGGCCGACGTTCGCAGCATCGGCAGGCGCTTGCCGATCATGCCGCGGTCGATCGAGAGCGGGCTGCGCGCGTGGGTGGTCTCCTGCACCACCATCGCGGCGTTCTCGTAAGTGGAGAGATCGACCGGCCAGACCAGGGTCTTGCTGAGCTCGGCGAGATAGGGCGCCGCCGCCTGGCAGATCACCACGCCGGGATCGTAGCCGTCGCCGAGGCTCAGCGCGCGCCGGGTGACGCGAAAACGGTCGTCGCTGGCGCTGCGGGCGATATAGCCGAGTTCCTCGAGTGTTTCGAGCAGGCGGTAGACGGTGGGCCGGGGCAGGTCGAGGGCGCGGGCCACGTCGCCGGCGCGGATGCCGCCGGAACGGTTGACCTCGCGCAGCACGTCGAGCCCGCGCTTGAAGGCGCGGACGCCCTCCGACTGCCGGGGGGCAGCCTTGCCCGTCCGCTCCTTGGACACTTCGCATTTCCTCCCTTGTGGCGCACGGTCCCGCGATTATCGTTGCGAACGCGAAGCGATTGCGGAAGGCTACGTTAAGATCGCGCGCGGCCGGTATCAAGTTTGCCGTAGTGCGGCACATGCGATGCCTTCGGGAGATCGTCGATGGAAATCACTGCGCTCGGCTATATCGGAATCAATTCATCGCAGCTCGACCAGTGGGGGCAGATGGCGACCGGGTTGCTCGGCATGCAACAGGTCGATCGCGGCGGCAAGATGCGCGCCTTCCGCATGGACGATCGCAAGCAGCGGCTGATCGTCGACGGCAGCAGCGATGCCGGGCTGGCGGTGATGGGCTGGGAAGTTCCGTCCATGGCAGAGCTGGATCAATTGGCGGGCCGGCTGGAAAGCCACGGCGTCAAGGTCACGCGCGGCTCGCGCGCGCTGGCCGATGAACGACATGTGGCCGAGCTGATCGCGTTCGCCGACCCCGCCGGCAGCCGGCTTGAGGCGTTCTGCAAGCCGGAGCTCGCGAGCGAGCCGTTCAAGCCGGGGCGGCCGATCTCGGGTTTCCGCACCGGTGCGCTCGGCATGGGGCACGTCGTGCTCAACGTCGAGGACGTCGAACCGCTGTTGCCGTTCTACCGCGACGTGCTCGGGTTCCACGTCTCGGACTTCGGGCTCAAGCCTTACGGGCTCTATTTCTTCCACGTCAACGGCCGCCACCATTCCTTTGCGATGGTCGGCTCGGGGCGGAAGGCGATGCATCATTTCATGGTGGAGCTCGGCAGCCTCGACGATGTCGGTCAGGGCTATGACCTCGCGCAGCTCGAAGAGGGCCGCGTCGTCTATACGCTCGGCCGGCACACCAACGACCACATGACGTCGTTCTACGTGAACACGCCGTCCGGCTTCTTCATCGAGTATGGCTGGGGCGGACGCATCATCGATCCCCAGACCTGGCAGCCGCACGAGACCTTCGACGGTCCGTCGCTCTGGGGACACGAGCGGCTTCATATGCCGGAGGAACAGCGCAAGCGCTTGCGCGAGATGCGGATGGATGCAGCCGCCCGCGGCGTCCGCGTCGCCGATCCGCGCGTGCCGCCGCTGAACTGCGCGTGGCTCGACCAGGTGATCGCGCGCGAATGATCCGCGGCCACGCGACAAAAATCTGACGATCAGGGAAGGATACTATGCTCAAGACTATTTTGCGGGCAGGCTTCGCGCTGCTCGCGCTGACGACGGCTGCCTCGGCCGAACCGATCAAGGTAACGCTGCTCGGCACCGGCGTGCCGACCCCGCGGCCGACCAGCTTCAGCGCCTCGACGCTGGTGGAGGCGGGGAACGAGAAGCTGCTGTTCGACCTCGGCCGCGGCTCGACCATGCAGCTCTACAGACTGAAGATCCCGCTCGGCGCGATCACCGCGAATTTCATCACCCACATGCATTCCGACCACCTCGTCGGTCTCCCCGACATGTGGTTGACCGGCTGGCTCGCCACGCCGTGGGCATCCCGCAAAGGACCGATGAAGCTCTACGGACCCAGGGGCACGGTTGCGATGACGGAGAACCTGACGAAGGCCTTTGCCGACGACATCCGCATTCGCATCGATGACGAACACCTCGATCCCAAGGCGATCAGATTTGCCGCGAAGGATATCGAGGCCGGGCCGGTCTACGACAACAACGGCGTCAAGGTCACCGCGATCGAGGTCAATCACGGCGAGAAGATCAAGCCGTCGTTCGGTTACGTCGTCGAATATGGCGGCCACAAGGTTGTGCTGTCCGGTGACACCAAATACGACGAGCGGGTAGCGAAAGCGGCGGAGGGTGCCGATCTGCTGATCCACGAGGTCGCGGTCATCGAGCCGGAGTTGTTGATCAAGAGCCCGGTCTACAAGGACATTCAGGCGCACCACACCTCGCCGGAAGAGGCGGGCCAGATCTTCGCGGCCGCCAAACCGAAGCTGGCGGTCTACTCCCACATCGTGTTCGGCACCGTGAAGCCCGTGCCCGACATCCCGGAGGAGCCGCTGATCCTGCGCACGCGCACGGGCTACAAGGGACCTCTGCTCGTCGGCCGCGATATGATGTCGTTTGCGATCGGCGACACGGTCGAGGCATTTGCGCCCGATGGAACGAGGCTTGCGCCTGGCGGCGGATGACGATCAGGCCTCGCCCAGATCCGGCTCCGTCAACAGTCCCTGGCGCAGCGCGAGGCGGACCAGCTCGATGTCGGAGCCGACGCCGAGCTTGTCCTTGATCAGGGAATGCAGGTTCGCCACCGTCTTCGGGCTGACATGCAGCGTCTCGGCGATCTCGTCCGTCGTCTTCTCGGCCAGCAGCAGCCGCAGCACCTCGAACTCGCGCGCGGTGAGGACGTCGGCGGCCGAGCTTTCGCCGCCGAGCCGGCTCAGCGCCAGCTCGTGGTCGATGTCGGGGCTGATGGCGATCTTGCCGGCGAGCACGTCCATCACCGCCCGCACCAGCGTCTCGGGCGGGCTGGTCTTGGTGACGTAGCCCCTGGCGCCGGCACGGATCGCCTGCACGGCGAAGCCCGCATTCTGGTGCATGGTGAAGATGAGGATCCTTGCGCCCTTGTCCCACTGCCGGATCCGCCTGATCGCCTCGATGCCGCCGATGCCGGGCATGCTCAGATCCATGATGACGAGATCGGGCGTCTCGGATTTGTACAGACGATAGGCTTCTGCGCCGTCGGCGGCCTCGGCGACGACGCGAAGGCCCGGCTGCTTCTGCAGCACGGAGCGATAGCCCTCGCGGACCACGGAATGGTCGTCGACCAAAAGGATGGAGGCATCGGCATCGCTCATGCCGCATGCTCCAGCACCTCGGCGGCGGCCACCGGAATGACGATGCGAAGCGCCGAGCCGCCATTGGCGCCGGCCTCGAAGCTCATCCGGCCGCGCAACGCCGCAACGCGCTCGCGCATGCCGAGCAGGCCCATGCCGGACTTGCTGGAGGCATCGCCGGGCCGGCCGTCGTCGTCGATGGCAAGCGCAATCTCGCTTGTCGCCATCGTCAAATGCACGCCGACGCCAGTGGCGCCGGCGTGCTTGGCGGCATTGGTCAGCGCCTCCTGCACGATGCGGTAGAGATTGGCGCTGATCGTGGCCGGCAGCGTCTCGACGGCGCCGTCGAACTGGATCGAAAAGCGCGTCTCGCCGCGGCTGCGTCCGTTCCAGCCCGCGACCAGGCCTTCCAGGCTCGCAACGAGGCCGAGCTCCTCGACATCGGGCGGGCGCAGCCGGAACAGCGCGCCGCGCAGCGTCTCCATCATGCCCGTCGCGGTCCGCGCGATGCCGTCGCATTCACCGAGCATGGCGGGGCAGTCCTGCACGGCGGTCTGGCGGGCGGAGGAGGCCAGCGCGCGGATCGCGGCCAGCGACTGGCCGAACTCGTCGTGCAGCTCGCGCGCGAGATGGCGGCGCTCGTCGTCTTGCAGCGCGATCAGCTTGCGCGTCAGCTCGCTGCGTTCGGCCAGCGCGGTGTCGAGGCTTTCGGCGAGATGGTTGAAGCCGTCGCGGATCGCGGAAAGCTCGGCGAGATCGAACGGCGGCAGCCGCGCTGAGAGGTCGTTGGCCGCGATCCGTTCGAGGCCGGTGCAGATCAGGCGGGTCGGACGCAGCGCGCGCGCCAGCGCGGCGTAAACCAAGAGGCACAGCAGCGGCAGCGCGATCGCAAGTGCGATCATCAGGCGGCCGGCCTCATGCCAGGCCTCCGCGGTCTGCACCGCCGGATCGACCGAGACAACGGTCTCGCCGAGCTTGGCGCCGCGCACGATCACGGGCCGCGATGCTTCACGGCCGGGGTCGAACAGGCTGCGATAGAAGGCCGTAAAGGCCTGCGGCGGCGGGCTCGCCGGGGCGGGCGCACCGCTGCAGAACCGCTGCAGCATCTCGCCGCTCGCGCCGCGGAATGCCAGGCACAGGCCGGGCGTCATCACATAGGCGGCGACGGGGTCGAGGTTGGGAAAGTCGCGCGGGCCGGCCACCCACTGAACCTTGCCCTGCTGCAGCTCCAGCGACTTTGCGACGATCGTGGCGATGCCGTCGATGCGCGCATGGGCCTCGCGATCGGCCGTGATGAGGAAATAGGCGGAGATTCCGGCGAAGCAGGCGGCCGAGATCGCGGCCACGCGCAACGTCAAACGGACCTTGAGATCGAATCTCGGGCGGTTCCACATCGAGAGGCACCTTGTGCGAACGGGTTTGTCGCTTCCGCATTAAACGGCAGAACGCTGGCCGCGGAAAGCGCTACGCGTTACTGCAGTGCAATGGCGTGAAATTTTCCCGGCGCTCGCCGGGACGGTCGCCGTTGCAGGGCCGAGGGCTGCTGCCGAGATTTGCGGACTGCTCGATCCAGCGAGGCCCCGCACATGCACCTCTCCCGGTTGATCCTCTCTGCTTTTCTCCTGGCCGTCCTCGTGGGCGTCCGGCCTGCCGGCGCGGGCACCGAGGCGGCCGCCGCAACTCCGGCGCGCGTGTCGATCGAGGATTTCCAGTATCTGGATACGTCCGGCGAACCGGTCGACCAGACCGCCGTCCACGAGAAGCGGCTGGGCGCATTCATGGTCGCGCTGCGGCGGGACGTCGGGGCGGACAAGCGCTATCAGCTCACGCCCGCCCGGCAAGGCGATGCGAAATTCAAGGTCGTCGGCGGCGTCCAGAAGACGAGCACGTTGGTGCAATGGGCGCGCGTCGCCGTGATCGACACCACGGCCGCGAAGGTCCTGTTCGAGAAGCTCTATACCTTCCGCGGCGACAACGACGAAGCCTGGGACCGCGCCGAAACGTTCCTCGCCCGCGAGGTCATCGCGGCGCTCGGCACGCCTGCGCCGGTCGCGCTCGCCGTGTTCGAGTTCGAGCTCGAGGACATGACGGCGGCGTCAGGAAGCACCTTGGCCGCTTCAGACGCGTCATATCTCGCCGAAACCACCGGCGGTGTGCGTGACGTGCTTGGCCAGTCCGGCCGCTACCGCATCGTCGACGTCGGCGGCGCGGGCGGCGAGGCGGCGAAGGCGGGTGCTCTACGAGACTGCGGCGGCTGCGAGGCCGCGGTCGCCCGGAAGCTGGGCGCGGATCAATCGCTGATCGGGGTGGTGCGGCGGGTCAGCCGCACCGAATACACGCTCGGCTTCCAGCTGCGCGATGCCCGCACCGGCGCGGTGCTGGCGCGCGGCGACAGCGGCCTGCGCCTCGGCGCCGACTATTCCTGGAAGCGCGGCGCGGTTCGCCTGGTCAGCGACCGGCTGATCGAGAGTCAGCAGGCCGCCGACGCTGCTAAAAGGTGAGCTGAACCTTCATCGACTGCGAGCGGTCGCTGGCGAGCTCGAAGGCCGCGACCGCGCTCTCGAACGGCATGGCGGCCGTGATCAGCGGCTTCACGTCGATCAGGCCTTCGCCCATCAGCCGCACCGCCAGCTCGAACTCGGGATCGAAGCGGAAGGTGCCGCGGAGCTGCAATTCCTTGGCGACGATGGAGTTGATCGGCAGCGTCATCTCGCCGCCGAGGCCGAGCTGGACCAGCGTCGCGCCGGGGCGGAGCACGTCGAGCGCGGTGCGGAGCGCGGCCTGGTTGCCGGAGGCCTCGAACAGCGTGTCGAACACGCCCTTGCCGGCACGCCACGGGTCGAGCGCCGAAGCATTTGCCGCAACATTGATGGCATGCGTCGCGCCGAGCTTCCTGGCGACCGCGAGCGGCGCCTCGGCGACGTCCGTCACCACGATCTCGGATGCACCGCCGAAGCGCGAGACCAGAATCATCAGCGCACCGATCGGGCCGCAGCCGGTGATCAGCACGCGCTTGCCGAGCAGGGGGCCGGCCTGCTTGCCGGCATGCAGGCACACCGCCAGCGGCTCGGCGACCGCAGCTTCCGCCAGCGACAGCTTGTCCGCGATCGGCACCGCCTGGGTGGCGTCGACCGTGATGAACTCGCGAAAACCGCCCTGCACATGGGGAAAGCGCATCGCGCTGCCGAGGAAGCGCATGTCGAGGCACTGGTTGCGCATGCCCTCCTGGCAGTGCAGGCACTGCCCGCACGGCTTGCTCGGATTGACCGCCACGCGCGTGCCAGCCTTCACGCTGCTGACGCCGTCACCGACATCGGCCACGACGCCCGCGATCTCATGACCCAGCGCCATCGGCTGCTGGATGCGCACGACGCCGAAACCGCCGTGGTGGTAGTAGTGCAGGTCGGAGCCGCAGATGCCGCCATTTGCGATCTTGACGCGGACCTCGCCCGGGCCGGGTGCCGGATCGGGGTAGCTGTCGATCCGCAGGTCTTTCGGGGCGTGGATGACGACGGCGCGCATGGTCTGCTCCTTTGTCTGCGATCACATCGCGGCGATCATGCCGCCATCGACATAGATGATCTGGCCGTTGACGTAGGTGGAGGCGTCCGAGGCGAGGAAGATCGCCGCGCCCACCAGCTCGTCCGGCTTGCCCCAGCGCTTGGAGGGAATGCGGCCCATCAGCCAGGTGTTGAAATCGGTGTTGTTGACCAGCGCCTCGTTCATGTCGGTCAGCATGTAACCCGGGCCGATCGCGTTGGCCTGGATGCCGTGCTGGGCCCATTCGACCGCCATCGAACGGGTCAGGTTCTTGATGCCGCCCTTGGCCGCGGTGTAGGGCGCGATGGTGGGGCGGGCGAGCTCGCTGCCGAGCGAGCCGATATTGATGATCTTGCCGCGCTTGCGCGGGATCATGCGCTTGCCGGCCTCGCGGCCGATCACGAAGGCGCTGGTGAGGTCGGTCTCGATCACCTTGCGCCATTCGTCGGTGGTGAATTCGACCAGCGGCTTGCGGTGCTGGATGCCGGCATTGTTGACGAGGATGTCGACGGCGATGCCCTTTTTGTCGAAGTCGTTGAAGGCGGCGATGATGGCGGGCTCGTCGGTGACGTTGAAGGCGGCGCCTTCGGCCTGATGCCCGGCGGCGCGAAACTCGGCGACGGCCTGCTCGACGCGCTTGGGGTCGACGCCATTGATGATGATCCTCGCGCCTGCCTTCGCCATGCCCTCGGCGATGGCGCGGCCGAGCCCGCGAGAGGAGCCGGTCACGAGCGCGGTGCGGCCGGAGAGATCGAAGAGGGAGGTGCTCATCTCGAGAATCCTTAGACGTTGGAACGGCGCACGATCAGATCGGAGCGGTCGAATACGGCGGGCAGAAGGTCGACGCCAAGGCCGGGACCTTCCATCGGGAAGACGTAGCCGTCCTTAATAACAGGCATCGTGGTGACGAGCTCGTTGTACCAGCCTTTGTAGAACGCGCGCACCGATTCCTGGATCAGCGTGTTGGGCTGGCTGAACGACATGTGGATGGCCGCGATGAAGCCGATCGGCCCGATGCAGTCATGCGGGGCAAAGGGGCGGTGATAGGTCTCGGCCATCGCGGCAATCTTGCGGCCCTCGGTGAGGCCGCCGGTCCAGCACAGATCCGCCATCACCACATGCATGGCGTCGCGGTCGAGCATGTCCTTGTAGGGGAAGCGCGAGCCCAGCGTTTCGCTGGCGCAGACCCAGACGTCGGTCGAGCGGGCGTATTCGGCCAGCGCCTGCGGCGAGTTCATCCGGATCGGATCTTCGTACCAGGTCGGCTTGTACGGCTCGAGCGCGCGCGCGATCTGCTTGGCGGTCGGCAGGTTCCACAGCGAGTGGAGCTCGACCATGATCTCCATCTTGTCGCCGACGGCTTTGCGGATCTTCTCGAACGGCTCGATCGCCTGCTTCATCTGGGCGGCGGTGATGTAGAGTCCCTTGTTTTCCTGCGCCGCCGGATCGAATGGCCAGATCTTCATCGCCGAGATGCCGCTCTCCAACAGGCTCTCGGCCAGCGCATCGGCGCGGTTCATGAAGCCGTCGAGATCCTCGTACGGTCCCTTGGACGCGCCGAGATTCCAGTTCGAGACCGGGCTGATATTGGTGGAGCGGACATATTGCGTCCCGGCGCAGGTGTTGTAGATGCGCTGCTTGTCGCGGCAGAGCCCGCCGAGCATCTGGTGCACCGGCTGATTGCAGACCTTGCCGAACAGATCCCACAGGGCAATGTCGATCGCGGACGCCGCCCGATATTCGACTCCGGTGGAGGACTGCGCCATCGGCAGGTTCAGCATGTCGCGGTGGATCGCCTCGATGTGCAGGGGATTGCGGCCGAGCAGGCGGCCGGCGAAGGTGTCGTGGATCTGCGCCTCGACCGCGCCCGCACCGTAGAACGTCTCGCCAAGCCCGATCACGCCGGTGTCGGTGTGGACGCGCACCCAGATCACATTGGAGAATTCCTCGGTGCGCAGGGTCTCGATCGACATGATCTTCACGGCAACAATCCTCCCTTTGGGAACATAACGCCCGCTTGTTTGTCATTTTCGGGCCGCCTGGCGGCGAGCTGGGCGCAGTCTTACGCCCGCTTGTAATATATCACAACATGTTTTAAGGATATCACAAACGAGGCGTCCTCCGGCGGACGCAACAGCACCGAGAACGCGGGCGGACGGGGAGGACGACACATGGCACGGCGCAAGCGCGCCCTCGAGGTGGTGAGAGCCGACGACGGCGAGGGCAGGCCCTCGCGGCGCAACCGCGTCAATTTCTTCGAGTTGGCCTATCAGAAGATCGAGGAGCTGCTCGTTCATTGCGAGCTCAAGCCCGGCCAGTTCATGACCATGCTGGAATTGCAGGAGATCACCGGCTTCGGCCGTACGCCGGTGCACCACGCCGTCAATCGTCTCTCCGCCGACACGCTCATCATCATCCGTCCGCGGCACGGCCTGCGGATTGCGCCGATCGATCTTGCGCGCGAGCGCATGCTGCTGGGCCTGCGCCGCGACATGGAGCGTTTCGTGATCCGCCTTGCGGCCGATCGCGCCAGCCTCTCGCATCGCAATCAGGCCCTGCATATCGAGCGCCTCCTGCGCGAGCGCCGCGCCAGCCTGACGCTCGACGAATTCAATCATATCGACCGCCGCATCGACGCGCTGGTGCTGGAAGCCGCCGGCGAGCCGTTCCTGGTGCACACGCTGCGGCCGCTGCATACGCTGTATCGCCGCATCGGCTACATCCATCACCGCTTCATGCCGGGGCAGACCGATCTGTCCGGCACGATCGATCATCATCTCGCCATTCTGGCCGCAGTTGCCGGCCGCCGCGTCGAGGACGCGGTCAAGGCGAGCGATGCCCTGATCGACTTCATGGATTCGATGTTCGCGGGCATGGAGGCGGGGATCGACCCGCGCCTGCTGGATTGCAGCATCGAGCCGCTGCTCGGCACGTAGAGAATCCAAAAGAGAGGACCAGACATGTCAACGATGGCGATGCCACAACCGACCGCGAGCGAAGCCGCGGTGCGCTACCTCATCACCAACTACAGTCCCAAGGGCAACAAGGTCGGCTGGCTGATGATGGCCTCGATCCTGGTCGAAGCCTGGGACCTCTATTCGATCGCCTTCGTGCTGATCTTCATCAAGGAGCAGTACAATCCCGATCCGCTGATGCTCGGCCTTGCCGCGGCGGGCACCCAGGGCGGTGCGCTCATCGGCGCACTGCTCGGTGGCTGGCTCTCCGACAAGATCGGCCGTCGCGTCATGTTCCTGGTCACGATGGTGATGTTCATCGTGCTGGCGCTGGCTCAGGCCTTCGTGCCTGACGTCACCTGGCTCATCGTGATCCGCTTCCTGCTCGGCATCCCGCTCGGCTCGGACATCTCGACCGGCTACACCTACATCATGGAATCCATGGCCAAGGGTGAGCGCGAGGTCATGGGCAACCGCTGGCAGTTCATGTTCGCCGTCGGCGAGGTTCTGACCATCGGCGTCATCGTGATCTTCCTGCTGCTCGACATCCATCACGAGACGTTATGGCGCGTCACGCTCGGCCTCGGTGCGGTGCCGGCGTTGATCATCCTTCTGATGCGCCACGACGTGCCGGAGACGGCGGTGTGGCTGGTGCAGAAGGGGCGCTACCGCGAGGCCAAGCAGGTCGCGCGCGAGATGTTCAACGACAATCTCGATATGCTGCCGGATCAGGATGTCGTGGTTCCCAAGACGAGCACCCGTGCGTTCCTCGCCGACCTCAAGAAGGACCCGATCCGCTGGCGCGCCACGCTGTATGGCTGGATTGCGTGTTTCGCCCAGGCAAGCGAGTTCTCGACCTTCGCGTTCTATTTGCCGGTGCTGTTCGTGATGGTCGGCGTGTCGAGCGTGCTCGGCATCAATCTGGTGACGATGGCGCTGTTCTCCTTCGCGGCCCTGTCGGGCTGGGTCGGACCGCTGCTGACGCCGAAGATCGGCCATCGCGGCATCGCGATTGCGGGCTTCTCGATCGTGCTGGTGTCGCTGCTGGTCGCGGCCTTCGCGCTCTACACCGACAACAAGATGCTGCTGCCGTTCGCGGCCGCCGGCATGCTCTGGGGTCACTATTGGGATGCGTCGAACTGCATGACGATCCCGACCATGGTCGCCCGGCCGCAATATCGCGGCACTGCCAGCGGCTTCGCCTACATGTTCGTGAAGCTGCCGTCGTTCCTGGCGATCTTCCTGTTCCCGACGCTGTTCGCTGCGATCGGGCAGGCCAATGCCACGCTGTTCGTCGCGATCTTCCCGGTGATCGGATTGCTCGCTGCAATCTTCATCCTGCCGGAAGTGTACGGCTACGAGAACGACTGACGAAGCGCTGCCCGGTCGCGGCTTCGGCCGCGATCGGGTCCCGCGTCGGGATGTTTTGGGCCAGTGACTACGGGCTCAGGAAGACCGGATCGATTCCCATCCCGTGGCCGAGCAGGCCGAGCGCTTGAAGCTGGGCGCTGTGCAGGTCGATCTCCACCATCGCGAACAGGGTCACCAGCACCACGACTGCGAGGAGCAGCAGCGGGTGGGACGTTTCCGCCCCGCTCCGGCTGGGTGCGATGAAGCTCTGATATGAGCGGCGCAGGGAAAAGCTCTGCGGCAATGCCTTTGACTGGATCTGCATGATGAACCTCCTTGCCGCGCCCAATGAGGCTGCGCGACAAGTTGAAGTATAGCTCCAGCTGTGGCGGCGACATTGATGCGCCGCAAACAAGGCACGTTTATCGGATCGCGGCGGCCAAAGCCGCGATCAGGGCCGGCGGGGTTACCAGCATACCGAGCTTGAGGAACGGCCAGGCGCCGACCTCGATCTTTTCCCGGCGCAGCGCCACCAGCCAGAGAATGGTCGCGAGCGAGCCGGTCACTGACAAATTGGGGCCGAGGTCGACGCCGATCAGGATGGCGCTGACGACGGGGGCGGGCAGATGATCGCTGGCGGCAACCGAGCCGGCGACGAGGCCGACGGGCAGGTTGTTGGCGATGTTGTCGGCGAGCGCGGTGGCAATGCCGACGCTCCAGGCCGCCTTCGGCACCGATTGCGCCACCGCCTGATGCAGCAGCGCGCTGAGCTTCGCGATCACGCCGGTCCTGATCAGCGCCTCCACCATGACGAAAAGTCCGCCGACCAGCGGCAGCACGCTCCAGGACACGCCCCGCAGCACCGGCAATGGCGATTGCCGGCTGAGCAGCAGCACGATCACGGCCGTCACGCTGCCGCAGATGAAGGTCGGCAGGCCCAGCTGCCTGTCCAGCGCCGATGCGGTCACGAGCACGATGCCGATCGCGACGATGCCGACGGCCGTCAGCTTGCCGCCGCGGCTGAGCCTGGGATGCGGCACGCTGCGCGCAATCGTCTCCTCCTTCAGCGCGCGGTGCTGGGTCAGGCGCAGCACCACGTAAGTCAGCAGGATCGAGGCGACCGAGGGCAGGGCGAACAGCCGCAGCCATTCCGTCAGTTGCGGCATCCGCGCGCCGAACACGACGAGATTGGCGGGGTTGGAGATCGGCAGCACGAAGCTCGCGGCATTGGCGATGAAGGCGCAGACGAAGAGATAAGGCAGCGGCTTGGCGCCGGCTGCGCGCGTCGCGGCGTAGACCGCCGGCGTCAGCACGATGGCGGTGGCATCGTTCGAGAGCAGCACGGTCACCAGCGTGCCGACGAGATAGATCAGCAGGAACAACCGCTGCGGCGAGCCGGCCGCATATTCCACCGCGAGCGCCGCGAGATAATCGAACAGGCCCTCCAGCCGTGCCAGCTCGGCGATCAGCATCATGCCGATCAGGAAGAGGTAGACGTCGACGCCTTTCTCGATGCCGGCCAGCGCATCCTGCCACGGCAGCAGGCCCGATAGCACCAGGCCGCCCGCGCCGATCACGGCCCAGATCGCCTCGGGCAGGCGAAAGGGGCGGATGATGACGCCTGCGGTGGCGACGACGATGATGCTCCAGGCCCAGATGGCGTCAGACGGCACGTTCAGTCCTTGATGCGAGATGCGTTCATTCGGCAGCGATAGCGGATGCTGGCGCTGCTGTCTTCCCCTGCGGGCGGGAGGCACCATGTCGTGTCTCGGGCAGCGCGAGAAGGCAGATCACGGCGCCGATCGCAGCAACGGCGCCCAGCGTGATGAACGCCGCGCTGTAGCCCGCGCCGACGACGACGAAGCCGGCCAGTGTGGTCGACAGCGCCGCGCCGATGCTCTGGGCGGTGATGACCGCGCCCTGCGCGACGTTGAAGCGGCCGGTGTTGCGCATGAGATCGGCCACGATGACAGGGAAGATCGCGCCAAAGATGCCGGCGCCGACGCCATCGAGCAGCTGCACGCCGACCAGCCAGAACGGATTGTCCGAGAACGTATAAAGTGCACCGCGGATCGGGAGGATCAACAGCGCCGCGAGGAAGAACCGCTTGTGACCCCAGCGGTCGGCCCCCGCACCGACCAGCATCGCAAACGGTACCATCACCAATTGCGCCGCGACGATGCAGGCCGACATCAGGCTGGTGCCCATGTTCTTGTCCTGCAGTGCCAGTTTCTGCCCGACCAGCGGCAGCATCGCCGCGTTGGAGAGGTGGAAGAGCAGCACGCAGATCGCAAAGACGAGCAGGGGGCGGCAGGTCAGCAGCACGGCGAGCCCTGACGGCGTGTCCCGCTGCGCATCCGTGTCGGCATCATGCAGCCCGCGCGCCAGGTCGTGATCGATGGCGCGGGCGGGAATGACGAGGATGCTGAGAAGGCTCGCGATCGCCATCGCGCCGAGCAGATAGAAGACGACCGTCGGGCCGAACCAATAGGCGGAGACACCCGCCAGTGCGGCCGCAACGGCATTGCCGGCATGGTTGAAGGTCTCGTTGCGGCCGATGCGCCCCGTGAAGGCGGCGTGGCCGAAGATGCCGAGCGAGACGGCGGCGATCGCCGGCGGAAACACCACGGCGGCGGCCTGCGCAATGCCTTGCGAGATCGCGACCGGGAGGAAACTCGGAAACAGCGGCAGCGACAGCGACGCCACCGTCACCATGATCGCGGCGACGCCCATCACCAGCCGCTTCGCCCGCATCGCATCGACCAGGGCGCCGGCCGGCGTCTGCGCCACGATGCCGGCGATGGTCGCGACCGACATTACGAGGCCGATCCGCGCCTCGTCCCAGTGCTGCTCAGTGAGGAGGTAGACGGCGAGGTAAGGGCCGAGCCCGTCGCGGACGTCGGCGAGGAAGAAGTTCGCTGCATCCAGCGCGCGGCCGGCTTGCCTGGCTTGATCGGGATTTTCGCTGGGCATCGGTTTCTCGATCGAAGTCAAACACTCCGCTGTCGTCCCGGACAAGCGTAAGCGCAGATCCGGGACCCATAACCACAGGACCGAGTTTTGCGACGACGCGCGGTTACCAGCTAGCGGTACAACGCCGTTCTGGGGTTATGGGTCCCGGATCGGCGCGCGCTTGAGGCGCGCTTGTCCGGGACGACACCGTAGGTTTGGCCGGCATTCACCGCGCTACCGACAGCTTCTCCGTGATCGCCTTGCGCAGGATGCGCGAGAGCGATTCCACCGAATACGGCTTCTGGATCAACTCGAAGCCGCGATGGGCGTTTTCGGCGAGCACGTTGCTGTAGCCGGAGGTGAGCACGACGGGCAGGCCGGGATAGCGCTCACGGATGATGCCGGCGAGCTCGACGCCGTTCATGCCGGGCATGATCACGTCGGAGAAGACGAGATCGACGGCGAATTCGTTCTCCCCCAGGATGGCAAGCGCCGCATTGGCATTGGCGACGCGGCGGACGACATAGCCGAGATCTTCCAGCAGCTCGGTCGAGAATCGGCCGACATCGTCATTGTCCTCGACCACGAGCACGCGGTAGCCGCGCCCGGTGGTGGCGGCCTCGCTGGTCAGGGCTGCGGCCTCCTTCTCGGCAGCCGGGCTCTGGGCCTGCGGCAGGTAGATGGTGAAGGTCGCGCCTTCGCCTTGCGTGCTCGTCACCGCGATGTCGCCCTCGGACTGCTTGGCGAAGCCGAACGCCTGGCTGAGGCCGAGGCCGGTGCCCTTGCCGACCTCCTTGGTGGTGAAGAACGGCTCGAAGATCGAGTCGAGATGGTCCGGGGCGATGCCGCTGCCGGTGTCGGTGACGGAGATGGCGACGAACTCGCCGCCGCGCGCCGATTGCGCGCGCAGGCTGGGAATCCCGGAGACCTTGCGCACGGCGATGGTGAGGCGGCCTTCGCCGTCCATGGCGTCGCGGGCGTTGATGGCGAGGTTGATCAGCGCGGTCTCGAACTGGGCGATGTCGGCGACGGTGAAGCAGTCGGCATCGTGGATCTCCACCGCGATTTCGATCCGGCCGCCGACCAGCGGACGGACCAGTTGTGCGACGCCCTCGACCTGGTTGCCGACGTTGAAGATCTGGGGTTTCAGCGGCTGCCGGCGCGCGAAGGCCAGGAGCTGGGCCGTCAGCTTGGAGGCGCGCTCGACCGTCTCGGAGATCGCGTCGACATAGCGGCGGCGGCGCTCTTCCGGCAGCTCGCGGCGGCGCAGGAAATCGGTGGCGGAGCGGATGATGGTGAGGAGATTGTTGAAGTCGTGCGCGACACCGCCGGTGAGCTGGCCGATCGCCTCCATCTTCTGCGATTGCCGCAGCGCTTCCTCGCCGCGGCGGCGCTCGGTGATGTCGACGGCTTCGGGGACGGCGCCGGTGATGTTGCCGTGGCGGTCGAGCACGGGACGCATGCCGAAGTCGAAATCGCGCTCGCCGATGGGCAGGCGCAGGCGCATCTCCAGCCGCACGGCCTCGCCCTTGAGCACGGCATTGAAGGCTTCGCGCACCGTGGCCGTCATGCCGTCGGTGCCGGTGAACCAGGGCGTGTCCCAGAAAGGTTTTCCGATCACGTCGGCGGCGCTCGCCTTGATGCCGTCGAGCGCTGTGCGGTTGGCGTAGAGCAATTCGCCCTTGAGGTTGACCAGCCCCTGATACTGGTTGCTGGTGGCCAGGATGGCGCGCAGCCGGGACTCGTTGGCCTCGAGCTCGGCCGTGCGCTCGGCGATGCGCTCTTCAAGGGTCTCGTTGAGCCGCCTGAGCTCGATCTCGGCCTGCTTGGCGACGGTGATGTCGTGGGCGACGCCGATGAAGCCGATGTGCTTGCCGGTCGGATCCCAGCGCGGCTGCGATTCCGAGCGCAGCCAGCGCCATTCGCCGCTGGCGTTCCTGTAACGCGCTTCCAGCACGAAGGGCTTGAGCGACGCTTCGCCCTGCACGGATTGCTGCAGCACGTGCGGCAGGTCGTCGGGATGCAGCACCTTGCGCCAGTCGAAGGCGATGGCCTGGTCGTAGGGCAGGCCGACGAAGTCGACATAGGCCTGGTTGGCGAAGGATCGCGTGCGGTCGAGCTTGGTCACCCAGATCGGCACCGGCGCGCTGTCGGCGATCAGCCGAAAGCGCTCTTCGCTCTCGCGCAGCGTCTCGCGGGCCAGGGCCTGATCGGTGATGTCGATATGGGCGCCAACGAGGCGGATGGCGCGACCCTCGCCGTCGCGTTCGATCTTGGCGACGACGCGGATCCAGCGGGTCTCGCCGTCATTGGGGCGGACAATGCGGTATTCGGCGCTGTAGTCTTCGCTCGCGCCGGCGAGAGCCTCGAAGAAATGTCTGACGGTCGGCTCGCGATCCTCGGGATGGATGCGATTGACCCAGTCCTCGTGCGACTCGTCGGCCGCTTCCGGGGGGAGGCCGTGGATGATCAGATATTCGGGCGAGCGGCGGTTCTTGAAGCCTTCGCGGAAATCGACCTCGACGCCGCCGACCTTGCCGATGCGCTGGATGCGCGCCAGCTCGGCCTCGCGCTCCTGGAGCGCGCGATAGGCGTTGTCGCGCTCGCGCGCGACGTCTTCGAGGTGTTGGCGCAGCCTTTCGGCGGCGGCGGTCTCGGGCAAGGGGTCTTTCGAGGGATCGTTCAAGGCATCGGCCGTTGTCATGCGGGGGCGCACGTGCCGGACCGATATTCACACAGACGGCGCGTGATGACCATTGCTTAGAGGAAATCGGCTGTCTGGAAAGGCCGGCGGCCAGCCGGAACGAGGAAAACTGCGGTCAGAAAACGCCCGGTCTGGCATTTTGTTCCGGACATTGGAACGATGCAGCGGCGGATGCGTCTTCGCGAGGCGCCACATCGCCCATCGATAAGACTCTCTTTTCGAAGAGGATAAATCTTGAAGCTGTTTGTCTGCCAGTCCTGCGGCAACGTCATCTATTTCGAGAACCGCGCCTGCGAACGGTGCGGCCACCGCGTCGCCTTCCTGCCCGAGAAGGAGACGATGTCGGCCATCGAGCCCGACGGAGAGGCCTGGAGGGTCCTGGCCGACAAGGGCGAAAGCCGGATGCTGTGCCGGAATGCCGAGTACGATGCCTGCAACTGGCTGACGGATCCGGGCGAGGGCAACGGCTATTGCCGCGCCTGCCGCCACAACGGCATCGTGCCCGATCTGTCCGACCCCGCCCAGCTTGCCGGCTGGCGCGAGCTGGAGGTGGCGAAACACCGTCTGTTCTATTCCCTGATCCGCTGGAAGCTGCCGCTCCGGACCCGGCACGACGACCCCGAGCATGGTCTGATCTTCAATTTCCTCGCCGACGATCCGCAGAGCGGCGAGAGGGTGATGACCGGTCACGACAACGGCCTGATCACGATCGCGCTGACCGAGACCGACGATATCGAGCGCGAGCGGCGCCGGCTCGAGATGGGCGAGCCCTATCGGACGCTGCTCGGGCATTTCCGCCACGAGGTCGGGCACTATTTCTGGGACGTGCTGGTGCAGGGCGGCGGCAAGCTCGATGAATGCCGTGCGGTATTCGGCGACGATTCCACCGATTATGGGCAGGCCCTCCAGCGTCATTATGCCGAAGGCGCGCCGCCGGACTGGCAGCAGAACTTCGTCTCCGCCTACGCCACGATGCACCCCTGGGAAGACTTCGCCGAGACCTGGGCGCACTACCTCCACATCGTCGACACCCTGGAGATGGCCGGTGAGTTCGGCATGGAGGTGCGCCCCAAGGTCGACCGCGACGGGGAGTTGACGGCACGTATCCGTTTCAACCCCTACGAGGCACGCGATGTCGAGGCGCTGGTCAACGCATGGCTGCCCTTCACCTTCGCCATGAACAGCGTCAACCGGGCCATGGGTCTGCGTGACCTCTATCCCTTCATCCTGTCGCCCGCGGTGGTCGGCAAGCTCGGCTTCATTCATGGCCTGGTCCGGGACGTCGCCAAGTCCGTGTCGAGGCCCGGGAAGCCGTAGGTCGTTCCAAGGGCTCGTCAGGCCGGTTTCGGTCTTGCGCTGGTACGCCAGCGCGAGCCGGATTTAGACCGTTGCCTCCGGCCGATTTTGCTGTACCACGGGAGCCACACGGCCCGCCCCAAAGGCCCCAACGGCCAGGGAAGGGTCCCGCCCAAGGTCGAGACTCAAGAAAAGCATGTTCAAACGCATTCTGATCGCCAATCGCGGCGAAATCGCCTGCCGGGTCATCAAGACCGCTCGCAAGATGGGAATTGAGACGGTTGCGGTCTATTCCGAGGCCGACCGCGACGCTCTCCATGTCGAGATGGCCGACGAGGCCGTGCTGATCGGGCCGCCCGCGGCGGCCGAGAGCTATCTGGTGATCGAGAAGATCGTCGAGGCCTGCCGCAAGACGGGCGCGCAAGCCGTGCATCCCGGCTACGGCTTCCTGTCCGAGCGCGAGGCGTTTCCGCGCGCGCTGGAGGCGGCCGGCATCGTCTTCATCGGCCCGAACCCCGGCGCGATCGCCGCGATGGGCGACAAGATCGAATCCAAGAAGGCGGCTGCGAAAGCCAAGGTCTCGACCGTGCCGGGCTATCTCGGCGTCATCGAGGACGACAAGCACGCGGTGAAGATCGCCGACGAGATCGGCTACCCCGTGATGATCAAGGCTTCGGCCGGCGGCGGCGGCAAGGGCATGCGCATCGCCCATTCCAGGGCCGAGGTCGCCGAAGGCTTCAACCTCGCCAAGGCCGAGGCAAAGGCCTCGTTCGGCGACGACCGCGTCTTCGTCGAGAAGTTCATCGTCGATCCCCGCCACATCGAGATCCAGGTGCTCGGCGACAAGCACGGCAACGTCATCTATCTCGGCGAGCGCGAGTGCTCGATCCAGCGTCGCAACCAGAAGGTCATCGAGGAGGCGCCGTCGCCGCTGCTCGACGAGGCCACCCGCCGCAAGATGGGCGAGCAGGCGGTGGCGCTGGCCAAGGCCGTCAACTACGATTCCGCCGGCACCGTCGAGTTCGTCGCAGGCCAGGACAAGAGCTTCTACTTCCTGGAGATGAACACGCGCCTGCAGGTCGAGCATCCCGTCACCGAGCTCGTCACCGGCATCGACCTCGTCGAGCAGATGATCCGCGTGGCCGCCGGCGAGAAGCTCGCCATCGCGCAGAAGGACGTCACGCTCACCGGCTGGGCGGTGGAATCGCGTCTCTATGCCGAAGACCCGTTCCGCAACTTCCTGCCCTCGATCGGGCGGCTCGTGAAGTATCGCCCGCCGGCGGAAGCCAGCAGGGACGGCATCACCATCCGCAACGACACCGGCGTGCAGGAAGGCGGCGAGATCTCGATCCACTACGATCCGATGATCGCCAAGCTCGTCACCCACGCGCCTTCGCGTGCCGCTGCGATCGAGGCCCAGTCGACCGCGCTGGACTCGTTTTATGTCGATGGTATCAGGCACAACATCCCGTTCCTGTCGGCGCTGATGCATCATCCGCGCTGGCGCGAGGGCCGGCTGTCGACCGGCTTCATCGCCGAGGAGTTTCCCAAGGGCTTTGCGGTGCGCGTGCCCGAAGGCGAGGTCGCCCGGCGTATCGCCGCGGTCGGCGCCGCCATCGATCATGTGCTCGGTGAGCGCAAGCGGCAGATCTCCGGCCAGATGGGCGGCCGCGTCGTGCAGCGCGAGCGCCGTCGCGCGGTCTGGCTCGACCGCCAGGAAATCCAGCTCGAGGTCGGACGCGAGGGCGAGGCCATCGCGATCCGCTTCCTCGACGCCGAGGGCAAGGCTGGCAACGCGCATCTCTTGGCCTCGCCGTGGAAGCCGGGCGACCCGGTCTGGCAGGGCACCATCGACGGTCACTTCGTCGCGGTGCAGGCGCGGCCGATCCCGAACGGCATTCGTCTGGCGCATCAGGGCGTCGAGGTGCCGGTCTATGTCTGGACCGAAGCGGAAGCGACCTCGGCACGGCTGATGCCGGTGACGACGGCCGCGGACACCGGCAAGAAGCTGCTGTGTCCGATGCCCGGCCTCGTGGTCTCGATCGCGGTGACCGAGGGGCAGGAAGTCAAGGCCGGCGAGACGCTCGCCGTGGTCGAAGCCATGAAGATGCAGAACGTGCTGCGCGCCGAGCAGGACGGCACCGTGAAGAAGATCCACGCCAGCGCCGGCGCGACGCTCGCGGTGGACGCGCTGATCCTGGAGTTTGCGTAGGTGTGAGTGGGCTCTCGCAGGGCCCCACGGACACCGTCATTGCGAGGAGCCCTTCGCGACGAAGCAATCCAGCCTGTCTCCGCGGATGCATTCCTGGATTGCTTCGCTTCGCTCGCAATGACGGAGTATGTTGCGGCCTCCGTGACTTAACCGAGACAGCACCCATGGCCTTTCGTTCCCGCCGCGAGACTTTGCGATCCATCCTGACGGGCCCGGCCTGCGTCCATCCGGGCTCGGTCTATGACGCGATCTCGATCCGCATCGCCGAGGATCTCGGTTTTCCCATCGGCATGTTCGGCGGATCGGTTGCCTCGCTCGCCGTGCTTGGCGACCCCGACATCACGCTGATCACGCTCACCGAGCTTGCGGAGCAGATGCGCCGGATGTCGCGCGCCTCTGCGCTTCCCGTGCTGGTCGATGCCGATCACGGCTATGGCAATCCGCTCAATGTCCGCCGCACGGTGCAGGAGCTGGAGGCGGCGGGCGCCGCCGGACTCACCATCGAGGACACGCTGCTGCCGGCTGCCTTCGGCGAGGCGAAGACGCAGCTGATCTCACTGGAGGAGGGCGTCGGCAAGATGAAGGCGGCGCTCGATGGCCGCAGCGATGCCTCGCTCGTCATCATGGGCCGCACCGGCGCTGCCTCGATCACCTCGATCGAGGATGCGATCAAGCGCGCCAAGGCCTATGAGGCCACCGGCGTCGATGCGCTGTTCTTCACCGGCATCAAGTCGCGCGCCGAGCTCGAGGCGGTCACCGCCGCGACGCGCCTGCCGATCGTGCTCGGCGGGGCGCCGGAGGATTTGAGCGCGCTCGACTATCTCGCCAGCCAGCGCGTCCGCATCGCGCTCCAGGGCCATGCGCCGATCGCCGCGGCGACACAGGCGGTCTACGAGACGCTGAAGGCTCTGCGCGAGGGCACGCCGCCGAAAAGCCTCAAGGGTCTCGCATCTTCGGAGCTGACGGCCCGTGTCATGCGCGAGGCCGACGTCAAGGCGCGCAGCGCCGACATGCTCGGGCTGAAAAAATGAGTCGGGCGATCCTCCAGGTCATGATCCGCGGGCGCGTGCAGGGCGTCGGTTATCGGGCCTGGGTGGAGTATCAGGCTACCGCGAGCGGTCTCGAAGGCTGGGTGCGCAACCGCCGCGACGGCGCCGTGGAAGCGCTGTTCGCGGGCTCGCCCAAGCACGTCGCCGACATGGTCGCACTCTGCCGTCACGGCCCGCCGTCCTCGCGCGTCGACAGCGTGACCAGCGAGACCGCCGGTGCGGACGAGCTGAATTTGCGGCGGGCAGGGGAAGCGTTTTCGGTACTGCCGACGGTGTAGGTCTGCTCCCTCGCCCCGCTTGCGGGGAGAGGGTTGGGGTGAGGGGGGGGGGGGGGGGGGGGGGGGGGGGGAGTCTCCGCGAGGACGGTCAGAGTTGCCCTTGCGGAGACTCCCCCTCACCCGGAATTCGCGCCTTCAGCGCGTATTCCGGCCTCTCCCCGCACGCGGGGAGAGGCGAAGAGAAAATCACCTCGGCAGCTTGGCGATCGCCTCGCTGAGCTCGTGGATCTCGTAGGGCTTGCGCAGGATCGGGAAGTCGCCGAGCACGCCGGCGGCGACTTCGCTGTAACCGGTGGCGAGCAGGATCGGCAGGCCGGGGCGAAGCTGGCGGAGATGATGGGCGAGGGTGAGGCCGTCCATCTTGCCGGGCATGACGATGTCGGAGAACACGAAGTCGACGCCGTTCTTCTCGATCTCGCGCAAGGCGGCTTCGGCGTCCGCGACCCGGCGCACCTGGTAGCCGAGCTGCTCCAGAAGGCCGGTGCTGACGAGAGCGACATCCGGATTGTCCTCCACCAGCAGCACCGTGCCGCTGCCGTGGAACGCCGCCTCTGCCGGCGCCTCGGGCATGGGAATGTCTTCGCCGCGCGGCAGCAGGATGGTGAACGTCGTGCCCTTGCCGAGCGCGCTTGCGACCCTCACCGTGCCGCCGGCCTGATGGGCGAAGCCGTGCACCTGGGACAGGCCGAGGCCCGTGCCTTTTCCAATCGGCTTGGTCGTGAAGAACGGCTCGAAGACCTTGTCGAGAACGTCGGAGGGAATGCCGAGCCCGGTGTCGACGACGTCGATCGCAACGAAGTCGCCGGTAAACGGCGCCTCGTCCAGCACGACATTGCGTGCGCCGATCGTCACCGTGCCACCGTCGGGCATGGCGTCGCGGGCATTGATGACGAGGTTGAGCAGGGCGGTCTCGAGCTCGGAGACGTCGGTCGTGATCGGCCAAATGTCGCGGCCGACGTCCAGGGTCAGACGTACGGAGCTGCCGACACCGGCATCGAGCACCTCGCGGATCGCCGCGATGCGTTCGGCAAAGTCGATCGCCTGCGGATTGACGCTCTGCCGCCGCGCGAAGGTGAGGAGCTGGTTGGTCAGCGCCGCGCCTCGCTTGGCGGCGGTCTCGATGGCCGAGATGGCGCGCTGAACCTTGGTCTCGTCGTCGGCGCCTCGCTTCAGCATGTGAAGACTGCCGCTGATGATCATCAGGAGGTTGTTGAAGTCGTGCGCGACCCCGCCGGTGAGTTGCCCAAGCGCGTCGAACTTTTGGGACTCGGCGAGTTGCTTCTGCATCGCCTCGAGCTTGATCTGCGCATTGCGGCGTTCGGTGATGTCGCGCGTGATCTTGGCGAATCCGACAAGTTGGCCGTCCTCGTAGATCGGGTCGATCACGACGCTCGCCCAAAAGAACGTGCCGTCCTTGCGGACGCGCCAGCCTTCCTCCTCGTAACGGCCCTTTTCCCGGGCGATGCCGAGCGCACGGGCCGGCTTGCCGTTGGCGCGGTCGGTGTCGGTATAGAATCGGGAAAAATGCTGGCCGAGGATTTCCTGAGGCGAATAGCCCTTGATGCGCTCGCCGCCAATGTTCCAGCTGGTGATGATCCCGTTGGGATCGAGCATGTAGAGGGCGTAGTCCGCGACTCCCTCAACCAACAGTCGGAAACTGCGTTCGCTTTCGAACAAGTCTCTCTGTTGACTGAACTTTTCGACCATTCCGGGACCCCGCCTCGACCGGGGCAAACGCCGGAGGGGTCGAATGGTTCCCGAAGCATGGGATATTTTTAGGCAAATCTCCCGGTGCCGACGGCATCCAGACACCCACTTGACAGCGACGCAGTCACGTCAGATATTTCTGTTATGACAGAAATGACCGGAAAAAAGAAACTCCCAGCCGCCGTCGAGCGCTTCATCCTGCATTGGGGCGACATGGGGGATGGCTGGGGCGTCAACCGCTCGGTCAGCCAGATCCACGGGCTGCTCTATCTTGCGGAGGCGCCGATGACGGCGGAGGACATCGCCGACGTGCTCGGCATGGCACGCTCCAACGTCTCCAACTCGCTGAAGGAGCTGCTGGCCTGGAACCTGATCCGGCGCGTGCCGATCCTCGGCGACCGCCGCGACCATTACGAGGCCGAGACCGACATCTGGGAGGTCGCAGCCCGCATCGCAGCGCGCCGCAAGGAGCGGGAGCTCGATCCGGCGATCGCGGCGCTCCGGGCCTGCGTGTCCGATGCCGCCGGCGATCCCACCATCAATCCGGTCGCGAGCAAGCGGCTGAAGGAGATGCTCGCCTTCACCGAACTCGCCGACCACTGGTTCATGCAGATGCTGAAGGTGCCGCGGCCGCGGCTGGTCGCGCTGATGAAGCTTGGCGAGAAGATCGCCAACCTGCTGCCGTCGGGCAAGGTCAAATAGGTTCGAGGAGGGTGCGATGACGTCGGCTCGATTACCAGGCTCCAGCGCATCGACATCCGCCCACACAAAACTGCTCGACGACCGCCGCTTCCGCGCGTTGCTGTCGGACGAGGATTGGGGCCGCCTGCCGCTGGCGACCTGGCGGCGCTTTTCCAAGCGCGTGGCTGATGGCGACAGCGTGGTCTATGTCGGTGTCGTCGACGAGGTCTCGTTCAGCGAGATCGGCTGGTGGCTCGCACAAGCGGTGCGCATGATCGGCGGGCCGCTGCCGACGGGCCGCGACGTCGGCGTTCCCATGATCGTCAGCGTCACCGAGGATGCCGCGACCGGCGGCCAGACCTGGACCCGCATCTGCGCGCGCAAGCGCGGCTTTCCGCAAGTGATCCATTCCGCCAAGCGTTTCGCCGGCCCGACCGGGCTCGAGGAATATGTCGGCTTCGGCATTTCCATGGCGCTGCGGATCGCGGTCGAAGGCGAGACGCTGACCTTCCGCAGCGCCGGTTACGGCCTCCAGCTCGGACGCCTGTGGCTCCCGCTGCCGCAATGGCTCACGCCGGGCGATCTCACCGTGACGCACCGCGATCTCGGTGCGGGCGCCTTCCGCTTCACCCTCGATGTCATTCATCCGCGTTACGGCGCGCTGATCCACCAGTCCGCCGTGTTCAGGGAGACCGTGTCATGACCGCGCTGTTGTGGACCCTCATCGCCATCCAGATCGTGATGGGCGTGTTCGACACCTTCTATCACCACGAGTTCACCGAGCGCCTGGCCTGGCGTCCGTCGCAGCGCTTCGAGCTGAAGCTGCACGGCATCCGCAACATGCTCTATGCGCTCTTGTTCCTGCTGCTCGGCTGGCTCGAGGTTTATGGCGCGCTGGCGCTCTTGATCGTCGCCGTGCTGGTCGCCGAGATCGTCATCACGCTGATGGATTTCGTCGAGGAGGATTTGAGTCGGAGACTGCCGCCGAGCGAGCGCATCAATCACACGCTGCTCGCGATCAACTACGGCGCCATCCTGGTGCTGCTGCTGCCGGTGCTGATCGACTGGGCGATGCAACCGTTCGGTGTAATGGTCGTCAATCAGGGTCTGCTCAGCATCGCCGCCACGGCCTGCGCGGTCGGCGCCTCGCTCTGCGGCGTCAGGGACTTTGCGGCGATGCGCCGGCTTGGCCGCATGCGCAGCGCTCCCGCGCACGGACTGGTCGAGAAGCTTCAGGGACGCAAGACCGTACTGATCACAGGGGCCACCGGCTTCATCGGGAGCCGCCTCGCAGCGAGTCTCAGCGGGGCGGGGCACAACGTCATCGCGCTCATCCGCAATCCCGCCAAGGCCGAGATGCTGCCGCCGCCGGTGACGCTGGTCACCAGCCTCGATCAGCTCGCCTCCGACACAGAGATCGACGCCATCGTCAATCTCGCAGGCGAGCCGATCGGCAACGGCCTGTGGACCGAGGCGAAGCGGGCGAAGATCATCGGCTCGCGCATCGACATCACGGGCGAAGTGGTCAAGCTGATCGCGCGGCTCGACCGCAAGCCCGAGGTGCTGGTCAGCGGCTCTGCGATCGGCTGGTACGGATTGTGGGCGGACCAGGTGCTGACGGAGTCTGCGAAGTCGCACGCCTGCTTCAGCCATGAACTGTGCGCAGCCTGGGAGACGGCGGCGCGGCCGGCGGAGGAGCTCGGCGTGCGCGTCGTCTGTTTGCGCATCGGCCTCGTGCTCGGCACCGAAGGCGGTTTCATCACGCGCATGCTGACGCCGTTCGAGTTCGGCCTCGGCGGTCCGCTCGGCACCGGGCGGCAGTGGATGTCCTGGATCGAGCGCGACGATCTCATTCGCCTGATCGCCTACGTGATGGCGACACCCGATCTGGCCGGGCCGGTCAACGCCACCGCGCCGATCCCCGTCACCAACGCAAAATTCACCGAAGAGCTCGGCCGCCGGCTGCACCGGCCCGCAGTGTTCCGCATCCCCGGCGGCCTCTTGCGCCGGATCGGCGGCGGCTTTGCCGATGAGCTTCTGCTCGGTGGCCAGCGCGTGCTGCCGAACAAGGCGCTGAGCCGCGGCTTCGTGTTCCGGCACGAAACGCTGCGCAGTGCATTCGAGGCGATCCTGTGAGACGTCAGGTGGCAGCGACACTCCGGAACGTCGCCGCCACCACGCGAAGCGCCGCGAGCTTGGCGGGATCGCTGACCTTTGAATGCAGCATCACCTTGGAGCTGCCGAGCTTCGGCAGCTCGTGCGCAGGCCCGATATCGATCAGTCCGGGCGGTGCGATCCGCCGCGCCAGGGGCGCGATCGCAAGTCCCGCGAGCGCGGCGGCGACCACCGCCGTGACGCCGCCGCCGACAAAGCGCTCGCGCCAGGGCAGGCCGGCCTTGTCGAGTGCACGCACGGCAAGGGCGCGGACGCCGCAGGGCGGGGCGAGCGTCGCAAGCGGCAGCGCTTCGCCTTTCGGCAGTGTGAACCGGCGTGATGCGAACCAGCCAAACTCGTCCTCGGCCAGCTTCTCGCCGCCGCGACGGCTGCCTTCCTGGCGGACGATCACGGCATCCAATTCGCCCGCGTCATAGGCATCCTGCATCTCGCGCGAGAAGCCGATGGTGACAGCGAGCGTGAGGTTTGAGGACATCGCGTGCAGGCGTTCGAGCAGCGGCACCAGTTCGGGTCCGGCGGCATGGTCGGAAATGCCGAGCGAGAGCGACTGCGTGGCAGAAGCCTCGCCTGACAACGCGAGGTCGTGCGCCGCCATCAGCGCGCGGGCGCGATCGAGGAATGCGGCGCCGTCTGCCGTGAGCCGGACTGCGCGCGGCGAGCGTTCGACCAGGCGTTTGCCCAGCAGCGTCTCCAGCCGCTGCAGCTTGAGGCTCACCGCCGCCTGCGTCGTGCCGAGTGCTTCGGCCGCACGCGTAAAGCTCTGGAGGTCGGCGACCAGCAGGAAGGCCTGGACTGTGGCGATGTCGAGGGTTGTTGTCATTACATATAGTTATCACTGGTATCAATAAGGATAAGATACCAAAATGACGGACGAAGGTCTAGCTTCTCCTCGACGCCGCGCAACACCCGCGCAGCATCTTGAGGAGAACCACCATGCCGCTGATCACCGTGTCCTACACCACCTCCCGCCAGTCGCCCTCGCTGAAGGCCGACATCGCGAACGCGGTGTCCGAGCTCACGGCAAATATCCTGCACAAGGATCCCAAGGTGACCGCGATCATCGTGAAGTCGGTCGACGCCGACGACTGGTTCGCCGGCGGCCGGTCGCTGGCCGAGCAGAAGCTCGCCAGCTACTGGCTCGACATCCACGTCACCGAAGGCACCAACACCAAGGACGAGAAGGCGGCCTATCTCGCCGCCATGTTCAAGCGCATGGCCGAGATCCTGGGACCGCTGCATCCCGAGACCTATGCCCATGTCGACGAGGTCAAGGGCGACGCCTACGGCTTCGGCGGCCTGACCCAGGAGCGCCGCTACATCGCCAGCAAGCTCGCGGTTGCGCTGAAGGCGGCGTGATTGCAGAAGGCCGCGGGTGCTTTCACCCGCGGCCCTGTTGCAGTCAGCTCGCAGCTCTGAACTGGACTTCGGAATTGTTCAGGAAGCACGTCTTGTCGAACAGCGTCAGGTCCAGCGGGTTCGGCAAGCGGACGTCGCTGAGATCAGGGCAGGGCTTGACCGCGGGATCGTAGGATCGATCGATCTGCGAGATGCAGACGACGATCAGCCCCTGGTCGCGTGCGAACGATTTCAATGCGCGCACTTGAATGGTCAGATCGGGGTTTTCGCGTCTCTGGTCGAGCAGTTGCAGATAGTCGATCACCACGAAGGTGCCGCGAGGCGCTGTGGCCATTTGCTTCAGGACATAATCGGCGCTGATGGCATCGGAGCAATCGATCTCGAATAATGTGCCGAACTGCGCCGGCTCCGCGCCGATCGCCCGCAGGCGATCCAGCACGTTTTTCTCGGTGTATTCGAGCGAGAAGAACGCGGCGCGATGGCCCGACCTCATGGCTTCCACCGCAAGCGGGAGGCTCATCAGCGTCTTGCCCTGACCGGGCCGCGCGCCGACCAGCACGAGGTCGCCGGGCCGGAATTGCGGGAACAGCCTGCTGGCAGGTGTGAGTGCAGCCGCTTTCGCTGCGAGCATGCTCCAGGCGGAAAAGCCTTCCGTCGCGGCGATGCGATCGAGTGCGTCGTGCAGGGGAATGCCCGCTTCGCGGGACAGGCGCTTGGCTTGTCGCTTCAGATGATAGATAGGCGCAGAGAGTCTCATCGTCCAAACCTCCCGTTGCGAGCTGAAAGCGCAATCCCTCCTTATGCCCGGTGCTCGAACAGTCGGCCGGTGGTCTCATCGCCCGGCATGAGGTCTGCTTTCCCGGCGGAGGGGGGAGGCGTGGGCGGCGCCTGAGACAAGCTTAGCCGATTCCGCCGGAAGCGGAGAGCTCGCACGACCGGGCTCAAACGGGAAAATGTCAGACCGCCGCTTCCGGCAGCAGCGCGCGGGTCGGTCCGAACAGCTCCTCGAACGCCTGGCGCAGCGCGATGTCGACATCTTCCATGCTTACGAGCTGGCCGAGATCGACCAGGGAGGTGACGCCGTAGCGGGGATCGACGACGCCGCACGGCACGATGCCGGCGAAATGCGACAGCTCCGGCTCGACATTGATCGCGATGCCGTGGAACGAGACCCAGCGCTTCAGCCGCACGCCGATCGCCGCGATCTTGTCCTCAAAGCCTTCGCCCTTGTCGGGCCGTTTGACCCAGACGCCGACCCGGTCCTCGCGCCGCTCGCCGCGGACGTTGAAGGCGGCGAGCGTCTTCAGAATCAGCTCCTCCAGGCTCGCGACATAGGCCCGGACATCAGGCCGGCGGCGCTTGAGGTCGAGCATGATGTAGGCCACGCGCTGGCCGGGCCCGTGATAGGTCAGCTGGCCGCCGCGCCCCGTGGCGAAGATCGGGAATCGGGGATCGCGCAGGTCGCCTTCCTTGCCCGAGGTGCCGGAGGTGTAGAGCGGGGGGTGTTCGAGCAGCCAGACCAGCTCGGGGGCCTCGCCCGCCGCGATGGCGGCGACCCGGGCTTCCATGGCGGCCACCGCGTCCGGGTAGGGCACCGGCGCATCCGAGATTCGCCACTCGACGGGCGCGCCGCCTGTGGCGGAAAAAGGCGTCAAATCGAGCTGTTGGCGCGGGTTTTGCGGTGAATTAACCATTGGCTAACCATAACGTGGTGATGATCTCGGGAGCAAATGCCAAGTCCTATGGCCAAGCCCCAGAATTCAAGTCCCAGTCCCAGTTTGCGGCGGTCCTGACAGTGCCCACCCTCGATAAAGTCACCGTGGATCTCATGGTCGTCCTCGGGACGACCACGATGCCGATCCATCAGGTATTACGTCTTTCCCGCGGCGCCATCATCGAGCTCGACGCAACCGAAGCCGACGAGGTCAAGGTTTTGGCCAACAACCTGCCGGTCGCCTCCGGCGTCGTGCTGGTCGATCGCAACCGGATCGCGGTCGAGGTCAAGCAGATGCTGCCGCGTTCGCCGGGGACCCGGTAGCGACCCGGGTACTGCCCTCAAGGCCGATTCGGGCGAGCGGCCCGAATTTTCCTGCAAAGCTTGTGGAATTCTGGGCCTTTGCAGGCTTGTACCCCTCTGATGGATTTGTTAGATCGGCGCCGTTGATCCGGCCGGCCCTCAAAGCCTCAAGCCGGCATCCCCAAAGCGCTCGTGGCGGAACTGGTAGACGCGCTGCCTTGAGGTGGCAGTGAGTAAAATCGTGGGGGTTCGAGTCCCTCCGAGCGCACCAGGCTCATTATCTCTTTACGATCATTGAGGTTTCCGGGCTGGAGCCCGGAGCTTGCCGCGTTCCTGCGGCGCGACGACGAGAAAGTGCGCCGGCCACCTCACCAGCGCCGCCCAGCGTCGGCGCCCCCTCAGTTATTGTGGCCCCAACGTCAGCAGCCAAGCGCCCGCGGCCACAGATGCAATGCCGGCGGCGCGCGCGATCCAACGTCCGGCCGGCGTGAGTTTCTCGAGCAGGACAAGCAGCGCCAAGAGCGCGATCCAAAGCACGTTCATCACGCCGCCCACGAACAACAGCGCCATCAGGATCCAGCAGCAGCCGACGCAATAGCCTCCATGCCGTAGTCCCAGCAGCAGGCAGCCGCGCGGGTCACTGCGAAAGCCGCCGTGGCGCATCAGGAACAGAAATGGCGATTGGCACTGGGCGAGACAGGCGTCCTTGAGCGCTGTCCACTGATAGAGACCCGCCGCGATCAGCACGATGGCGCCGAACAGGTTGCTCGCGATCGTCATCCGCGAATCCAGCAGGGCTGCCCGCTCGATCGCCCATTGCAGAAAGGTCGCTGCGAGCGAGAAGCCGCACCAGGCGAGGAGATAACCGGCGGCAAACCAGCCGGTCGCGGCGAACGGCTTGCCCCGCGCTTTGCCCTGTCGGCCGACGCGGGCGTACATCAGAATCATGGGCGCAGCCGACGGCGCCATCATTCCGACCATCATCACCGCCCACATCAGGAACACGTAAGCGAACTCGATCGCGCGCCACGGCTCGTTGGCCGGCAGCATGATTCCGGTCCCGGCCGGGATCATGCGGAAGTCGGTCATGTCCATGCCGCCCATGTCCATGTCGTTGGCGATCCAGATCACATAGCTCCACGCCAGCACGACAATGAGGGCGATCGCGCCGCCGACGACCCAGCGATCGCGCCGCAGCACGGTTTCCAGGGCGCTGTCGGTCATTTGCGATGGACGTTGCCGGCCTCGTCGCAGGGCCGGTATCAGGAGTTGCATCAAGCCTGGTTCGACCAGCGGATCGGCGCATAGAGGCCGTTCTTGCCGGAATTATCCCAGCGCATGCCGTGATCGCTGAACGTATTGCCGGGGGCGCCGACCGCAATCACCATGGCATCGGGACTGACCGGATGGCCGATGTTCACCCACATTTCGCCGCTCGGGTGCATGGTCGGCAACGCATCAACGGACATGTGCAGGATGCCAGGGATTTCCGCGGAGCGCGTCTTGCCTTCGATCCGGAACGTGATCGGGACCTTGCGCACCCCGAGGTTCTTGCTGATCAGCGGCGAGAACGCGGCCATCGGACCGCCGGCACCGCCGGTGAAGATCGCAGCCAGCGCCTCGGTCTGTTCGTCATCGGCGCGCTGATCGATATAGGCGGCCACCGACCAGTCTCCGTCTGCCATGACCCCGGGCGCTTGGAGGATGACGAGCACGTTCAATCCATCGAGCGCGATGTCGCCATAGCGGCCGCTCTCGATGTGGAAGATCAGCGGTACGTTGCAGAACCCCTCGGTCGGTCGCGCGGTCAACGGGGGCGCCGCCGACACCAGGCAGGGACACACGATGCTGCAGCTGCAATTCTCGAAATAATCACCGGAAAGGTGCCATGGGACATCCGCCATTGCTTTCTCCCGCCTGGCCGAACCCGATAGAAGCTTTCGAATGAGCTACGTAGAGTTGAAAGCTACGCCTCGTCGGACGGCGCCGCAAGCCGTTTCGATAACCGAAATATGTCGAAGAAGGCGAGACAAGGCATGATCCGGAAAGGTGAGCGGCGATTTTCCGAGAAGATCACGCTTAAGCAGCAACCAGAAACGCGACGACGATTCATCCTGATTGCATCGCCGATCCAAGCTGAATTCATTTCGCGCGATAGAACAGCGCACGTCCTGCTGGGATGAGCTGAAGCAGAATATCGTAGTCGCCGACGTTCGCGGTCAGGACAACTAGTCCCAGCTTTTGCGCTTGAAGGAATAGCACGCAATCCTGGAGCGCGCGAAGCTTGGCGTCCTTCTCGTAGCCTTGGAGACGGCAGAGTATCCCCGACAACAGCGCACCGCGTCCGAGGACCTCGGTGTCCGGCGCAAAGATGCGATGTGGCGGCATTGCTCTGATCTGCTTGCCGATCACTTCGATAACACTCGCGGTTCGCGCGTCGGATGGATCCAATACGCCGACCGTGTGCATCAGTTCCTGGATGGTGACAGTCGAATGATTGACCTGTCGCTGCGCGATCAGATCGTCCAGGAGACTCGGCGAGCGACCCTGCATCTGATCGATGTACACGGAAGTCTCGAGCAGGAGTCCTTGTCCACCGATCGAATTCGGATCGACGAACGGCAGCTCGTAGTCGCTTCGTCGTGCCAGGGTTCGTCGCGGATCGAAGCGCGCCCACCGCCGGGCAGCGTCGAAATCCAACTCCGCCACCCTAAAAGCCGAGCTTCAGCTTCGGGTCGACCTTGGCGCGAGACTCCTTGAACGCTTCTGCGAAGTTGTCCTCGAGCGCGACCGTCGCCAGGGCAAACTCGATCAAGTCTGTATCCGTCTTGATGCCTGTCTGCTGTTTGGCCTGCCTCACCAAGGCCAAGCTCACCCTGCCGCCGATACGGCCGCCTTTTTTGCTCAGGAGGCCCGACCTTTCCGCAGCTCGCATAACCGCCTCGAAACGCGCCTTGCTCACGACAAGCCGGCTCGTCGTTGCCTCCCGATGAAGAGCCTTCTGCCCCGAGCTACCCTTGGTCGCGCCAGCCGCTCGCTTGCCCTGGCGCGTTGGGGATTTGCTTGCTGATCCCTTCGTCATGGCAAGTTACCCATGTTGGACAAAATCTACTTTTGTCTAACATGGCGGTTCCCGAATTTCGAGACACGTGCGGTGGCGGCGCCCTGTTCGACGAACGCCGTGCGCCCCTTCGGATCGCTCTTAGCTCTGTGGTTTGATGCCGGCGCCTATTGCGGCTCGATTCCGGCGGCCTTGATGATCCGCGCCCATTTGACGATCTCGGCTTTCAGGAAAGATTCCAGCGCCTCCGGCGTGGCGCGCTCGGGCTCGACCGGTGCCATGCTGAGCTCGGCAAAGCGGCTGATCAAGGCGGGGTCCTTCAGCGCCGTCTGCAGCGCGCTGACGAGATGGTCGACCACGGGCTTCGGCGTGCCCTTCGGTGCGTAGAGACCATACCACGTCGTCACGTCGAATGCGGGAACGCCGGCCTCGGTCGACGTCGGCACGTCAGGCAGCGTCGCCACGCGTTTCTTGCTGGTGATCGCATAGCCCTTGATCGTGTTCGACTGGATATAAGGCGTCGGTCCGGTCGCGGGATCGCAATAGACGTCGATGTGGCCGGCGATGACGTCGTTCAGCGCCGGTCCGCCGCCTTTGTAGTAGATTGGCGTGAGCTTGGTATCGGTCGCGCTCATGAACATCAGGCCGCAGAGCTGGGAGGCCGAGCCGAGGCCGACATTGCCGAAGGTGATCTTGTCGCCGGCGCTGCGGATCTGCGTGATCAGCTCGCCGAGATTCTTGGCGGGAAAGTTCGGCCGCGCCACCAGGATCATCGGCACGTCGGTGACGAGCCCGATCGTGGCGAAATCGCCGACGGGGTCGAACGGCAGCTTGGCATAGAGGGCAGGGGCGGTGGCCTGGCCGACATGCATCAGCAGCAAGGTGTAGCCGTCGGGAGCCGCCTTGGCGACGCGGTTGGTGCCGAGGGTGCCGCCGGCGCCGACGACATTCTCGATGACGACGGACTGTTTCAGCGTCGCGCTCATGGCGCTGCCGAGGATCCGCGCGATGACGTCGCCGGGACCGCCGGCAGAGAACGGCACGATGACCGTGACCGGGCGGGCGGGGTAGTCGTCCGCGATCGCCGGGTGGCGAGGGCAGAGCAGAAGCAGCAGGAACAGCGATCGTACGAGAAACTTCATCGAACACTCCCTGGCGGCATTGTTCTAGTCGTCGGAAGGCGCCGCCTCCTTGGCTGCCGACGATTTTTCGATCATGTCGAGCGCGGCCACCGCAGCTGCGTTGATGTGGTCGACGCAGCAACGCTCGGCGAGGTCAGGATCACCGTTCTGGATCGCGCGCCAGATCGCGGTGACCTCGCGCAGGCTCTTGTTGATCCGCTTCGGCTGCGACATCGAGGTGATCCGCAGCAGCTGGATGCGGTCGTGCAGCGGCTTGAGCATGCGCTCGATGAAGGCATTGCGGCAGCCGCCGATCAGCGCCGCGTAGAAATCGGTCTTGGCTTCGAGGCTGCCGACGAGATCCTGCTTGGCTGCGGCCGCCTTCAACCGCGTCAGCGCTTCCCCGATCCGGCGCGCGACCTCGGGATCGTGCAGCCTGGCGCATTCGCGGCCGGCAAAACCTTCGAGCACCGCGCGCGCCGCGTAGAGCTGCCGCGCTTCATCGAGGCTGATTGTGGACACCACGGGGCCGCGGTGCGGCACCGTATTGACCAGCCCATCGGCCTCGAGCGCTCGCAGCGCTTCGCGGATCGAGGGGCGGCTGACGCCCATCATCTCGCAGAGCTCGCGCTCGACCAGGCGCTGGCCCGGCTTCAGCGTTCCGGACATGATCGCCTCGCGCAGCTTCTGCGCCACCATCGCCCGGACGGTCGGGACGTCCTCGATGCGGAGTGTCGACTGCAATTCACGGCGTCTTTCCATGTCCTGGTCCTGGTTGGGAAAAATCAGTACCGGTTTACAGGCAGAATCATCATTTCGGCAATTTGAACGTGGGCGGGCTGGTCAAGGGCGAAGACGATCGACCGCGCGATATCGGCCGGATCGAGCGCCATCCTGAACTGGTCGAAATACTCCTTTTCCTTCTGCTGATCGCCGCGGTAGCGGGTTAGGATGATGTTGGTCCGGGTCAGGCCCGGCTGCAGCTCGGTGACCCGGATCGCGGTGTCCGCCAGCTCGCCCCGCAGGGTCTCGGTGAACATGTGCACGCCCGCCTTGCTGGTGCTGTAGGCCGCCATGTCGGGCACGATCCGCACCGCGTTGATGGAGCTGATGTTGACGACATGGCCGGCATTGCGCTGGACCATGCCGGGCAGGATCGCCCGCGTGACGCGCATCAGGCCGATCAGATTGGTCTGGATGATGTTGGACCAGTCGTCCGCCGCGCCGATGTCGAAGCGCGTCCGGCCGCCGATGTCGTGCCCGGCATTGTTGATGAGAACGTCGACCGGCTTGAAATGACCGGGAATGGCATCGGGCAGGCGATCGACGGCCTTGGCGTCGCTGACGTCGAGCCGGATCGGAAACACCGCATCGCCTGCTGTTGCCGCCAGCGCTTCAAGCGCCTTGGCGTCGCGGTCGACCAGCACGACACGGCGGCCGCTGTCCAGCAGCGCCTTGGTGATGGCGCGTCCCATGCCGCCGGCAGCACCGGTCAGTACGACGGTCTGGCCTGATCGTTCAGTCATCGCAGCACTCCCATTTCCGATGTTCTCATGCCACTGACCAGCCTCCGTCGATCGGCAGGCTGGCGCCGGTGATGTCGTTTGCGGCCGGACCGCAGAGGAAGACGACCATGGCCGCGACCGCCTCCAGCTCGATGAAGCGCTGCGTTGGCTGTCGCTCGCCGAGATAGTCGCGCGTCACGTCCGCGACGGGACGGCCGCTGGCCTCGGCCATCGTCGCGATCTTGTTCAGGATGGCGGGCGTCGGCAGCGTGCCGGGGCAGAGCGTGTTGCAGGTGATGCCGCTGCGCGCCGTCTCGATGGCGACGGCGCGGGTCATGCCCAGAAGCGCCGTCTTGGTGGTGACGTAGTCGATGCGGTCCTCGACCGCGCGGCTGGAATAGATCGAGCCCAGATTGATGATCCGGCCCCAGCCGCGCTGCTTCATTGCCGGCAGCGCCAGGCGGATGAGGTGGAACGGCGCCGACACATTGACGGCCAGCGCGTCGTTCCAGCGGTCGGGCGGAAACTGCTCGATCGCCGAAAAATGCCTGACGACCGCGTTGTTGACGAGAATGTCGATAGCGCCGCAGCGGTCGAGCAGGTCCGCCATCATGGCCTCGATGGACTCGCGCCGGGACAGATCGACGCCGGCCGCGACGACCTCGACGCCGAAGCGGGCGCGGAGATCATCAGCGGCCTGCTTCGGCGCGACGAGATCGTGAAGGACAATGTTGGCGCCGGCACCGGCGAGGCCTTCCGCGATGCCGAAGCCAAGGCCCGCGGTTGCGCCGGTCACGAGTGCCCATCTGCCCTTCATCGCAGCCACGCTCCGCTACGTCCTGTCGAGCTCGGCGAAGACTTCCTTCGCATTGCGGAAGGCATCGACGCCGGCCGGCACGCCGCAATAGATCGCGACCTGCATGAAGACCTCGCGAATTTCCTCCTTGGTCGCACCATTGGCGAGCGCGCCGCGGACATGGGTCTTCAGCTCGTGCGGTCGGTTGAGCGCGCAGAGCATCGCCAGATTGAGGAAGCTGCGCGTCTTTCGCGTCAGGCCTTCGCGGCCCCAGACGTAACCCCAGCAATATTCCGTGGTCAGGTCCTGCATCGGGCGGTTGAACTCGTCCGCGGATGCGATCGCCTTGTCGACGAACTCGTTCCCAAGCACGCTCTTGCGAATCTCGAGGCCGCGGTCGTAGGTCGCCTTGTCCATTGTGGTCTCCGTTTCTTGTTGGGGCGGATGTCAGCTCTTCGGCCAGAACGGTTTTGCCAGCGCGAGCTCGGGCGGGAACACCGTCACCGGCACGCCGGCCTGCCATTGCACGATGGTCATGCCGGCGCCGACACGGCGGCCTTTCTCGTCGAACTTGATTTCGCCCAGCGGGTAATATTTCGAAGGACCGCCATCCATGGTGCGCAACGCTTCGCCGACGGCGACGCGATCGGCCTTGCCGGCTTTCTCCAGCGCGTCCTTGATCACCCACATGTCGCCATAGGTGGAGATCGCGTTCTGCGTCATCCACGGCTCCTTGTAGCGGGTCTTCAATTCGGCGATCAGCGCCTCGTGGCCCTTGGCGCCCCAGCTTGCGACGCAGGTCAGCACGCCCTGGAGCAGTTCCGGGCTGACGGTCTGCAGCATGTCCGGCTCGGCGATGGCGATGCCGAACGAGATCGTCGGTATCTTGCCCTGGCCGAGGCCGAACTCGTTCATCTTCTCCAGCAGCAGCTTGGCGTCCGAGATCACCGTCGGCAGGAAGAACAGCAAATCGGGCTTCGCCGAACGGATCTTCTGCACCAGCGACGTCGCGTCGGCGAGCGGCGGCGTGAAGGTCTCGTCCACGATCAGCTGCAGCTGGTTCTCAGCCAGCAGTCCCTCCCGCATCGCCTTGGCGGAGGCAATCGAGGCTCCCGTGTTGTCGGTGAGGATCGCGACCGTCTTCGGCCGCTTGCCCGAGGCCGTCTCCGCCAGCTTGATGATCTGGGGCAATGCTTGCCGTGCCTGCGAACCCGCGGTGGCCGCGGTCTGGAACACGTATTTGAATCCGCGCTCGGTGATCAGGTCGGAGTAGGAAAGGGTGAGCATCGGCAGGTTTGCGCGCTCGGTCACCTCGGTCACCGCGAGGGTGAACGAGGAGAGATAGGCGCCGCTGGCCGCGACCAGATCGGTCTCCTGCGCCACCATGCGCTGCGCCGCGTTCTTGGCTTTCTCGGTGGTATCGCCGGAATCGAGCACGACGAGCTTCAGCTTGGCGCCGCCGAGCGCCTTGACGCCGCCTTGCGTGTTGATGTGGTCGATCGCCATCTCGGCGCCTTCGCGCATCACCGTTCCCGGACGGGCGTAGAGCCCGGAGATCGGCACCAGCAGGCCGACCTTCACCTCCGACGGCTGCTGCGCCCAGGCCGCGCGGGATGCGATCAGGGTGCCGGATGCGCCGGCCAGCAGGGTTCGCCGCGTGATCTTGCTCTTTGCAGTCATGACAATCTCCTCCCCAAAAATTGCGCGACGCTGTCAGGATTTCTTCGGCCAGAACGGCTGCGCCTGCGCGAGCTCGGGCGGGTAAACGGTGACTGGCACGCCCGATTGCCATTGCACGATGACGACGCCGGCGCCGACGCGGCGGCCCTTTTCGTCAAATTTGAGCTGGCCGCCCGGATAGTATTTCGACGGACCGGCATCCATGGTGCGGAAGGCCTGCGCGACCGCGTTACGATCGGCCTTGCCGGCTTTCTCCAGCGCTTCTTTCATCAGCCACATGTCGCCATAGGTCGAGATGACGTTCTGTGTCATCCAGGGCTCCTTGTATTTGGCCTTGAGCTCGGCGATCAGCGCCTCATGGCCTTTCGAGCCCCAATTGGCGACGATGGTCATGATGCCTTGCACCGTCTCCGGGCTCACGCTCTGCAGCATGTCGGGCTCGGCAATGGTGATGCTGAAGGACACGGTCGGGATCTTGCCCTGACCGAGGCCGAACTCGCTGATCTTCTCGAGGCCGAGCTTGGCGTCCGACACCGCATTCGGCATGAACAGCAACAGGTCGGGCTTGGCCGAGCGAACCTTCTGGATCAGCGGCGTCGCATCCGACAGCGGCGGGGTCCAGACTTCCTCGACCACGAGCTGGAGGCCTTCCTGCGCGAACAGCTTTTCCTTCAGCGCCTTGGCGGTCGCGACCGAGGTTGCGGTGTTGTCCATCAGCATCGCCACGGTCTTCGGCTTCTTGCCCGAGGCGTTCTCGGCGAGCTTCATCAGCGTCGGCAGGCCGAGCTCGGACTGGCGGCTTGCGGTCGCCGCGGTCTGGAAGATGTATTTGAAGCCGCGATCGGTCAGCAGGTCCGAATAGGACAGCGTCAGCACCGGCAGCTCGGCGCGCTCGGTCACCTCGGTGACCGCGAGCGTGAAGGAGGAGAGGTAGGCGCCGGTGGCGGCGACGAGGTCGGGCTCCTGCGCCACCATGCGCTGGGCGGCGTTCTTGGCCTTCTCGGTGGTGTCGCCGCAGTCGATTACGACGAGCTTGAGCTTGGCGCCGCCGAGCGCCTTGATGCCGCCTTGCGCGTTGATGTGCTCGATGCCCATCTCGGCGCCCATCTTCATCACCTGGCCGGGACGGGTGTAGATGCCCGACAGCGGCACGATCAGCCCGACCTTGATCTCTGCCGGGGCCTGCGCGCGCGCCACGCCGGCGAGGCCGACGGCGGCGGCGCCCGACAGCACGGTGCGGCGACTCAATCCCTTTGAAATCTTGTTCATTCTGTTCTCCCTGATCTTTGTTCTTATGTTGGTCACATGCCGAGATAGGCCTTCCGCACGCGGTCGTCGGCGCGCAGCGTGGCGTTGTTGCCTTGAAGCACGACATGGCCGGCTTCGAGGACGTAGCCGTGATCGGCCGATTCCAGCGCCTCTGCGACGCGCTGCTCGACCAGCAGCATGGTCAGCCCGGACTGGCGCCGGATCTCGATCAGCCGCTCGAAGATGAAGTCCGCAGTCGAGGGCGCGAGGCCCATCGAGGGCTCGTCGAGCATCAACAGCTTCGGTGAGGAGGCGAGGCCGCGGCCGATCGCGAGCATCTGTTGCTGGCCGCCGGACATCGTGCCCGCGAACTGGTTGCGGCGCTCCTTCAGCACCGGCAGCCATTCGAAGATGCGCTCGATGTTGGCCTGCCAGTCGCGGCGGCCGCTCTCGGTCATCGCGCCCATTTCCAGGTTTTCCATCACGGTCAGGGACGGGAAGACCTGGCGTCCCTCCGGAACGTGGGCGATGCCGAGATGGGCGCGCTGTGGCGGCGGCACCGCGAGCAGGTCGACGCCGTCGAAAATGATCGTGCCGCCGCTCGGCTTGACGATGCCGGAGATGGTCTTGAACAGCGTGGTCTTGCCGGCCCCGTTGGGGCCGACGATCGCGACGAACTGGCCTGCACCGACGTCGATCGAGACGTCGTTCAGGACGGGCTTGGCCGAATAGCCCGCGCTCAATCCCTCAATTCGCAGCATGGCCCACCCACTTCTTGCCGAGATAGGCCTCGATCACGCGGCTGTCGCGCGTCACCACCTCGGGCAGGCCCTCGGTGATGACGGCGCCGTGGTCGAGCACGAGGAAGCTGTCGACCAGGCGGACCATGGCCTGCATGGTGTGCTCGATGATGGCGATGGTCATGCCGTCGCGCGCGAGCTGTTGGATCACGGCGACGACCTCGTCGGCTTCGCCGTGGCCGAGGCCCGCGAGCGTCTCGTCGAGCAGCAGGATGCGCGGCTGGCCGGCGATCGCGCGGGCCAGCTCCATCAGCCGCAGCTCCTTGGTGGAGAGCTCGCCGGCGACACGGTCGGCGACGGCGGAAAGCCCGACGCGGACGACCGCATCGGCCGCCATCTTGCGCGCCTCGTCGTCGGAGCGCGCCCGCACATAGGCGCCGACCACGACATTGTCGAGAATCGACATGCGCAGGAACGGCCGCATCACCTGGAAGGTGCGGCCGATGCCGGCCTCACAGATCACGTGAGGCCGCTGGCCCGACATGTTGCGGCCGTCGATCAGCACCTCGCCCTGACTCGGCTTCAGGAAGCCGTTGAGCAGATTGAACAGCGTGGTCTTGCCGGCGCCGTTGGGGCCGATGATGCCGAGGATCTCGTTCTTGTGCAGCTTGAAGCTGACGTCCTGCACGGCCTTGAGGCCGCCGAACGAACGCGAGAGGTTCTTCACCTCGAGCATGACTTCGCCCTTGGCGGCGCGCTGCCGCGCCGCGGGCTTCAGCGTCGTGACATTGGCGGCGGCTGCTTCCGGCGGAACGTCGGTCGTCGCCTTCGCGCTTCGCTTGCGCACGAGATCGCGCAGCTTCCAGAACAATCCTTCCGGCGCCATCAGGATGACGCAGACGATGGCAATGCCGAAGATCACACCCTGAATGCCGGGAATGCGTGCGCCGGCTTCGGCGTGCAGGATCTCGGCGAGGGGGATCAGGATCACCGAGCCGATCACCGGCCCCCACACCGTGCCGACGCCGCCGAACATCGCGACCGTCAGCGCCTGCGCCGACACCAGCATGCCGAACACCGATTGCGGCGTCACGACCAGCAGCACCTGTGCGTAGAACCCGCCGATGGCGGCTGCGATCGCCCCGCTCAGGGTGATCGCGCGCAGCTTCCAGGCCAGCGTGTTGATTCCGGCGGCCTCGGCCGCGGCTTCGTTCTGCTTGATCGCGAGCAGCGCCATGCCGAAGCGGGACCGCTCGATCATTTGCGTCAGCACGATGGTGGCGAGCATGATGGCGAGCCCCAGCAGGGTGTAGAAGCGGGGATCGGCGAATTGCATGTAGGCGATGGGCGCGTCGCGCTTGATCGGAAGCGTCACCTCCTGGAAGCCAAGCCACTCGAACACGTAGAGGATGGCGAGCGGGTAGGCGAGCATCGCCAGCGCGAAGTAATGGCCCTGCAGGCGGAAGGTCGGAAACCCGATCAGGAGCCCGGCGATGCCGCCGAGCATGGCCGCAACCGGGATCAGCAGCCAGGGCGAGATGTCGAAATAGATCTGGCCGAGCGCGGTCGCATAGGCGCCGATGCCGAAGAAGGCGGCGTGGCCGAACGAGATCAGGCCGGTATAGCCGCTGAGCAGATTCCAGGACAGCCCGAACACCGCCCACACCGGCACCAGCGTCAGGATGAGCTGGTAGTAGGAGTTGGTGACGCCGAGCGACACGACCGCATAGGCGAGCGTGAAGAGCAGGGGAGGCAGCAAGGATCGCATCCGCAACATGGTCATGTCCTCTCGACCATGCGCCCGAAGAAGCCTTGCGGACGGAAGAAGATGATGAGGAGGAAGACGGCGAAGATCGCCGCGTTCTGCAATTGCGTCGGCAGGATCAGCGTCGACATCTGCTGCACGAGGCCGATCGTCATGCCGCCCCAGAACGCGCCGATGATGCTGCCCATGCCGCCGAGCACGACGCCGGCATACATGACGATGACGTATTCGAGGCCGACGAAGGGGTGGAACGGGTAGTTGGTGGCGAGCAGCCCGCCGGCAATCGCCGTGATGCCGCAGCCGAGCGCGAAGGCGGTGCGGTGCGCGCGGTCGACGTCGATGCCCATATAGGTCGCGGCGGTCGGATTGTCCGCAGCGGCACGCAGCGATTTTCCGATCCGGGTGCGCGTGATCAGGAGCGAGAGCAGGATCATCATCACCAGCGAGACGACCGCGTCGATGCTGCGTGCCTTGTTGAGGAAGACGCTCATGTCGAAGAAGGGGCCGAGCTCCCAGGCCGAGCTCGACAGCGGCGTGCGGATCGAGGCCAGCACCGAGCCGAACACGATGAGGCCGCCGTTCTGCAGGATCAGCGCGATGCCGAGCGTGAGGATGAGCTGGGCGTAATGGCCTTCGCCTTCGAGCGAGGCGGTGCGCGTGCCTGATACGTGCGAGATCAGCGTCCGGTGCACGAAATAGCCGAACACGGCGAGCACGGGCCCGGCCAGCAGGATGGCGACGAACGGCCCGACTGTGTTGCCGAACACCGCCTGAACGCCGGCAGCGGTGAAGAGATAGAAGGCGGTGTACATGCCGAGCATCATGAAATCGCCATGGGCGAAGTTGATGACGCGCATGACGCCGAAGATCAGGCCGAGCCCGACGCACATCAGGCCGTAGACGGCGCCGATCAGAAGGCCCGCGGCGAGCGCTTGAAAGAATCCTTCCATCAGCCCTGCCTCCGCGCAGCCGGCGATTCTAGGCTGGTCTCCCAGTCGACCATGTTTCCCCCATACTCTCCGGCACTTCTTATGATGCCGATCGTAAAGCCCGTTCGGTTGCGTTCAGGCGGCACTGCGCGGCGATGTCGCCGGCATTGCCGAGCCGCTCGCAATCGTCGATGAGTTGCTCGAGCAGGCAGCCGCGGTCCGCACCGAGAACTGCGGCGGCCGCGCTGCGAAAGCGTGTGCGGATATCTGACGGCGTTGCCGCGACGACGTCGGGCAAAGTGTGCCGGATGGTCCGGCCGTCACGCAGCCGCACGGCCACCTCCGCACCCTGCTTGCCCGGGAAGGCGGCCGTGAAACTGGCATCGGCCTCGAGGTCGGTGACCGCGACGAGACGAATGATGTCGGCGTCGTCGAGCTCGGCGTAGTTGTCTTCCTCGATGTCCCCCCGGGCCAGCGTCGCCGCAACACTGAACGGAATGCTCATCTTGGCCTGGAGCGCGTTCCGATAGGGGCCCATGGAGTCGCAGCCGGGATAACGCACCGCGGCATCGGGCGCGCGGATGACCACGCGGTCGATCGCCTCGGTGCTGGCGAGCTCGTGCGAGACGCGAAGCGCCGCCTGGGCCGCTGTCTGCGCGAAATTGCAGGCGGGGACCGGCTTGTTGTAGACGGCCATGATCTCGCATTCGCCGTCCGGAAACAGCACGATGCTCTCGGGCGCCGCCTGGCGGCGGTAGGCGGCGAACAGGCCGGCTTCGCCTTCGAGGATCGTCTCCGAGCCGAACGCGCCGGCCGCGGCAAGGCCGATCGCCTTGATCGCGTTGCTGGCGGCAAAACCGGGATGGAAATACATGTCGGAGCCGCCGGCATGCGGCCATTCATTGAGCCCGCTTGAGGTGTTGGCCGCGATCGCGATGGCGCTGGTGGCCTGGTCCTCGGACAGCCCAAGCGCAAAGCTTCCCGCGAGCGCCGCGCCCGGAGGGGCCACGAGGCCGGTCGGGCGATAGAGGCGCGCGAGGTCGGAGGTCAGCAGCGCGCGGCCGATCCGCGCGCCGGTCTCGTAGCCGATGATGGCGGCCGCGAGCAGCCTGTCCCCGCGCAGCGGCGCCTGCTCCGACAGCGCGAGCAGCGCCGGCCAGATCACGACGCCGTGGTGCGCGATGCTGGCGGCGTGCATGTCTTCGCGCACGAGGCCATGCCCCATGACGGCATTGGCGAAGGCCGCATCAGCAGGCGAGGAGAGCTGCGACGTTCCGACGATCGTCGCACTGCCGCCGCCTTGCGCAATCGCGACCGCCTGGCGGCTCCAGGGATGATGGGCCGCCTCGAAGGCGCAGGACAGGAAGTCGAGCAAGCAGAGTTTTGCCTTTGCGACGACGTCAGGCCCGAAATCACCGAGATCGCGCGCAAGCACGCTCCGCGCCATCTGGCGCGCGAGCGATATCTTGCCTGATCCGGTCGGGCCGATCGTCATCGCGGGTCGCTCTCCCTGAACGTTCGTGCGCTTAGCCGCGCATCTCCACGCCCGCCCACTCCTCGAGCACTTTCGCGATCGAGGTGAAGTCGGACGAGGCGCCGTATTTGGCGTTGGTGATCGCAAGCATCTGCCGCACCACGGCGCCGCAGACCATCGGCACGCCCATGGCCTCGGCCTCGTCCACGCAGAGGCGGACGTCCTTGTAGGAGAGGCCGGTGGTGAAGCCGAAATCGAACGTGCCGGGCAGCACCGCGCGCGGGAATTTGTCCTCGGAGGCGCTGTTGCGGCCGCTCGAGGCGTTGATGATGTCGATCAGCACCTTGGCGTTGACGCCGCCCTTGACGCCCATGGCGACGGCTTCCGAGGTGATCACGAGGGCTGCGGCCGCCATCAGATTGTTGGCGAGCTTGGCGGTCTGCGCCACGCCGGGCTTGTCGCCGGTGTAGAACAGCTTGCCGAAGTTCTTCAGGATCGGCTGCACGGTCTCAAAGGTCGCCTGCGGGCACGAGACCATCACGGCCAGGGTGCCGTTGACCGCGCCCTTGATGCCGCCGCTCACGGGCGCATCGACCAGCGTCATGCCCTTGGCCTTCAGGCCTTCGGCGACGAGCTTTGCCGCGCCGGGCCCCGAGGTCGACAGGTCGACCACGATCTTCGCGCGATTGCCGCTGCTGATGCCGTCCTGGCCGAGCGTGACCGCCTTGACGATGTCGGGCGTCGGCAGACTGGCGAGCACGATGTCGGCGCGAGAGGCGACGTCGGCGGGCGATTTGCCGAGCAGCGCGCCGCGCTTGACGAGCGGTTGGGTGGCCTCGGCCTGCGTGTCATAGATGACGAGCGAATAGCCCGCGTCCATCAATCGTCCCGCCATGGGACCGCCCATGCGGCCCGTGCCGATCACGCCGAGCGTTTCTCCCGCCATCGTTCACTCCCTGTCGCGCGGTCCCGCAACGGGCGCGCCTTCTTGATCTTGTGGTCGTTGATCTCGTGTCGATCGCAGGCCGTGTCGGCCGCAATCGTCGCGGCGAGGGGAACCCGCGCCAGTAGTCGGGATTGTTATGATTGTCAGACAAGCTGTCAAGCATAACATTTGGGGTCGACAGTTTGCCGCGGATCGTCATAAGGTCCGAACAAACGAGGAAGACGCCCCGCGTGCCGCAAGACCCGATTCCAAGCGTGAGCAGGACGCTCGCCGACTTCGTCGCGGCGTCGTCATGGGCAGACATGCAGGCGCAGAGCCTCGAGGCGCGGCGCTCCATCCTCAATTTCTTTGCGACGGCGCTTCTCTCCGCGCGCGATCCGGTCGTGATGGCCGCGATGCGCACCTTGGCGCCGTTCAGCGGCGCCGCGACGTCGACGGTCATCGGCCATTCCGAACGCATGGATGCGATGTGCGCTGCGTTTCTCAATGCCGTCTCGGCGAACCTGCTCGACTTCGACGACACCCACCCCGATACGATCATTCACCCCGCGGCGCCCGTCGCCGCGGCCGTGCTGGCGCTGGCGGAGACGCGCAGGACGACGGGGCGCGAGGTGCTGACGGCCTTCATCCTCGGCGTGGATGTCGAGTGCCGGATCGGCAACGCGGTATCGCCGCGCCACTATGCGCGCGGCTGGCACATCACCTCGACCTGCGGGATTTTCGGCGCGGCGGCAGCGTGCGCGAAGCTGCTCGGCCTGCCGGCGGAGGGGATTGCGAACGCCATCGGAATTGCGGCGAGCCAGTCGGCCGGCAATGTCGAGAACCTGCCCAGTGCCGCCAAGAATGTCAGCGTCGGCAACGCGGCGCGGAACGGATTGTTCGCCGCGCTGCTGGCGCAGCAGGGCTTCGAGGCAGCCCCCCGCGCCATCGAAGGCCCGCTCGGCTGGGCCCGCACCATGGGAGCTGAACTCGATCACGCACGGCTGTTCGAAGGTCTCGGCGAGACCTGGGAGATTGCTGAGAATACCTACAAGCCATATCCGGCCGGCATCGTGTTCCATGCGGTGATCGATGCCGGTCTTCTGCTGCGCGAGCGGATCGCTGCACGCGTCGACCAGATCGAGCAGGTGATGGTGCAGGGCTCCGCCTTGCTGCTCGCCCGCGGCGACCGCCCCGTCAACAACGCGCGCGATGCGCGCGTCAGCATTCATCATTGCGCGGCGTGCGGCCTCTTGCTCGGCGCGGCCGGCGTGACCGAGTTCGAGCAGGAGACCGTGGTTCGGCCCGATATCGCGCGGCTGCGGCAGAAGGTGAGGGCGGAGCTCGACTGCGGAATGCCCGACGGCGCCGCGCGCGTCAGCTTGCGCCTGGTCTCCGGCGATGTGCTCACGGAAACCGTCACGTCGCCGCGCGGCAGCCAGGCTGCGCCGCTGTCGGACCGCGATATCGAAGCGAAGTTGCGCGACGGCATCCGCACAGGTCGCAGCGATTGGGATGCGGACCGCGTCATCGAGGCCGTCTGGCGGCTCGAGGCGGCGGATGATTTCGGCAATCTCCTGCAATCGCTGCGGCCGCCATTGGCCTCGCGCTGAACAACCGCCAACCAGCAACTCTCAAGACCTGAAAGGGACGATCATGAGCAAGACCGAACTGTTCGAAAAGGGCCTCAAGGTTCGTAAAGAGGTGCTCGGCGAGGACTATGTCAACAAGTCGATTGCGGGCGCCGACGAGTTCACGCGCACGATGGCGGAATGGTCGACCGAATTCTGCTGGGGCGCCTTGTGGACGCGGCCCGGCGTCGATCGACGCACACGCTCCATCGTCAATCTGGCGATGCTCGGCGCGCTGAACCGGCCGCACGAATTGAAGCTGCATGTCAAGGGCGCGCTGAAGAACGGGCTGACCAAGGAGGAGATCAAGGAGATCCTGCTCCAGGTCGCGGTCTATTGCGGCGTGCCCGCCGGCATCGACGCCTTCCGCAATGCGCGCGAGGCCTTCAACGAGGTCGACGCGGCCGGTTCCTGAGCGCCAGTCCAATGGCTGACCCCGACTACGAGCTCTTCGCCATCCGCTACGCGACGCGCGATGCGCAGCGGAGCGAGCACTTCATCGGCGGCGACCCGCATGACGGGCCGATGCCGATGGACTATTTCATGTGGCTGGCGCGGGGAGGCGGGCGCACCTTTGTCGTCGACACCGGATTCAACGCGGAGATTGCCCGGCAGCGCAGGCGGGAGTTCCTGCGCTGTCCAGTGGAGACGCTTCGCGCGTTCGATATCGACCCTGCCGAGGTCAAGGATGTGATCCTCACGCATCTGCACTACGACCATGCCGGCAATTTCGACCGGTTTCCGAACGCGCGGTTTCATCTCCAGGAGCGCGAGCTCGCCTATGCCACCGGCCGCTACATGCAATATCCGAGGCTGTCGCATTCCTTCGAGGTCGAGGACATCTGCGGCATCGTGCGGCTGAACTACGCCCGCCGGGTGCTGTTCTATGACGGCGATGCCGAGATCGCGCCCGGGCTGACGGTCCATGCGGCGGGCGGACATTCCGCCGGCCTGCAATTCGTCCGCGTCAACACCCGCCGCGGCCCTGTCGTGCTCGCCTCCGATGTCAGCCATTTCTACGAGAACATGGCCAGCGAGCGCCCGTTCACGACGGCGTTCCATGTCGGCGACATGCTGGTCGGCTTCGACAAGCTGCGCGCCGCAGCGCCTGACGCGGACCACATCGTTCCCGGCCATGATCCGCTGGTCATGAAGCTCTACCCCGCGCCATGCCCGGACCTCGATGGCATCGCGGTACGCCTCGACGTGCCGCCGGCCGCAATGCCGGCGTAGCCGCGCATGGCGAGTTCCGGATCTCTGGGTGCCGCTTTGGTTCGGAACCGAAGCCTTCGCCGCCGCATTCGCAATCGAGCGGGTGTGACGGTGGAGGACGATGAGGGACAGCGCCTCGGAAGCGGCCGGGATCAGGCAGGCCGTTCATCTCTGCATCGACATGCAGAACGTCTTCGCGCCCGGCGGCCATTTCCAGCAGCGCAGTTCGCGCTTCGTGCCAGTCCAAGCTGCGCCCTCGACTTTCGCAGATTTGCACTTTGGGCCGCTGACTAATTTAACTGAGGTTACGCCGCGACCGCTTTTGTGTCCTCGTCGTGCGATGACTTGCTGCGCGAGAGCGATGGATCCACTCGGGCGAGGCTGTCGCTTGCGCAAAATCGCGCAGCGTTAACTTATTGAAATGCTGGAACCGTCCGTGGCGGCGGAAGCTGCGAGCATTGTTGGGCGCTCGCTGCCCTTCCGTCCATTCCAAACCACGATGAAGGCCCCATGACCGCCAGACGCAACCGCAAGAAACAGACCCAGTCGCTCCAGGAGCGATTGGCCGCCTTTGCCGAAAGAGCCCGCGAGCGGGCACTCAGCCTGCCGCCCGGCCAGGAGCGTGAGCTGCTGCTGCGCCGTGCCAAGCAGAACGAAGTGACGTCGAACCTGACCGACTGGCTCAGTGCACCTGTCAGCCCGAGACGAGGCGAATGATCATGCCGAGCATCAAGCACTATCGCGCGTTCCAGATCGATCCGGACGGGCACGTGTTCGGGTGCGTCAACATCGTCTGTGACGATGACGAGCAGGCCAAGCGCAAAGCCGCCGCGCTCGTGCTGGTCCACCGCATCGAGCTGTGGCGGCTGGACCAGCGGATCGCCCGGTTCGATCTGCCGCAGGAAGTCGCTCGCCAGTAAGGGTTGAGGAACCGCGCGCAACGCCCCGGGTTGGTCGGACGAGACCGATTTTGCCGGGAGCCAGCATGACGGACGTCGAAATTCGCAAGGGGATGCCGCCCGTCAAGCTTTCGCGCGAGGCGTTCGAACGCCGTTACAAAGACCCACGACTGGATGAACGAGATCTACCCGCTCTGGGTTGCCGCTCACGGTATCCTGATCGTGACGCCGGTGAACTGATACAATGTGCCGTCCGGCCTCAAGGCGATGATGGACCGCATGGTCTGCGCCGATGGCGGCAATCCCGATCCGACCTCGACGCACGGCAAGAAGGCCGTTGAAGCCAAGGCGATGGAGCTGAAGGGCTGGCCCTATCCGCGCCATCTCGCCGGCCGTCATTTCAAATGACACCCTCGCGGTTCGATTGCCTGATCGTCGGCGGAGATCGTTCGCCGCAGGAACGAAGCGCGCTGCCCCGCCTTGGTTGAGCGGGGCGATGCGCAACAGGAGAGAACGGATGGCGCAATCGGAAGACATGACCCGCTGCATCGCGCTCTGCATGAGCTGCTACCAGACCTGCCTCGGCACCGCGATGAACCACTGCCTCGAGACCGGCGGCAAGCACGTCGAGCCAAAACACTTCCGCCTGATGATGGCCTGCGCCGAGATATGCCGGACGGCCGCGCATTTCATGCTGATCAACACCCCGCACCACCGGCATACCTGCGGCGAGTGCGCCGAAATCTGTACCGAATGCGCCGCGGACTGTGAACGCGTCGGCGGCATGGACGAATGCGTCGCCATGTGCCGCTCCTGCGCACAATCCTGCCGCGCGATGGCGGCCTGAAGGAGCAGCCCATGCTGGAAGAGAAACTCAAGCAAGCCATCGTCGGCGAGCTGCAGCGGCAGGCTGCCAACCGGCCGCAAGCGCTCAAGGTCGACGGCGCCAGGGATGCGGGCAGCTCGGAGGAGCTGACCGTCAATGGCAGGATCGACCTCGGCGCGCTGGTCATGGTGATCGCGGGATCGGTGGCGGGCGGGCCTTAGGCGCGATCGCTGCCCGTCGCGTCAGCCATATTCCTCACCGATGCCGTACTCCCGGTAGATCTCCAGCGGGTCGAGGTCGGGAAACAGGCGGCATTTGGCCTGGGCGAGATGCAGGCTCACCGCCGCCGGCTCCTTGCCGCTCGAGAGCATCTTGCGGATGTCGTCCATATGCGCGTTCGGCTGGTGCTTGGGTTCGAGCTGCTCCAGCGCGACCAGCGCGGTCGCGAGGGCCTCGGTCAGAACCCATTCGTCGTGGCCGGTGATTCCCTTCTTCGGCATCGGCAAGACCCCGGATGTGGCGGCACGGCGATAGTCTATCGCGACTTCCGCCAGATCGCCATTGAGCCGTTGCGGGTGCGCTGCGCGGGGGCAGGGCGAAGGCCGTCGTCCGGCTTGCATTATGGCGGCGTGTGGCTAAAAGGCGGCGACTTGCAGTATCTTTGTTGAAACAAAGTTGGCATAGACGGGCCTGCACGGCACCCCAGCCGGCCGTTCCGGTCTGGTTCCCCCGATCCCGCATGTCGCAACACGATCCCGGTTGCGCTCTCTCTCAAGGCTCGAGCCAGCATGGTTTTTCTCAGCTTCGTCTACCGCTTCTTCACCAACTTCGCGTTCATGGCGGTGGTCTATTTCAGCCTGAACTTCATGGAGAAATATCCGAACCGGGCGATCCTGGCGATCCTGGTGCTGGTCTATGCCGCGATGCGCGCGGTCTCGACGCTCCGCGCGTTCTACTTTTTCCAGAAGATCGAGAAGCTCGAAGCCGAGACGAGGCGCCTGCAGGGCCCGATCAACGACGGCTCCGGAGGCACGAACGCGCGCAAGCAGGTCGTCGCCGATGTCGCCCGGCTGCGGCGCGACGGCGAGCTCAAGTCCTACATGGACCTGTTCTTCCTCGCGCTGATCGTGCTGCTCTGCGTCGCCGCGATCATGCGGCAATAGGGGCTAAGCGCGCTTCTTCAGACTGGCGACGCGGGTCGGGCGCGGCGTACCGCTCTTGGCCTGCGCGGCATGCTTCGGTGCGGCCGGAGCCGCATGCGCGTGCCGAGCCTGGAGCCTGGCGGCCTTGCCCTTTGCGGTCTTGCCTCTGGTCGCATGCGGCGTCTCGGCCGCCATCGCCAGCCGCGTTGCGGAGCGCCGCGACAACGTCGTCGACAGCAGCACCTCAACCGAGCCTTCAGGGATCGCAAAGAGAGCGCTGCCGGGCACGGGCAGGGTGGATGCGATATCCATCTGGCCCTTGGTCCGGCGCGGCAGCAGCGGCTGATGCTCGGTCTGCGCATTGAGGTCGGCGAGCGAGGGCGCCGGAAGCGTCCTGGTCTGCGTGAACACGAAGTTCGGGACACGCGGCCAGCGCGCGATCGGCACGGTCTCGGTCGGCGGATGCAGCAGCCATTCCACCGGCGTGGTCGGCGTCGCCGGCCGGTCGGCGGTCGCCGGCACCACATGAACGATGCGATAGCCGCGCGCCTTCAGGTCGCGGATGATCTTCGGCAGCGCCGCCACCGTGCGGGCCTGGATGTCGTGCAGTAGCAGGATGCCCTTGCCCTTGGCCTCCAGGCGCTGGATCGCGAGCTGATAGACGCGGTCGGACGACACGTGGCGCCAATCGTCGGCCGGGAAGTCGGCGCTCCAGACCTGGATGCCGCGCGAGATCAGATAGTTCTCGACGCCCTCGGCGCGCATCAGGCCGGGAATGCGGAAGAACGGCGCGAGTTTTGACGGATCGGTCATCGCGGCCGAAGTCCACTCGATGCCGCCGTTGATCTCGGGCTCGAATTTCTCGATCCCCATCCGGTCGAAGGTCAGCGGATGGTTCATGCTGTGGGTGCCGACAGTGTGCCCCGCCGCCACCAGCTTGCGCACGCCCTCCGGGTTCGCCTTGGCCTGGCTGCCGATGATGAAGAAGGTCGCCTTGATGCACTCGTCGTCGAGCATCTTGAGGACCTGGTTGGAATATTTCGGCAAGGGACCGTCATCGAAGGTCAGGACGACTTCATGATCCTTCAGCGGCAGCGTCTCGCGGTACTGCATGGTGCCGATGCGCGGATGCTCGCGCGGATCGACCACGAGGGTGCGGGACGTCCCGAGCGCATCCGGATGGCCCGGACAGTCGGCCGCGCGCGCTGCCGGCGCTCCCAGGACCGAACATCCGAGGAAACCACCGAGGCAAAGGACGATCCACGATCGCGTCCGCAAAACAACGCTACTTCCGATCATGAACCCGGTCTGCCCTCATATGCGATTGCCGCCATAGTAGGTCGGAGACATCAGGAAACGGTTCAGGCGCCAAGGGCCTTTCCCGAGACAAAGTCCCCGTCCATTTGCAGGGCGTAGCATGAACAGAGTGTTAATAGGGCCCAAATCACCCCATTTTGGTCAGGCGTGACATTCCGGCATCAGCGCGCGTCGGCGTTCTTCTGTGACGTGCCCGACGGTACGATGTGGACGATCCGGTAGCCGTTCTCGCGCAAATAGCGCAGGAAGGCCGGCATGATCGCGGCGGTGCGGGCCTTGGGGTCGTGGAAGAGGACGATGCCCTTGCCGCTGGCCGCGAGGCGCTCGGTGACGAGCTTCAGCTCCTGCTCCGGCGTCATCTCGTTCCAGTCGCTGGCCCACAGATCGGCCCCGAACACGACGATGCCGCGCGACTGGAGCAGATCGAGCTCGGCCTGGGTGGCCTCGAAATAGGGGAAGCGGAAGAACGGCGTCGAGGGCGTCGTGGTTGAGACCCCGTGCAGCGCCGTCTCGACCGCCGAAATGCCGCGGTCGATCTCGCTCCTGGCCTTCTCGAACGGGATCCGTGCCATGAACGGATGCGAGAAGGTGTGGTGGCCGATGGTGTGGCCTTCGCGGGCGATGCGCTTGACCATGTCGGGATACTGGGAGGCGTGCAGGCCGATCAGGAAGAAGGTCGCGCGCACGCATTCCTGTGCCAGCGCCGCCAGCACCTTCGAGGTCGTCGGCGGATAAGGCCCGTCGTCGAAGGTCAGCACGACCTCGCGATCGGCGAGCGGCAGCGTCTGCGGAAAGCTCTTCAGGCCGACGCGCGGCGTGGTCCTGGCATCGACGCTCAGCACGCGGAAGGTGCCGAGCGCGTCCTTGCGTGGACACTCGGCGGCATCGGTCGAGGCGATGCCGGCAAGGGCCGCAAGCACCGCGCCCAGCGACATCGAGGTCCACCTCAGTCGAAGCATCTTTGTCATTGCGCTTGGAGTCGCCTTGTGGGTATTGCCTGAACCATCAGCCCAGACCACTCGTTCCAACCTGTCAAACGGCGAGGCGCACCATGGATGAACATATGGACGGCGCCCCGACCGCTGCGGATTCGGTACTCGACCACGTGCCGATGCGCAATGAAGACGGCGAAATCAGGCATGAATTCGTCGAGGAGATCGCGCATGCGATCGAGGCCGGCGACAGCGCATCGCTGCGCGCCTGCGTCGCCGAGCTGCACGAGGCCGATCTCGGCGATCTCATCGGCGCTCTCGAGCCCGACGACCGTGTCCGCCTGGTCGAGCTGACCGGGACCGACTTCGACTTCTCCGCGCTGAACGAGGTCGACGAGGGCGTCCGCGAGGAGATCCTGGACGAGCTGCCGCCGGAGACGGTCGCCGAGGGCGTCCGCGAGCTCGAATCCGACGACGCGGTCGAACTGCTGGAGACCCTCGACCAGGCCGAGCAGGAGGAGATCCTCGAGAAGCTGCCGCTGCGCGAACGCGTCGCGCTCGAGCGCAGCCTGCTGTATCCCGAGAATTCCGCGGGCCGCCGGATGCAGACCGAGTTCATCGCGGTGCCCCAGGATTTCACCGTGGGGCAGGCGATCGACTACATGCGGGAGACGCCGGATCTGCCCGACCGCTTCTACGAGATCTACGTCGTCGACAAGGACCAGCACTGGCAGGGCGCGGTCCCGCTCGACGTGCTGCTGCGCGCGCGTCGGCCGGTGGCGCTGACTGAGCTGACCGACGAGGACCGCCGCCGCGTCTCCGTCCTGGAGGACCAGGAAGAGGTCGCGCGCATGTTCGGCAAGTACAATCTGGTCGCAGCCCCGGTGCTCGACACCCAGGACCGCCTGGTCGGCGTCATCACCGTCGACGACGTCGTCGACGTCATCGAGGAGGAGGCGGATGAGTACCTCAAGGCGCTCGGCGGCGTCACCAGCGACGAAGAGCTGTCGGATACCTTCCTGACCATTGCGCGCGGCCGGTTCAACTGGCTGCTGGTCAATCTCGCCACCGCCTTCCTGGCATCCTCCGTGCTCGGCCTGTTCGAGGGCCAGCTCGAGAAGATGGTCGCGCTCGCTGTGCTGGCGCCGATCGTGGCGAGCCAGGGCGGCAACGCCGCAACCCAGACCATGACGGTGGCGGTGCGGGCGCTGGCGACGCGCGAGCTCGGCTCCTCCAACGCCTGGCGCGTGGTGATGCGCGAGGCGCTGGTCGGTCTCGTCAACGGGCTCGCCTTCGCGGTGATCACGGGCATCGCGGCGGTGGCCTGGTTCAAGATCCCGGGCCTCGGCATCGTCATCGGGCTCGCGATCATCTGCAACCTCGTCGCCGGCGCGCTCGGCGGCATCCTGATCCCGATGGCGCTGGAGCGCGTCCGGGCCGATCCGGCGGTGGCGTCGGGGACGTTCGTGACGACGGTGACGGATGTGGTCGGGTTCTTCTCCTTCCTCGGCATCGCCACGCTGTGGTTCGGGTTGAGGTAGGGGGCGGTCTCTCCCCGTCATTGCGAGGAGCTCTTGCGACGAAGCAATCCAGACTGTCTCCGCGGAGGCAGTCTGGATTGCTTCGCTGCGCTCGCAATGACGGGGTGGGCAGCGGCGCCCTCGCTCTGTGTCCCGGGCGCGCTGCAACGCTCTTCGCGTTGCTGCGCAGAACCGGGACCCGGCACGCGGCATACTCCGCGGCCAGATGGGCCCCGGCTCAACAGCGCACGACGCCGCAAACGCGGCGCGATGCGCTGCGTCCGGGGCACGAGACCGTCATCTTTAATCCGACCTTAAGCGACCTGCCGCATCATCGCCCACGCTTGGGGGACTGGACATGCGGTTGCGGCTGAAGGCGGACGGGCGGGTCGTTGAGTTGCGGGACGGACAGGAATTTCCGGTCCAGCCGTCTGCGGTCGAGCCCACGGCCACTGTCGCGACCGGCGAGACCTCATCGCTCGCGGTGCGCGATCTGCGCCGCCGCGCCTGCCTGACCCAGATGGAGTTCGCGGCAAAACTCGGCGTTCCCGTCGAGACCATCCGCAACTGGGAACAGGGCAAGCGGGCTCCGCGGGGACCGGCCCGCGCACTGCTCGCGGTGATCGCACATGCCCCGGATACCGTGTTCCAGGCGCTCGCCAAAGCCTGATGCCTCAAGGGCCGGACGTCGCGCGCCGACGCGGCCGGACGCGAACCTCCCGTTAGCACTGCGCCAAATATCCCGGCCGAACTGCCGCCGCCTCCGTTGGCAGCGTCAGGGGCCGGGTCCATAATGAGGCCTGATGACGTCAGGGGCTGCCGCAACGGAAGAGGAGTCCTCATGCTGTTCGTCGAGGCCAATGGCGCAAGAATTCCGGCGATCGGGCTCGGGACCTGGGAGCTGAGCGGAAGGCCCGCCGCGCGTGTGGTCGAGCAGGCGCTGCGGCTCGGCTACCGCCACATCGATACCGCGCAGGTCTACGACAATGAGCGCGAGATCGGCGACGGCCTGCGTTCCTCGGGCGTGCGCCGCGACGACGTGTTCCTCACCACCAAGGTCTGGACCAACCATTTCGCGCCCCATGATCTCGAGCGCTCGGTCAAGGAGAGCCTGGCGCGCTTGCGGCTTCCATCCGTCGATCTCTTGCTGCTGCACTGGCCCAACTCGCACGTGCCGCTGGCGGAAACGCTGGGCGCGTTGTCGCGTGCGAAGACGATGGGGCTGACCCGCCACATCGGCGTCTCCAATTTCACGGTGGCGCTGCTCGAGCAGGCGGTGGCGCTGTCGCCGGAGCCGCTCGTCTGCAACCAGGTCGAATATCATCCTTATCTCGACCAGGCGAAGGTGAGGGCGGCCTGCGACCAGCATGGCCTTGCCCTCGTCGCCTACAGCCCGATCGCCAAGGGGCGCATCAAGACCGACCAGACGCTGGCCGAGATCGGGCGCGCCCACCACAAATCGCCGGCCCAAATCTGCCTGCGCTGGCTGGTGCAACAGAATGTCGCTGCGATCCCGCGCACCTCGCGCATCGAGCGGCTGTCCGAAAACATCGAGATCTTCGATTTCGAGCTGTCGGCGGACGAGATGAACCAGATCGCCGCGCTCGCCAATCCGAAGGGCCGTCTGACCGATTTCGGCTTCGCCCCGAAATGGGATTGAGGGGAGACCGCGGTATGCTAACAGCAGGGCGGCAATCCAAGATCAGGCGATGGAACTGCGGACCTTCATACGGACGGACATTGCAGCCTCGGTGCTCGCGCATCTGACGCTGGTGGCGCTGATCATCGTGATCGGCGAAGTCCATCCGTTTCGCAGCCAGCAGCCGGAGACAGTGACGGTCGATATCGTCACGCCGGAGCAGGTGAAGCAGGAGGAGGCCAAGGCAGAAGAGAAAGCCCAGGAGGAGGCCAAGGAAAAACCCAAGGAAAAGCCCAAGGAGAAGCCGCCGGAGCCCGAGCTGAAGCTGCCGAAGCTTGATTTCACCGACAAGGCAGAGCCGGCCCCAAAGCCGGCGGACAAGCCGCAGGCTTCGCCGCCAGCATCACAGCAACCGGCGCAACAGAAGCAGCCACAGCCCGCGCAGACGCCGCAGCCGCGCGAGGCCAACGCGCAGCCGCAACAACCTCCACCGCAACAGCCGCCGCAACAACAGCCGCCGCCGCAGCAGCCTCAGCCGATGCAGCAACCGCCACCTCAGGCGATGCCGCAGCCACCGCAGCCGCAGGCACAGCAACCGCCGCCTCAGTCCGCTCCGCCGCCTGCCTATCAGGCGCCGCAGCCTGACGTCACCGTCAAATACGGCGTCATGCTGGGCCTGCCGCCTGAATTGCCGGCGCCGCTGCCGAAGGACGCTCCCAAGGACGATGGCGGCGACGCCAAGGATTCGATCGGAGCCAAGCTGCCGCCCGAGATCGTCGCCGAGTTGCGCCGTCATTTGCGGAGCTGCGCGAAGTTGCCCGCCGGACTGAGCCCTGCCGACAACGTTCACATCAAGCTGCGCACGGTGTTCGCGACCGACGGCACGCTGGCGCGCGAGCCGATCCTGATCGAGGCCCCGCCGTCGGCAAAGGGCGTGGCGCTCATGAAGTCCGCGATGAGCGCGATCCAGAACTGCCAGCCCTACAAGATGCTGCCGCCCAATCTGTACGAGGAATGGAAGATCATGGATCTGCCGTTCAGCCCGCGGGATTTCGGAGGCTAGCTCCGGATGACGGAATGGGCGTCGCCCTGTGTCGGCCTCTGTCAATCCACGCGCGCAAGAATATTCCACTTTACCGAAATTCGGTTTTGGCGTATGTGTGGGCCATCCCGGCTCACCAAGAGGGGCGATCTCGAGGTCGTCTTGATCGCGAGCCGGGC
>NZ_CAKZJO010000048.1 GCF_936943645.1 uncultured Bradyrhizobium sp. | reverse complement strand
CTCCACAAATACTTGATTCTCAGCCAAAATTACTGCGACCGGCTGACTCAGTACGGTTAGCAAAGCGTAATCCGCCGCCTTCCCGCGACCACCCGGCTGTCCATTGCTGCACGAACTGGCGGCGGATTACGCTTCGCTAATCCGCCCTACACCCTACCAGGCCTTCACCGGCCGATTGGCGTGAGAGGCCTGTGGCACACCGCGATTGAGCGACATGTGGGAATGGACACACAGCCAGCTGTCGCCCTGTCTCGAAAACACCATCGTCGCCCGCCCCGGTCGCGCAAACGTGCTGCCATCGGGGTGATAGCCCGTGCTCGTCCACGGCGCGATCACCGTCGCCATCGTGCCGTCGGGCGATGCCAGGACCGAGGTCTGATCGAGCACGAAACGAAAGTCGGCCGTCTTCGGCCAGACGTTGTCCCATTGCGTCGAGACCCACTGGTCGAGACCAGGGATGACGTCGTTATGCGTGCCGAACGCGAGCACCTCGGGGTGGAAAAGCGGCCGCGCAGAGGCGTAGTCGACCTCGCGGACACAGCCCGCAAACGTATCCAGCCATTGCCGGAAGAATTGAACGATCTCGGTGTTCGCGGTCGGCAAGGGGGCCATCGCCTGCTCCATGTTTGGCCGCTAAATCGCGCCAACCTTGTTGCCATGGACCGCAGTGGGCAGCAAGATTTACAAGTCGCGGACCGAGGTCCTGCGCAGAGACTGCACCGGAAAACGAGAGGATGTCTCGGATGTCGAACACGATCGCGGAGCTGCTGAAGGACATCAGCTTCACAAAGCTTGCGAAGCAGAAGGGCATGCTGCCGTTCGATTCCACACTGCCGGAAGTGACGACGAATGCGCGGCACATCGCGTGCGTGCACGTGGCGAACGGGCTTGTGCCGGGCCGGGTCAGCGCTGCGCTACGCGAGGCAGCATGTCGGAACGATCATCAACACGGGCGCAAAGCCAGTGTGATGCAAAAAGCCCCGGAGCACGCTCCGGGCCTTTTTGTGGGGCGGATCAGCCGAGCCTAGTCCACTGCCAAGGCGGCCTCACTACGGATCGCCCGGCGCCCTCTCCAACCGCTGAGGAAAACTGACGGGCCAAACCACCTCTTTAAACACGATGGTCTTATCCTGGATTTCATATTTACAACCGACATAGCCTTTCCAGGAACCCAGAAACCCACTTGACGCAGAAGGAGCGCCAATAAAAGCGAACTTCCCCTTGTGAATCTCCCTTGCGAGGCGGCTCGAAAAGGTCCACTCAGAAAATGGGCCGACGATCTTGAGCTTCATCTTGGCCTGCGTAACCTCGGCCATGATCTTGTCCGCGCAGACATTGGCCACTTGAGCTGGAACAGGCCTGCTCGGTGCATGACTCGGCTGGGACGAAGCATTGCTGGTTTGAGAGATTGCGGGATTCGCTGAACCGGTCGTTATCGCCCCCGATAGAGCCAAACAGAAAAACTTCGTGCGCAAATAGTCCCCCCGGGCAATTCGATCATCTTCTCGAAGACAACCTTAGATCGATTGTCGGCGGCGTCAATTTCATTCGCAACTAAAAAAGCCCCGGAAGCAAGCTCCGGGGCTTTTCGTAGGGCGGATTAGCGACTTATCCGCCGCAGCTCCAAGAGCGAAGGCGGAAGCGTAATCCGCGCTACGCACCGACAATCACGTCAATGCCGAATACACGATGAGGCCGAGGATCAGCGCCGTCAGCGAATATTTCAGCGTGTAGTAGACGTTGCGGTTCCACTCCTTGACCTTGCGGCTGCCGAGATGGATCTCGTAGAGCTTGCCGAACACCTTGTTGAGCACACCGACATGCTCGCCCTCGACGTTCTGGGTCGCCGACGCCTTGACGATGTGATGGCTGACCCAGCGGTTGATCGCGGTCATGAAGCCGAACTTCATCGGGCGCTCGACGTCGCAGAACAGGATGATGCGATTGACGTCGGTCGCGTTTTCGGCGCTGTGAATGAAGGTCTCGTCGAACATGAAGGCTTCGCCGTCACGCCAGACGCATTCGACGCCGTCGACCAGGATGCGGCACTTGTTCGAGTTCGGCGTGACGAGACCGAGGTGATAGCGCAGCGAGCCGGCGAAGGGATCGCGGTGTGCGCCGAGCTTGCCGCCCGGCGGCAGCATCGCGAACATCGCACCGTGGACGCTCGGGATCGACTTGAGCAGCTCCACCGTCTTCGGGCACAGCGTGTTCGCCGACGGCAGGAAGTCGTCATACCATTTCAGGTAAAACCGCTTCCAGCCGCTCTTGAAGAACGAGTAGAAGCCCCAGTCGTTGTTCTTGGCAGCGGCGCGGATAAACCCTTCGTCGAACAGGCGCACGGCCTCGTCGCGAATGGTCTCCCAGTTCTCGCTGAGCGGCTTCAGCTCCGGAAACTGCTCGACCGAGATCACCGGCTTGTTCGGCACTGCCGAGCCCGCATACATCAGCACATTGTAGGGCGCGAGATAGGTCGAGTGATCGCCCAGCTGGCGCGCGAAGCGCAGTCGCTGTTTGCCGCGGAAGTGGACGTAAATCGTCGAAGCCGCAAGCACATAAAGAATGACAAGTTGCGGCGCAAAAAGCTGTTTCAGCATTTCCCCAAATCCCGAGTAACCCAGCCGGAACGTCATCTACTCCGGCCGAGCCCGAGCGACAAGATATTCACCGATGGGTTGCAATCACGCTGGGGAGAGCTTTTGGGCGGAACTTGAGGCCGAAAGGGCCGAAACCGCCCGAATTACGCCCGGGACAGGGCCTGCAAGCCCTTGAAGGTCAGGCGCTTGGGATCTCTGACGCCAGCGAGATAGAGCTGGCGGATAAAGGCGATGACGGCGTCGCGGTCGCAATCGGTCAGCGCGACGACGGCATCGACCGCGATTCTCTGGGCTTCCATTGGGCTCACCTCGGCCTTGCGAGTACCCCGGCCGAGACAGGCTAGGACTGATCCGTAAATCCGGCGTTAACCGTCCGCCAGCTTGGCTGATTCAGCCCGGCGGCCGTATACGCAGAACCACGCATTGCGTCACGTGCCAGCCGCTCAGCGCGCCCTGATGCTCTTGCTCAGCTGCGCAAAGTGCTTTTTCAGCCGAGGCACGGCAAAGTCGGTGAAGGCGCGCACCTTCGGCACCGAGAGCCGGCCCTGCGGGCAGATCAGATGGGCAGGCATTTCAGGATCCGCATCGCCAGCCAGCACGATCTCGAGCTCGCCGCGCGCGACCTGCTCGGCCACCTGATACGAATACATCCGCGCCACGCCGCGTCCGGCGACCGCGGAGGCCACCGCCGCATAGGTGCTGTTGACGACCAGCCGCGGAGTGAACTGGACCGTCCGGGCAGCCGACGACCCGGCCTGCGGCGCAAAAGTCCAGGAATGGGGAAGATGGGCCATCGCCACGATCTGGTGCTTGGCGAGATCGCCGGGCTCGGCAATGCGCGGGTGCTGCTTCAGATAGCGCGGCGCCGCAACGACGACGCGGCTGATCTCGCCGACCCGCATCGCCACCATCGCTGAATCCGCCAGCGGGCCGATCCGAAGCGCGATATCGATGCCCTCCTCGATCAGATTGACCGCGCGATCGAACAACAGCAGCTTGGCCGACACCGTCGGGTAGGCATCGAGAAACGCATCGAGGATCGGCCGCAGCACCATCTCGCCCGACACGACGGGAGCCGTGATCGTGAGCAGGCCGCGCGGCGCGGTGCGCGGTCCGGCCGCGATGTCGTCGGCCTCCTCCAGCTCGGTGAGCACTCGGCGGCAGATCGCGACATAGCGTTCGCCCTCCTCGCTCAGCTTGATCGCGCGCGTCGTCCGGTGCAGCAGCTCGGCGCCGACGTGTTGCTCGAGAAAGGCGATGGCGCGGCTGACGGCAGCCGGCGAACGGCCGAGCTTGCGCCCGGCGGCGGCCAGGCTGCCCTCGTCCACGGCAAGGACGAACACCTTCATCGCATCCAGACGATCCATGAGCCTCCTGCCGCCCCTGAGGATTTCACCTGCAGGCTAGGCGGTCCCCTCCGGGCCGACAACCGTTGCCAACGGCAGATCCGACATTCGTTCGCGCCGCGAAAGAGTGTCTGCCGGACAGCGCGTATTCGCGAGCGGCCCGGCGCGGCGTACCTGAACGACCAAGCCAGCCAGTGCTGGCGCAGCTATCAACAACAGGAGCCCGTCATGGGTATCGAGCAGAAGGTCGCGATCATCACCGGTGCATCGCAGGGCATCGGCGCCGCCCTGGTCCAGGGTTTTCGCGATCGCAATTTCCGCGTGGTCGCCACGGCGCGCTCGGTCAAGCCGTCGAGCGATGACGACGTGCTCGCCGTTGCCGGCGACATCGCCGACCGAGCAACCGCCGAGCGCGTGGTCGCGCAAGCCGTCGCCCGCTTCGGCCGTGTCGACACGCTGGTCAACAATGCCGGCATCTTCGTCGCAAAGCCGTTCACGCAATACACAGCCGAAGACTATGCGGCGGTGATGGGAACGAACGTCGCAGGCTTCTTCAACATCACGCAGCTCGCCATCGCCGAGATGGAGAAGCAGGGGTCGGGCCACATCGTCCAGATCACGACCACGCTGGTCGACCAGGCCAACTCGAACGTGCCCTCGGTGCTGGCCTCCCTGAGCAAGGGCGGGCTGAACGCGGCGACCAAATCGCTCGCGATCGAATACGCCAGGCGGGGCATCCGGGTGAATGCTGTGGCGCCCGGCATCATCAAGTCGCCGATGCACGCGGTCGCGACGCACGCGCAGTACGGGGCGATGCATCCCCTGGGCCACATGGGCGAGATGTCCGACATCGTCGATGCCGTGCTCTATCTCGAGGGCGCCTCCTTCGTCACCGGCGAGATCCTGCATGTCGACGGCGGCCAGAGCGCCGGCCATTGAAAGCGTCCGCGCGCGCTCGCGCGCTGGAGGATGACATGACCAAGACAACCACGAAGCAACGCATCGAAACCCGGCCGCACCCGCGGCCGGGTTCGAGCTCGCAGCAGACTTCTCCGAAGCCAAGCTGGCGATATGCGGTGGCGGGCCTGTTCGCCTCACTGGTCGGGCTCGGCCTCGCCCGCTTCTCTTACACGCCGCTGATCCCCGCCCTGATCGCGGCAAAATGGTTCAGCGCCTCCGACGTCGTCTATCTCGGCGCGGCGAACCTCGCCGGCTATCTGGCCGGCGCGCTCGCGGCACGCGCTGTGGCCACGCGGATCGGCGCCGTCCGCGCGCTGCAGGCGATGATGCTGCTTGCCACGCTCTCCTTCTTCGCAAGCTCCGCCCCGGTGTCGTTCATCTGGTACTTCGCCTGGCGCTTCCTGTCGGGCCTCACCGGCGGCATCATCATGGTGCTGGCAGCCTCCGTCATTCTGCCGCACACGTCAGCCGCCAGACGTGGCATCGTCGGCGGCGTGATCTTTGCGGGCGTCGGCCTCGGCGTCGCAGCATCAGGCACGCTGGTGCCGCTGCTCCTGCGACAAGGGCTGCAGCAGAGCTGGTATGGCCTCGGCGTGCTCTCCGCCCTGTTGACGCTTGCGAGCTGGTGGAACTGGCCCGCCGAAGCAAAGTCCGATACAGCATCTTCACATCAGGCAAAGCGTCATCAAGCTTCACCGGCCGCCCGCGCGCTGCTGATCCAGTACGGCCTCAACGCCGTCGCGCTGGTGCCGCACATGGTCTTCATCGTCGATTTCGTGGCGCGCGGCCTCGGCCAGGGCATCGGCGCCGGATCGTACTATTGGGTGCTGTACGGCCTCGGTGCAATCGTCGGCCCGCTCGTCACCGGCCATCTCGGCGATCGCACAGGGTTCGGACCGGCCCTGCGCGCGGCGTTCCTGATCGAGGCGGCCGCCGTGCTGCTGCCGACCGTCAGCACCGCACCTCTCTCGCTGATCATGTCGAGCGTCGTGGTCGGCGGCTTCACGCCGGGCATCGTGCCGCTCGTGCTCGGACGCATCCATGAGCTCGTGCCGCATTCGACCGAGCAGCAGCGTGCGACCTGGAGCCACGTCACCACCAGCTTTGCGCTGTTCCAGGCCGCTGCCGCCTACGGCTTTTCCTGGATCTTTGCGCAGACCGGCGGCGACTATCTGGTCCTGTTCGGCCTCGGTGGCGGCGCGGTCGTCCTTGCGCTGGCGATCGACGTTGGCCTCGGGCTGACCACGCGCAAGGCGTAACTGCGGACGGCGGCGCGATTCAGGAATAGCGCATCACGCCGTCGTCGATCCGGCCAAAGCGCAGGGAGACGATGTCGAGCGCGTAGTTCTGGTACAGCCGCCACGGCTGCTTCGAGCCCTGCTTCGGCATTTTTGCGACCGAGCGCTGCACATAGCCCGAGGTGAAATCGAGCGAAGGCTGCGCCGTGACCTCCGGATCGTCATTATGCGGCATGGCTTGCCGGAAATTGTGCCGATCCATGTAGTTGATGAGACGGCAGACATATTCGCAGGTGAGATCGCATTTCAGCGTCCAGGACGCGTTGGTATAGCCGAAGGCCGAGGCCATATTCGGCACGTCGGCATACATCATGCCCTTGTAGGTCAGTGTCTTGGCGAAATCGACGGTGCGGCCGTCGACGCTGATTTCGAGGCCGCCGACGACCTGGAGCACCAGCCCCGTCGCGGTCACGATGATGTCAGCCGCAAGCTCGCTTCCGTCCTTCAGGCGGATGCCGTCATGCGTGAAATTATCGATCTCGCTCGTGACAACGCTGGCACGCTGCTCGCGGATCGCCTTGAACAGGTCGCCATCGGGCACCAGGCAGAGCCGCTGATCCCAGGGATTGTAGCGCGGGGTGAAATGGGTCGCGATGTCGTAGTCGGGCCCAAGCGCCATCCGAACGCCCTTGAGGATGAGGTCCTTGACCTTCGCAGGCCTGCGGCGGCTGAGCTGGAAGAAGAACATCCCCCACATCACGTTGCGCCAGCGGATCAGATGATAGGCCAGCCGCGCCGGCAGATTGCGGCGCAATTTGTTGGCGACGGGATCCTGCGCCGGACGCGAGACCACATAGGTCGGCGATCGCTGCAGCATGGTGACCTGCGCCGCCTTCTTGGCGAGCTCCGGCACCAGCGTCACCGCGGTCGCGCCCGAGCCGATCACGACCACGCGCTTGTTCGCGTAGTCGATGTCCTCGGTCCATTTCTGCGGATGCACGATGCGGCCGGCGAAATCCGCGGCGCCCTTGAACTCCGGCGTGTAGCCCGCCTCGTATTTGTAGTAACCCGAGCACATGAACAGGAAATTGCAGGTGAAGCGCACGAGTTCGGTTGCGCCTTCGCCCGTGATGCGTTCGGCCTCGATCGTCCAGCGCGCATCCGGCGTCGACCAGGACGCACGCTTGACGCGGTGGCGGAAGCGGATGTGTTTCTCGATGCCGTTCTCAGCCGCGGTCTCGCGCACGTAGTTCAGGATCTGCGGCCCGTCCGCGATCGCCTTCGGATCGGTCCACGGCTTGAAGGAGTAGCCGAGCGTGAACATGTCGCTGTCGGAGCGGATGCCTGGATAGCGGAACAGGTCCCAGGTGCCGCCGATGCAGTCGCGCCCCTCCAGGATGACGTAACTCTTGGTCGGACACCTCGTCTGCAGATGATAACCCGCGCCGATGCCGGACAGGCCGGCACCGACGATGAGGACGTCAAAATGTTCTTGCTGCATGGTTTCCTCCGCCGAGGAGGATTGTCCGCCCGCCGCCGCTGGCCGTCAATTGGCAATCGACCGTGCGGCAACCGCAAAGCGAGTTGAATTCCACGCGCCGAAACAACAAAGCCCCGGATCGCTCCGGGGCTTTGCGTCGAGGATCGATGTGATCGGCTGATCAGTACCGATAATGATCGCTCTTGTACGGGCCTTCCTGCTTGACGCCGATATAGTCGGCCTGGTCCTTGCGGAGCTCGGTGAGCTTCACGCCGATCTTGGCGAGATGCAGGCGGGCGACCTTCTCGTCCAGCGACTTCGGCAGCACGTAGACTTCCTTCTTGTACTTGCCGTCCTTGTTGTTGGCGAACAGCTCGATCTGCGCCAGCGTCTGGTTGGTGAAGGACGCCGACATCACGAAGGACGGGTGGCCCATCGCGTTACCGAGGTTCACGAGGCGGCCTTCCGACAGCATGATGATGCGGTGCTTGTCGGGGAATTCGATCTCGTCGACCTGCGGCTTGATGTTGGTCCACTTCAGGTTACGCAAGCTCGCGATCTGGATCTCGTTGTCGAAGTGACCGATGTTGCAGACGATGGCGCGATCCTTCATCGCGCGCATGTGGTCGATGGTGATGATGTCCTTGTTACCGGTGGCGGTGACGAAGATGTCGGCGCGGGGCGCGGCATCTTCCATGGTCACGACCTCGTAGCCTTCCATCGCGGCCTGGAGCGCGCAGATCGGATCGACTTCCGACACCATCACGCGGCAGCCGGCCTGGCGCAGCGAGGCGGCCGAGCCCTTGCCGACGTCGCCGAAGCCGGCGACCATCGCGACCTTGCCCGACAGCATGACGTCGGTGCCGCGGCGGATGCCGTCGACCAGCGATTCACGGCAGCCATAGAGGTTGTCGAACTTCGACTTGGTGACGCTGTCGTTGACGTTGATGGCGGGCCACAGCAGCTTGCCGGCCTTCTGCATGTCATAGAGACGATGCACGCCCGTGGTGGTCTCTTCGGACACGCCCTTGATGCTCTCTGCGATGGCGGCGAAGTAGCCCTTCGGCTTCTCCTTGAGCTGCTTCTTCAGAAGCGCGAAGAAGACTTCCTCTTCCTCGGAGCCCGGCTTGTCGAGGAAGGCGGTATCGCCCTTCTCGGCGCGCAGACCGAGATGGACGTACATGGTGGCATCACCACCGTCGTCGAGGATCATGTTCGGGTGACCGCCGCCGTGCCAGTCGAACAGCTTTGCGGTGTAGTCCCAATATTCGGTCAGCGTCTCGCCCTTGACGGCGAAGACGGGAATGCCGGCGGCCGCGATCGCGGCGGCGGCGTGGTCCTGCGTCGAATAGATGTTGCAGGAGACCCAGCGGATGTCGGCGCCGAGCGCGGCCAGCGTCTCGATCAGCACGCCGGTCTGGATCGTCATGTGCAGGGAGCCTGCGATGCGCGCGCCCTTCAGCGGCTGCTTCGGGCCGTACTCCTCGCGGGTGGCCATCAGGCCGGGCATCTCGGTCTCGGCGAGCGAGAGCTCCTTGCGGCCGAAATCGGCGAGCGAAATGTCCTTGACGATGTAATCGGTGAAGCCGGGCTTCGCGTTCATGGTGGGTTCCTGTCTGTTTGGCTCGTCATTCCGGATCCGCTGGTGAAACGAGCGAACCCGGAATCCGGCAGTTCGAGATTCCGGGGACGCCGCGGTCGCGGCGCCCCGGAATGACGCAAGGGACTTAGAGCGCGCGCTTGAGCTGCTCGACGAGGTCGGTCTTCTCCCAGGAGAAGCCGCCCTCGTTGTCGGGCGTGCGGCCGAAATGGCCGTAAGCCGAGGTGCGCGCGTAGATCGGACGGTTGAGGTCGAGATGGGTGCGGATGCCGCGGGGCGTCAGATCCATCGCCTGCGCTGCCGCTTTCTCGAGCTGCTCCTCCGGCACCTTACCGGTGCCGTGGGTATCGATGTAGATCGACAGCGGACGCGCCACGCCGATGGCGTAGGCGAGCTGCAGCGTGCAGCGGTCGGCAAGACCGGCGGCAACGATGTTCTTGGCGACGTAGCGCGCGGCATAGGCGGCCGAACGGTCGACCTTGGTCGGATCCTTGCCGGAGAACGCGCCGCCGCCATGCGGGGCCGCGCCACCATAGGTGTCGACGATGATTTTGCGGCCGGTCAGGCCGGAGTCGCCGTCGGGACCGCCGATGAAGAACTTGCCGGTCGGGTTGATGTGCCAGATCGTCTTCGGCGTGATCCAGTCCTTCGGCAGCGCCTCGCGCACATAGGGCTCGACGATGTCGCGGATCTGCTTGGAGGAGATGTCCTCGACCAGATGCTGGTGCGACACCACGATCTCGCGCACGCCGACCGGCTTGCCGTTCTCGTACTGCACGGTGACCTGGCTCTTGGAGTCGGGACCCAGCACCTTCTCCTTGCCGGAGTGACGGGCCTCGGAGATCAGGCGCAGGATCTTGTGGGCGTAGAAGATCGGCGCCGGCATCAGATCGGGCGTCTCGTTGGTGGCGTAACCGAACATGATGCCCTGGTCGCCCGCGCCCTCTTCCTTGACCTCACCCGGCTGCAGCGCATCGACGCCCTGGGCGATGTCGGCCGACTGCGGATGCAGGAGGATCTCGATGTCGCAGGTCTTCCAGTGGAAGCCTTCCTGCTCGTAGCCGATGTCCTTGATCGCGCCGCGGACGACGCCTTCGATCTGCTCGTTGGTCACCGACTTCGGACCGCGGGTCTCGCCGGCGATCACCACCTTGTTGGTGGTCGCGAGCGTCTCGCAGGCGGCGCGGATCTGCCAGGGGTCGATGCCGGCCTTGGGCCCTTCGCGGTAGAACAGATCGACGATCTCGTCGGAAATGCGGTCGCAGACTTTGTCCGGATGCCCCTCGGACACGGACTCGCTGGTGAAGAGATAGGACGCGCGCATCAGTAACCCCTTGTTCCGCCGCTAAGCCGGCGGGCGTTTGCGATGTTTACCTGTGGAGATGTCAATCACGCCGGCGCGAGATGACGTAGGATTCGTCGAGAAACCAGAGCCCATTGTACTTTCGCAGCACGTCCCTGGCGGCATCCAGAGTGCGGCCGTTTTGAGTCATTTCCGTCAATCGGTCGTCCTCAATCTGAGCGACATACACCGCCGCATTCCACGCTGCAAAGGCTGTCGAGGTTCCGATCGTCCCGGTGACCTCGTTGGGCAGCGCTTCCATATCATACCTGAAGATCGAGCGGTTATCCGCATAAGCATTAAAATTTAGGTCGCGGCCCAACGATCCGAGTTCATACTTAACGGCGCGCAATAGCTCATGACGGCTCACGGCGAAAGGATTTTCTCCAGGCCAGATCGCCTGGATCATTTCCATGCCCGGATCCTGGCCGTGGGAGTGGATCCCGATCAGCCGCCCGCCCGGCCGAAGCGCCCGCGCCAGGGGGGCGATGATCCGCTTGGCGCGAAAGTTGACCGAGGACAGGGCCCGGTAGGGCTGGGAGGCGATGACGAGGTCGAAATTGGCCTCGGTCTGACCCGGCCGCGGGATGGTCGCATCCAGCAGAAACCGGTGGTCTTCGCGGTACAGCACCAGCACGACGGGCCGCTCATACAGCGGCATGGCGGTGCGCGGGCTGATCGCCGCGCGCCAGTTCTGCTCCAGGAACGGCCGCAGCTCGGCGATCTGCTGCTCGAACTCGCCTGACGAGGCGCCCCGCAGCGGGACCTCGTGCCAGACGGTCGCGGCCGCCGCCGCGGGCGATGCCGGCGTCAGCCAGGGCGCCTCCGAGTAGAACATGTTGGTGAAGACGAACACCGACGCCGGATGCTCGAAAATGCGATCCGGCACCTTCTCCAGTGTCAGGCGCAGGTCCTCGAGGCTGAGCTCCTTGCCCGCCACATAGAACGGCATATGCGGGTAGCGCTGATGTGTCGCGCGCAGCACCCGCGCCAGCACCGTGCCGTCGCCGACGCCGGCGTCGAAGATGCGCAGCGCCGGGGGGCGCGGATGGATGGAGGAAAGCTCTAGTGCGACCCTGTCGGCGACCACCCGCTTTTCGCTGCAGGTGTGCACGAACAGCAGGTATTTCTGGCGGTTCTCGAAGAAGCGGAAATTGCCGCGCGGATCGCGCTTCTCGGGCGGCACCTGAAGCCCCCGCGGCGGCGGTACCCCGCCGGCCGTCGAGGCCGCAATATAGGCCTGGATCCGCTCCAGGGTGTCGATGGTGATGCGCTTGCCCTCGCGCAGGCGGTGCACCAGCTTCCCATCGTTCACCGCACGCCGTCCGAACGTGGATTCCGCCATGTCCGACTGGCGGCAGAACTCCGTGATTTGGCTCAGGATTTCGTCGTTCTTCATGGGTGGGATGCGGTGGGCAGAGCGATTGGGCCCACGCCTCCTAACAAATTCTGCCCACCAAGGAAATAGCGGATCGAGACATCTCCTCCATTATTCGCGCCACCGCGCGCCATGAACCCCGGCGCCCACCCGGGCAACAAACAGGCGCTTCTCCTCTGATGGGGCCTTTCGTCATGCGCCGCCTGCTCGTCGCGCTCAGCCTGCTCGCCGCAATCCCGTGGTCCGCGCCCGCGGCCGCCCAGGCGCGCAACCAGCTTGGGCCGCTCTGCACCACCGACACGACACCGGCCGACAAGATGATCGATGCCTGCAACAAGATCATCGCGTTGAAGGTGTTTCGCGGCGAGCAACTTGCGACCATCCATTTCTGGCGGGCCGTGGGCTGGAACAAGAAGGGCGACTATTCGAAGGTCGTCACGGACGCCACCGAAGCGATCCGGCTGCAGCCGAGCCAGGCCGCCTACAATCTCAGGGGATCGGCCTATTACGACAAGGGCGACTACGAGATCGCGATCAGCGATTTCGACGACGCGCTGAAGCTCGGACCGCCCAGCGGCACCATCTTCCACAATCGAGGCAATGCCTGGCGCGGCAAGCACGACTATGCCAAGGCGATTGCCGACTACGACATGGCGATCAAGCTGGAGCCGAAATCGGCCTTCTCGTTCCAGAACCGCGGCATCTCGAAACAGGCCCTCGGCGATCTCGACGGCGCGCTCGCCGACATCAACCAGGCGATCCGGCTCGATCCGACACTGCCGCAGCCCTTGATCAACCGCACCGCGATCTGGCGCGCCAAGGGCGATCTCGATCGCGCCATCGCCGACGGCTCCGAGGCGATCCGCCTCGCCAAGGAGAAGCCGCCCGCCAACATCATGACGCCGCCGAACAGCGTGCTGATCTCCGGCTACACCCATCGCGCACTGGCTTATGAAGCGAAGGGCGATTACGGCCGCGCGCGCGAGGACTACAATGCGACGCTGGCGATCGTGGCATCCGACGCCGGCAGCAAGGCCAACCAGGCCACCGCAAAGGTGCGGCTGTCGCTGGTAACAGATGCAGCCGCGCCGATCCCGCGCGATGCGCCCTCACCCACGACGCAGCCGACGACCACACCTGCTCCGCAGCAGACCGGCTCGGCACTGGCTCCCTCGCCCACTCCAGCCGCTCGCGGCGCACGCATGGCGCTGATCATCGGCAACGGCGCCTACGCGCATGTGAAGCCCCTGCCCAACCCGGCCAATGACGCGCGCGCCGTCGCCAAGAGCCTGCGCGACATCGGCTTCATCGTGTCCGAGGGCGTCGATCTCGACCGCGCCGCGATGCAGAAGATGACGCGCGATTTTCTGCGCGAGGCGGCCCGTGCGCAGGTTGCGGTGGTCTATTATGCCGGGCACGGCGTGCAGGTCGACGGCCGCAACTACCTCATTCCCGTCGACGTCGCGCTCAAGCCCGGTGTTGGCATGACGGAAGCGATGATCGACATGGACACGATCATGGCCGGCCTCGACGACCAGGTCCGCACCAACATTTTGATCTTCGATGCCTGCCGCAACAATCCGATGGCGCAACAGGTCGCATCCGCCGGCAGCAGCCGTGCCATCGAGGGCGCTTCGGGTCTCGCTGCACCGACAAGCCTCGGCAGCGGCGCGACGCTGGGCGCCGGCACGCTGATCGCGTTCGCCACCGCGCCGGGGCAAGTTGCCCTCGACGGCGAAGGCGCCAACTCGCCGTTCTCAGCCGCGTTGTCCCGCCACATCGGCACGCCGGGGCTGGAAGTGCAGCAGATGCTGACACGGGTGCGGGCGGAAGTGGTGTCGAGCACGAAGAACAAGCAGGTGCCGTGGTCGAACTCGTCGCTGCTGGGCGAGGTCTATCTGGCGGAGAAGTGAGGATGGTCTCGTGCCCCGGACGCAGCGCAGCGCCTCTTCAGCGGTGCGCTGCAGAGCCGGGGCCTACATCTCCGTAGAGCAAGCGCGGCAGCATGGGTCGCGGCTCTGCGCAGCAACGCAAGGGCGTTGCAGCGCGTCCGGGACACGAGCGAGGCCGGTTCCAGGGCTTACTGGCCCCACACTTCCTTGGCGATCTCGACAGCGAGGCCGAGCTTGGCCCACTGCTCTTCCTCGGAGAGGATGTTGCCCTCTTCCGTCGAGGCGAAGCCGCATTGCGGGGACAGCGCGAGCTGCTCCAGCGGCGCAAACTTGGAGGCTTCTTCCAGGCGGCGCTTGATGTCGTCCTTCTTCTCGAGCTCGCCGAACTTCGAGGTGATGACGCCGACCACGACAACCTTGTTGCCCTTGGGCAGGAAACGCAGCGGCTCGAAGCCGCCGGCGCGATCGCTGTCGTACTCCAGGAAATAGCCGTCGTAATTGGTGCCGGCGAGCATGGTCTCCGCCACCGGCTCATAGCCGCCCGAGGAAATCCAGGTCGAGCGGAAATTGCCGCGACAGACGTGGGTCGTCACCACCATGTCGGCGGGCTTCTCGGCCAGCGCGTAGTTGATGATGCGCGCATAGATCTGCTGCAGCCCGTCCGGATTGTCGCCGCGCTCGCGCGCCTTCTGCAATTCATCCTGCGAGCAGAGATAGGCCCAGACCGTGTCGTCGAACTGGAGATAGCGGCAGCCGGCATCGTAGAACGCCTTCACCGCCTTGCGATAGGTCTTGCCGAGGTCTTCGTAAAACGCGTCGAGATCGGGATAGACGTCCTTGGAGATCGACTTGCGGCCGCCGCGGAAGTGCAGCACCGCCGGCGAGGGGATCGTCATCTTGGCGGTGACGTGGGCCTGGTCGGCGACCTTCTTCAGGAAACGGAAGTGGTCGAGCATCGGGTGATCGGCGGGGAAGTCGAGCTTGTCGATCACGCGCACCGCATCGTGACGGGTCTGCACGCCCGCGAACTGGATGCCGGCGTCGGGATGGAATAGCTCGCAGCCGGTGAGCTTGGCCAGGAAGTCGAAATGCCACCAGGAGCGGCGGAATTCGCCGTCGGTCGCAAGCTTCAGGCCGACCGAGGCCTGCTTGTGCACGACCTTCTCGATCTCCATGTCCTCGATCTTGCGCAGATCGTCGGCCGAGATCTCGCCCTTCTCCAGACGGCTGCGGGCTTCCTTGATCTTGGCGGGGCGCAGGAGGCTGCCGACCTCGTCGGCGCGGAAGGGGGCTTTGGTTCGCTGCATGTCTTACTCCCGAAGATTTCTTAGTGGGCCGCCGCCCCCGCGACGCCGAGGTGGCGCTCCAGGACCGAGGGGTCGGCCTTCAGCGCGGCGCTCGGGGCGTCGTGGACGATCGTTCCGCGCTCCAATATCACAACGCGGTCGGCAAGCCCGAGAATCTTTTGGGCATTTTGCTCGACGATGATGGAGCAGATGCCGCCCGCCCGGGTGATGGTACCGATCGCCTTCAAGAGCTCCTCGACGATGATGGGGGCAAGGCCCTCGGTCGGCTCGTCCAGCAACAGGACCTTCGGATTGAGGGTCAGTGCGCGGCCGATCGCCAACATCTGCTGCTCGCCGCCGGAGAGCTGGTTGCCGAAGTTGCTGCGGCGCTCCTTCAGCCGCGGGAACATCTCGTAGACCTTCTCGACCGTCCAGGGGCCGGGCTGGGCCACCGCGGTCATGTTCTCCTCCACCGTGAGCGAGCGGAAGATGTTGCGCTCCTGGGGCACCCAGCCGATGCCGGCGCGCGCCCTTTGGTCGGGCCGGAGCGTCGTGACATCCGTACCGGCGAGCGCAACCGTGCCGGAGAAGCGGCGGGTGACGCCGACAATGGAGTTGATCAGCGTGGTCTTGCCGGTGCCGTTACGGCCCAAGAGCGCCAGCACCTGCCCTTCGGCGAGGCGCAGGCTCATCTTCGGCAGCACCACCGCCTCGCCATAGCCGGCGCGGAGCTGGTCGATCGCGAGCAGGTCAGACATTGACCGCCTCCTCGCCGAGATAGACCGCCTTCACCTGCGGATCGCGCGCGACCTGCTCGGGCGGACCTTCCGTGAGCAGGCCACCGGAGACCAGCACCGAGATGCGGTCGGCAAAGGAGAACACGAGGTCCATGTCGTGCTCGATCAGGAGCACCGTGACGTCGCGCGGCAGGCCGCCTACCACGCCGAGAATGTCGTGGCGCTCGCTCTCGGGCACGCCGGCGGCGGGCTCGTCGAGCAGCAGCACGCGCGGCTTGGCCGCAATGGCGACCGCAATCTCGAGCAGGCGCTGCTTGCCGTAAGGCAGTGTCACGGTCTGTTCGTTCATGACGTCGAGCAGGTGAAAGCGCGTCAAGAGATCGGCGATCTCGTCATTGACGTCGCTGCGTGTCCCCATCCGCCGCCACCAGTCGCCGCCATGGCCGAGGCGCTCGGACACCGCAAGGCCGATGGTCTCGAGCGGCGTCAGGTCCGGATAGAGCTGGTTGATCTGGAAGGTGCGCGACAGGCCGCGCAGCACGCGCTTGTGCACGGCGAGATCAGTGATGTCCTGGCCTTCCAGCAGGATGCGGCCCGAATTCGGCTTCAGCACGCCGGTGAGCTGATTGATGACCGTGGTCTTGCCGGCACCGTTCGGGCCGATCAGCGCATGGCGGGCGCCCTGCTCGACCTTCAGCGAGAGATCCCGCGTCACGCGCAGGCCGCCGAACTGCTTTTCGAGGTTCCGGGTTTCGAGCGCAATGGTCATGAATCGCTCTCCGGCACGGCAACGACCCCTTTACGGCCAGCGACCTGCTTGATGACCAGGTTCGGCACATAAAGCACCCAGCGATGCAGGCGCTGGCGGCCGACCAGCACGATCACGACCAGCACGAGGCCGATCCAGAACTGCCAGTATTGCGGAGTGATGGTGGAGAACAATTCCTGGAGCATGCGGAAGATCACCGCGCCGACCAACCCGCCATAGAGATAGCCGGTGCCGCCGATGACGAGGACCAGCATGAGGTCGGCCGAGCGCTCGAACGCGAAGACGTCGAGCGAGGCGATCGCGGTGGTCTGGGTGAACAGCGCCCCCGCAATGCCGGCATAGAACGCCGCCAGCGTGTAGATAGCGATCAGACGGCGGTTGACGGGAATGCCGATGGCGGCGGCGCGCAGCGGATTGTTCTTGATGGCGCGCAGCGACAGGCCGAACGGCGAATGCACGACGCGACGGGCGAACAGGAACAGGAGGAACAGGACAGTCAGCGAATAGAAGAAACCGGCCTTGCCGAACATGTCGAACGGGATCTGGCCGAGGATCGGCTGCATCTCGATGCCCTGCAGGCCGTCAGTGCCGCCGGTGATGTTGGAGAAGCGTTCGGCGAGCGCTTCCAGCAGCAGCGCGATGCCGAGCGTCACCATCAAGCGCGTCAGGTCCACGCCCCGGATCACCAGGAAGCTGGTGGCGAAACCGAGCACCATCGCGGCAAGGCCTGCGACGACAAGCGCGAGCACGGGCTCGTTGATGATCCCGTGCAGGGCAAGCAGTCCCGCGGCATAGGCACCGACGCCGAAGAAGGCGGCGTGGCCAAGCGAGACGATGCCGGCATAGCCGAGGATCAGATCGAGCGACATCGTGAACAGCGCGAGCCGCAGGATGTCGGTCATGATCAGATAACGTGTGGGAAACAGGAAGCCACAGGCCAGCACGACGAGCCAGAAGGCAGCTTCGCCATAGTGCCAGCGCGCCTGGCGCTGCGCGTGATAACCGACGTCGGAAGCAGCGCTCATCGGCGAACTCAACGCGCGGCCGTGCGGCCGAACAGGCCGTTCGGACGCCAGATCAGGATCACGATCATCATGGTGTAGATCACGAAGGGTCCCATTTTCGGCACGTAATATTTGCCGGCGACGTCGCCGATGCCGAGCAGGAGCGAGGCCAGGAAGGGGCCGGTGATCGAGGACGAGCCGCCGACGGTCACCACGATCAGGAAGTAGATCATGAACTTCAGCGGAAAATACGGATCGAGGCCGAGGATCTCGGCGCTGAGCGCGCCGCCGAGACCGGCGAGCCCGCAACCGAAGGCAAAGGTGAAGGCGAACACTTGCGGCACGTTGATGCCGAGACCGCTGGCGGCGCGGGGATCGTCGACCGCGGCGCGCAGGCGGCTGCCGAAGCGCGTCTTCGCCAGCACCATTTGCAGACCGATGGTGAGCAGGCCGCAGATTACGATGATCATCAGCCGGTAGCGGCCGATGCCGACGCCGAACACATCGAACTGGCCCTGCAGCGCCGCCGGCAGGTTGATGAAGACCCGCGAGGAGCCCTGGATATAGTCGACGGCCGCGACCGACATGAAGGTCAGACCAATGGTGAACAGCACCTGATCGAGATGGCTGCGCGCATAAAGATGGCGGTAGAGCGTGCGCTCGAGCGCGATGCCGATCGCGGCAGAGGAGACGAAAGCGAGCGGCAGGGCCGCGAAGAACGGCCAGCCCATCCGGTTGACCAGCACCATGCAGACATAGCCGCCGGCCATGGCGAAGGCGCCATGGGCGAGATTGACGAAATTCATCAGGCCGAGCGTGACCGCGAGCCCGCAGGCGAGCACGAACAGCAGCATGCCGTAGGCAACGCCATCGAACAAATTGGTGAGGATTGCGGTCATCGTCTCAGCTTGGTTAGGGCGTCATGGCCGGG
>NZ_CAKZJO010000047.1 GCF_936943645.1 uncultured Bradyrhizobium sp. | reverse complement strand
GGTCAATCCCGCGGCGCAAAAAAGCTGACGCCGGGGGCGGCCCTTGCCCCATAATCCGCCCCACAAGCCATGATGACCGCACTTTTCAACTTCCTCGTCGCCTGCGCCTACGCCCTGGTGCGGCCGATCGCGCGCCCCTTCATCGTCTCGATGCGCTACCTGGTGGTGCCGTCGGCGCCGGGCAGCGCGCTCGAACTCGATCCGCACAAGCCGGTGTGCTACGTGCTGCCGCAGCGCAGCTGGATCGACCTGTTCGCGCTCGACCGCATCTGCCGCGAGCAGGGCCTGCCGCGGCCGCAGCGCTCGGAGCGGGCCCTGCCCAGCGCCAACCGCGCCGCGGTGATGTACCTGCCGGCGCTGCTGGAGGCCTTCGTGCTGCGCGGCCGGGCGCGGCGCTCGGAGCTGTCGCGGCTGCTGGAGGTGGCGGCGAAGACGGCGGACTACGACGTGCAGATCGTGCCGGTGTCGATCTTCTGGGGCCGCAGCCCGGGCCAGGAGACCTCGCTGTTCCGCCTGATCTTCGCCGACAGCATCCAGGCCGGCCGGGTGCAGAAGTTCTTCATCATGCTGGCCAACGGCCGCAACGTGCTGGCCAACTTCGGCGTGCCGCTGTCCTATCGCAGCTACCTGGCCGAGGTGGCGGATTCGAGCCGCGCCGAGCGCAAGCTCGTCGGCGTCGTGCTCGACGAGCTCACGCCGGCGGTCGAAACGCGCCAGCGAGGCAGACAATATGCTTGAGCGCCGCGTCAACATTGATGGACGGGCAGCGACGGCCGAGGTCCCGCGGATCACCGTCGGCGGGCTCCGCATGGCCGCAATCGACCTGGAAGCCACCGCCGATTTCATGATCGAGGCGACCGATCCCGACAATCGCATCGGCCGTCCGCTGTTCCTGACCTCGGCCAATGGCGAGGTTCTGGCACGCTGCTCGACCGAGCCGCAGACCGAGCACCTGTTCCGCGCCGCCGACCTGATCAATGCCGACGGCCAGCCGCTGGTGGCAGCTTCGAAGCTGCAATCCTGGTTTCCGTTGCCCGAGCGTGTCGCAACCACGGATCTGTTCCACGTGGTCGCGCGCAAGGCGGAAGTGGTCGGCCGCACCTTCTACATGTTCGGCGCCAGCGAGGACGAGAACATCGCGGCGGTCGAGAACGTCCAGAAGCTCTATCCCGACCTCAAGATCGTCGGCTACAGCCACGGCTATCTGCGCGGCGACGCGCTGCGCGCGAAGGTCGAGGAGATCAACGCGCTTGCGCCTGATTATCTGTGGGTCGCGCTCGGCGTGCCCAATGAGCAGGCATTCGTGAAGGAATTCACGCCGCACCTCACCAATGTTGGCGTTATCAAGACATCCGGAGGCCTGTTCAACTTCTTGTCGGGCAGCCGCTCCCGCGCGCCGCAATGGATGCAGAAGATCGGGCTCGAATGGGCCTGGCGCACGCTGCTCGAACCGCGCCGCCTGTTCTGGCGCTATTTGACCACCAACCCCCGCGCGCTCTATCTTCTCTTCAGCCGCAACCGACCCTTCCGCTAAGAAGAGCACAAGACGACATGACCGATCGACCGACTGTCCTCGTCACAGGTGGCGCGGGCTATATTGGCTCGCATGCCTGCCGCGCATTGACCGCTGCCGGCTACGAGCCCGTGGTTTATGACAATCTCTCGACAGGCCATCGCAGCTTCGTTGCCGGCCCCCTGGTGACGGGCGATCTGCTCGACGGCGCGGCGCTGGCACGCGCCTTCGCCGACCACAAGATCACGGCCGTGATGCATTTCGCGGCGGCGAGCCTGGTCGGCGAGTCCATGACGGATCCGCAGAAATACTATGTCAACAATGTGCAGGGAACCCTGTCGCTGTTGCAGGCGATGCGGAACGCAGGCTGCCACCGCATCGTGTTCTCCTCGACCGGCGCGGTTTACGGCAATGCCGATTCCAAGGAGCTGCCGGAAGACTTTCCCTGCGCACCGATCAACCCCTACGGCGCATCGAAATGGATGATCGAGCGGATGCTGGCCGATTACCGCTCGGCCTACGGCTTCGGCGCGTTCTGCCTGCGCTATTTCAACGCCAGCGGCGCCGATCCCTCGGGCGGCATCGGCGAGCTGCGCGACAATGAAACCCACCTCATTCCCCGCGCCATGATGGCGCTGCAGGGCCATGTCGACTTCGCTGTGTTCGGCGACGATTACGACACGCCCGACGGAACCGCGATCCGCGACTACATCCACGTCACCGACCTCGCGGCGGCGCATGTCGCGGCCCTGAAGCTTCTGGAAGGCGGCCATGCCGGCGGCAGCTTCAATCTCGGCACCGGTGCCGGCTTCTCGGTGCGTCAGATCCTCGACGCGATCAAGCAGGAGACCGGGCGCGAGGTGCCGCACACGGTCAAGCCGCGCCGCGCCGGCGATCCCACCTATCTGGTGGCGGATCCTTCCGCCGCCAAGAAGGTGCTGAATTTCGTGCCGCGCCATTCCGACCTGGCAACGGTGATCCGCACTGCCTGGGCCTGGCACCAAACGGCGCATCCGCTCAAGTCGCGCTAGGCTGGATGCTCTAACGCCTGGCTCGCCGCAGCGGTCAGACCACGGCGCGTTTCAGCCGTGAGGACGCGGCTTCCGTAACGACAACGTCGGACTCCGGCTGAAGCGGCGGGGCAACCGGCAGCACCATCGGCCGCAGCAGCTCAGCCATCTGCCGGGCCGGCAAGGGCTTGGAGATGAGGAAGCCCTGCATCTCGTCGCAGCCATGGGTGCGCAGGAATGCCTCTTGCTCGGCGTTCTCGACGCCTTCGGCGACGACGGTCATGCCGAGCGCCTTGCCCATGCTGATGATCGCCTGTGCGATCGCCTGGTCTTCGGAATCCTGCGGCAGGTCGCGCACGAAGGAGCGGTCGATCTTGATGGTGTCGATCGGGAAGTGCTTCATCAGCGACATCGACGAATAGCCGGTGCCGAAATCGTCGATGGCGAGGCGAATGCCGCGGCTCTGGATGGCGTCGAGCACCTTCAGCGCCCGGCCGACATTGCGCATCATCATGCTCTCGGTGACTTCGAGCTGCAGCAGCACCGGCGACATGCCGCTGGCGGCGAGCGCCTCGTCGACGTCCTGCAGCAGATGTTCGTCGGCGAACTGGCGCGGCGACAAATTGACCGCCATTGACAGCGGAAGCAGGCCGCGGCGCTGCCAGGCCATGGCCTGCGCGCAGGCCTCGTTGAGCACCCAGCGGCCGATCGGCACGATCAGGCCGGTTTCCTCCGCGAGCGGAATTAATTGCGCCGGCGAGATGCTGCCGAGATCGGGATGCGTCCAGCGCAGCAGCGCCTCGACGCCGGTAATCTGGCCGGTCTCCATCTCCACCTTCGGCTGGTAGTTCAGCGAGAACTGCCCGCGCTCCAGCGCCCGGCGCAGCGCGCTCTCCAGCGACAGCCGCTCGATCGACTGCGTCTTCACCTCGTTGGAGAAGAAGCGATAGCCGTTCTTGCCGTCTTCCTTGGCGAGATACATCGCCATGTCGGCGTTCTTGGTCAGCGTCTGCGCATCGGAACCATTCGCCGGATACATCGCGATGCCGATCGACGCCGTGGTGTGGCACTCGTGCCCGGCGAGCTCCATGGGTTGGGCGAGCGCGGTCAAGAGCTCGGTCGCGATGCGCTGAACGTCGTCGATCTCGCCGCACTGATCGAGGATCACCACGAACTCGTCGCCGCCGAGCCGCGCCACCACGTCGCTGGTCCGTAGCGCGCCGCGCAGGCGATTGGCCACTTCGAGCAGGAGCAGGTCGCCGGCCTCGTGCCCCAGCGAATCGTTGATGACCTTGAAGCGGTCGAGATCGATGAACAGCAACGCAAAACGATGATCGTGCCGCTCTGCCGCGTGAATCGCCTCACGCAACAGCGCGTTGAAGGTTTCGCGGTTCGGAAGGTCGGTCAGGCTGTCGTGCGAAGCGAGGTATTCGATCCGCTCGTCCGCCTGGTTCTTGGCGTCGGCGCGATCGAAATTCTCCATCGCAAAGGATACGTTGTCGGCAAGACGCTGTAACAGCTCGACGAACTCGGTCGTGAAGGTGGCCGGCTCGGTCGACATGTAGATCATGACGCCGACCGCCTGGTCGTGAACGATGAGCGGAAACGCCGCGCCCGAGCGCGCGCCGTCGCCGCGCACGACGGCATGGAAGGCGCTCACACGCTGGTCGTTGAGATAGTCGTTGCTGATGCAGGGCTGGCGGGTGCGGAACGCGGTGCCGCTCATGCCGCGCCCCTCGGGCCGCTCCGGATCGACGGAGAGGCGGACGTTCCGCGTCGTGTCGGCGGACGGGCCTGCGCTCGCCACGATTTCCAGCTGATCGCTGTCGGCCCTGGCCAGCGCGATGGTCGTCGAGGTGAACTTGGCGCCATTCGAGGCCGCAAGGCACACGAGATCGAACAGCTCGGCGCGCGACTTCGCCCGCATGATCGCCTCGTTGGTCGCGCTGAGGGCCGCGAACATCCGCGTCAGGCGCTCCTTCTGCGCCTCGGTGCGGGCCTTTTCCTCGGCACGATCGAAATTGTCGAGGGCGAACGACACGTTCTCGGCGAGACGTCCGAGCAGCTGGATCAGGTCCGGCGTGAACGTACCTTCGTCCGGCGAGAGGAACAGCAGCACGCCGACCGCCGCACTGCCGTTGCTGAGCAGCGGGAAGCAGGCGCCGGATTTCGTGCCCTGGGCCCGTGCGATATGGTGCCAGTGCAGGGTGCGGATATCGGTGAGAAGCTCATTGGTAATGCAAGGCGTCCGGGTTCGGAACGCGGTGCCGGTCAGGCCGCGGCCTTCGGGGTCGCCGACCGACGTCGAGAAGCGCCAGTCCTTGATGAGGCCGCAGCTCTCGCCCTTGGTCATGGCGATGTCGAGGTAGTGCCCGCTGTCGTCGACCAGCGCGATCGTCGCGGATGAGAACGTACCGCCCAGCACCGCGGCCTCGCAGACAACCTCGAACAGCTCGGCGCGGGTCTTCACCCGCATGATCGCCTCATTGGTCGCGCTCAGCGCCTCGAGCATGCCGCGGAGGCGGTTGCTCTGCATTTCCGCCTTGGCCTTTTCCTCGGCGCGGTCGAAATTCTCCAGCGCGAAGGCGACATTGGCCTGGAGCTTGCGCAGCAATTCGACGAATTCGTCCGTGAAGGTGCCGCGCTCCGGAGAGTTGAACAGGAACACGCCCTCGACGCGCTCGCCGTTGAACAGCGGCAGGGCCGCTGAGGAGGCGATGCCGGTGCGGCGGGCGCTGGCGTGCCATGGCGCGATCCGCTCGTCGGCGAGCACGTCGTTGCTGACGGCGGGCTGGCGCGTGCGGAAAGCGGTGCCGGTCAGGCCGCGACCTTCCGCCACCTCCTCCGAGATGGAGAACTTGAAGTTGCGAACCTGCTCGGCGTTCGGCCCATAGCTGGCGACGACACGCAGCAGCTCGGCGTCACGGTCGACCAGCGCAATGTTGGCCGAGGTGAATTTGGCGCCCTTTGCCGTCGCCTCGCAGACGAGATCGAACAGTTCGGCGCGCGACCGCGCCCGCAGGATCGCCTCGTTGGTGGCGCTGAGCGCCGCATACATGCGCGCCAGCCGCTCCTCTTCCGCAGCGATTCTGGCCTTCTCGGACTCCGTGTGAAAATTCTCGATCGCGAACGAGACGTTCTCCGCCATGCGCAGCAGCAGTGCAACGACCTCGTCGTCCTTGGCCCATGACTTGCTGATGAAGAACAGGACGACGCCGACGCTCTCGCCAAACCTGACCAGCGGAGCCGCGACGCAGGCTGCGACACCTGCGTTGACATTGGCCTGCTCCCACAGCGTTCCCTTCGTGCGGCTCACGAGGTCGTCCTCGACAAAGGGCTTCTGGCTGCGGAAGACGTTGCCGGAAATGCCGCGGCCATAGGGATTGGCGGCATCGACGGAATATTTGGTCTGGGCAACGAGCTCCAGATTCTGCCCCGAGCCGGCGACGGGTTTAAGCCAGTGGGAGTCCTGCTCCTTCAGCAGGACGATCGTCGCCAGCGACTTGCCGCCATGGACGGAAGCGTCGCACACGAGCTGATACAGCTCCCGCTCGGTCCTGGCGCGCAGAATGGCCTCGTTGGTGGCGCTAAGGGCGCCGAACATGCGGTTGAGCCGGCGCGTCGCCCGCTCGCTGGTCTGCTGCGCGGTCTCGCGCGAGAAATTGTCCAGCACGTAGGAAATGTTGGCCGACATGCGCTCGAACAGCGAGACCATCTGCTCGTTGAGCGAATTTGGCTCGCTGCGGGTCACATAGAGCACGCCGACGCTGCGGCCGTTGCAAAGCAGCGGCAGCGCCGCAGCCGCACCGATATGGGCCGTGGCCGCCCCCGCGCGCCACGCCATCGAGCGCGGGTCATTCAGGTAGTCGTTGCTGATGCACAGCTTCTGCTCGCGAAAAGCCTCGCCTCCGACGCCCGATCCCTCGGGTGCTCCGGCTTCGGTCGTGATCGTGATCGCGCGCAGCCGCGGAAGGTCGTCGCCGCAGCCGGCCGCGAACCGCAATCGGCTGCCGCCCGGCTCGACCAGGAACACGGCCACGGCCAGGAAGTCCCCGCTCGAAAACCCGGCGTCGCAGACCTTCTGGTACAGCTCGTCCGGCGATTTCGCATAGAGAATCGCTTCGTTGATGGCGCTCAACGCCGCAAATGTGCGCGCGAGTGTCGTCGGCACGATCTCAGCTCCCGGGCATTCTGCCTATTTCTCCCGGTAACTTTATGAATGGCGATCGCCTAAGTGGTCGTTATTGCGCGCTGCAAACCGACAATCAAAGTGAACGAGCTGCGAACGAGCTGCGCCAAACTGCAGGAAATACCGCCGCACGGGACGATTCCCGCGCCGCGGCGGGTCTCTTCACGAATTTGCAGCCCTGTATTGGTTTACGGGAGATTGATATCGCAGCCGCGCTTTGAGACGATGGCTTCAACAACCAGCGCCTGCCAAGGGCGGGATATCGAGGGAATGCCAAGGGGAACGCCATGCCGATCGTCAAGGCCGATCGCCTCACGCGCGTCAGCGCCGCCCTGCTTCGCGCCGCCGGAGCCTCCGAGGAAGAAGCCGACGCGGTCGCAAGCGGCTGCGTCAACGCCAATCTCGCGGGCCACGATTCTCACGGCGTGATCGCCGTTCCCACCTATATCGATCGCATCAAGGCCGGTCACATCGTGCCCGGCGCCAAATGGACCATCGTCCAGGAATCGCCGACCACGACCGTGATCGACGGCCATTGGGGCTTCGGCTTCCACGTCAACGCCAAGGCGATGGCGCTGACGATCGAGAAGGCGAAGACGGCGAACGTCGCGGCGTGCACCGTGTTCCGGCAGAGCCATGTCGGACGCCTCGCCGCTTATCCCCTGATGGCAATGCGCGAAGGCATGATCGGCATCGCGACGGCGGATTCGGGTCGCTCGCCGAAGCACGTCGCGCCGTTCGGCGGCAAGGAGGCGCGGCTCGGCACCAACCCGATTTCGATCGCGGTGCCGTCCGATCTCGAGACACCGTTCTATCTGGACATGGCGACCTCGGCGGTCGCCGCCGGCAAGATCCAGCTTGCCGTCGCACGCGGCGAGGAAATTCCAACGGGGTGGATCATCGACGCCGAGGGACGGCACACCACCGATCCCACGCAATATCGCAAGGGCGGCGCGCTGCTGCCGCTCGGCGGCACCGAGGGCTACAAGGGCAGCGGCCTTGCCGCCATGGTCGAGGTGCTCTGCGGCCTGCTCACGGGTCTCGGCTTCGGCGTCGAGCCGACGGGGCGGCACAATGACGGCTGCTTCATGGCCGTGTTCAACGTCGCCGCGTTCCGTCCGCTGCAGGAGTTCAAGCGCGAGGTCGCGGAGTTCGCGCGCTATCTGAAATCGACGCCGCCCTCCGAAGGCAGCAAGGGCGTCTACTATCCCGGCGAGATCGAGGGCCTGCGCGAGCAACAGCGCCTGCGCGACGGCATCGAGATCGAGGACGCCACCTGGGACAAGCTGCGCGCGCTGGCGCGCGACTACCGGCTCGACACCGTGCTCGATCTGAGCTGACGGCATCAGGAGAACAGCAGCATGACGCGACAGATGGTCCTGGTCGGCTTCCTCCAGGCGCAGAATTGCACCAACCTGCCCAGCTCCTGGCGACATCCGGACTCGCGCGACGATTCGATGTCGGCCGATTACTACCAGGAGATCGCGAGAATCCTCGAAGCCGGCAAGTTCCACATGGCGTTCTTTGACGACCGCCTGGCGATGCCGGACCGCTACGGCAACGACCACACCCACACCGTCGAATACGGCATCCGCTGCGTGAAGATGGATCCGCTGATCGTGCTGACCACCATGGGCATGGTCACCGACAAGCTTGGCCTCGGCGCAACCTGCTCGACCACCTATTACGAGCCGTTCGATGTCGCGCGCCGCTTCGCAACGCTCGATCTCATGTCCGGCGGACGCGCGGGCTGGAACGTCGTGACGTCGCTGAACGACGGCGAGGCGCTCAACATGGGACGCGACTCCCATCCCGAGCATGATTCCCGCTACGACAAGGCCGACGAATTCATGGAGGTCGTGCTCGGCCATTGGGACACCTGGGAGGACGGCGCGTTGATCATGGACAAGCAAAGCGGCCGCTTTGCCGATCCGACCAAGGTCAAGCGGCTCGATCACAAGGGACCGGCCTTCAAGTCGCGCGGGCCGTTCACCGTGCCGCGCTCACAACAGGGCCACCCCGTGATCATCCAGGCCGGCGCCTCCGGCCGCGGTCAGCGCTTTGCCGGCCGCTGGGGCGAAGTGATCTTCACCGCCGCGCGCAATCTCGCGGCTGCCAAGGAAGGCTACGCGGCCGTGCGCAACCAGGCCGCCAAGGCCGGCCGCGATCCCGACCAGATGTTCCTCTGCAATCTGACGACGCCGGTCTGCGCGGCGACCAAGACTGAAGCCGAGGACAAGGTGGCGCTGATCAACAAGCTGCCGCTGCAGATCGACGCGCTGTCGCTGCTCGCCGAAGCGCTCAACTACGATTTCGCCTCCAAGGATCTCGACGAGCCGCTGACGACGGACGAGCTGAAGAGCATGCAGGGCATTCTGGGCATCCGCGACGGCGTGCTGAAGAATTCGGGCAAGAGCAATCCGAGCGCGCGCGACTTCGTCACCTTCTCCGGTCGCGGCCAGGTTCAGGATGCGATGGTCGGCGGCCCCAAGGAGATCGCGGACAAGTTCGAGGAAATGTTCGTCGAGCGGGGCTGCGACGGTTTTGTCATCGCTGCAACCTATGTGCCCGGCTCCTACGCCGACTTCGTGCAGCATGTCGTGCCGGAGCTGCAACGTCGCGGCCTGTTCCAGAAGGATTATCGCGGCAAGACGCTGCGCGAAAATCTCGGGCTGAAGCGGCCGGCGGCGGGCGCCTGGAAGGTGCAGCCGCGCGATGCTGCGGAATAGCGACAAGGATACGACATGCGCTGGCTGAAATTCACGGCTTCAGGCAAGACCTCCTGGGGGATCGTCGAGGGCGATCAGGTCGTCGCGGTCGACGGCGATCCCTTCAGCGAATGGCAGCGCACCTCGCGCACATACGCGCTCGGTGCCGTCAAGATCGAGCTGCCGCTGATCCCGCGCACCTTCTATTGCGTCGGCTTGAACTACTTGAAGCACCTGAAGGAGGCCGCCGACAAGGCCGGCACGGTGCCTGCTGTCCCCGACCGCCCGGAGATCGGCTACCGCGCCCAGAACGCGCTGATCGCGCATGACGAGGATGTGGTGATTCCGTCCTTCGCGACGGAGAAGATCCATTATGAAGGCGAGCTCGTCGTCGTCATCGGCAAGAAGGTGAAGCACCTTACCGCAGCGAACGCGATGGATTGCGTGTTCGGCTACACTGTCGGTAACGACGTCAGCGAGCGCAGCTGGCAGAAGGCCGATCGCAGCCTGTGGCGCTCGAAGAACGCCGACACGTTCAAGCCGATGGGCCCGTGGATCGAGACCAAGGCCGATCTTGCGACGATGGAAACGGTGGTCCGGGTCAACGGCAAGGAGACCAACCGCTTTCACACCAACGACATGATCTTCGGCGTGGTGCCGTTCCTGGTCGAGCTGACGAAGTATTTTACGCTGTGGCCGGGTGATGTGATCTGGATGGGCACCGATGGGGCGTCGCCTGACATCAGGCACGGCGACGTCGTGGAGATCGACATTACCGGGATTGGGACGTTGCGGAATCGGTTTGTGCGGGAGGGGCGGTAGCGAAGGTGCCGTAGGGTGGGCAAAGCGAAGCGTGCCCACGACCTCTCTCGATCATTGAAAGATCGTGGGCACGGCGCTACGCGCCTTTGCCCACCCTACGGCAGCGGTGCAAGCCGCTCAAAACGGCAGCGCCACGCTCGTCTTGATCTCCTTCAACACCACGTTGCTGCGGACGTAGCGGATGCCGGGGATGCGGAACATGAACTCGTCGAGGAAGCGGTTGTAGGCCGCCATGTCCTGCACGACGACGCGCAGATGATAATCGGCGTCGCCCGTGGTCGCAAAACATTCCAGCACCTCACGGCGCGTCGTGACTCTGGCCACGAATTCGTCGACGAATTTCGCATCATGCCGCTCCAGCGAGACGTGGAGGATAGCGGACATCGCAAAGCCCGCCTGCTCGCGCGCGACCAGCGCTGCATAGCCCCGGATGATTCCGGCCTCCTCCAGCGCGCGCACGCGGCGCCAGCACGCCGAGGTGGACATGCCGACCTCGTCGGCGAGTTGCTGGTTGGTGGCACGGCCGTCCTTCTGAAGGCAGGCAAGAATCCTTGTGTCCTGGTCTTCGATCACGGGAACCCCCTCTTTCGCTGAAACCTACCAAAACCCGTCATATTTCGCAAAGTTTTTCCAGTTTTGGCTCTCCAAGCGGATAAATAGGTAAGACCTACCAGCTCCCCAGGCATAACCTTCCAACATTCGGCAGGTTGCCGCGCGAGGTCTGCCATGGACGTCATTTCATCACTCGATGCTTACGAGCTCTCGGACCGCTACGACCGCGAGGACGGCCGCGTCTTTCTCACGGGCACACAGGCCATCGTCCGCATCGCGCTCGATCAGGCGAGGCGCGACCGTGCGAGCGGTCTCAACACCGCCGGTTTCATTTCCGGTTATCGCGGCTCGCCGCTCGGCGGCGTCGATCTCGAGCTGTGGCGCATCCAGGACCGGCTGAAGCGGGATCGCATCGAGTTCCTGCCGGCGGTCAACGAGGACCTTGCGGCGACCGCGGTGCTCGGCTCGCAGCAGGTGGAGACGCAAGGCGACCGCGAGGTCGATGGCGTGTTCGGGCTCTGGTACGGCAAGGGCCCCGGCGTCGACCGTTCCGGCGATGCGCTCAAGCACGGCAACGCCTACGGCTCATCGCCGCATGGCGGTGTGCTCGTCGTCGCCGGCGACGATCACGGCTGCGTCTCGTCCTCGATGCCGCACCAGTCCGACGTCGCTTTCATGAGCTGGTTCATGCCGACGCTGCATCCCGCCAGCGTCAGCGAGTATCTGGCGTTCGGCGAGTATGGCTATGCGCTGAGCCGCTTCTCCGGCATGTGGGTCGGCTTCAAGGCGATCTCGGAGATCGTCGAGTCCGGCGCCTCCGTCGCGCTGCGCCCGCCGCGCGCCTTCTGCACGCCGGACTTCGCGCCACCGCCCGGTGGATTGCACTATCGCTGGCCCGATTTGCCGGGCCCGCAGATCGAGGAACGGCTGGAGGCGAAGAAGCACGCGGTCTACGCCTTCGCCAAGGCCAATCCGATCGACCGTCACATCTACGACATCAAGGATGCGACCTACGGCATCGTCACCACGGGCAAGGCGCATCTCGACCTGATGGAGGCGCTGCGGCTGATCGGCCTCGACGAGGCCGCCTGCCGCAACATCGGCATCGACGTCTACAAGGTCGGCATGGTCTGGCCGCTGGCGTTGCATGACGCCATGGGCTTCGTGAAGGGCAAGCGCGAGATCCTCGTGGTCGAGGAGAAGCGCGGCATCATCGAAAGCCAGTTCAAGGAATACTTTTACGACTATCCCGGCAGCAAGCCCGAGCGCATGGTGGGCAAGCACGACGAAGCCGGGGCACGGCTGATCTCGTGGATCGGTGAATTGTCGCCGCGCGCGCTGGCGTCCGTGCTGGCGCGCCGGCTCGACCCGATGTTCCCGGGCCTCAATCTGGCCGCGCGTGCCGCCGCGCTGATGCCGGAGGCCGCGCGCAGCATCAACGTCTCAGGCGCAACGCGCACGCCCTATTTCTGCTCGGGCTGCCCGCACAACACATCGACCAAGGTGCCTGAGGGATCGAAGGCGCTGGCCGGCATCGGCTGCCATTTCATGGCGAGCTGGATGGACCGCGAGACGTCGTCGCTGATCCAGATGGGCGGCGAAGGCGTGAACTGGGCGGCGTCGTCACGCTTTACCGGCAAGAAGCACGTCTTCCAGAATCTCGGCGAAGGCACCTACTACCATTCCGGCTCGATGGCGATCCGGCAGGCGATCGCTGCCAAGGCGAACATCACCTACAAGATCCTGTTCAACGATGCGGTGGCGATGACCGGCGGTCAGCCGGTCGACGGCCCCGTCAGCGTGCATGCCATCGCGCACAGCGTCCGCGCCGAGGGCGTGGTGCGCATCGCGCTGGTGTCCGATGATCCCGCGCATTTCAGCCCGGCGGACCTGCCCGGCGGCGTCACCATTCATCCCCGCGAGGAGATGGACGAAGTGCAGCGCGAGCTGCGCGACATTCCCGGCGTCTCGGTCCTGATCTACCAGCAGACCTGCGCCACGGAGAAGCGGCGCCGGCGCAAGCGCGGGCAGATGGCCGATCCCAAGCGCTTCGCCTATGTCAACGATCTCGTCTGCGAAGGCTGCGGCGACTGCTCGGTCGAATCCAACTGCCTCAGCGTCGAGCCGAAGGAGACGCCGTTCGGCCGCAAACGCCAGATCAACCTGTCGGCCTGCAACAAGGATTTCTCCTGTCTCAACGGCTTTTGCCCGAGCTTCGTCACCGTCGAAGGTGCGACGCGCCGGAAGAAGAGCGCGAGCCAGATCGACGCAGTCAGCCATGCGGCCGCCCTTCCGCTGCCCGCAACCACACCGCTCGATCGCCCCTATGACCTGCTCGTAACCGGCGTCGGCGGCACCGGCGTGATCACCGTCGGCGCCCTGATCGGCATGGCCGCGCATCTCGAGCGCCGCGGCGTGTCGGTGCTGGACTTCACCGGCTTTGCACAGAAGTTCGGGCCTGTGCTGAGCTATATCCGGCTCGCGCCAAACCCTGAGGCCCTGCATCAGGTCCGCATCGACCAGGGCGCGGCCGATGCGCTGATCGGCTGCGATCTCGTGGTCAGCTCCTCGCCGAAGGCTTCGGGTACCTACCACCGCGGCACGCGCGCCGCGGTCAACACCGCGGAGATGCCGACCGGCGACGTCGTCCGCTTCCGCGACGCCGATCTCGCCTCTCCGGCCCGCCTGCGCGCCATTGGCCAGGTCGTCGGCGAGCACGATCTCGACACGCTCGACGCCAATGCGCTGGCCGATCGGCTGCTCGGCGATACCGTCTATGCCAACATCATCATGCTCGGCTTTGCCTGGCAGCGCGGATTGATCCCGATTTCGCTTGCCGCGCTGCTGCGCGCGATCGAGCTCAACGGCGTCATGGTCGAGCGCAACAAGCAGGCCTTTGCCTGGGGCCGGATCGCGGCGTCCGATCCGGACTTCCTGCCGAAGCAGAACGAAGCGCCCGCCGCCGAGACGCTCGATGAGATCATCGACCGCCGTGCCGGCTTTCTCACCGCCTATCAGGACGCCAGCTACGCCTCACGCTATCGAGCGACCGTCGCAAAGGTGCGCCATGCCGAGACTGCCCTGAACAGCGAGGCCCTGACCGAGGCCGTCGCACGCGCCCTGTTCAAGCTGATGGCCTACAAGGACGAATACGAGGTGGCGCGCCTGCACATGCAAAGCGGCTTCCTCGACGAGCTGAAACGCGAATTCGAGGATGGCTTCAGCATCCGGTATCACCTCGCCCCGCCATTCCTGCCGTCGCGGCGTGATGCACGCGGACGTCCGCGCAAACGTGCCTTCGGCCAGTGGATCCAGATGCCGCTCGCCATGCTCGCGCGATTGAAGGGGCTGCGCGGCACGCCGTTCGATCCGTTCGGCTACACTTCCGAGCGGCGCACCGAACGCGAACTGATCGCCTGGTATGAAGGCGTGATCGAACGGATGCTCGGCGGGCTCGATACGGCGCGTCTTGCGAACCTCATCGCAATTGCAAAGGCGCCGATGGAGATCCGCGGCTATGGCGCGGTCAAGGACATCGCGATCGGGAAGACGAAGACGGAGGTCGAGCGGCTGTTTGACGAACTCCGCACGCCATCGCCGGCAAGGATGCGCGCCACCGGCTGACGCAAAGCCGTGTCCACGGCGCAAGCGTGCCCTGCTACTCTCTGGCCTGGCGTCGCGCCGCTCATGAATACGGGTTGATCAGCTTCTGCTGTTCGGCGCTGTGGTGCACGAGCAGGTCGATGAAGGTCCTGACCTTCGCCGACAGATGATGCCGATGCGGATAGACCGCGTTCATGGACAGCTCGACCGTCCGATATTCCGGCAACAGGCGCACGAGGCGGCCGGCTTCGAGGTCGTCCTGAATGAGAAAGCCTGCCATCAGGCACACGGCGGCCCCCTCCAGCGCGACCTTCCGCAACGCTTCCCCGCTGTTGGTGACGAAGCTGCCCGAGATTCGTACCGAAGCCGGTACGCCCTTGCGATCAAGGAAGCGCCATTCATCGCCAAACGGATAGTTCAGGTGACGACCGCAATTATGCGTGGTGAGCTCGTCGAGTTTCTGCATCCGGCCGTGCCGCTCGATGTAATCGTGGGAACAGCACAGCACGTGGCGCCAGGTGGCGAGGCTCCGCACGATCAGGCTCGAATCCGGCGGCGGGGTCATGCGCAGGGCAACATCGTAGCCTTCCTCGATGAGATCGACGTCGGCCTCGCCCATGCGCAGATCGATCTTGAGCTCCGGATAGGTGGACAGCAGCCTCGCCACCACCGGCGTCACGAACGGGACCATATGGGTGGCGACGTGAATGCGCAGCGTGCCGCGGGGCACTGACTGCAATTCACCCGCGATGTCGTCGGCCTGTTCAATGTCCGCGAGGATCTGGACGCAGCGGTCGTAATAGGCCTTGCCGATCTCCGTAAGGTTGACCTTGCGCGTGGTTCGGTGAAGCAGCCTCACCCCGAGCCGGTCTTCCAATGCCTGGACGTGATTGCTCACCATGGTGGTCGACATGTTGAGCTTGCGGGCTGCTGCGGAGAAGCCGCCAGTCTCCACCACCCGGCTGAACACTTCGAGGCTGGTCAATCGGTCCATGGCTGCGTGATTGTCCGCTTTTGATCGATAATCGCTGGGGATTCTCCTCGATTATCTATCAGATCCTGCATACGGGTCCCACCCGCCCTGAGCTTTCGCGTGCGGCAGGAGCCAGACGCGTTAGCAGCAATCGTACGACAGGGACGGCAATCGCTCTGGCGCGGTCGCCGGGCTGTTTCGGTACCACCACGGAGGTCAAGACGAAGCCTCGGACTATCCGCCGCTGGTGGATAATCCTTCCAGCATTTCGCCAATTATCGCTTGAACTGGAAAGACCGATATCCCCGGCGAGCCGAAAAGGAAGACCGCCATGTCCGAGATGCCCCGCACCGATAACTTTCAGCAAGCAACTGAAATCACTGCCGATTATTCCAAGGCAAAGCCGAGTGCCCCGCCCCGGAATATGGTTCGGCGCGCGGCGCTGGTGCTTGCGCTGCTCGCGGGCACGGCGGCCGTGGCCTATTACGGGCACGACTACTGGACCAACGGCCGCTACCTCGAGACGACCGATGACGCCTATGTGAAAGCGGACTCCACGATCGTCGCACCAAAGGTCTCCGGCTATATCGCCAAGGTGCTGGTCGGCGACAACGAGAAGGTCAGAGCCGGCCAGCTTCTCGCCAAGATCGACGATCGCGACTTCAAGGCGGCGCTGGAGCAGGCCCGCGCCGATGTCGCCGCCGGCGAAGCGTCGGTGCGCAACATCGATGCCCAGCTCGAGCTCCAGCAACCGATCATCGAGCAGAGCACCGCCGATGTTGCGGCAGCGGACGCCAATCTCAAATTCGCGCAGGAGGAGCGCGCCCGCTACGACGATCTGATGAAGTCGGGCTCCGGCACGATCCAGCGCGCACAGCAGACAGACGCGGCACTGCGCGCCAGCAGCGCGCAGCTGCAACATGCCAAGTCCGGCCTCGTGGCCGCGCAGCGCAAGGTCGACGTGCTCACCACCCAGCGCGCCCAGGCCGCGGCCCAGCTGGACCGGGCCCGCGCGGTCGCACGGCAGGCGGCGCTGAACCTGTCCTATACCGAGATCACTGCGCCGGTCGACGGCACGGTCGGTGCCCGCGCGCTGCGGGTCGGCCAATACGTCCAGGCCGGCACGCAATTGATGGCCGTGGTGCCGCTCGATGCGGTCTATGTCGTCGCGAACTTCAAGGAGACGCAGCTGACACATGTGCGCCCCGGCCAGCCGGTCGAGCTGCACGTCGACAGTTTCCGCAAGCACACCCTGCGCGGCCATGTCGACAGCCTGTCGCCGGCCAGCGGGCTCGAATTCGCGCTGCTGCCGCCGGACAACGCCACCGGCAACTTCACCAAGATCGTGCAACGTGTTCCCGTGAAGATCGTGCTCGACGACCACAGCCTGGTCGGCCTGCTCCGCCCCGGCATGTCGGCGGTGCCGACGGTCGACACCAAGCAGACGGTGCTGGCAGAGCGCGACACTGCAAAGCGTCTGGCTGACAACGCGCCTCGCCGCAACGGCGGTTGAAGCCGGAAGGCTCCGGCGGGATTGTCAAATCCTGCCGGATGATCCTTCCAGAACTTCCTCGATTATCGAAACCACCTGTCTGACGCATCCTGTCTCCGGACCCGAGACGAGGCTTCCATGAGCACGCTTCAACCGACCGTCAACGCCGCATCCATCGCCAACCTCCCCGCGCCAGCCGCTCCCGCGACGCCGGCCGTGTCGGCAAGAACCTGGATCGCCGTGATCGGCGCGACGCTCGGCGCCTTCATGGCGGTGCTGAACATCCAGATCGTCAACGCCTCGCTCGCGGACATCCAGGGCGCAATCGGCGCCGGTATCGACGACGGCGGCTGGATCTCCACCTCCTATCTGATCGCGGAGATCGTGGTGATCCCGCTCTCCGGCTGGCTCGCGCAGGTCTTCTCGATCCGGATCTATCTTCTTACCAACGCGGTCCTGTTCCTGCTGCTGTCGGCGGCTTGCGCATTGGCGCAGGACCTGCCGCAAATGATCGTGCTGCGCGCCGTGCAGGGATTCACTGGCGGCGTTCTGATCCCGATGGCGTTCACGCTGATCATCACGCTGCTGCCGCGCGGGAAACAGCCGGTCGGGCTTGCGTTGTTCGCGCTGTCCGCGACGTTCGCGCCCGCGATCGGCCCGACCATCGGCGGCTATCTGACCGAGAATTTCGGCTGGGAGTACATCTTCTACGTCAACCTCGTCCCCGGCGCAGTCATGGTCGGCATGCTCTGGTACGCGCTCGAGGCGAGGCCGATGAAGCTGGCGCTGCTGCGCGAGGGCGACTGGGCCGGCATCATCACCATGGCAATCGGGCTGTCCGCCCTCCAGACCGTGCTCGAGGAAGGCAACAAGGACGACTGGTTCGGCTCGCCCTTCATCGTCAAACTCAGCGTAATCGCGGTCGCGGCGCTGACCACCTTCTTCATCATCGAACTCACGGTGAAGAGGCCGCTGCTCAATCTGCGCCTGCTCGCCCGCCGCAACTTCGGCTTCGGCATGCTGGCGAACTTCCTGCTCGGCGTCGCGCTGTACGGCTCGGTATTCATCCTCCCGCAATATCTGGCGCGCATCCAGGGCTACAACGCGGAGCAGATCGGCATGGTGCTGGCCTGGACCGGGCTGCCGCAGCTCGTGCTGATCCCGCTGGTGCCGCGCCTGATGCAGAAATTCGACGCGCGCATCGTGATCGGCGTCGGCTTCGTGCTGTTCTCGGCCTCGAACTTCATGAACATCTATATGACCAACGACTACGCCGCCGACCAGCTGCTGTGGCCCAACGTGGTCCGCGCCATCGGCCAGGCGCTGGTGATGGCACCGTTGTCGGCGGTCGCGACCGCCGGCATCGAAGCCGAGAATGCGGGTTCCGCCTCCGGCCTGTTCAACATGATGCGCAACCTCGGCGGCGCCGTCGGCATCGCACTGCTGCAAACCGTGCTGACCAAGCGCGAGCAATATCACTCCAACGTGCTGATGCAGTCGGTCTCAGTGTTCGAGCAGGCCACCCGCACGCGACTCGAACAGCTTACGCAATACTTCGTCAGCCACGGCATTCTCGACCGTGGAGACGCCGCGCATCGTGCCTATGTCGCGGTCGGCCGCATCGTGCAGAAGCAGGCTTACATCTTCGCCTTCAGCGACACCTTCTACCTGCTCGGCATGGCTCTGATCATCGCTCTGATCGCCGTGTTCTTTCTGAAGAAGCCCGGCCAGACGTCGGCTGGCGGAGCACATTGATCCCACCCTAGGAAGCAAGGAGAACGACCATGAAACCCCGCATGAACTACTACCAGGCCGCGCCGGATACGATCAAAGCGCTGCTGGCGCTCGAGGAGCAGATCCAGTCGACGGGCCTCGAGAAATCGCTGATCGAGCTGGTCAAGATCCGCGCATCAGAGATCAACGGCTGCGCCTTCTGCATCAACATGCACACCGAGGACGCCCGCAAGCGCGGCGAGACGGAACAGCGCATCTACCTGCTCAACGCCTGGCGTGAATCCCCGCTCTACACCGATCGAGAGCGCGCCGCCCTGGCCTGGACCGAGTCCGTCACGCTGATCTCGCAGACGCGCGCGCCTGATGACGTCTATGAACAGGTTCGCGCGCAATTCTCCGATGCGGAGACGGTGAACCTGACCATGCTGATCGGCGCCATCAACGCCTGGAACAGGATTGCGATCGCGTTCCGCGCGGTGCATCCGGTGAAGGTGAGGGCGTCGGTGGCGTGAGCCAACCACAACGACGGTCTTGTAGGGTGGGCAAAGCGAAAGCGTGCCCACCTACTGTGGCTAACAGGAGCGAAGACGTGGGCACGGCGCAAGGGCGCCTTTGCCCACCCTACGGAAGCTGAGCGTGTGGCTAGACCGCGGTCGCCTTGGCGAACTCGACGTAGATCTCGCGCAGGCGCGTCGCCATCGGGCCGGGCTTGCCGTCGCCGACCTTCTTGCCGTCGATCGCGATCACCGGCTGGACGAACAGCGAGGCCGAGGTGGCAAAGGCTTCCTTTGCGGCCAGCGCTTCCTCGACCGTGAAGGAGCGTTCCTCGACGCGGAGCTGGCGCTCTTCGGCGAGCGCCACCACGGCCTTGCGGGTGCAGCCCGGCAGGATCGCGTTGGAGTTCTTGCGGGTGACGATGACGTCGTCCTTGGTGAGGATGAACGCCGAGGACGAACCGCCCTCGGTGACGTAGCCGTCTTCCAGCATCCAGGCCTCGCCCGCGCCGGCTTCGGCCGCCGCCTGCTTTGCCAGCACCTGCGCCAGCAACGCCACGCTCTTGATGTCGCGGCGCTCCCAGCGGATGTCGGGCACCGTGATCACGTTGATGCCGGTCTTTGCCGAGGCGGCGTTGATGATGTCCTTTTCCGAGGTGAACATCACCAGGCTCGACTTGACGTCCCCCTTGGGGAAAGCGAAGTCGCGGCCCTTGTCGGCGCCGCGCGTGACCTGGAGGTAAACGAGGCCGTTCGCGAGCTTGTTGCGCGCGATCAGCTCCTTCTGCAGCTCGGTGATGCGTTCGACCGTCTCCGGCAGCTTCAGCTTGATCTCGCCGACCGACCGCTCCAGCCGCGCCAGATGCGAGGCGTTGTCGACCAGCTTGCCGTCCAGCACGGCTGAAACCTCGTAGATGCCGTCGGCGAACAGGAAGCCGCGATCGAGGACCGAGATCTTGGCTTCCGAGAGCGGGACGAATGAGCCGTTGACGTAGGCGATCGAGTCCAAGGCAGGTCTCCTGGCGGGAATGGGATTACCGGCTTATACGCCGATTGGAGGCGTCGGGCACCCCTCTATTCGTCATCCCGGGGCGCGCGAAGCGCGAGCCCGGGATCCATACTCCCGATCGTGGTTATGGATTCTCAGACGCGCAATTGCGCGTCATAGCTCGCGCTACGCGCGCCCCGGAATGACGGCTAATGCGACAGAATCTTCGACAGGAACTTCTGCGCGCGGTCGCTGCGCGGCTTGCCGAAGAAGTCTTCCTTCGCCGCGTCCTCGACGATCTCGCCGCGGTCCATGAAGATGACGCGGTTGGCGACCTTGCGGGCAAAGCCCATTTCGTGGGTCACGACCATCATGGTCATGCCTTCGCGGGCGAGATCGACCATGACGTCGAGCACTTCGCTGACCATTTCCGGATCGAGCGCCGAGGTCGGCTCGTCGAACAGCATGACGATCGGATCCATCGCGAGCGCGCGGGCAATGGCGACGCGCTGCTGCTGGCCGCCGGAGAGCTGCGCCGGAAATTTCTGCGCCTGCTCCTTCAGGCCGACGCGCTCCAGGAGCTGCATGCCCTTGGTGACCGATTTGTCGTGCGGGCGCCCCAGCACTTTCTCCTGCGCGAGGCAGAGATTGTCGATGATCTTGAGGTGCGGAAACAGCTCGAAGTGCTGGAACACCATGCCGACGCGCGAGCGCAGCTTCGGCAAATTGGTCTTGGGATCATGCACCTTGGTGCCGTCGACCGTGATCTCGCCGCTCTGGAACGGCTCCAGGGCGTTGACGCATTTGATCAGCGTCGACTTGCCCGAGCCGGAGGGGCCGCAGACCACGACGACCTCGCCCTTGGTCACGCTGGTGGTGCAATCGGTCAGCACCTGGAAGCTCGGCGTGTACCATTTGTTGACGTGGCTGATTTCGATCATGAGCGGGGAGCCCTAGCGAATGATGGCGATGCGCGCCTGCAGGCGGCGAACGCCGAAGGACGCGATACAGGAAATGGTGAAGTAGACGACGGCGGCGAACAGGTACATTTCGACGAGGCGCCCGTCGCGCTGCGCCACCTTGCTCGCCGCGCCCAGGAAGTCCGTGATCGACAGGACGTAGACCAGCGAAGTGTCCTGGAACAGCACGATGGTCTGCGTGATCAGCACCGGCAGCATGTTGCGGAAGGCCTGCGGCAGCACGACGTAGCGCATGGTCTGGGCGTAGGTCAGCCCGAGCGCGCTGGCGGCAGCCGGCTGCCCGCGCGAGATCGACTGGATGCCGGCACGCATGATCTCGGAGAAGTACGCCGCCTCGAACATGATGAAGGTGATGAGCGAGGATGCGAACGCGCCGACGCTGATCGGGCGCGAGGCGCCGGTCAGCCACTGCCCGATATAGGGCACCAGGAAGTAGAACCAGAAGATCACCAGCACCAGCGGCAGCGAGCGCATGAAGTCGACATAGAGGCCGGCGATGCGTCCGAGGGTCTTGTAGCCGGAGAGCCGCATCAGGGCGAGTGCCGTGCCGAAGATGAGGCCGCCGAGCGCGGCAAGACCCGTCAAGGTCAGGGTGAACGTCATGCCCTCGTAGAACAGATAGGGCAACGCGCGGCGGATGACGTCGAAATCGAAATTGGCGAGCATCGCTTATTTCCCCGTGATGTAGCCGGGGATCGCGACCCAGCGCTCGAGGAAACGCATCGCGGTCACGACGACAGCGTTGACGAGGAGATAAAGGATGGTCGCGGCGGTGAAGGCCTCGAAGACCTGGAACGAGAATTCCTGCATCGAGCGCGCCTGGCCGGTCAGCTCGAGCAGGCCGATGGTGATGGCGACCGCGGTATTCTTGATCGTGTTGAGAAATTCAGACGTCAGCGGCGGCAGGATGATGCGGAACGCCATCGGCAACAGCACGTAGCGATAGCCCTGCACCGTGGTGAGGCCGAGTGCGGTCGCCGCCATCTTCTGCCCGCGCGGCAGCGACGAGATGCCGGCCTGCAGCTGCACGGCCACGCGCGCCGACATGAAGAAGCCGATGCCGATCGCGGCCGTCCAGAACGGCGCGTTCGGCAGTTGCTTCAGCCAGGTGCCGGCAGCCTTCGGCAACAGCTCCGGCAGCACGAAGAACCACAGGAACAGCTGCACCAGCAGCGGCATGTTGCGGAAGAACTCGACATAGGCAAAGCCGAACCAGTTCGCTCCCTTCGACGGCAGCGTGCGCATCACGCCGACGATCGAGCCGGTGATCAGCGCGATGACCCAGGCCAACGCTGCGGTCTTGAGGGTCAGCGCCAGACCCGACAGCAGCATGTCGAGATAGGTACCGGTCCCCATCGGGTTCGGCTGGAAGAAAATTCCCCAGTTCCAGTTGTAGTTCACGTGTCCCCCGCGCGAACGCGCCCGTCATTGGACGTCTTCAGAGAAGCCTTGAGCGCCTATGCAAATGTCCGGCCACCCCTGTGTCAAGAGTGGCCGGACATGTTCCTCCAATTCTATCCCCCTCTCCCCGCTTGCGGGGAAAGGGCAGGGGTGAGGGGGGCTCCCCGCGAAGGAGGTCGGAGCTGGACTCGTGGAGAGTCCCCCTCACCCGGAATCCGCGCTTTGCGCGAATTCCGGCCTCTCCCCGCAAGCGGGGAGAGGCGAACACTTCGTCTTACTTATAGTCGTCCGGATTCGGCGAGTCCGTGGGCTTCGCGAACTCGTTCTTCAGCTCGGCCGAAATCGGGCTGTTGAGGTTCAGGCCCTTCGGCGGGATCTTCTGGGTGAACCACTTGTCGTAGATCTTCTGGCCTTCGCCGGAGGTGTAGAGCGCGGCGGTCGCGGCATCGACCACCTTCTTGAAGGCCGCGTCGTCCTTGCGCAGCATGATGCCGTAGGGCTCCGGCTTGGAGAACGCGTCCTTGGAGATGACGTAGTCACCCGGCGACTTCGAGCCGGCAACGAGGCTCGCCAGCAGGATGTCGTCCATGACGAAGGCGACCGCGCGGTCGGTCTCGACCATCAGGAAGGCTTCGGCGTGGTCCTTGGCGGGGATGATGTTGGCGCCGAGCTTCTTCTCGACGTTGGCCTCGGTGAGCTGCTTGATGTTGGTGGTGCCGGCGGTCGAGACCACGGTCTTGCCCTTGAGGTCGTCGATCGACTTCAGGCCGCTCGCCTTCTTGAAGACGTAGCGGCTGGCGGTCAGGAAGTGGGTGTTGGTGAAGGCAACCTGCTTCTGGCGCTCGGCATTGTTGGTGGTCGAACCGCATTCGAGGTCGATGGTGCCGTTGGCCATCAGCGGGATGCGGGTCGCCGAGGTCACCGGGTTGAGCTTGACCTCGAGCTTGTCGAGCTTGAGCTCCTTCTTCACGGCATCGACGATCTTGTAGCAGATGTCCATCGCGAACCCGACGGGCTTCTGGTTGTCGTCGAGATAGGAGAACGGGATCGAGGAGTCGCGGAAGCCCAGCGTGATGGCACCGGTGTCCTTGATGTTCTTCAGCGTGCCGGTCAGCTCCTGGGCCCCGGCCTGGCTGACGACGAAGGTCGCGGCGAGTGCGAGCCCGATGCTACGGAAATGTTTCACTTCTTCTTCCCCTTTCAGGATGATGCGGCCGGATGCAAGCACATATCGGCCTGGATTAGAATGTGACTTTCGGCGAGATCGCGCCTCAGGTTAACGGCTCAACTCAGCGGTTTGGGCAACTGGCCGAGATCCCAGAACAGGCCAGCCATCACAGTCAAGGCCTCCTCGGTCAGAGGCAGCAGAATGTGCTCATTGGGCGCATGCTGGGAGCAGCCGGGATAGGAGTGCGGGACCCAGATCGTGGGCAGGCCCAGGATCTCGGAAAAGACGTCGTTGGGCAGCGAGCCGCCGAAATTCGGCAGCACCGCCGGCGCCTTGCCGGTGGTCTCTTGCACCGAATCCGCCGCCCATTTGATCCAGGGGCTGTCGAAATCGGTGCGCGATGCAGCAAAACTCTGGGCAGCCCGCACCTCGACCATCGGAAAACCCTTTTCGACCAGATGGGCACGGATCGCCTCGATCATCCCCTCAATCTTCGTGCCGACCACGAAACGCAGTTGCAGCACGGCATTGGCATGGCCGGGAATGGCATTGGCGGGCTTGTCGATATTGCCCGACGACATCGCCAGCACTTCCAGCGTGTTCCAGGCGTATAGCCGTTCGGCCGCCGACAACCCCTCCTCGCCCCAGTTGTCGGCTAGCGCGGGCTCATCCGCACTCGGCACCACCCGGACGTCGGCGAGATAGGAGCGGATCTGGTTGGTGAGCCGCGGCGGCTTCAGGGCCTCGAGTTGGAGGCGGCCGTGGCCGTCGACCAGCGTTGAGATCGCGTTGACCAGGATGGTTGCGGGATTGGCGAGCACGCCGCCCCAATTGCCGGAATGATGGCCGCCGTCGCGCAGGTTCACATCCAGATGGATGCGGATGCCCCCGCGGCAGCCGAGGAACAGCGTCGGACGGTCGGCGGACAGGCGCGGCCCGTCGGAAGCCATGAACAGGTCGGCCTTGAGCGCGTCGCGATGGAGATCGCAAACCTTGCCGAGATCGGGCGAGCCGATCTCCTCGCCCATCTCGACGATGAACTTGGCGTTGAAGCCGAGCTTGCCGCCGCGGGCCTCACGCACCGCGCGAAGCGCCGCCATGTTGATGCTGTGCTGGCCCTTGTTGTCGGCGGTGCCGCGGCCGTAGAGCCGCGTGCCCGCAACCGTGGTCCGCCAGGGGTCGCGCCCCTCACGCCACTCGCCCTCCATGCCGTCGACGACATCGCCATGGCCGTAGACCAGCACGGTGGGCGCGGATGCGCTCTCGTGATGCTCGGCGAACAGGAACGGCGCCTTGCCGCTGGGGGATTCGACGATACGGCTGGTGAAGTCGAGCGCGGCGAAAGCCGGCTGCATCTCCTGTTCCAGATAGGCGCGCAGCTCGGGACCGCGTGACGGATTCTGGCTCTCGGTCTTGTAGGCGACGCGGCGGTCGAGCTCGGCGAGGAAGGCGCCGGATTTGAAATCCTCACGGGCGCGGGCGATGGCGTCGGCTCTGGTCATGACTTGCATTTCGAGGCTTTGAGACGAGGGACCCTATCCGAGACAGGGTGTCCTTCGAAAGTGGCGGGGAGTTGGATAGTTCTTGTAGTTCGCTTGTACTTCTCTTGTAATTCGCTTGGGATTCCGTCCTTGCATCCTTGAGATCGGCTTGCCAAGAGCGGGGGCGCCGCTGATTTTGGCCTTGCCAAGCACAAGCGATATGCAAGAACTTCGCCAAGTTTCGCGTCAAGTTGAGGCGCACGTCTATCATTCGAAGAGCGCTCAGTACAGGGCGCCGGGGGACCAGCATGGCCAAAGAGATCAGGCTCAACGCCTTTGCGATGAATTGCGTCGCGCACCAATCACCGGGCCTGTGGACCCATCCGCGCGACCGCACCGCCGAATATAACCGCCTGCCCTACTGGATCGATCTCGCCAAGACGCTGGAGCGCGGCCGTTTCGACGGGTTGTTCCTGGCCGACGTGCTCGGGGTCTATGACGTCTATGGCAACAGCCCTGACGCAGCCTTGCGCAACGCGGCACAGACCCCGTCGAACGAGCCGCTGCTGCTGCTCTCGGCGATGGCCGCCGTGACGAAGAATCTCGGCTTCGGCGTCACCAGCAACCTCTCCTTCGAGCCGCCCTACCCGTTCGCGCGGCGGATGTCGACGCTCGATCACCTCACCGAGGGGCGGATCGGCTGGAACGTCGTGACCGGCTATCTCGACAGCGCCGCGCGCGGCGCCGGCAAGGACAAGCAGACCGGACACGACGACCGCTACGACATCGCCGACGAATATATGGAGGTCGTCTACAAGCTCTGGGAAGGAAGCTGGGAAGACGACGCCGTGCTGCGTGACCGCAAGCGCGGCATCTTCACCGATCCGTCAAAAGTTCATCGGATCAACCACGAGAGCGCGAACTACCGCATCAACAACACCATCCATCTCAGCGAGCCGTCGCCGCAGCGCACGCCGGTGCTGTACCAGGCCGGCACCTCGCCGCGCGGGCGGCAGTTCGCGGCCAAGCACGCCGAATGCGTGTTCATGTCGGGACCGTCGGCCAAGATCATCGCGCCGCGCGTCTCGGCGATCCGCCAGGAGGCCGCCGCGCTCGGCCGCGATCCGGCGGAGATCCTGATGTTCAACATGATGACGATCATCCTCGGCAACACCGAGGCGGAAGCGGCGGCGAAATACGCCGACTACCGCTCGCACATCAATCCGGAAGGCGCGCTGGCGCTGATGTCGGGTTGGACCGGCATCGACTTCTCCGGCTACGAGCTCGACCAGCAGGTGCGTCACGTCCAGAACGACGCCGGCCGCAGTGCGCTCGACAATGTCACGCGCGGCGACCCTGACCGTGTCTGGACCGTGCGCGACGTCATCGAGCATGTCGGCATCGGGGGCGCCGGCCCGGTCGTGGTCGGCACGCCAGAAAGCGTCGCCGACAAGATCGAGGACTGGTTCGAGAAGACCGATGTCGACGGCCTCAACGTCGCGTTCGCGATCTCGCCCGGCGATTTCGAGGATATCGCGGACATGCTGGTGCCGGAGCTGACCAAGCGCGGGCGTTACAAGAAGGAATATGCGAAAGGCACGCTGCGCGAAAAACTGTTCGGCAATGGTCGCGCCAGGCTGGATGCGCCGCATCCGGCAGCGGGGTATCGGGTGGGGAAGACGGGGTAGCTCCTCCACCCTCCGCTGTCGTCCCCGCGACAGCGGGGCTACACCTTCCCGTCCACCATCACCTCGATCAGCTTCGTCCCCGGCCTGTTGAACGCCGAGGCCAGCGTCGCCTTCAACTCGCGGGGATCGCTGATCCTGATCGCCTCGCATCCCAGCGCTTTCGCAACGCCGGCGAAATCGACGGGCGGATCGACGAAATCCATGCCGACGTAATTGTCGTCGCCATGGAAGGCGAGCAGGCGCTGCTTGATGATGCGGTAGCCGCCATTGTTGGCGATGACGACGTTGAGCGGCAGCTTGTGATGCGCCGCTGTCCACAGCGACTGGATCGAATACATCGCGCTGCCGTCGCCGGAGAAGCACACCACGGGACGATCCGGGTTGGCGATGCTGGCGCCGACGGAGGCCGGCAGGCCCCAGCCGATGCCGCCGGAGGCAAGACCATGATAGCCGTAGCGGTCGCGATGTGCGCGCAGCGCCGTGACCTGGCGGCTGGAGGTGAGGCCCTCGTCGACGAGGATGGCGTTGTCAGGCATGGCCTCGACCATCTGCAGCACGAGATAATCGGGATCGATGGGGCTACGGCCCGCGCTCTTGCCGATCTGCTCAACCAGCGCGGCACGCCGCGCCGTCCAGTTCTGCGGCGCGAGGTCGGCGAGGCGCTGTTTTGCGCGGCTCGCGAGCGCGGCGCCGCCCATCTCCTTCAGCACCGGGATCAGCGCGCGCAGCGTTTCCTTCAGGTCCGCCTTCAGCGCGATCTCGGCGCCGTAATTCTTGGCGATCTCCCAATCGGCGAGACCGATCTGCACGATACCAAGCCCGTCAGGCAGCGCATCGACCTCGCTATAGACCGACATGCGTAAGGGATCGCCGCCGAGCGCGATCAGCAGATCATGGGGCGCGAGCGTATCGCGCGCGACCTTCTGCACCCGCGCGAGCGTGCCGACGAAGCTCGGGCTCTCCGAGAGGAAGTGCGATCCATACGGCGTCGAGGACTGGTAGGCGGCGGCACCCAACAGCTCGGCAAGCTCGGCGGCTTCCTTCAGCGCATCGCTCTTGACGACCTCGTCCATGGTGACGATGACGGGCCGCTCCGCCTTCAATAGCCGCGCGGCAAAGGCTCTCAACGCCTCGTCCGACGGCTTGACGCGTGCATCGATGCGGGTGGAGCGGCCGAGGTCGATACCGGCCTCGCTGTTGAGGATGTCGCCGGGCAGCGAGATGAACACCGGCCCTGTGGGCGGTGTCGTCGCGATCTTGGCGGCGCGGCGCACGATGCGCGGCAGATCCTCCAGACGCGTCACCTCGACCGCCCATTTCACTAGCGGCTCGGCCATCCGCACCAGCGGACCGTACAGCACCGGCTCCATCAGGCCATGGCCCTGCTCCTGCTGGCCCGCGGTCAGGATCATCGGCGTGCCCGTGAACTGGGCGTTGTAGAGCGAGCCCATGGCATTGCCGAGGCCGGGCGCCACATGGACGTTGCATGCGACGAGCTTGCCTGAGGCGCGGCTGTAGCCGTCGGCGATCGCGACCACGAGGCTCTCCTGCATCGCCATCACATAGGTGAGGTCGGGATGGTCCTTCAGAGCATGCATGATCGGCAGCTCGGTGGTGCCGGGGTTGCCGAACAGATGCGTGATGCCCTCGTCCTTGAGCAGCGCGAGAAAGGCGGAGCGGCCGGTGATCTTGTTCTTCATGTTTCCTCCAGGGAGCGGACGTTGCCGCAAGGACGAGGACATGATGGCCGAAGTCAGAGGCGACGCGCAAGGAAGCGCGGTCATGGCTGCGTTGCGCGGGGGGCCCGCTCTCGTGTCCCGGACGCGACGCAACGTGCAACGTTACGGCGCAGAGCCGGGACCCAGAGTTGGCGCCGAGCTCGCGGCAGCGTGGGCCCCGGCTCAGCAGCGCACCGCCAAAGAGGCGCTGCGCTGCGTCCGGGGCACGAGAGCGGCGCTACATTTCCTCGCGCCCGAGTTCAAACGGGTCCTCGCCGCCTGCGCGCGTCTTCTTTTTCGAGCGCTGCCAGACCACGCCGGGAAAGCCCTTCAGCGGCACCAGCGGCTCGCCGGTGTAGGCCCATTCCTGCAACTCCTCGATGGCAATGTGATAGAGCGGCTGGCGGCCGGTGCGTTCCTTGAACAGCGCGCGGGGAATATTGACCATGTGGGGCCCGCGCGGACGCTCATAGGCGATCGGCGTGCCGCAATGGGAGCAGAAGCTGCGCGTGGTCTTCGTGGCCTTGTCCTCGTAACGGGTCAGCGCGGTCTTGCCGGAGGTGATGCGGAAGCGTTTTTTCCAGCTGCCGACATAGGTGGCGTAAGCGGCACCATGAGCGCGGCGACTTGCCGCGGAATGATCGTGCCAGGCCCAGCGCGCGGGGACGTCGATTTCGAAGGTGACCTTGCCGCAGAGGCATTGGCCGTTGGCGATCCCTGCGGCGGCTGCGGCTTTGGCCATGATACCTCCCGATCGTCATTGCGAGCGCAGCGAAGCAAGCTCGTCATTCCGGGGCGACGCGAAGCATCGAGCCCGGAATGACCAAGAAGGAGAGCCTACGCCGGCGTCAGCTCGTCATACACCGGGTAATCCGTGTATCCCTTCTCCTCGCCGCCATAGAACGTCGCGCGGTTGTACGGCGTGATCGGATAGTCGTGCGCGAGGCGCCGCGGCAGATCGGGGTTGGAGATGAAGATGCGGCCGAACGCGATGATGTCCGCATGTCCCTCGGCGATCGCCGCGTTCGCGGTCTCGCCGGTGAAGCCGCCGGCGGTCATCAGCACGCCGCTGTAGAGCGGGCGGAACAGCACCATCGCCGACGGCACGTTCTCCCAATGGACGTCAGCGCGGCCGGCGCCGCTGGAGCGCGGCTCGATGAAGTGCAGATAGGCAAGGCCGAGCTTGTCGAGCGCCTTCACGACATAAGTGTAGAGCGGCATCGGATCCGGCTCGCCGGAATCGTTGGCGATGCCGTGCGGCGACAGCCGCACGCCGACGCGGTTCGCGCCCCAAACGTCGATCGCGGCCTGCGTGACCTCGAGCAGCAACCGCGCGCGGTTCTCGATGGAGCCGCCATATTGGTCGGTGCGCTGGTTGCTGCGCGACTGCAGGAATTGCTCGAGCAGATAGCCGTTGGCGCCGTGGATCTCGACGCCGTCGAAACCGGCGGCGAGCGCGTTCTTCGCGCCCTGCCGGAACGCCTCGACCACCCCCTTGACCTCATCGGTCTCCAACGCGCGCGGCGTCTCGTACTCCGAGATCTTGCCGTCGGCGGTCATCGCCTTCATGCCTTCGGCCTTGATCGGGATCGCCGAGGCCGAGACCGGCAGCGCGCCGCCGTGGAAGGAGGAGTGCGAGACGCGGCCGACATGCCAGAGCTGGAGGAAGATGATGCCGCCCTTGGCGTGCACGGCGTCCGTCACCTTGCGCCAGCCGGCGATTTGAGCGTCCGAATAGATGCCAGGTGTCGCCGGGTTGCCGCGGCCATGCGAGACCACGGGCGAGGCTTCGGCGATGAGCAGACCGCCCTTGGTCGCGCGCTGGCCGTAATATTCGGCGTTGAGCGGCCGCGGCGCAAAGCTCTCGCGCTCGGCGCGCATGCGCGTCAGCGGCGCCAGCGCGACGCGATGCGCGAGCTTGTACGGTCCGACCTGCAGCGGTCTAAACAACGCCTCGAATTTCATGGGAGCCCCGGATGTCACTGAAAGGATGCAAATCATATAGCGAGGGGCGGCCACCGGAAAAGGCGCCGCCCCTGTAAAAACAGATATTCCCTCGCGCGGAACGCGAGGAGAGTCCTTACGCCGTCTTGATCCAGACGGCCTTCACGTTGAGATATTCCTCGACATGCTGCTTGCCGGACTCGCGGCCATAGCCGCTCATCTTGTAGCCGCCGAACGGCACCGCCGGGTCCATCGCCTGGTAGCAGTTCACCCACACCGAGCCGGCACGCAACGACTTCGCGACCGCATGCGCCTTGCTGACGTCGCGCGTCCACAGGCCGGAGCCGAGGCCGAACGTGGTGTTGTTGGCGCGCTTGACCAGCTCGTCCATGTCCTTGAACGCGATCGCGGAGATGACGGGACCGAAGATCTCTTCCTGCGCGATGCGCATGTTGTCCTGGACGCCGGCGAACACCGTCGGTGAGACGAAGAAGCCTTTCGACAGCGCGCCTTCGGTGGCCCGGCCGCCGCCGGCGAGGGCCTTGGCGCCTTCCTTCTGGCCGATATCGAGATAGCCGGTGACCCGCTTGAGCTGCTCCTCGGACACCAGCGGACCGATCTGCACGTTGGGATCGAGGCCGTTGCCGACCTGCAGCTTCTTGCCGAACTCGGCGACACGTCCGACGAACTCGTCATAGATCGCCTGCTCGACGAACAGGCGCGTGCCGGCGCTGCAGATCTGGCCGGAATTGGCGAACACCGCCATGGCCGCGCCGGGCACGGCGGCATCGAGATCGGCATCCGCAAACACGATGTCCGGCGACTTGCCGCCGAGCTCGAGCGAGACGCGCTTCAAATTGCCGGCGGAGGCGCGGATGATCGACTGCCCCGTGACATGCGAGCCGGTGAAGGCGACCTTGTCGACGTCGTGATGCGAGGCGAGCGCCGCGCCCGCGGTCTCGCCATAGCCGGGCACGACGTTGATGACCCCGGGCGGAATGCCGGCTTCCATCGCCAGCTCCGCGATGCGCAACGAGGTCAGCGGCGCCTCTTCGGCGGGCTTGAGCACCACGGTGCAGCCGGTCGCGATCGCGGGGCCAATCTTCCAGATCGTCGCGGTGAGCGGGCCGTTCCAGGGAATGATGGCGCCGACGACGCCGATCGGCTCCTTCAGCGTGTAGGAGAAGATCTCGCCCGGCAGCGAGTTCTCGATCGTCTCGCCGTGGATCGCGGTGGTCTGGCCAGCGTAATAACGCAGCATGCCGACCGCGCGCAGGCGATAGGCGCGGGTGCGGCTGAGCGGCGCCCCCATGTCCATCGTGTCGAGCTGCGACAATTCGTCGAAATTCTTCTCGACGAGGTCGGCAAGTTTCAGAAGCAGGTTCTGCCGCTCGAACGGCTTGACCTTGCTCCAGGGACCTTCGAAGGCGCGGCGGGCGGCGGCGACCGCACGATCGATGTCTTCCTTGTCGCCCTCGGCGACGGTGGCGAGCAATTCGCCGGTGGCAGGGTTGTGGGTCTCGAAGCGCTTGCCGGAAGCGGCATCGACCCACTTCCCGTCGATCAGCATTTGCTTGTAGGACCCGTTGGCGAACGGATGGCGTGTGATCGGAATAGCCTGCGATACAGCCATGGCTGCACTCCCTGTCAGGTGATTGATTGGTTCGATCTGGGCGGGATCGTTAGGTCGTGAAGAATACAGCGCTGCCCGAGGGGCGTAAAGGCAGCGTGGAACGAAGACCTCCCATGCCGACTTGTGCAGGGTCGCGCGCATGCCATGCTATAGCTCGACCGAGCCCTCCCCGGAGACCTTGCCATGCCACAATCCGCCATCGTCAAAGACAATGTTGCCGTAATCACCGGCGGTGCATCCGGCATTGGCCTGGCGGCCGCCGCAGCCTTCGCACGCGCCGGCATGAAGGTGTGCATCGCTGACGTGGATCAGGCTCGCCTTGCCGAGGCCGCAACAAAACTGTCATCCATCACGTCTGCTGCAAACGTGATGACCCTGGCCGTCGATGTCAGCAAGGTCGAGAATGTGGCGGAACTGGAGCGCGCCGTGCGCGAGCGGTTCGGCGGCACCGACGTCCTCATGAACAATGCCGGCATCCAGCCGGGCAGCACGCTGTTCGGCGAGCCCGATCATTGGCAGCGCATCATCGGCGTCAACATGTGGGGCATCATCAACGGCTCGCGCATCTTCGCACCCAACATGATCGCGCGCGGCAAGCCCGGTCTCATCATCAACACAGGCTCCAAGCAGGGTATCACGACGCCGCCGGGCGATCCCGCCTACAACGTCTCCAAGGCCGGCGTGAAAGCCTTCACCGAGGCGCTGCAGCACGAGCTGCGCAACATCAGGGATTGTCGCATCACCGCGCATCTCTTGATCCCCGGCTTCGTCTTCACCGGTCTCACTGCGAAGGGCCGCACCGAAAAGCCGGCCGGTGCCTGGACGCCGGAGCAGACGGTCGATTTCATGCTTGCGCGGCTGGAAGCCGGCGATTTCTACATCCTGTGTCCGGACAACGACGTGCCGCGCGCGCTCGACGAGAAGCGCATGCTCTGGGCCGCCGGCGATATCGTCGAGAACCGCCCGCCGCTGTCGCGCTGGCATCCGGATTATGCGGACGCGTTCAGGAGATTTGTGGAGGGGAAGTGAGTATGCCCTGCTCTCTCGCTCCCTCGCCCCGTTCTTACGGGGAGAGGGTGGGGTGAGGGGCTGCCTCGGCAAACTGGGACCTAAATTGTGAAGCGAGATTTTGTGACGACGGCCGTGGAGTCGGGCAGGCTTTTTATTGCAGCACGTCAGTGCCATGCCCCTCACCCGGATTGCGTCGGACGATGCTTCGCATCGCCGAGGGCAATCCGACCTCTCCCCGCATAAGGGCGGGGAGAGGTAAGAAAGCTACAGCGTCTCCTGCTTGTGCCCGCAATTCTTGCAGGCGAACTTGACGCGGGTCTGGCCTTTCTCCGCCTGGACCCGGTTCGGCGCGCCGCACTTGCCGCAGACGGCCTCGATGCGGGTCGAGCCCTGCTTGACGACGATGGACTTCTTTTCCATCGATTCGCGGATCAGGCGCTCGGCCTCCTCACGCAGCGATTGTTTCGACAAAGCTCGTCTCCGCCTCTGGAAAGCGCGCGAGCCATATCGCACCTGGGGTCGAAGCACAATGCGGGATGCGTGAAAGCCGCGGGGCGTTCCGCGGCTCTCTTGCTCATGGTCCCGGGTCTGACGCGTTTCTTACGCAGCCTTTCTTACGCAGCCTTGGACACCTCCATCAGCAGGCGCTCGGCCTTGGCGTCCTCGATGCGGTTCACCAGCCGGCTGCTCTCGTGATTGTCGCGCACGGTCTTGGTCAGGGTGATGCAGGTCTGGACCAGCATGACGATACCCATGGTGAGATAGCCCTTCATCCAGACGTCGATCGGCAGGAAGAAAACGCCGATGGCGACGAGGAAGGCGGAGGCTGCGAAGGACGCGTAAGTGAAGGTCACCCAGGCGCCGCTGTGGGGCTGGCCGTTCTGGTTCATGGTGGTCTCCTGTTGGTACGAATGATGTTTGGATCTGGGATCAAGTCGTGGACGTCTGCTTGGACTTCAGCCGCGCCAGCACGTCGTCTGCGGTCGTCTTCAGCCGCGGGCCAAAGCCCTGCTCGGCGAGGCGCTCGGCGGTGGCGAGAGGACCGGTCGCGACATCGAGCTCGACCAGCGCGTCGTCGGCCGCCTGGGCTTCCATCTGCCGGTCGCGCAGACGCCGCAGGGTGCTCTCCGCCTCCGGCAAGGTGGATTCGTAGGGACGCGCGGCCTCGATGCCGCTACGGCGGAGCGAACGCACCGCTTCCGAAGCGCGGGCCAGACGGCGGCCCCGATCGAGCTCGTTGATGCGGGCCTGAGCGCTCGCCACGTGCTGTTTCAGCCGGGCAATCTCGGTTGCGAACAGCGCGCGTGCCGTCATAGCGGCATCGCGATCTGCCTCGAGGCCGGCGATGGCTTCGGCGGCTTCCCTGGCGAGATCCTCGCGGCCGCCCTCGAGGGCCGCCACCGCACGGGTCTCGAGGTCATCGATGCGAGCGATGGTCGCCTCGAGCTTGCGGCCCTCCTGCTGGTCCTGCGCGATCGCCAGCGCCAGCGTTCGCTTGCTGCGCTCGACGGCAGCGGCCGCATCACGCATCTGCTGGTCGAGAATGAGGAGGGCGGTCCGGTCCTCCAGCTCCTCGCCGGTGGCGGCCACGCTGCCCCGGATAAGTGTCACGACGGTCTTGAACATCTGCAGCTCCCTGTTATGAGCATTGCTCATAAATTCTTAGTAGCAGCAATCTTGAACATTGTTCAATAGAAATTTGAGCGCTGCTCAAGAAATTAGGCTACCGATGTCTAAGGCGTTGGAACGTCGAGAGAAACTCCGCTCTGACCTGATCCTGGCGGCAGAGCGGATGATCGCCGAGCGCGGCTTGTCAGGGCTGAAGACCCGGGATCTTGCTCGCGAGATCGGCTGCGCCAATGGCGCGGTCTATAATCTCGTGGAGGATATCGACGAGCTGATCCTGCGCGTGGGCTCGCGCACGCTGCTCCGGCTCGACGAGGCACTCAGCACGGCGGAAGGCGCAGGCGAGCCCTCCCCGCGGGAGACGCTGGTCCGCATCGCCATCGCCTATTGCGATTTCGCGGCCGACAATCTCCAGCTCTGGCGAGCGCTGTTCGAGCACCGCATGGAGGCCGACAAGGTCGTGCCTGACTGGTCGGTTGCGGATCAGTTGCAGCTGTTCCGCCACATCAACAAGCCGCTGACCGCGCTGCTGCCAAAGCGGAGCCCGGAGCAGCTCGGCATCACCGCGCGCAGCCTGTTCTCGGCGGTGCACGGCATGGTGGCGCTGGGCCTGGAGCAGAAGCTGGTTGCCGTGCCGCTGCCGGCGCTACGCAAGGAGATCGCCGACCTCGTGCGCGCGACGATCGACGGATTGATCGCGCGCGAGCGGTAGCTTTTCACGGAAGGAGTTGATTGCCCCGCGCGCATCGACGCGCGGAGCAGTCACGGCGTTGGGTTCAAGCCGCCTTGCCGGCCCGCAGGCGGTCCAGCACCGGCAGCAGCTCCGACGGATCGGGACGCTGCGTGTAGTCCGGGTTCACCTCCGCATAGGCGATGATCCCGTCGCGGCCGACGACGTAACGCGCCGGCATCGGCAACACCCAGGCAGGATCGTCGTTGAAAACAGGCAGGTCGTTCTTGAACGATTTGTAGAGCGCGACGAGCTCGTTCGGCAGCGCAAAGCGGATACCGAAGGCTTCGGCGACCGCACTCCTGACGTCGCTCAGGATTGGGAAGGACAGCTTGTTGTCGCGCTCCGATTTCCGGCTGTTCGGCGCGGTCTGCGGTGAGATCGCGACGAGGCTCGCACCGAGGGCGACGATCTGCGGCAGCGCCTCCTGGAGCGCCTGGAGCTCGAGATTGCAATAGGGGCACCAGGCGCCGCGATAGAACGACACCACCAGCGGTCCCTTGGCGAGCAGGTCACGCAAGGCGACCGGCTTGCCCTCGGGGTCCTTGAGCGTGAAATCCGGCGCGGCATCACCGGCCTTCTTGGCGCGCTGCGCCTGACCGCTCGCGATCAGCTCGGCGGTCGCGCGGTGCATGATGTCGAGCACCTCCCGGCTGGGCTTGAGCGGCAGGCGGCCGCCTTCGAAATCGGCTTTGAAGGCATCGAGCTTGTCTTGCAGGGCCATGGCGAAACTCCATCGATTGCTTGGCCCGGCCTATCTGGATCATTTGCATTTAGAGGGGTATACCGCCCGGACGGAGAAGATCTATTTGGAATACAAATGAGTGATCGGCTTCAGGAAATGGCGGTGTTCGTCCGGGCCGCCGAATGCGGCAGCTTTTCCAAGGCGGCCCGCGAACTCGGCCTGTCCCAGCCCTCGGTATCGCGCATCATCGGCGAGCTGGAGGCGCGGCTCGACGTCAAGCTGCTGCTGCGGACCACGCGTCGCATCACCGTGACCGATGCCGGTGCGCTCTTCCTCGCGCGCGCCCGCGAAGTTCTCGCCGACATCGAGGACGCCGAGGACGCCGCGCGCGGCGTCGACTCGCTGCGCGGAACCATCCGCATCGCCATGCCGATCATGTACGGCATGCGGCAGATCATCCCGCGTCTGCGCAAATTCCTGGCGATGCATCCATTGCTCCACGTCGAGCTGTCGGTGGTCGACGAACGGCAGAATCTCGTTGCCGAAGGCGCCGACCTCGCCATTCGCCTCGGCGAGCTCGACGATTCCGCGTTCGGCGCCCGCAAGCTCGAAACCTTGCAGCGCCTGCTGGTGGCGTCGCCGTCCTATCTCGCCACGCGCGGCACGCCGAAAACGCCGGCCGATCTTGCCTCACATGATTGCATCTTCGGACCCGGTCATTCCGGCCGCGCGAGCTGGGTGTTCACGCGCAACGGCACGGCAACGTCGGTCGACGTGCGCGGCCGCATCCATACCGATTCAGGGCCGGGCGTGTTCGCCTGCGCCCTGGCCGGCCTCGGCATTTCGATGGCGACATCGGTGATGGCCGCCCCTGAAATCAAGTCCGGCGCGCTGGTCCCGCTCTTGAAGGGCTACAGCGCCTCGTTCCTCGACGTCCATGCCGTTTTCCCGGGCGGCCCGCGTCCTTCGACCAAGATACGCGCGCTGGTCGACTTCCTGGTGGAGGAGTTGAGATAGGCGCGGAGCCGCTTGCGGTACCGCGACGCGCTCTGGTGGCACATGCTTTGCCTCTCGATCCCGAGACAACTCTCTCTCTTGGGGGCAGCGATGAGCGACTCAAACTTCCTAATCAACCGACGTCGCGTTGTTCTCGGCGGCCTGACCGCAGCCGGAATGACAGCCATCGCCTCTCCCCGCGCCTCGGCGCAGGGGCGCAGCGAGACGCTGCTGGTGGTGCAGGAGCTCGGGCCGAACTCGCTCGACATGCAGGGCGTCGGCTCCAACCAGACCGTGAACGGCCTGTCCTGGAATTGCTACGACCGTCTGCTGAGCTACGCCTCGAAGACGCTGCCCGATGGCACGCTCTCGTACGACCGCGAGAAGCTCGCGCCCGAGCTCGCCGAGAGCTGGGAGGTCGCCGCCGACGGCATGTCCTGCACCTTCAGGCTTCGCAAGGACGCCAAATTCCACGACGGCACGCCCGTGACCGCCAGGGACGTCAAATGGTCGTTCGACCGCGCGGTGAAGGTCGGCGGCTTTCCGACCTTCCAGATGTCGGCGGGATCGCTGGAGAAACCCGAGCAGTTCGTCGTCGTCGACGACCACACCTTCCGCATCGACTATGTCCGCAAGGACAAGATGCTGCTGTTCAACGTCGCGGTGGTCGTGCCCTTCATCATCAACTCGGAGCTTGCGAAGAAGAACGCGACGGCTGAAGACCCCTGGGCTTTGGCCTGGCTCAGGACCCACGAGGCCGGCGGCGGCGCCTACAAGATCGAGAGCTGGAAGCCCGGCAGCGAGACCGTGCTGACGCGGTTCGACGACTGGAAGAGCGGCCCGCTGCCGAAGGTGAGGCGCGTGATCGCGCGCGACGTTCCCTCCGCCGGCACCCGCCGCGCCATGCTGGAGCGGGGCGATGCGGACATCTCCAGCGGCTTCGCGCCGCGCGATTTCGAGCAGATCATTGGGGAGGGCAAGGTCAAGGTCTCGGGCGTGCCGATACCGAACGCGCTCTGGTACGTCGCGCTCAACACGGCGAAGCCGCCGTTCGACAATGCCAAGCTGCGCCAGGCGATCGCCTGGGCCATGCCCTACGAGCAGATCCAGAGCAGCGCATTCTTCGGACGCGCCGTTCCGATGTATGGCGGAGCGGCGGAGGTCTCAAAGCCGGTCTGGCCGCAGCCGTCTCCCTATGTCACCGATCTCGACAAGGCCAAGGCGTTGATGAAGGAAGCCGGCTTCGCGCAGGGCCTTGAGACGACCTTGTCGCTCGACACGGGCACCGCGACGGTCGGCGAGCCGACCGCCATCCTGATCCAGGAGAGCCTCGCCAAGATCGGTATCAAGGCGGCGATCGAAAAGATCCCCGGCGCGAACTGGCGCACGACGCTGAACAAGAAGGAGCTGCCGCTCGCGCTCAACCGCTTCTCAGGCTGGCTGGATTATCCCGAATATTACTTCTACTGGAATTTCCACGGCAACAACTCGATCTTCAACATCTCCTCCTACCAGAACAAGGAGATGGACGCGCTGATCGACAAGGCGCGGTTCACCGCCGATGCGGCGGAGTACGACCGGGCAGTGAAGGACTTCATCGCGCTCTGCATGCGCGACGTCCCGGTCATTCCGCTCAACCAGCCGATCCACGACGTCGCGATGCAGAAGGCCGTCACCGGCTACGAGTTCTGGTTTCACCGCGAGCCGGACTATCGCCGGTTCGCGAAATCATAGCCTGGCGCGCCGAGAACCCGCCGTGTTCGCATCGTCATGGCCGGGCTTGTCCACGTCTTGCCTCTCTGCACCAAGAACGTGGATGCCCGGGACAAGCCCGGGCATGACGAGACGTTGCAACCGCGCCTCGCTCGCGCGCAGCATTACCGCGTCGAGCTTGCCCTGCCGCGATCCGTCGAGAGCGCAGGCAAAGACGCGGTAGAACTGCGCGCCGTCATAGGCGACCAGCAGCATGTCGACGCCGGCATTGACGGCCTCGACCACGGCCTTGCAGACGTCATTCTGGTAGATCGCGCCCATCACGAGGTCGTCGGTCATCACCATGCCCTGGTAACCCCATTTGTCGCGGACGATGCCGTCGACGACGCGTTTCGAATGCGACGCGGCGTGATCGGGATCGACGGCGGTCAGCGTGACATGGCCCACCATCAGCGCGCTGCGCGAATGCGACAACACCTCGCGGAACGGCAGCCAGTCGGTCACCTCCAGCTCCCTCACCGGCGTGTCGAGATTGGCGCTGAAATGATGCGTGTCGGTGCGGACGCGACCGATGCCGGGGAAATGCTTGAGCGTGGCACCGACGCCCGACTCTTCCAGCCCGCGCACATAGGCGCTTGCAATCGTGCTGACGACCATGGGATCGGTGGCGATCGCGCGCTGGCCGATCAGCGTGTGGAAGTCGAGCCGGTTGCGCCGCCGCGGCGGCTTGAGGTCGAGCACCGGGGCAAGGTTGAGATTGACGCCCAAACCCGAGAGCTCGCGGCCGTGGATGCGGCCGAACTCTTCCGCCTTCGCCTGCTGGTCGTCGGGCGCAAGTCCGGCAAGCGTTGCCAAGGCCGGCACTTTCGTCAGCGGCGGCGCGAGATGCCCGACGATGCCGCCCTCCTGGTCGGCAGCGACGACCAGCGGCGGCAGGCCGGCGGCGCGCCTGACATCCTGGAGCGCAGCGATCTCCGCGCGCAGCGCCTCGATGCCTCGGCCCCGAACGTTGTGCCGGGTCACGTAGACGCCGCCGATCAAGCCCTGCCCGGCGAGGTGCGCGACCTCGGAATAGGAGGAATAGCCGACCATGAAGTGAGGCCCGAGCTGGCGCGCCTCGCCGGCACTGGCGGCCAGGACCTCGTGCTTGCGGAGCTCGAACTTGAGATGCGCCGCCGACATCAGGAGCGGCGGCAGGCACCAGAGCACGACGAGCATCTTGCCGGCGATGCTGCGCCAGCTTCCCCGCCACAGCAGCACGGCGACGATCAGGATACTTGCGACGACAAGCGCGATGTTTCCGGCGCCGCGCAGCACGAGCAGATAGGGATCGTTCTTGTTTGCGGCCGCGAATGCGGCAAGGGGCGCGGCCAACCAGAGCAGGATGAGACCGAGGCGACGAAGGAATTGCATGATGTGCCACATGCGATGAGGGACGAATGCTTCGCACCTATCAAAGCGATTTGCGTTCCGCGAGAGGCAAACGCGCGCCTGCACGAAATCTGCAAAAGACTCCTGAAGCCCTGCAGACGGCGATCCCGCCTTCTGCACAGACGACGTTCAGACTTCGTGATGCCAACCATCATGAAAGGTCATACCGATATGACAAGCCTGGCTTCGACGATCGTAGAAGAGATCAAACCGATCGGTCATTCCTCGATCCCGGCCAAGGTCGGCCTCGCGCTGGTGCTGGCCGCACTCGCGGACTGGCTGTTCTACGGACAGCGGATCGGGCTATCGCTGACGCTGTTTGCGATCGCGCTCGCCGCCGTGTCGGCGCTCTTCAATCGCGACGCTCTCGACTTGCGCCGCGCCATGATCGGTTCGGCCATTCTCGCCGCCGGTCTGGTGCCGGCCATGGAGGAACTCAACACGCTGTCGTTCCTGATCCTGATCGCGTCGCTGGCGATTGCCTTGCTGCTCGTGACCAATGCGGAAACAACCGGGTTCGCTGACCGCCTCCGCGCGCTGCGCAATTTCGTCCTGCTCGGACCCTTCAGGTTCTTCCTCGATGCGCCCCAAGCGTTCAACGCCTCGGCACTGACCCGCAGCATCGCACAGTGGCTGCTTCCTGCGGCACTCAGCGCGGTCTTCGTCGCGCTGTTCGCCGCCGCCAATCCGGTGATCGAGCAGTGGGTGTCCCTCCTCAATCCGAAGCTCATCCTCCAATATATCAGCGTCCCGCGCGTGCTGTTCTGGGCCTTGATGCTGGCACTGGTCTGGCCCTTCATCCATGTGCGCTGGCGGAGCAAGACCATCGTCACCACCGCCATCGCGGATGGCCCCCTCCCGCCGCCGCTGCCGCCGCTGGTCTCAGTGGAATTTCTTGGTCCCTCCACCATCCTGCGCTCGCTGATCCTGTTCAACCTGCTGTTCGCGGCGCAGTCCGTTCTCGACGGCATCTATCTCTGGGGCCATGTGGCACTGCCGGATAATCTGACCTATGCGGGCTACGCCCATCGCGGCGCCTACCCGCTGATCGTGACCGCCCTGCTCGCCGCGGCTTTCGTGCTGGTGGCGATGCGCCCGGGCGGGCCGGCCGAGAAGTCCAAGGTGATCCGGCCGCTGGTCTATCTCTGGGTGGGGCAGAACGTGCTTCTCGTCGCCTCCTCCATCCTTCGCCTCGACCTCTACGTCGACATCTACATGCTGACCTACTGGCGGATCGCGGCCTTCATCTGGATGGGGCTGGTCGCGCTCGGACTGGTCCTGATCGTGACCCGCATCGCGCTCAGCCGATCCAACCAATGGCTCGTGGGCGTCAATCTGATCGCGCTTGCGATCGTGCTCTATGGCTGCGCGCTGGTGAACTTCGACGCCTTCATTGCCGACTATAATGTGGCGCACAGCAAGGAAGCTTCGGGAAAAGGCGTGCAGCTCGACACCAATTACCTCCTCTCGCTCGGGCCGCAGGCGCTTCCCGCGATCGACAAGGCGATCGCACTCCTGGCTGGCGCGAAGGGGAGCGATCTGTCGGCGCGCAGCTACTGCCTTGTGTCACGGCGCGACCGCCTTGTAGAACAGCAGCGCCAGGATCTGGCCTGGCGGAGCTGGGGCTTTCGGAGCTGGCGGCTGCAGCGCCGGCTGGATGCGCAGGCAACAGATCAGTCCGGTAGCCGGCCGGCAGGGTGAGCGGAGAGTTCCTTGGCGCATCGCATTCTCATCGTCGACGACGAGGGCCACATCCGCGAGGTCATCCGCGTCGCCCTGAAGAAGGCCGGCATGGACGTGATCGAGGCGCGCGACGGCAAGGAGGCGCTTCTCCGCGTTGCCGCCGACAAGCCCGATCTGATCGTGCTCGACATCGGCATGCCCGAGTTCGACGGCCTCGACGTCTGCCGCGAGGTCCGCAAAGTCTCCGACGTGCCGATCCTGTTCCTGTCGGCGCGCGATGAGGAGATCGACCGCATCCTCGGCCTCGAGATCGGCGGCGACGACTACGTGACCAAGCCGTTCAGCCCGCGCGAGCTGGTCGCGCGGGTCAATGTCATCCTGCGCCGGCTCAGCCCGCGCAACGGCGATGCCAAGGCGGGGCCGGCCGCGCTTGTCCAAGGCGGCCTGCTGATCGATCCCGAGCAGCATGTCGCGACCTTCGCCGGCACGCCGCTGAAGCTCACCGCGATCGAGTTCGGCATTTTGCGCGCGTTCCTGACCCGGCCGACCTCGGTGTTCAACCGCGAGCAGCTGATGCGGGCGGCCTATCAGCTCAACATCCAGGTCTCCGACCGCACCATCGACAGCCACATCCGCAACATCCGCGCCAAGCTCGCGGCACAGAAATGCGAGAACGTGATCGAGACCATCCACGGCGTCGGCTTCAAGCTCGGCCGCTGCGAGCAAGAGGTATGAGCTCGGCGCCCGACAAATGGCGGCCCTCGCTCGCTCTCGTGATCTTCACGGTGCTGGCGACGGTCGCGATCCTGCCGCTGGTCGGCCTGTTCTTCTTCCGCCTCTATGACAACCAGCTGATCCGCCAGACCCAGGCCGAGCTGATCGCGCAGAGCCGGGTGCTGGCGACGATCTATGCGCAGGAGGTCACGGCGCGGCTCGACAGCGGGCTGACGCTCGGGGCCGAGGTGCCGCCGAACGTGCTGCCCGATCCCGGCGACCAGGTCACGCCGATCCGGCCCGCGCTCGACCTCACCGCCAACGACCTATTGCGGCGGCGGCCCGATGCGCAAGCAGCAAGCCACCCGGCACAAGCGGCCTATGTCGAGATCGGCGCAAGGCTGACACCGATCATCCGCGAGACCCAGAAGGTGACGCTGGCGGGCTTCCGCATCCTCGACCCGCAGGGCGTCGTCATTGCCGGACGACAGGAGGTCGGACAGTCGCTCGCCCATATCGAGGAGGTCGCGGACGCGCTGCACGGGCAGTACCGCGCCACCTTGCGCAACCGCGTGCCGGACAAGCCGCCGCCGCCGATCTATTCCTTCAGCCGCGGCCTCGGCGTCCACGTGTTCTCGGCGATGCCCGTCATCGTCAACAACCGCGTCGCCGGCGTGATCTATACCACGCGAACGCCGAGCAACATTTTCGATCATCTCTACCAGGAGCGGGCCAAGTTCGTGCTGGCCGGGCTTGCCGTCATTCTCGGCACGGTCGCGATCGGCCTCGTGTTCTCGCGGACCATCACCCTGCCGATGCGCGAGCTGATCGACCGCGCGGCCAGAATCGGCCGCGGCGACCGCGAGGCGTTCCAGCCGCTCCGGCATTACGGCACGCGCGAGTTCGCCCAGCTCTCGCACAGCTTCCTCGGCATGGCCGAGCAGCTGGCGCGGCGCTCCGACTATATCGCGACGTTCTCGGCCCACCTCACCCACGAGCTGAAATCGCCGCTGACCTCGATCAAGGGTGCCGCCGAGCTGCTGCAGGATTCCTATCAAGGTAAGGCCGAGGGCCTGACACCGGCGGAACAGAAGACGTTCATTGCCAACATCCTCTCCGACACAAAGCGGCTGGAGGCGATGGCGCAGCGGCTGCGCGAGCTCGCCCGCGCCGAGAGCCTGCCCCAGAACGAGCGCACCGAGCTGGCACCCGTGATCGCCGAGCTCAGGAGCCGGTTTCCCGCAAGCGATATCTCGGCCAGCGGCAGCCTCGACCGCCCCATCGGCATGTCCGGCGAGAAAGCGCTGATCGTGCTGTCGCATCTCGCCGACAACGCGGTGCGGCACAAGGCTGGGACAATCAGGCTGGAGGCGACCTTCGAGCGCACGAGCTTGCGTCTGACGGTGAGCAATGACGGCGAACCGATCTCGGCGCCCAACCGCGACAGGATCTTTGATGCGTTCTTCACCACCCGCCGCGACCAGGGCGGTACCGGGATGGGACTTGCGATCGCGCGCGCAGTGATGGCGAGCCATGGCGGCTCGATCAGGCTCAAGCCGACCGCCGAGGGGGCGGCCTTCGAGCTCCAGTTTCCCGCAGCCTAGATGGCAAATACCCAGGCGGCGACGATGGTGCCGATGGTGACCAGACCGGCGATGGTCCAGCCGGCGGCGTATTCCAGCTCAGGATGACCGGTCGCCCGCATGATCTCTGCCGGATCGGCGGTATGCTTCTGTGCCATGACAGCCTCGCACGTTACTTCCCGCGTCATATGTAAGTCGCATCAGCCGCCAATAGGTTCCATCACGGAAATGCGAGGAATGACGCAGCTTGGTTTGTTCACCGAACCGGAGGCCGGTCCGGCCGGCCTTCGCTATACTGATAATTTTATCGAGCCTGCCACCGAGCAGGCACTGATCGGCCGCATCGCAGCATTGCCGCTGCAGCGTTTCCAGTTCGGGGCGTTCGAGGGCAATCGCCGGGTGGCCTCCTTCGGCTACCGCTACGACTACACGCTGCAACGGCTGACCGAGGCCGACCCGATCCCGGACTGGCTCCCGCCGATCGCGCGTCGGGCCGAGGCATGGGCGGGCCTGCCGGAGGGAAGCGTCCGGCAGGTGCTCTGCACCGAATATGAGGTCGGCGTCGGCATCGGCTGGCACCGCGACAAGCCGCATTTCCGGGAGATCCTCGGCCTGTCGCTCGGCGCGGCCTGCAAATTCCGCTTCCGCCGCCGGAGCGGCGACAAATGGCAGCGCCACAGGCTCGAGGCACAGCCTCGCTCGCTCTACATGATGGAGGACGAGGCACGCTCGCAATGGGAGCACAGCATCCCGCCGGTCAAGTCACGCCGTCACTCCATCACATTCCGGACGATGAAGCCGGTGTGACAGTTGGCCCGGACCAAAATTGCGAAAACAACCCCATGCACAGTAGAAGCCGCCTTCCGGCATGAGACGAGGCCGCGTCGCGCAACGGCTTGACTCATCGGTGCAAAACGGCCGCCTGGCGCAGCCGGCGCGCGGCTCGCACCTTGCCTTCCGAATCCGGTTGCATGCTAGAGTGGACGCATTCCATGGCAGGAGGGAAGCATGGCCGACAACAAGGCAAAGCGCGGCGGAGCCGATCGGGCGCTGATTGCGCTCACCGAGAAATACGAAGTCGCCTACTGGTCGAAGAAGTTCAAGGTGACGCCGGCCAAGCTGAAATACGCCGTCAAGAAGGTCGGCCATTCCGCCAGGAAGGTCGAGGAATACATCCAGCTCCAGAAGCACCGCGCCGCCGACAAGAGCCGGATCGCGCTGAGCCAGCCCTACGAAGTCCGGTACTGGTCAAAGAAGTTCAAGATCACCCCGGCAAGGCTGAAGCTCGTGGTCGGGGTGGCCGGCCATTCCTCCAAGAAGGTCGAAGCCTATCTCGCCGCCCAGAAGGCGGCGAAGAAGAAGGCAGCCAAGAAGACGGTGAAGAAGGTCAAGAAGACCGCCAAGCGCAAGAAGACCGCCTAAGACCTTCCTCCCGGGAGCGCCGACCTGCCGCACGGGGCGGCAGTCTCTGCCGCGGCGACATGTTCGCCGCAGCTGCCCGTTACGTCCTCGAACTAAGCCGCGCGGATATTCGCCAGGAACTGATCGACTTCCGTCTTGAGCCGATTGCTCTCGACCGAGAGCGACTGCGCCGAGGAGAGCACCTGAGACGAGGCCGATCCCGTTTCCGAGGCGCCACGCTGCACGTCGGTGATATTGGAGGACACATCCTGCGTGCCCTGCGCCGCCTGCTGCACGTTGCGGGAGATTTCCTGGGTCGCGGCGCCCTGCTCCTCCACGGCCGCAGCGACCGCTGCCGATATCTCGGACAGACGTCCGATCGTCATTCCGATCGTCCCGATGGCGGTCACGGATTCCTGGGTCGCCGTCTGGATGCCGCTGACCTGCTGGCTGATCTCTTCCGTTGCCTTGGCAGTCTGCTGGGCCAGCGCCTTCACCTCGGAGGCCACCACGGCAAAACCCCGGCCGGCTTCGCCGGCGCGCGCAGCCTCGATCGTCGCGTTCAGCGCCAGGAGGTTGGTCTGGCCTGCGATGGTATTGATCAGCTCGACGACGTCGCCGATCCGGGCGGCGGCTCGCGACAATTCGCTGACACGGTCGTTGGTCTGCCGGGTCTGTTGGACGGCCTCCGCCGCCATCTTGGCGGAGTCCTGCACACGATGGCTGATCTCCGTCACCGACGAAGACATCTGCTCGGTCGCCGAGGCGACGGACTGCACGTTGGTGGAGGCCTCTTCCGAAGCCGCCGCCACGGCCATCGATAGTTGCTGGGTTGATTCAGCGGTGTTCGTCAACGTGCCGGCGGAGGCTTCGAGTTCCGTTGCTGCGCAGGCGACGGTCTCGATGATGTTCCCCACGGCGGCTTCGAACTCGCCTGCCAACCTGTGCATGTCGGCCTGGCGCTGGGCGGCGGCGCGCGTCTCCATATCTCTTTGCGCCTCACGGTCGAAGCCGAGCTTGGCCTGGAGCGCCTGAAGATTGCGCAGTGCCACGCCCACTTCGTCGTCTCGTTCGACATTGACGCGGCTATTGAAGACGCCTTGCGCGATCTTCGACATGATCTCGTTCAAATGAACGAGCGGCCTTGCGATGGCGCGGATGGTCGCGAGCGAGAACCAGGCTGCCGAGAGCAGGCCAAGGCACAGCGCGGCAATCGCGGCCATCTTCGCGACGAAGAAGATGCCCTCCGCTGCATCGTATTCGGACTTTGCTTCCTTGACCTGGATCGCGACCAGCCGGTCCATGTCAGCCTTCGCAGCCTGGAAAAGGTCCGCAGCCCTGCCGGTCATATGGACGTTCAGCTCGTCATATTTTCCGTTGGCCAGCATCGCGAGCGCGGGCTTGAGGCCGTGATCGACATATTCGATGCGCTTCGGGGTGAACGACTCCGCGACCGCCTTCTCTTCCGGGGTCAAGTAGGTGGACATGTAGTCCGACCAGAGCTTGCCGATCCTCTCAATGTTGGCCGAGACGGCACTCTGGACCTCCGCGGGATCGCGACGGTTGCGCCCCTCGATGGCGGATCGAAGCATGACGAGGGAATTGTCCTTCATGCGGTCGTTGATCTCGAAGAGCTGGGCGAGAGGAACCGAGCGGTCCTCATAGATCGACTTCGCACGCTGATTGACCTCGCTCATGCCGGCCAGGCCGACCACGCCGATGATCAGCATCGCCGCTGCCAGGACGCCGACCATCGTGGTCAGGCGTGCCTTGAAAGACCTCGTGAACGGAGCAAGGACGTCGAACATCGAGCGCTTGCGGATCATGCCCGCCTCGATCTTGAAGGCGCCCGCCTTCTTGTCACGGATCGCGGCGTAGACCTGTTCGGCCTGTTCGCGCTGCTCCTGCGGAAGCTTGGTGCGGATCGACATGTAGCCGACGACCCGATCGCCTCCCCAGATCGGCGTGGCGCTCGCCAATACCCAATAATAGTCGCCGTTCTTTCGCCGATTCTTGACGGCGCCAGCCCAGGGTTTGCCGCTCTTCAGCGTCTCCCAGAGATTGGCAAAGGCCTCGGGGGGCATATCCGGATGCCGCACGATGTTGTGCGGCTGTCCGGCGAGTTCCTGCTCGGTGAATCCCGAGGCCTGGACGAACTGGTCGTTGAAGTAGGTCAGCTTGCCCTTGAGATCGGTCTTGGAGACGATCAGGGTCTCATCGGTGAGCGGGTACTCGGTGGCGGTAACAGGCAAATTGGTTCGCATCGTTATCTCTCGGACGAAGAAGGGCGACGGCCATGGTCGGTTGGCGAGCCGAACTGGAGCAGCAGGATTTTCAGTTGCGCGACGTCCAGCAGGCGCTGGGTGAGCTCGATCCGCTCCGCGAAGAGCTGGCGCATCCTTGCATCGTGAATTCGCGGTTCGATGGCGCGCGCGTGCTGAATGGCGAGTTCGAACTGCCCAGTCAGCAGGCTGAGCGCGTCCCGCGCGCTCGCGCATAATGCGGCCGTGAGATGAGCGGCGGACTCGCCGGCCTGTTTCGGCAATTCGGGGGCGCCGTGCCCCGCGTGAAATTGAATGACATTCATCATGCTGCGTTCCCGTGGCGGAATATCCGCCGGCGGGATCGCTCGTATCCTATTCGAGTTATCAGTGTATTTGACCGATCTACGACACTCCGGCCGGATTCTGTCACGCGCGTTAAGCTGATGCTGGCGTTTGACGGTAACGTGGGGCGCTTCTCTAAAACGGAGCTAAGATGACTATCGAAAATCGGCAATCGATCGCGTGCCGGGTGCGTCTGCTTAGGACTAAAGGCCAAAGCTCCGCCAAGCCCGGGGGCAATAATTTTACAGTTGCGTTGCAGTTGGCGGGTGCCCGAATCCGGCGCCATAACCGGCCGAGGGTGACGCCGCGAAATTGCCTCAAGCCGAACTAACTATTGAGGCGAATTGAAAAGACAGGCCACATCAACGAGCCAAAATGAGCCCCGCAAGGCCGGCATCCCCATGAAGAATTGTCTGACATTTTTCCTGCTTCTGACCACGACCGCGGCCTCCGCGCACGGGCCTTTGCCAGCCCGGCTCTCGCCGCCGTCCGATCTCGTGCAAGTCGGCCTCACCGATTCCGACACCACGGCCGGCGGCACCGCTCGGCTGTGCGAGCAGGTCACCTTCTCGCGCGGCCTGCGCTATGGCGAGGGCGAAGCCAATGTGCTCGATGTCGCCACCAGCGCGACCAAGGCGGATACGCCGCGGCCCGTGCTGCTGTTCGTGACCGGCGACACTTTCACTGGCGACCGCGGCGCACCTGAGCTGTCGCGCCAGATCCAGGACCAGGCGATGTGCTTTGCCGCGCGCAACGACATGATCGGGGTCCGCGTCAGCTATCGCCTGGCGCCCGCAGCGACCTGGCCGATGGGGGCGACCGACGTGGCGGCGGCGTTATCCTGGGTTCACGGCAATATCGACCTGTTCAACGGCGATGCCCGCGAGATCGTTGCGGTCGGCTACGGCGCCGGCGCCTTCCATGTCGCGACCCTGCTGGCGCATCCCGAGCTTCAGACCGACCGCGCCGATGTTGCCGCCGTGGTGCTGGTGTCCGGCATCTACCGCGCCGGCAAGGATGCGAGCGACAGCGAGAAGGCCTATCTCGGCAGCGACGCCGGCCAGTACAACAAGCGCTCGGTCTTCCCGGGCATCCTCAACGTCGATGTGCCGATCGTGCTGGCCTGGGCTGCAGACGATTCCGCCGGCACCGTCGCACAGGGCGAAACCTTGAAGAAGACGCTCTGCGGTGCCGGCCATTGCCCGCGCAGCGCGCTGCTGCGCAGCCGCGACGGCATTGCCAGCGCCTTCGGTCTCGACGGTTCCGGCGACAGCCTCGCCGAACCGACCCTGCTGCTGGTGCATCAGCTCGAAGCGCGGGGGCTGCCGTAACGGGGCAAGAACTACAAATCCCAAGCGCGACACAGTCCATCACCGTCATCCTGAGGTGGCCGCTCCTTCAGCGGCCCTCGAAGGACGACGGCCGAGGTCCCTTCCGCGCGGTTGCGGCGGGGGCCGTTCATCCTTCGAGGCTCCCGGCGCGATGCTTTGCATCGCGTCACTCGCACCTCAGGATGACGGGTTGAGATATGGGCGGCCCGGTCAACATGCCTGCCGTTTCGTTCGGCTCAACAAGCCACACGATTGCCAAACGCTTGACCTAGATCAACTCGCCTTGGTGTGGGCTGAGCCGATCTCGTTGGGGGCCAACGACAAGGTGTCGAGCATGCGCGTCACCGGCAGACTGCTATTCGCTTTGATCGCCGCTCTCGCCTCACTTGGGGCGATGTCACAGCAACACGCCGAACAGCCGACAAGCGACAACGAAATCCGCGTCGGCAATGTCATGCCGTATTCGGGACCGCTCTCGGAATTCGGCGCGATCGGTCAGGCTGAGGCGGCCTATTTCGACATGATCAACGCGCGCGGCGGCATCAACGGCCGCAAGATCCGCTTCATCACGCGCGACGACAATTCCGATCCGGCGACGGCGCTGGAGCTGACGCGCAATCTGGTCGAGAAGGACGACGTGCACCTGATGTTCGGATCGTTCGGCACGCCCGGCAATCTCGCCACGCGCTGGTACCTGAACGAGAGGAGGATTCCGCAGCTGTTCGTCGCATCCGGCGACGAGGAACTGAGCCGGGCCGAGAAGTTTCCCTGGACCATGGGATGGCAGCCGTCGTTCCGATCGGAGGGGCGCATCTACGCCAATTACATCCAGGCCTATTATCCCAGGAAGAAGATCGTCGTGCTCTGGCAGAACGACCAGTTCGGGCGCCAGCTCTACAAGGGCATCCAGGAAGGCCTCGGCGACCTGAACCGTCATGTCCTCGTCGACATCGCCTTCGACATCAACGACGCGCATCTCGAGGCGCATGTCTCGATCCTCAAGCGCGCCGGCGCCGACATCTTCGTCTTCCTCGGGGTTCCGTCGACGGCGTCCCAGGTGATCAAGCTGGCCGCGTCACTGAATTGGCATCCGGTGTTCATCGTCAACGATGCCTCCGCCTCGATCGCCAATGCGATGGCGCCCGCGGGCCTGGAAAACTCGGCCGGCGTGATCTCGGCAGCCTTTCTGAAGGATCCGAGCGATCCCGCCTGGAAGAACGATGCCGGCATGAAGGAATGGTTCGCCTTCATGGACAAGTACCACCAGGTCGAAAGCACCAACAACAGCGCCGCGCTCTACGGCTACGCCGCGGCCGAAGCGCTGACGCAGGTGCTGAAGCAATGCGGCGACGACGTCTCGCGCGAGAACATCATGCGGCAGGCGGCTTCGCTGAAGAGCTTCAATCCCTCCGTCGCGTTGCCCGACATCAGGATGAGCACCTCGCCCAGCAATTATCTGCCGATCAAGCAGATGCGGCTGGTGCAGTTCGACGGGCGGTCGTGGCAGCCTTTTGGCGATGTGATCGAGACCGCGTTCACGGAAGGGATGGCACGGTGAGAGTTGGTCTCTTACCCTCCCTGGAGGGGGAGGGTCGGCTCATGTTGAGCAAAGCGAAACATGAGACGGGGTGGGGTGACGGTCCATCCGCACCGAACGCTGCCCGTGGGGAGAGATCACCCCACCCCGCTCGCGCTTCGCACGATCGACCCTCCCCCTCCAGGGAAGGGTGAGAAGCCCTCACGCCGGCTTCAGTGAAGCCAGGGCGCTCTCCAGAAGCGCGCGCACATGGGCGGCGTCGCCGGATTTGACCACGGCGGGATCGAGATAGAGTTCCAGGCCCGGTGCGCGCTCGGTGATGACGCCGCTGCTCTCCGCCGCCGCATCGTTCAAAGCATCGACCGAATACGGAATCACCTCGCGGCTGATGCCTTTCATCGTGATCGCCGGCAGCGCGTGGGCGCGGACGATGTCGCTGACCAGGGCAAAAGTCTCATAGCTCAGCACGATGCCGCCTGGCTCGGCGATCGACTGCAGGCGCGCGGCGAGGTTCGCTTCCGCACCGATGATGGTGTAGTCCATGCGGTCGGTGCTGCCGAAATTGCCGACATTGCAATAGCCGGAGTTGATGCCCATGCGCGAGCGGAACGGCTGCTCGATGCCGGCGGCACGCCATTTCGCGTTGAGTTCGGCAAGCCGCTGCTGCATGCGCCAGGCCATCTGCAGGCAGGCCTGCGCATCGGCGCGATCGCCCCTGGTCTCGGGATCGCCGAAGAAGATCAGCATGGCATCACCGATGAACTTGTCGATGGTGCCGCCATAGTCGTGGGCGATCGCCGACATCTCCGTGAAATATTCGTTGAGGAGCTGGGTCAGTTGCTCCGGCTGCAGCCGCTCGGCGGTCGCCGTGAAATTCTGGATGTCGGAGAAGAAGATCGTGAGCTTCTTGCGCTCGGTGTGGATGGTGACGTCCTTCTGGCCGGAGAAGATGCTCTTGTAGACCTGCGGCGGGATGTAGCGCGAGATCTTCATCGACAGCGAAGCCAGGAAGTCGTTGGCGGATTCCAGCTCCCTGTTCATCGACTTGATGCGGCCGGCCTGCCGGCGCTGCAACGACAGAAACGCCAGTCCACTGCCGGCTGCGACCAGGAAATAGGCCAGCAGGAACTTGAACGAGAAGATGTTGGCGGCGATCGGCTGCGCGATGATCACCTCCTGGATGCCTCTGACGTCGCCGACCTTCCAGTCCTTCTTCGGGCTCTCGGGGTGGCTGTTGTGGCAGCTCACGCAGGCCGGGCCCATCGTGACGGGCGCGACCAGACGGACCTTGTCGTTGAACAGCGAGGTCTCGGTCTCCACGATCTTCTGCTCGGGATCCCTGCGCAGCGCGTCGAGCGCGTCCTTTTCGAACCTGTCGAGCTGATGCGGCGCGCGGTTCTGGAACGGAAAGTCGGAGACGAAGCGGTAGGTGATGTTCTCCTGCTGCGCGCCGATCACACGGCCGAGTTCCAGCGACAGCGTCGCCGGAATCGGGATCGCGCCGGGAACGGATTCGTAATTGTGCACCACCTTGGTGGTGCCATCGGGGTTCGCCAGCACGCGCCCGACCACGTTGGAGGCGTAGTAGCTGCGCACGCTGGTGATCACCGAATTGAGGTCGATCGCCTGCCGGCGCAGCGCGGTCTTGCTGAGCTCGGTCAGGTCCAGCCATACCGCGACCGGCAAAGCGAGCAGGAGGAAGACGATCACGGCCCCGATGAGGATGCCGTTCTTGCGCTGCTCTTCGGAGATCTCTTGTTTCACACTGTGGCTCCGTCGTGTGCGATTTTGTCGCAAATGCCCGGGATTTGCGGCAGGATGCAGCGGCAAGAACCCAGAAAACGCCGGTTCGCGCAACCCCATTTTATGGTGGTCGGACCAGGCGCCTTTTCGTTTCATCACGAACGTCTAAGATCGGCATCAACCACTGTTGATCATCCGGAGCCGCCATGACCGAGACCATCCGCATCAAACGCTTCAACGCGCGCCCCGTGATCGTGCCGATGAACTTGCCGCTCAAGACCTCGACGGGGGCGGTGGCGAAGGCGCCGCTGGTGCTGATCGACTGCGAAACCGACCAGGGCGCGGTCGGGCACGCCTATCTGTTCTCGATCACGCCGTCGGCCCTGAAGCCGCTGGCGGCGATGGTCACGGAAATGTCAGAGCTCATTGCGGGCGACGAGCTGCTGCCGTTCGAGATCGAGCGCAAGCTGAGTCAGCGCTTCACCCTGCTGGGCCTCGCCGGGCTGCAGCGGCTGGCGCAATCCGGCATCGACATGGCGGCCTGGGACGCGCTCGCCCGCGCACGCGGCCTGCCGCTGGCGCGGTTGCTCGGCGGGGCGCCGAAGCCGGTCAAGGCCTACAATTCGAAGGGGCTCGGCATCATGCCGGCCGGTGCCGTGGTCGACGAGGCGCACAAGCTGCTGGCCGAGGGATTCGGGGCTGCCAAGATCCGCGTCGGCCGTCCCGATGCGCGGGAGGATCTCGCCGTCGTCCGCGCGGTGCGCAAGGCCGTCGGCGAAGAGGTCACGCTGATGTGCGACTACAATCAGGCCCTGACGGTCACTGACGCGATTCACCGCGGCGAGATGCTCGACGACGAGGGCCTCACCTGGATCGAGGAGCCGATCCGGCACGACGACTATGCCGGGAACGCGCGCATCGCGGACGCGCTACGGACGCCGGTCCAGATCGGCGAGAATTTTGACAGCGCCTTCGCGATGCAGGCGGCGCTCTCCGCGGAAGCCTGCGACTATGTGATGCCCGACGTGCAGCGCATCGGCGGCGTCACCGGCTGGCTGCGGGCGGCCGCCCTGGCCCATGCCGCCGGCATCGAGATGTCTTCGCATTTGTTCTCGGAAGTCAGCGCGCACCTGCTCTGCGTGACGCCGACTGCGCACTGGCTGGAATATGTCGACTGGGCGGATGCCGTGCTGGCAACGCGACTGAAGATCAAGGACGGCTTTGCGCTGCCGAGCGAGGCGCCCGGCAACGGCATCGCGTGGGACGAGGCGGCGGTGAAGAAGTATCTGGTCGGATAGGCGCTCCTCCGCATGTTCGTCATTGCTGTCGAACACGCACTTCAGGAGGGGCGCTTTCGTCGATCTCCCATCACTGGATATTGAATCGCGCGCCCGGGCATTCGTTGGTCACGGTGGTTGCGATGAGCTGGGCGGCGACCGCGGTTGGCTTCGGGACCGCGACGATCATCCAACGTCCCTGCTTGTTGAGCCAGAACCGTCCCGTCGTGGTCGCGATGCGGCGCTCGGTGTATTTCTTCGTCGAGATCAAGGGGGCCTTCGACTTCGGCGCGGGAACTTCCTTCCAGCCGTCGAATGAATAGAACTCCTGGAAGAAATAGTGCCACTCGATCTTCTGGAATTCATGATGCGAAACGACGACACGGACCAATGAGTTTCCCGTAAGCCATTCCGACCCCATTGGGTCGGGTTCGATCTGCAAGCATCTGGTGTGCAGCGGCTCCTGGACCTGAAGCAGATTCACGCGCTGACTTTGCGTCAGCATCGCGGAGGTCACCGGCTGGCCCACATTTGGGTCGTTGGCAGGCCCCGAGCAGATCGGCACCGTCGCCGGGCCTTGTCCGGTCCATGGGTTGTTGCTGCAATAGACGTAGCGCGACCAGGACGACCAACCGTTGGACGCCGTTTCCTCCGCCTTGCCCGTCTCGCGGTTCCAAACGCCGGTAAACTTGACCGTCTTGCTCGGCGGGCAGGCCGTGATGGGCGGGCCGTCCCACCAATGGGTGGTTTCGAACTCATAGATGGACTGATCCGGGTGCGGGTACATCACGGCCTTGACGCTGGTCAGCGCATGGTGCTCCGAACACCCTTCGCCCTTCGTATCGAGCCAGCAGACGATCGGAAAATTCTCGCTCGGCCAGCAACCCGCGTGCGCCGAGGAGGACCCCAGCATCGTGAGCACGAGAGCCAACGCAAAGAGACAAGCACGCACGGCCGATCCTCCCATTTGCATCCGCTCATTGAGATTGCTCCGTTTGGCCACCACGACCTTGACCAAGATCAACCCGCTGATCCCAGCTGCGCGCCCTCGCCCATGCTGCCGATATCGAGATCAAGCACGGCTTTGCGCTGCCGAGCGAGGCGCCCGGCAACGGCATCGCGGGGAACGGGCGGCGGTTGCCGGATATCTCGTCGGAGAAGGCTGCCGGCTAAAAGCGCGATGAGATTTGGATGAATCGTCACCGCGCTTTAGGTTGTTGTTTGCGCATGATCTCTCCGGAAAACCGCTTCGCACTTTTCCGGATCATGCTTTAGGACCGGACGGCAGCAATCATGTTCAGCTCGACCGGCGCCCCGCGCGGCAGCTCCGCGACGCCGACCGACGTGCGGGTATGGCGGCCGCGCTCGCCGAGACGTTCGATCAGCCGGTCGGAGGCACCGTTCATGACTTGCGACTGCTGGGTGAATCCGGTCGCCGAAGCGACATATCCCACGACCTGCAGCACCTGGACGATCCTGTCCTCTCCGCCCGTTGCGTGATTGATGGCAGCAATGCAGAGATCGGCGCAAAGGGCCGCAGCTTCCTGTGCGGCCGCGACATCGACGCCTGCCCCGACCTTGCCCGCATACAGCAGCTCTTCGCCGCGACGCGGCAGCTGGCCGCTGACATAGGCGAGTCCACCATGGATGATCACCGGCAAGTAATTGCCGCCGGGCTTGTTCACGCTGCTCATTTCAATAGCCTTCTCTTCGCATCCGGCGACGCGACGCATTTCGCGATCGGACTGCGCTCGCCGTGGTGGATGGCCGGACAATGGCAGGCGGCGAGTCGTCGATCAAGGCTGCGAAGCCTGGTCCGGCCTGACAGAGCACGCCTCCGCGCATTGCACAGCGGCAGCGCGCGCGATATCGATCCTCCATGACCCCATGGCGCCCTCATCCGCACATCCGTGTCGTCGCAATCGGCCTGCACCGGCGGGACGGGCGGTTGCTGGCGGCCGAGGTTCGTGACGATGCCGGGCGCATCAAGGGCGTACGCCCGCTCGGCGGCGAGATCGAATTCGGCGAGAGCTGGCGGACCGCTCTGTTGCGGGAGTTCAGGGAGGAGCTCGGCATCGACGTCACCATCACCAGCGAGCCCTTCATGCTGGAGAACATCTTCGTGCACGAGGGATCGACCGGCCACGAAGTGGTGTTCGTCGCGGAGGTCGCGTTTCCAGAGGGCGCCTTCGCCGGGCAGGACCGCATCGACTTCTGCGAGGACAATGGAGAGCAGATCGTCGCGCGCTGGTTCGACCTTGCCGATCTCGACGTGGATGGCGGACCAAAGCTCTATCCGACCGGACTGAAGACCGTGCTGCTCGGGACAACGAACGGAGCTGCGTGAGAGGCTCCCGCACCCGCGCTCAGCCGCCCTCGCCGCCGCGCCGGTAGCGGAAATCGCAGTGCGGCGCGCCTTGCATGATGGTCTGCGTGCGCGTGAGCTTGAGGTCGGGACCAAAACCTTCCGCGGTGGCAAAATCGGCGGTGCAGACCAGGAGGAAGCCGAGCTCGGGTTCGCCGAGCGCCTGGTAGAACTCGGCATAGGCGCAGCGCTTGACGTCGAAGGCAAAAGCATCATGCGACTGCTCGATGACGTCATAGGCGAGCGCGTCGTCGCGGGCGTAGGTCTTGAAGGCGGAGGATACGGACTTGCCGAGATCGGCTTCGCCCCCGCCGGGGTTCCTGGCCTTCCAGAACTCCTCGCCGAAGCCGCGATAGAGCTCGCCGAGCGCCTTGCGCACCAGCGCGTCGGCGCGCGCCGCGCCGAGCTCGGCCTGCAGCGCCTTGACCAGCGGCACCAGCACCTGGGCCTGGATCTTGGCCTGCGCGATGACGGATATGCTCATTGGCGGCCCTCGCGAGAGAGGTACGACCGTAACACATCAGGACTGCAGGGTAAGATTTTGGCTGGCCGAGCCGAAGCTCGCGGCGGCAGCCCGCCTGCGCCCTTTGGGCTTCGGCGCGGCATCGGCACTGAGCAAGGCTCGCAAGTCCGTCTTCGCTCTGCGAGCTACGCCGGACACGCTTCGCCATTTCTGGGCGTGGCTGCGCCACGCGAAGCCCTTTGGCGAAGCGTGGTGGGCACGACAGGGATCGAACCTGTGACCCCTACCATGTCAAGGTAGTGCTCTCCCGCTGAGCTACGTGCCCTAATCGTCCACTTGGGTCGGGTGGGGTCCCTATAACGGCTCAAGGGAGCCGGCGCAAGGACGGAACATGGCCGATTTAGGCGGCCAGCATCTTGTTCACTTCGCTGACCAATTCGCGCAGATGCACGGGCTTGGACAGCACCTTGGCGTTCTTGGGGGCGTCCGAATCCGAGTTCAGGGCGACCGCGGCGAAGCCGGTGATGAACATGATCTTGATGTCAGGGTCGAGTTCCGAGGCCCGGCGGGCGAGCTCGATACCGTCCATCTCCGGCATCACGATGTCGGTGAGCAGCATCTCGAACGGCTCTTCCCGCAACCGCTGATAGGCCGCCATGCCGTTGTCATGGGACGAGACCTGAAAACCGGCATTTTCCAGCGCCTTGACCAGGAAACGGCGCATGTCGTTGTCGTCTTCGGCGAGCAGGATCTTTGGCATGGCAGGAATCGTCGCATCCCCAGAGGATATCAGCAGAGATCACTAAGCCCGACAGAGGGTAAATTTGGGGTGAAAATCTTTACCCTGGGCCGGCTGCGCTGCCGCCCTCTTGTGAACCGGAAAACGGCTCGAATCAATCGAGCCGCGCGGGCCCATCCCCGCCTGCCTGCCCACACGGTTAAGACCTGTTCCAATCACCATCGCATCTTTTCGCTTGGCAGAATGGTTGCGATTCCAGACAATGACGACACATAAGAGCCGCATCATCGGCCGAATCAATGCGGTCTGGCCCCTGCCAGATCCCGGTGCGAAGGGACGAAGCCTGAGAAGATGACCCGGTTTGACGGCGAGACGTCGCCAGCCTTCGAGATCGTGGAGCCCGCGCAATGGCGCGCGCCGGTCATCTTCAACTCGCCCCATTCCGGCTCGACCTATCCGGACGAATTCCTGGCGGCGTCCAGGATCGACCTGCCGACGCTGCGGCGGTCTGAAGATTCCTTCATGGACGAACTGATCGGCCATTTGAGCGAGCGCGGCTTTCCGACCGTGCGGGTCAATTTTCCCCGCTCCTATGTCGACGTCAATCGCGAGCCCTATGAGCTCGATCCCCGCATGTTCAGCGGACGGCTGCCGAGCTTTGCCAATACCCGCTCGATGCGGGTCGCCGGCGGCCTCGGCACCATTCCGCGCGTCGTTGGCGACGGCCAGGAGATCTATCGCGAGCGCATCCTGGTCGACGATGCTCTGGGGCGGATCGAGACGCTGTACAAGCCCTACCACCGCGCGCTGCGCCGGCTGATCAACAAGGTGCACCAGATGTTCGGCACCGTCGTGCTGGTGGATTGCCACTCGATGCCCTCGGTCGGCGTCAGCAGGGACGAGCCGCGGCGGCCCGACGTCGTGATCGGCGACCGCTACGGCACGAGCTGCACGCCACTGCTGCCTGACAGGGTCGAGGAGACCATGACCGGCCTCGGCTACTCGATCGGCCGCAACAAGCCTTATGCCGGCGGCTTCATCACCGAGCATTACGGCAATCCGGCAAGCGGGCTGCACGCGGTGCAGCTCGAGCTCAACCGCGCGATCTACATGGACGAGCGGCGGCGCGAGCGCGGTCCGCGCTTTGCACAAGTGGCGACCGACTTCGGCGTCCTCGCCGAGGTGCTGGCGACCACGATTCCCTTCGGCGATCTCGGCCCGTTCCAGGCCGCTGCGGAATAGAGCTTCTTCCTCGAGCGACGATGTTGTGCGCGCGGGTGCGTTTTCACTTCGCAAGCTTGCGCGCCTCAAAATGAAAACGGCGGCGGCAAGAAAAAAGGGCCGCTCGCGAATGACGCAAGCGGCCCAAGTCTAGGGAGGAAACGCCCAAGGAGGGCAGCGGTAACGCCAAGCGCTACCGCACCGCAACAATATGCGACCGCGCCGCACAAAGTGCAAGGGCTTTTGAGCCGTTTCCCATGCAATAAGCACATGGCTCAGTTGCTTCCATGGAAACCCAGATTCAGTTTCTTTGATAAGGAATTTCAATGGGTTGATTGTCATTTGCATACGAACAAGGCAACCTCGGAACTAAGTTTTCAAGACTGTGATCGGTATTTGGCCAGCGGATGCCTTGGATAGGTCAGCCCATTGCGGCATCCAAAATACCAGGGTGCAAATCAAGACAGCGCTGCCCGCGGAAGGCGAATTGAGCTAGGCAGGAGACGAGCTTCATCCATCTTTCGCTTTGAGGATACGCCGTGACGGTGATCGACTTCTCCGCCTTCATCGGACGGCTCGCGACCGCCTCCGGCGAAACCATCCTGCCGTTCTTTCGCACCTCGCTGTCGATCGACGACAAGAGCAAGACCCGGGAATTCGACCCCGTCACCGAGGCCGACCGCGCCGCGGAGGCGGTGATGCGCCGGCTGATCAAGGCGAGCTTCCCCCAGCACGGCATCGTCGGCGAGGAGTTCGGCAATGAGGGTGAGGACGCCGACTATGTCTGGGTGCTCGACCCCATCGACGGCACCAAATCCTTCATCGGCGGCTTTCCGATCTGGGGCACGCTGATCGCTCTGCTGCACAAGGGCACGCCGGTGTACGGCATGATGCACCAGCCCTTCATCGGCGAGCGCTTCTCCGGCGACAACGGCTCCGCCACTTACAAGGGCCCCTCCGGCGAACGCCGGCTGCAGGTCCGCCGCTGCGCCTCGCTTGCGGAAGCCACGACCTACACCACCAGCCCCCTGCTGATGAACGAGCGCGACCGCGCCATTTTCGGCCGCATCGAGCAGGGCGCGCGGCTGTCGCGCTATGGCGGCGACTGCTATTCCTATTGCATGCTGGCGGCCGGCCACGTCGATCTCGTGGTCGAGACCGAGCTGAAGCCTTACGATATCGCCGCGCTGATCCCGATCGTGACCGGCGCCGGCGGTGTCGTCACCACCTGGGAAGGCAAGCCGGCCCAGGGCGGCGGCCGCATCGTTGCAGCGGGCGACGCCAGGGTGCATGAAGAAGCACTGAAGTTGCTCAACCAATAGCAAACGCGAGCGGGAGGCTTGCATGACCATCTCACGCAGGCTTCTCCTTGGACTATTCCTGCTGCTGCCGTCAGCGGTGGCGGCGCAGAATTTCCCCGCAAAGCCAATCAAGCTGATCGTGCCGTTCCCGGCCGGCGGCCCCAACGACATCATCGCGCGGGTGATCGGCCAGCGCATGTCGGAGCTGTCGGGGCAGCCGGTCGTGATCGACAATCGCGGCGGCCAGGGCGGCGTGCTCGGCACCGACGCGGTGTCCAAGGCCCCGCCCGACGGCTACACCATCGCGATCTCCTCGGCCGGTGCCCTCGCCATCAGCCCGAGCATGGAGAAGGTGGCCTACGATACGCTGGCCGACCTGACGCCGGTGACACTGGTTGCGACCGTGCCGGAAATGCTCGTGGTCGCCACCAATGTGGAGGCGAAGAACGTCGGTGAGTTGATTGCGCTCGCCAAGGCGCAGCCCGGAAAGCTCAACTTCGCCTCCTCCGGCCCCGGCAGCCTGCCGCATCTGGCCGGCGAACTGTTCAAGCTGACGGCCAAGATCGACATCGTGCACGTGCCCTATCGCGGCGCCGCGCCGGCCGTGAACGATCTGCTCGGCCAGCAGGTGCAGATGACGTTCCTCGATCTCCCCGTGCTGCTGCCGCAGGTCAAGGCGGGCGTATTGCGGCCGATCGCGATCGGCTCGAACGAGCGCGCTCCGACCGCGCCCGACGTGCCGACCATGAAGGAGGCCGGCTTTCCCGATCTGCGCATCGAGAACTGGTACGGCATGGTCGCGCCGAAGGGCACGCCGAAGGAGATCGTCACCGCGCTGCATGGCCTCGCGACCAAGGCGATGGCGGATCCCGCGGTGAAGGAGAAGCTCGCCGCGCAAGGCGCGACGCTGGTCGGTGACGAGCCGGATCATTTCCGCGCCTTCATCGCCGACGAAACGAAGAAGTGGGCGAAGGTGATCAAGGACGCCGGGGTCGAGACGGCGAAGTAGGGCTTCCTTACCCTCCCCTGGAGGGGTCGGAAGCCTCACACCGCCGCCGACCGCAAATGCTCCACCAGCATCTTGGCCGGCCGCGGCAGCGCCTTGAAACTGCGCGCGCAGATCACGAGGCGGCGGTTGGCGAAGGCATCGCGTAGCCGAACAACCGACAGCGGCATCAGCCTGGCGCAGCGGCGGGCGGCGGATTCCGGCACCAGGGCGACGCCGACATCGGCCGCGACCATCTGGCAGATCGCGTCGAAATCACGCAAGCGCGCGCGGAAATGCGGACGCATGCCGAGCCGCGCCGCATGCTTGGAAATATGCATCTGAAGCGCGGTGGCGCTGGTCAGCCCGACGAAATCGCAGGCTCCGGCCTCCTGGAAGTCGATCTGACGGCGGCCGGCGAATGGGCCGCGGCGTGCGGTCACCAGCGTGAGGCGATCCTCGCTGAACACGAAGCGCTCGATATGGTCCGGCAGCGCGTGCTCCGCGGCGAAGCCGAGATCGGCGGCACCTGCGGTGATCGCGGCCGCGATATCGGTGCTCTCGCGCTCCTCGATGTCGACGGCGATATCGCGATGCTCGCGCAGGAAGCCGGCGAGCGCCTTCGGCAGGTGCTCCGACAATCCCGAGGTGTTGGCGAGGAAATGCACGCTGGCGCGCACGCCAGAGGCAAAGCCGGCGAGATCGCCGCGCATGGCGTCGACCTGGTGGATCACGAGCCGGGCGTGATCGAGCAGGCTCTCGCCGGCCGCAGTCAGCTCCACGCCCCGCCGTCCGCGCTTGAGCAGGGCGACGCCGAGTGCGTCCTCAAGCCCCTTGATGCGCGCGCTGGCCGAGGCCAGCGCCAGATGCGCCCGCTCGGCGCCGCGGGTGATGCTGCGCTGGTCGGCAACCGCAATGAAGAGCTGGAGATCGACGAGGTCGAAACGCATGGCAGGTCCCATAGCTGTGGTTTGAGCACGGCCTGTCGGGAACCGCTTCGCACGTTGCGCTAACGCGGCCCCTTGGGTCCGGATCGTACAGCCTTCGCCTGGATCGAAGGCTAGCTCCGTAACCTCCAGATTGTGCGGCCGCGCGGCTTCGGTCAATGTGTCGGCATGATCGATCCGCTCCTCATTCTCATCGCCGCCGTCTTCCTGATCGCCGGTTTCGTCAAGGGCGTGGTCGGCCTCGGCCTGCCGACGGTGTCCATGGGCCTGCTCGCGGTGAGCATGGCGCCGAGCCGCGCCATCGCCATCGTGATCGTGCCGGCCATCGTCACCAATATCTGGCAGACCTTCGCCGGCCCCTATTTGCGCGACATCCTGCGGCGGCTATGGCCGCTGATGATCGGCACAGTGATCGGCTGCTGGCTCAATGCCGGCGCGCTGACCGGCCCGCATGCGCGCTACGGCACGATCGTGCTCGGCGTCCTGCTCGTCATCTATGCCGTGATCGGCCTCAACAAGTTCAAATTCCACGTCGCTCCCGCGAACGAGGGATGGGTCGGCGGCGTGGTCGGCGTCGTCACCGGCGTGATCTCGGCCTCGACCGGGGTGCAGGTGATCCCCTCGATGCCGTTCATGCAGGCGATCGGCATGGAGAAGGACGAGCTGGTGCAGGCGCTCGGCGTGTTCTTCACGACGGCGACGCTGGCGCTCGCCTTCAACCTCACCGTCGGCGGATTATTGACGCCGGCCAATGCGGTGCCGGGCGCCGTGGGCATGGCGATGGCCTTCGCGGGCATGTTCATCGGCCAGTCGGTGCGGGCTCGGATGCCGGCGGAAGCGTTCCGCCGCTGGTTCCTGATCGCGATGATTTTGCTCGGGCTCTATCTGGCCGGCAGTGCGCTGCTCAAGGAATTCGCCTAGGATTTCGGCTCAAAGCCCGGCACAAACTTTTCGTATTGAGGCAAATCGTCCTCGATCGTCCACCACGGCGCGCGCGATGAGGTGAAGACGTGCAGGCGGGGCCTGACTTGCGGATCGTCGTCGAGCAGGCCGGCGGGGATGCTGACGGTCGGCAGATAGCTCGCCTTGCCCGGAGTCAGGCAGCCGCAAATCTTGCAGCGATGGCGGAAACTGCCCGGCGCGGGTTCGTAAGCCACGGTCGCGTCCTCGCCCGCCACGAAGCGAAACTTGTCGGCATCGACATGGGCATAGGTCGCGAAGGCCGCGCCGGTCAGCTTGCGGCAATTTGTGCAGTGGCAGTGCGTCAGTGCGCGCACCTGATCGATCTCGAAACGCACGGCGCCGCACAGACAGCCTCCACGAATCATTAAGACCTCCCCTGCGCGACCTCTCTTGGGCCGATTGCGCACCGAACCTCATTCGTTCGAATGAGGCTACCGCGTCTCCAGCATGGCGACGCGGATGCCGAGATAGATGAAGAGACCGCCGAGCGCGCGATTGACCCAGGCGATCGCGCCTTCGGACTGGCGCAACCGGTGAGCGGCCTTCGCCGCAAACGCCGCCAGCACCAGGCACCACAGAGTTCCCGTGAAGATGAAGATCAAGCCCAGCGTCAGGAAGGCGAGCGGCTTGTGCGACGAATCGGCTGCGACGAATTGCGGCAGGAAGGCCAGGAAGAACAGCGCGACCTTGGGATTGAGCGCGTTGGTGAAGACGCCCTGGAGGAAGACCCGCCGCAGCGAGCTCCGCTCGGCTTCGTCCCTCACCGCCGTCAGCACCGGCCGTGACCACAGCATCTGCAATCCCGTGACGACCAGATAGGCTGCGCCGACCAGCTTCAGGATCGAGAAGGCGGTGGATGAAGCCATCAGCAAAGCCGAAAGGCCGATCGCGGCGCCAGCGACATGGACAAAGCAGCCGCAACTGATCCCGAATGCGGCGGCGGCCCCGCCCCGCCAGCCCATCTGCATGCTGCGGCCGATGACGTAGACCGAGTCCGGCCCCGGCGTGATGTTGAGCAGCACGCCCGACAGGATGAACAGCCAGATTTCGTGAATGCCCAACATATGTGACGTGCCCTCACCCTCGGCCCCGGTGAACGGGCTTAGTCGGTTCGTCCCTCTCCGTCCACCATCGGGATTGCGGAGGATTTACCTCGAATTTGCAATGCGGATCCTACTATCGCTCGGCCCCATCTGCTTTATAAAGGTGAGGTTCTTGAAATGCGGGATTCGAGGCGACTGCCACGTCGTGGCCGGTCTGTCCTCCCTTGGAGCTCCGAGAATATGGAAAGACGTCTGGCCGCCATCGTCTGCGCCGATGTCGCCGGCTATTCACGCATGATGGGTCGCGACGAGGCCGGCACCCATGCCGCCTTCAAGGCCCATCGCGCCGCGATCCACCCGATCATCCTCAATCACGGCGGCCGCGTCGTGAAGAACACCGGCGACGGCTTCCTGCTGGAGTTCCCCTCCATCGTCGGTGCCACCGAGGCCGCGGTCGCGATGCAGACGCTGATGGCGGAGCGCAATCACCATCTTCCCGCCGACCGCGCCATGCAGTTCCGCCTCGGCATCCACATGGGCGACGTCATCGCCGACGAGGACGAGGTGTTCGGTGACGATGTCAACATTGCCGTCCGCCTGGAATCGGTGGCGAGCCCCGGCGGGTTCGCAATCTCGGCCAAGGCCCATCGCGAAGCCAGCAAGCATCTCACCGTGCCGCTGGTCGATGCCGGCAACCATCGCTTCAAGAACATCAAGGATCCGCTCGGGGTCTTTACCTGGACGCCCGAGGGCGCACCGGCGCTCGCGCCCGAACTACGGGAGGCATCCGCCCTCTCGCAACAGTACCGCACCGCGATCGTCGGCGTGCTGCCCTTCGCCAATCTCAGCGACGCCCAGGATGAATATTTCTCCGACGGCCTCACCGAGGATCTGATCCACGCGCTGTCGCTGCAATCCTTCTATCGCGTGCTGAGCCGCAACTCGACCTTCGCCTTCAAGGGCAAGAACACCAGCACGCGCCTGATCGCGCGCGAGATCGACGCCACCTATCTGATCCAGGGCTCGGTGCGGCGCGCCGGTGCCAAGATCCGCGTCACCGCCGAGCTGATCGCGCCGGAGACCGGCGAGCAGCTCTGGACCGGCCGCTACGACCGCGACATCGGCGATCTCTTCGCGATGCAGGACGAGATCACCACCAACCTGTCCGCCGCCATCGCCACCGAGATCGTCCGGGCCGAGGCGTCGGCGCCGGCGCGGCTCTCGACCGACGTGAGCGCCTGGGACCGTTTCCTCAAGGGACTGTCGCACTACTACCGGCAGACCAAGGAAGACCTGGCCACCGCGGTCGAGCTGTTCCGGGAGGCCATCCGGCTCGATCCCAAACTGTCGATCGCCCACGCCTATCTCGCCACGATCCAGATCCAGAGCATCCAGTTCGGCTGGGTCAAGGGCACGCGCGAGATGTGGGCCGAGGCGATGAACCTCGCCGAAACCAGCGTCCGGCTCGACCCGCGCTCCTCCTTCGCGTTCTCGATCCTGTCCTGGGCGCATGCCATGGAAGGGCATTACGAGGCCGCGATGGACGCCGCCAAGCGCGCCGTCGCGCTCAATCCCTACGACAATGGCGCACGCGGCGTGCTCGGCATCTGCCATTTCGTCATCGGCGAGCACCGCGAGGCGATCGAGCTGTTTTCGATGGCCGCGCAGCGTGACAACAGCGACCCGCGCTATCAATGGGCGGCCCTGAACGCCTTCAGCCATTATCTGTTGCGCCAATATGACGCGACCCTGTCATGGGCGCGCGAGCAGCTTTACATCAACCCCAACCACATGCAGGCGCTGGCGATCCGCGCCGCGGCGCTGGCCCAGTTGGGGCGGACCGCCGAGGCGAGCGAAGCCACTTTGGTGCTGATGCGCAACTACCCGACCCTCAACGTCGATCGTCACCTGCGCAACTTCCACTGGAAGCGCCCCGAGGACATCGCCCATTATCGCGAGGGACTGCTCAAGGCGGGCGTGCCGCTGGGTCGACTGACCCTGGTGCAGAGCGACGTCAAACGCGCCGCCGAATCCTGACCGGCAGGCTGCCAGTCGGCCGCCGGTTGTCCACGCACTTTCCTGGCCGGAACACGCCTGCTTTTATTGACAGGACAGTGAATTCGGCCACACTTCGCCACACGCTCAAGTAGTATAGCTTGCTGCCAGTTTGTTAGGACTTTCAGCGCTTGATCGGCGCGCCATTTCACGATTCGCCGTTTTCAGGATTTTGGGCCATGCATGACCCCGCTTCGAAACCGCCATTCAATCCCTCGATCCAGGTCTCGCCGAACAATCCCTGCCCCTTCCTGCGCGGCCTCGTCGGCGAAGGCTTCGTCGAGGGCGGCACCGTCCCGCTCGGCAAGCTGTCCGAGACGATCGCGAACGCAACCGGCGAGACCGGGCTGAAAAAGGCCTCGGCGCGTGTCCAGGTCCGCGGGGTGGCGCTGATCGCCAACGGCCTCGGTCACATCTTCAAGAGCATCGTCTCGGGTGCGCAGCTCGACGCGCTGCGCGGCGGCCCGCTGGACAAGCGCGGCGCCGGCTCGCGCATCCTCGGCGTCGACGGCAAGGTCAACGAAGACGAGATCGCGCGGTTTGCGAGCTACGGCCGGACCTACACCGACCCGAACGGCGGCTCCGAGCCGGGCCTCAATGCCTCGGAAATCGACGTCTTCATGCGCGACAACCTCAAGCGCGCCGGCAGCGCTGCGCGCTGGTACTACCCGCTGCTGATGAAGTTCGAATGGCCGATCCTCTTGAAAATCATCGGCAAGGGCACGGGCGAGGATCGCTATCTCAGCGTCGCCGATGTGCGCACGCTGTTCAACGAGCGCCAATTCCCCGCGCGCATCAACCAGCTTCTGGTCCCGCCGGTGCTGTCGACCTGCCAACGCGTGGTGCGGGGCGCCCTCAAGCTTGCGGCCTGGCTGATCGCCATAGGGCTCGTTGGCCTCGTCGCGGTGGCCGAATTCCCCAACCAGATCCGGGCCATGCTGCCGCAAAAGGGCATCCTGGTGAATCTTCTGCCGCCGCCCCTGCCTGCGGCGCCCGCGGCAAAGGCCGCTTACTGGCTCGACCAGAACTGGTCGCTGAAGGACCGGCACTGGTTCCACCATGCGAGCCAGGGCACCGCGACCTTCCCGGTGCCCTATGAATGGTTCATGGCGCTGGAGCAGCCGCGACTGCATCTGCTGTCGAAGCCGGGCATGATGAAGGACAGCGCTTATCTCGAACGCTTCGGCTTCATCCCGAGCCCGCAGTCGATCCAGACCGACACGACCACGTTGCGCCGCTTCGGTTACGCCAATGTCTATGACACGACGCAGGTGCCGGACTGGTCGGCCAGGTGGACGCCGGCGGAGAACGTCGACGGCCTGCCGGTCGGTTTCGCGCGGATGACCGGCGTGGTCGATCCCGCGACCGGCCGTCGCGAGGAAGACAAGATCGGGCTGACCTGCGCGGCCTGCCATACCGGCCAGATCCATTACCAGGGCGTGGACGTCCGCTTCGACGGCGGCCCGGCGATGACCGACCTGAAGAAGCTGGAGCTCTCCACCGGCCTGTCGATCGCCTACACCCTGTACGTTCCGTTCCGCTTCAACCGCTTTGCCGACCGCGTGCTCGGTCCTGATGCCAGCAAGGCGGACCGCGCCGCGCTCAAGCAGAAGCTCAGCGCGATCGGCACATTCCTGATCGACTGGCAGAAGAAGTACGACGACACGATCAAGCACAAGCAGACCTGGGACAAGAAGGTGCAGACGGACACCGAGGAAGGGTTCGGCCGCCTCGACGCCCTCAATCGCATCGGCAACCAGGTCTTCTCGCAGGACCTCGCGCTGAGCGGGGTCAAGGGATTCGAGAAGAACCTGCACGCGCAGGACGCGCCGGTCAGCTATCCTGCGATCTGGACCGTGCCCTGGTTCAAGTTCGCCCAGTATGACGCCTCGATCGAGCAGCCGCTGATCCGCAATGCCGGCGAAGCGCTCGGCGTCACCGCGCTGCTCAATCTGTCCGACGCCTATCCGGACGACAGGATCTGGCGATCCTCGGTCAATATCAGGACACTCGGCTGGATCGAGGACATGCTCCGGGGCCCCGATCCGTTCAAGTCGGCCGAACCGAAGTTCGGTGGCCTGCTGGCGCCGAAATGGCCGTCGCAGATTCTCGGCGACGCCTGGAGGATCGACCAGAAGAAGGTCGAGAACGGCCGCAAGATCTACGCCGAGATGTGCTCCGGATGCCATTTGCCTGATATCAGCACCCCGGCCTTCTGGTCGTCGTCGCATTGGGAGCCGAGCGGCGACAGCAAGGTGCTGAACGCCGTCACGATCCCGCAGAAGGAGATCAGCACCGATCCCGAGCAGTCGCTCGTGCTCAGCAACAGGATCGTCGATGTGCCCAGCTTTCTGAAGGTGAACACCGCCGACCTCCAGACCTGGTGGCAATGCGAGATCCCGACTGCGAGCAAGTCGCCCAATGAGATGGTCTATGCGCTCGGCCTCATGACGGTGGTCGATCTCGTTGCCCGCAAATGGATGGACGACGAGAAGGTGCCGGAGGCCGAACGCGCAAAGATGTGGAATCTGGCGCGCAAGAACTGTCTCAATCCGGCGCCCGATCCGCGCTACCGCGCGCGGCCGCTGAACGGCATCTGGGCCACCGCGCCTTACCTGCACAATGGCTCGGTGCCTTCGCTGTATTGGCTGCTGAAGCCGGCGAGCGAGCGCCCGACCAAATTCTGCATGGGCCGCCGCGACTATGATCCCGTGACGGTCGGCTTTGCCGTTGCCGCCAACGAGAAGTGCAAGACGGGGGAGACCGAGTTCACCGCGACGGGATCCGATGGCCAGCCGGTCCAGGGCAACAGCGTGCTCGGCCATTCCTTTGAGCGCAAGCCCGGTGAGCCCAAGCGCGACGGCGTCATCGGCCGCGCGTTCAAGGACGACGCCGAGCGCTATGACCTGATCGAGTATCTAAAGACGTTGTAGCGGCCTTCTTACCTCGCCCCGCTTGCGGGGAGAGGTCGGATCGCTCTTGCGATCCGGGTGAGGGGGTACAGGTCTCTCGACGATCTCGCGTGTGGAGAGAGGCCCCTCACCCCAACCCTCTCCACGTAAGAACGGGGCGAGGGGGCGCACCGCCTTCGCGGATGTATCCTCACTTGAACAGCGGCGTGCCCGGCACGAAGGCGTCGAAGGCGGCCCAGAACTGGGAGCGGTAGCGGTCCTGCTCCTGCAGGATCTCGTGCTTGGCACCGGCGATCACGAGGTGCGAGCCGGCGCGCAAATGATAGGCGAACTCCTCGATCGCCGCGGTCGAGACCACGGTGTCGTTGGAGGCCGCCAGCATCAGGATCGGCTGGCGGATCTCGGAGGGGTAGTGCGTGCCCTTGAAGGTGTGCATCGCCCGGAAGGCGGTATCGGCCCAGGCCACGGTCGGCGACGCCAGTCCGAGCGTCGGATCCTCCTCCAGGATCGCGGCATTGCGGGCATAGCGGACCGGATCACTGGTCACGGGATTGTTGATGAAGGGATCGAGCCCGGTGATGCGATCGCTGCCGCCAGGGACGTAACGGCCGCCCTGCCCGAGCAAGCGCATCGTCTTCAGCAATGTACGCACCGGAAACGAGGTGGTGCGGCCGGGCAGGTCGATCATCGGTGCCGACAGCACCATGCGGTCGAACCAGCGCTTGCCGGCATGCGCCACCCGCAGCATGACCGTGCCGCCCATGGAATGGGCCAGTGCGAAGAACGGCGGCGGGCAATCCGGCAGCACCACCTGCTGCACGAAGGACTCGACGTCGATCTCGAAATCGGAGAAATCGCGCACATAGCCCTTGCGCGGGTCGCGCAGGCGGCGCGAGGAGTGGCCCTGCCCGCGCCAGTCGACCATCGCCACCGCAAAGCCGCGGTCGCGCAGGTCGCGCACGGTCTCGAAATATTTCTCGATCTGCTCGCTGCGCCCGGTGAAGACGCAGACCGTGCCCTTGCGGTTCGCCGGAGGCGCCCAGCGCGCAAAGCGCAGCTCGACACCATCGGGGGTCTTGATGGTGCCGCTGACGACGTTTTCAGGGACTGGGTTGGACGGGATCGAGACCAGCGTCATAGGTGGGAAGTGCTGCAAATCAAGGGGTTCAAGCGCCGAAAAGGCGCCAATGCCGCCCTCTTGAACGCCGTCTCGCCTCACCCATATCACCTTCGTGCAGGCCGCTACCAGTGTTTCGGAACCGGAACATCAGGCTGCACACAGACGAAAGCCCGGCCCGATTGGCGGGCGGGTTGCCAACAGTCGCTCAATGGAGGACTTGACCATGCGTAGCTACGATCTCACCCCCTTCTATCGTTCCACCGTCGGCTTCGACCGCCTCTTCAACCTGCTGGACCAGGCCGGTTCGGACGGCGCCAGCCCCGGTTATCCCCCCTATAACATCGAGCGTACCGGCGAGAACGCCTACCGCATCACTGTTGCGGTTTCGGGCTTCGCCAAGGACGAGCTCTCCATCGTCGCGAAGGAAAATACGCTGACGATCAAGGGCGAGAAGGTCGCCAACGAGAACTCGAAGTCCGAAGTGCTGTATCGCGGCATCGCCGCGCGCGCCTTCGAGCGCGCTTTCCAGCTCGCCGACTTCGTGCAGGTGAAGGACGCCTCGCTCGAGAACGGTCTGCTTCACGTCGATCTCGTCCGTGAGATTCCCGAGGCGAAGAAACCGCGCCAGATCGCGATCAACACCAGCGCGCCGAAGCCGCAGGTGATCGAGAACTCGGCCGCGCAAGCCGCCGCGTAAGTCACGCGCCACTTCCAGGTTTGAGAAAACGCCCCGGTGCCCCGGGGCGTTTTTTTGCGTGTTCAGTCCACGGCCCCGGTTTTCGGTCGAAACGGAAATACGGGTTCGGCTCATCATCTTACGATGCCCGGGTACTGCGGACACCACGCCTGCGCGCCCGGTGCAAATGTTCGTTCTGGACCTGGCGACAGGTTGCATCGATTGCGCAATCACCACGTACGGGCGCCGGTCACGGCTGAGTGACCAAGCGTAACGCCGCCGCCCCACGTGCCGTCCCTTTGATGTCGACCCATAACAAGACGGAGAACGATCATGTCACTTTGGCGCAGCCTTTTCGTCGCCGCGAGCCTGCTGGCGGCCCCGATCAGCCTTGCTCACGCACAGACGCAGCAAGCCGTGAAAGCGAAGAACGTCGTGCTGGTGCATGGCGCGTGGGCCGACGGCTCCAGCTGGTCGGAGGTGATTCCGATCCTCCAGGCCGCGGGCCTGCACGTCACCGCCGTCCAGAATCCTCTGTCGTCGCTGGCGGACTCTGTCGACGCGACGAAGCGCGCGCTGGCCGAGCAGGACGGGCCGACCGTGCTGGTTGCCCATTCCTGGGGCGGCACCGTGATCAGCCAGGTCGGCACCGATCCGAAAGTCACCGGCCTCGTCTATGTCGCCGCTCGCGCGCCCGATGCGAACGAGGACTTTGTCGCACTGTCGAAGCAGTTTCCGACCGGCCCGGTGCGTGCCGGCATCGTCGAGCATGACGGGTACACCAAGCTCTCGGAGGACTCGTTCCTGAAGTATTTCGCCAATGGCGTGAAGCCGGAGCAGGCCAGGGAGCTCTACGCGGTGCAATGGCCGACCGCGGCCTCGATCTTCGCCGGCCGCACCACGGAGGCGGCGTGGCGCTCCAAGCCGAGCTGGTATGCAGTGTCGAAGAACGACTACACCATCAATCCCGATCTGGAACGCTTCCTCGCCAAGCGCATGAACGCCACCACGGTCGAGCTCGACGCCGGCCATCTCTCGCTGGTGTCGCACCCGAAGGAGGTCGCGAACTTGATCCTGGAGGCCGCGGGGTATCCGCGGAGCTAAAGCAAGTGAGTGATGCGGAAGGCGCCTGATTTTTTCAGGCGCCTTATTGTTTTGCTGTCTCTCTCCCCAACGTCGTCCCCGCGAAGGCGGGGACCCATAACCCCAGGGAGCAGTTTGGCGAAGACTGGTCGTGTCAATGCG
>NZ_CAKZJO010000046.1 GCF_936943645.1 uncultured Bradyrhizobium sp. | reverse complement strand
CGAAATCCGCCGCCGAGAGGCCCTTATTTCCTTGCTTCTGGCCGAAATCGCGCTATATAGCGCGCCATCTCACACGGAAGCATGGCTCGCAAGGCCGTCCGGTGGCAACCGGGGCGACAACGCTCTGTTTTGCTCACACGCTTCCGGAGGAACCAACCGGAGAATTAGAACGATGGCACTGCCCGATTTCACTATGCGTCAGCTGCTCGAAGCTGGCGTGCACTTTGGCCACCAGTCTCACCGCTGGAATCCGAAAATGGCTCCGTTCATTTTCGGCGCGCGCAACAACATCCACATCGTCGACCTCGCACAGACCGTGCCGATGCTGCACACGGCCCTTCAGGCCGTCAGCGACACCGTCGCCAAGGGCGGCCGTATCCTGTTCGTCGGCACCAAGCGCCAGGCGCAGGACGGCGTTGCTGACGCGGCCAAGCGCTGCGCGCAGTACTTCGTCAATTCGCGCTGGCTCGGCGGCACGCTGACCAACTGGAAGACGATCTCGGCCTCGATCAAGCGCCTGCGTCACCTCGACGACGTGCTCTCGGGCGGCGAAGCCAATTCCTACACGAAGAAGGAGCGCCTGACGCTTCAGCGCGAGCGCGACAAGCTCGACCGCTCGCTCGGCGGCATCAAGGACATGGGCGGTCTGCCCGACCTGATCTTCGTGATCGACACCAACAAGGAAGACATCGCGATCCAGGAGGCCCAGCGCCTCAACATTCCGGTCGCCGCGATCGTCGACACCAATTCCGACCCGAAGGGCATCACCTATGTGGTCCCCGGCAATGACGACGCCGGCCGTGCGATCGCGCTCTATTGCGACCTGATCGCGCGTGCCGCGATCGACGGCATCTCGCGCGCCCAGGGCGATTCGGGTATCGACATCGGTGCCTCGACCCGTCCGCTCGCCGAAGAGCTGCCGGCGGCGTCCTCGAGCGGCTTCCAGGGCCTTGCGGGTCCCCGCGGCACCGCCGACGATCTCAAGAAGCTTCCGGGCGTCTCGGGTGCGATCGAGAAGAAGTTCAACGACCTCGGTATCTTCCACTACTGGCAGCTCGCCGAGCTCGACCACGACACCGCGCACACGATCGGCGAAGAAGTCGGTCTGCCGAGCCGTGCGGATGCCTGGGTGGCCAAGGCCAAGGCGCTGACCGCGGAAGCGGAATAGTCAAAAAGAGCGATGGGTTGGCCGGATAGGATCCGGCCACCATTTCAGTTGACGCGAATTCCTGAGATGGACCGCGGCGGGGCAATTGGATGCCACGCCGCGGTAAACCGGCAGGCACAAAGGATTTTCAACGATGGCAACGATCACAGCTGCGATGGTCAAGGACCTGCGCGAGTCGACCGGCGCGGGCATGATGGACTGCAAGGCCGCGCTGACCGAAAACGACGGCAACATGGAAGCGGCGCAGGATTGGCTGCGCAAGAAGGGCCTGTCCAAGGCCGCCAAGAAGTCCGGCCGCGTCGCGGCCGAGGGCCTCATCGGCGCGCTCACCAAGGGCAACAAGGGCGTCGTGGTCGAGGTCAACTCCGAGACCGACTTCGTCGCGCGCAACGGCCAGTTCCAGGGCCTGGTGAAGATGGTCGCGCAGGTCGCGTTCGATGCCGGTGCCGACGTCGAGAAGATCAAGGCCGCCAAGGTCGGTGACGTCACGGTGGAAGCCGCGATCAACGACGCAATCGCCACCATCGGCGAGAACATGACGCTGCGCCGCGCCGCTTCGCTCGAAGTGAGCCAGGGCGTCGTCGCGCACTACATCCACGGTGCCGTCATCGACGGCGCTGGCAAGATGGGCGTGATCGTGGCGCTGGAATCGCCCGGTAAGGCCGACGAGCTCGCTGCGCTCGGCCGCCAGATCGCGATGCATGTCGCGGCCGCCAATCCGCTGGCGCTCGATCCGTCCGGTCTCGATCCGGCGGTCGTCAAGCGCGAGAAGGACGTGCTTGCGGACAAGTATCGCCAGCAGGGCAAGCCGGAGAACGTGATCGAGAAGATCGTCGAGTCCGGTCTGAAGACCTACTACAAGGAAGTCTGTCTGCTTGAGCAGGCCTTCATCCACGACACCGGCAAGTCGGTGGCGCAGGCGGTGAAGGAGGCCGAGGGCAAGGTCGGCGGCGCTGTGAAGATCGCCGGCTTTGTGCGCTATGCTCTCGGTGAGGGAATCGAGAAGCAGGAAAGCGACTTCGCAGCCGAAGTCGCCGCAGCCAGCGGCAAGAAGTAAGCGCCGGAACGATCCTTCCGGCGCGCCGCCGGAAGCGGCGCCCGGACAAGGAAAGTGCTCATGACTGATCCGGTCTATCGTCGCGTCGTGATCAAGCTGTCCGGCGAATATCTCGCGGGGCAGCAAGGCTTTGGCATCGATCAGACGACCGTCGACCGGGTTGCGGACGATGTGATCGCGGCCCGCAAGCTCGGCACCGAGGTCGCGGTCGTGATCGGCGGCGGCAATATCGTGCGCGGCGTCGAGGTCTCGGCCCGTGGCGTGTCGCGGCCGACCGGCGACACCATGGGCATGCTCGCCACCATGATGAACTGCCTCGCGCTGGAAGCGGCGATCGAGCGCAAGGGCACGCCGGCGCGGACGCTGTCGGCCTTCGTCATGCCCGAGATTTCCGAGCTGTTCACCCGCACTGCGGCGCACAAATATCTCGCCGAGGGCCGCATCGTGCTGCTCGGCGGCGGGACCGGCAATCCGTTCTTCACCACCGACACGACCGCGGTGCTGCGCGCCGCCGAGATCGGCGCCCAGGCGGTGCTGAAGGCGACCAATGTCGACGGCGTCTACTCGGCCGACCCGAAGAAGGATCCGTCCGCCACGCGATTTGACCGGCTGACCCATTCGCAGGCGATCGAGGGTGGCTACAAGGTGATGGATGCGACCGCCTTCGCGCTTGCCCGCGAGACGTCGCTGCCTATCATCGTATTCTCGATCGCGGAGCCGGGGTCGATCGGCGCGATTCTACGCGGCGTCGGCCACGGAACCATTGTCGCCGGCTGATGGCTGATCTGGCGCGCCCGAAGGGAAGGGCGCGGGAGCGGTCGCCGGGATTTGAAGGAGAAACGTGATGTCCACGGGTAATTTCGACCTCAACGAAGTGAAGCGCCGCATGCAGGGCGCCGTCGCCTCGCTCAAGCACGAGCTGGGCGGCCTGCGGACGGGGCGCGCCTCCGCCTCGATGCTCGATCCGGTGCAGGTCGATGCCTATGGCAGCCACATGCCGCTCAACCAGCTCGCGACCGTCAGCGTGCCCGAACCGCGCCTGATCTCGGTGCAGGTCTGGGACAAGTCGATGGTCAAGGCGGTCGAGAAGGCGATCGTCGATTCCAATCTCGGCCTGTCGCCCGCGACCGAAGGCCAGGTGCTGCGCCTGCGCATCCCTGAACTCAACGAGGAGCGGCGCAAGGAGCTGGTGAAGGTCGCGCATAAATACGCGGAAGCCGCCAAGGTCGCTGCGCGCCACGTCCGCCGCGACGGTCTCGACGTCCTCAAGAAGCTCGAGAAGAATCACGAGATGTCGGAGGACGACCAGAAGCGACACGCCGACGAGGTGCAGAAGGCGACCGACGGCACCATCGCCGAGATCGACCAGTTGCTGGCCGCCAAGGAAAAAGAAATTCTCACCGTCTAAAGCGCGATGAATGGTCATCGCGCTTTAGGTTATTGTTTGCGCATGATCTTTTCGGAAAACCGCTTCGCACTTTTCCGGATCATGCTTTGAGGCCACCTTCAATGTCCAACGCCGCCGCGCCTGCCACGGAAGGACCCGATCGGTCCGAGGCGCCCGCGCATGTCGCCATCATCATGGACGGCAACGGGCGTTGGGCGGCCGCGCGCGGTCTGCCGCGTGCGGAGGGGCATCGCCGCGGCGTCGAGGCTCTGCGCCGTGTGGTGCGGGCCTCGCACGAGCTCGGCATCCGCTATCTCACCATCTTCTCCTTCTCCTCGGAGAACTGGTCGCGCCCGGCGAGCGAGATCGGCGATCTCTTCGGCCTGCTCCGCCGCTTCATCCGCAACGATCTGGCCAGCCTGCACCGTGACGGCGTCAAGGTTCGCATCATCGGCGAGCGCGAGGGGCTGGAAAGCGACATCTGCGCGCTGCTCAACGAGGCCGAGGAGCTGACGCGCGACAACACGCGCCTCACGCTGGTCGTCGCCTTCAATTACGGCTCGCGGCAGGAGATCGCGAAGGCGGCGCAGAAGCTGGCGCGCGAGATCGCGGAGGGAAAGCGCGATCCTGCGACGATCGACGCCGAAACGCTCGGTGCGCATCTCGATGCACCCGACATTCCAGATCCCGATCTCATCATCCGCACCAGCGGCGAGCAGCGCCTGTCCAATTTCCTGATGTGGCAGGCCGCCTATAGCGAGCTCGTGTTCGTGCCGATCCACTGGCCCGATTTCGACAAGGCGGCGCTGGAGAGCGCAATCGCCGAATTCGCCAGGCGCGAGCGCCGTTTCGGCGGCCTGGTCGCGAAAACCGCCTCGTGAGCGAACACGATTCCGCACCGGCGGGCGCAAAGCCTGCCCCGAGCAATCTGGTGATGCGGGTCCTCGCAGCGCTGGTGCTGGCGCCGCTCACCATTGCGATCGCTTACGCCGGTGGCTGGCTGTGGGTGCTGCTCGTCACCCTGGTGTCGATCGGGCTGTTTGCAGAATGGCTGACGGTGGTCGGCGCAGGCTCCGCCGCGTTGACCGGGGCAGGGACGGTCGTCATCGCCATGATGGGCGCCGCCGTCGCCTTCGGCGGGCTCAAGACCTCCGTCATCGTCGGCCTCGTCGGCGGCGCGATCGTGACGCTGATCGCGCGCGGCAAGTTCGTTTGGGCGGCGACCGGATTTGCCTATGCCGCGGCTGCGCTGCTGGCCTCGATCCTGGTCCGGAAGGATCTCGTCAACGGCTTCTCCGCGCTGATGTTCGTGCTGCTCGTGGTGTGGGCGACGGACATCGGCGGCTATTTCGCCGGCCGCAGCATCGGCGGGCCGAAGCTCTGGCCGCGCGTGAGCCCGAAGAAGACCTGGGCCGGCGCGCTCGGGGGCTTTGTGGCGAGCCTCGTGGTTGCCGCCGGTTTTGCCGCTTGCGGGATCGGGAAGGCGGTTCCGCTGCTGCTGATCAGCGCGGTCCTGTCGGTCGTCTCGCAGGCGGGCGATCTGTTCGAATCCGCAGTGAAGCGGCGCTTCGGCGTCAAGGATTCCAGTCACTTAATTCCCGGCCATGGCGGGCTTATGGACCGCCTGGACGGTTTTGTCGCCGCCATCCTGGTGGCATGGATTATCGGCTTTCTCCGCCATGGTGTGCATAGCGCCGGAAGCGGTCTTATGGTTTGGTGAGGATATGAGCGCAGTCCCATTGCGTAACAACAAGGCTGCGGCGTCGTCCGTCCGCAGCGTCACGGTTCTCGGCGCCACCGGCTCGATCGGCGACAGCACGATGGATCTGCTGCGCGCCTCGCCCGAGCGCTATCGCGTCGAGGCGCTGACGGCGAATGGCAACGTCGCGGGCCTCGCGAAGCTCGCGAAGGAATTTTCCGCCCGTTACGTTGCGGTCGCCGACACCTCCAAGCTCGCCGAGCTGAAGGCCGCGCTGGCGGGAACGAGCACCGAATGCGGCGCCGGCGAAAGCGCGGTGATCGAGGCCGGCGCGCGTCCGGCCGATTGGGTGATGGCCGCCGTGAGCGGCGCTGCCGGGTTGAAGCCGGCGCTGGCCGCCGTCGATCGCGGCGCCCATGTCGCGCTCGCCAACAAGGAATGCCTGGTTTGCGCCGGCGATTTCTTCATGCAGCGCGCGGCCAAGGCGGGTGCCTGCATCCTGCCGGCCGATTCCGAGCACAACGCGCTGTTCCAGGCCCTGGCCTCGGGCAATCGCGACGAGCTGGTCCGCGTCATCATCACGGCCTCGGGCGGCCCGTTCCGCACCTGGAAGCCCGCCGATATCGAGCAGGCCACGCTGGAGCAGGCCCTGAAGCACCCGAACTGGAGCATGGGCCAGAAGATCACGATCGATTCCGCCTCGATGATGAACAAGGGGCTCGAGGTGATCGAGGCCTCCTATCTGTTCGCGCTTGCGCCCGACGAGATCGACGTGCTCGTGCATCCGCAGTCCATCATCCACGGTATGGTCGAGTTCTCCGACCGTTCGGTGATGGCCCAGCTCGGCGCCCCCGACATGCGCACGCCGATTGCGCATTGCCTCGGCTGGCCCGACCGGATCAAGGGGCCGGCGGCGAAGCTGGACCTCGCCAAGATCGGTCAGCTCACCTTCGAGGCGCCGGACTTCGAGCGCTTCCCCGGGCTTCGCCTGGCTTTCGATTCGCTCCGGACCGGGAAGGGGGCGACCACCGTCTACAACGCCGCTAACGAGGTTGCGGTCGCCGCGTTCATCGCCGGCAAGATCCGGTTCGGCGCGATTGCCCGGCTGGTGGAGGCAACTCTGGACGACTGGGTCCGCAGCGGGAACCAGGCGCCCATGACCTCAGCCGATGATGCAATCTCTGTTGACCATGTTGCGCGAAATAAAGCTGCCGCCCTATTGCCTCAAATTGCCTTAAAGGCATCCTAGATGGTTCGGGGCCAGGGCCTTGCGGCGCTGGATGAGGGAATTCGATGATTGACTTTTTTACCCATAGTTTCAATGCGTTGAGCCATGGGGTCTTGGGTTATGCGGTTCCCTTCCTGTTCGTCCTGACGATCGTCGTGTTCTTCCATGAGCTCGGCCATTTTCTGGTCGCGCGCTGGGCGGGCGTTCGTGTCCTGACCTTTTCGCTCGGTTTCGGACCTGAGCTGGTCGGTTTCAACGACCGCCACGGCACCCGCTGGAAGATCTCGGCGATCCCGCTCGGCGGCTACGTCAAGTTTTTCGGCGACGAGAGCGAAGCCTCGACCCCATCGGCCCAGACGCTCGCGGCCATGACGGCCGAGGAGCGCGCCGGCAGCTTCCACCACAAGAAGGTCGGTCCGCGCGCCGCCATCGTCGCGGCCGGCCCAATTGCCAATTTCATCCTGGGCGCGCTGATCTTCGCCGGCATGGCGCTGTATTACGGCAAGCCGAGCACGATCGCCCGGGTTGACGGCGTCGTCGCCGATGGAGCCGCGGCGGCGGCCGGGTTCAAGATCGGGGATGTCGTCGTCCAGATCGACGGCAAGCCGATCGAGAGCTTTGCTGACATGCAGCGAATCGTTGCGATGAATGCGGGTTCGGCGCTTGCCTTCCAGGTGAAGCGGGACGGCGCGATCGTTTCGCTGACCGCAACGCCGGCGCTGCTCGAGCGCAAGGATCCGTTCGGCAACAGCCACCGTCTCGGTGTGCTCGGCGTCGAGCACAAGTCGCAGGCCGGCGAGGCTTCGACCGCACCGGTCGGTGTCGGCGAGGCGCTCAAGATCGGGGTCGAGCAGGTCTGGTTCATTATTACCAGCACCTTCAAGTTCCTGGGCTCGCTGTTCGTCGGGCAGGGAAATCCCAACGAGGTCAGTGGCGTCCTGGGAATCGCGAAGATGTCCGGGCAGGCGGCCAGCGCCGGGTTCCAGTTCGTGATCAATTTGTGCGCAGTGCTGTCGGTGTCGATCGGCCTGTTGAACCTGTTCCCGATCCCGTTGCTCGATGGCGGCCACCTGATGTTCTACGCGGCGGAAGTGGTTCGCGGTCGGCCCCTGTCCGAGCGGACCCAGGAGATGGGGTTCCGAATCGGCCTCGGTTTGGTGCTGATGTTGATGGTGTTTGCGACCTACAACGACATCCTGCGGATGGCGGCTTCCTGATAGGGGCTTTTTTGTGGCGTGCCTTATGGCGTTGCTGATCAGCAACGTCTTGGAATGAAATTGGAATTACGGCGCTTTCGGCCGTTTGCGGCGTCGGTGAAATTGGCTACAAGCGGCCTGAACTTGGGGAATCTCCGGACCGGCGTTGGGGTTGGGTCTGGCACGGAATGATAAGGGCGCGTTGCGCATGAAGTTTGGACTGCGACTCCGGGGGGGCTTGCTCGCAACCCTGATCATGTTCGGCGCGCCGGTGATTGCCCCGGTCGGGGCTGTTTTCGTGTCTTCGTCTGCGTTCGCCCAGACGGTTCAGTCGATTTCCGTCGAAGGGAATCGCCGCGTCGAGGTGGAGACGATCCGCTCCTATTTCAAGCCGGGCCCGGGCGGCCGCCTGGATCAGGCCGCCGTCGATGACGGCCTCAAGGCACTGATCGAGACCGGCCTGTTCCAGGACGTCAGAATCAACCGCGGTTCCGGCGGCCAGATCATCGTCTCCGTGGTGGAAAACCCGGTGATTGGCCGCATTGCCTTCGAGGGCAACAAGAAGATCAAGGACGAGCAGCTCACCACTGAAGTCCAGTCCAAGGCCCGCGGCACCTTCTCGCGTGCCATGGTGCAGTCCGACACGCTGCGAATCGCCGAAATCTATCGCCGGTCCGGCCGCTACGACGTGCGCGTCACGCCCGAGATCATCGAGCAGCCGAACAACCGCGTCGACCTGATCTTCACGATCGAGGAGGGCGCCAAGACCGGCGTCAAGTCGATCGAGTTCGTCGGCAACAACGCGTTCTCGTCCTACCGCCTCCGGGACGTCATCAAGACGCGCGAATCGAACCTCCTGAGCTTCCTGGCCAGCGGCGACATCTACGATCCCGACCGCGTCGAAGCCGACCGCGACCTGATCCGCCGCTTCTATCTCAAGCACGGTTTCGCCGACGTCCAGGTCGTCGCTGCGCTCACCGAATACGATCCGGAGAAGAAGGGCTTCAACGTCACCTTCAAGATCGAGGAAGGGTCTCAATACCGCGTCGGTTCGGTCGACTTCCGCTCCAGCATTCCGAACTTCGATCCGTCCTCGCTGCGCGGCTATTCGCGCGTGTATGCCGGCTCGCTCTACAACGTCGAGTCGGTCGAGAAGTCGGTCGAGGAGATGCAGATCGAGGCCTCGCGCCGCGGCTATGCCTTCGCCGTGGTTCGGCCGGGCGGCGACCGTAATTTCGAGGCGCACACCGTCTCCGTCGTGTTCAACATCGACGAAGGCCCGCGCACCTATATCGAGCGCATCAACCTGCGCGGCAACACGCGCACGCGTGACTACGTGATCCGCCGCGAGTTCGACATCTCCGAGGGCGATGCCTACAACCGCGCGCTGGTCGACCGCGCCGAACGGCGCCTGAAGAACCTCGACTATTTCAAGAGCGTCAAGATCACGACGGAGCCGGGCTCCTCGAGCGATCGCGTGATCCTGGTCGTCGACATGGAAGAGAAATCGACCGGCGACTTCTCGATCTCGGGCGGTTACTCGACCACGGACGGCGCGCTGGCCGAAGTCTCGGTCTCCGAGCGCAACCTGCTCGGCCGGGGCCTGTTCGCCAAGGCGGCGGTGACCTACGGTCAGTATGCTCGCGGCTACTCGCTGTCGTTCGTCGAGCCGTATCTGCTCGACTACCGCGTCGCGCTCGGCCTCGACCTCTATCAGCGCCAGCAGCTGTCCAACAGCTACATCTCCTACGGTACCAAGACGCTCGGCTTCTCGCCGCGCCTCGGCTTCTCCCTGCGTGAAGATCTGGCGCTCCAGCTGCGCTACTCGATCTATCAGCAGGAAATCACGCTGCCGAGCTATCTGGCGAACTGTAACAACAACATCGGGGATGCCAACTACAACCCGAGCCCGGCCTTCATTGCCGCCGGCAATCCAATTGGCGCGAACACGTCGCCGCTCGGCTGCTACAGCGACGGTGAAGCCTCGCTCCCGGTGCGCAAGGAGCTTGCCAACGGCAAGACCCTGACCTCGGCGCTCGGCTATACGCTGACCTACAACACGCTGGACAACAACAAGAACCCGACCGACGGTCTGCTCGTCGACTTCCGCCAGGATTTCGCCGGCGTCGGCGGCGACGTCTCCTATCTGAAGTCGGTGATCGATGCGAAGTACTATACGCCGCTGGTCTCCGACATCGTCGGCCTCGTCCGCGTGCAGAGCGGCATGCTGAACAAGATCGGCAGCGATCTGCGCATGCTCGATCACTTCCAGATGGGCCCGAACCTCGTCCGCGGCTTTGCCCCGAACGGCATCGGCCCGCGCGACCTGAACCCGTTCGGCACGCAGGACGCGCTCGGCGGCACCAAATACTGGGGCGCTTCGCTCGAACTGCAGATGCCGTTCTGGTTCCTGCCGAAGGAAGTGGGTCTGAAGGGCGCGGTCTATGCCGATGCCGGCGGTCTCTACGACTATAAGGGACCGACGAGCTGGACGACGACGAACGAAGTCAATGCGCCCGGCTGTATCCCCTCGACCATCAATCCGTCGAGCACCGGAACCTGTACCGGCCTCGTCTATGACGATAGCAAGGTGGTTCGATCGTCGGTGGGCGTCGGCCTGATCTGGCAGTCCCCGTTCGGTCCGCTGCGCTTCGACTACGCCGTGCCGCTCAGCAAGGGCAAGTACGACCGTACGCAGGAATTCCGGTTCGGCGGCGGCACCACGTTCTAATTCGATCAGCAGGGCATGCGCCGGCCCCCAGTTGGGGCCGGTCTTCAAAAAGATCGTGCTCAATCCATGAGATAAGGCATGATGCGGCCTGACCGCTTCATGCCGAAGCCGGACCGCGACGGGGTGGAATGGCGCAGCCGACCTTCTTCAAAAAGCCGCCGGCCTCAACGCTGGCCGAGATCGCCGCTCTGACCAAGGCGCAGCTGGTCGACCCCGCAAGGGGCGAGCGCGTCATCACGGGCCTTGCTTCGCTCGACGAAGCCGGCCCGATGCATCTGGCGTTTTTCGACAACCTCAAATACGCCGATGAGCTCAGGGCGACCCGGGCCGGGGCGTGCCTGGTGAGCCCACGCTTCGAGGCCCAGGTGCCTGCCCATGTGGCCGTGCTGCGGGTGGCCCAGCCGTTCCGGGCCTTTGTCGGAATCGCGCGGGAATGGCACGGCGATGCGCTGCGTCCGCAATCCTGGTTCGGCATCGAGGGCATTGCGCCTTCGGCCATCATCGACCCTTCGGCCAGGCTCGAGGACGACGTCATCGTGGAACCGCTGACGGTCATCGGCGCGGACGTTGAGGTCGGCAGCGGCACCGTGATCGGCGCCGGCGCGGTCATCGGCCCCGGCGTCAAGATCGGCCGGGACTGCAATGTCGGCGCCCGCAGCGCCATCCAGTGCGCCCTGATCGGCAACAACGTGCTGATCCATCCCGGCTGCTCGATCGGGCAGGACGGCTACGGCTTCATCTTCTTCGGCCCCGAGGGCCATCTGAAGGTGCCCCAGACCGGCCGCGTGCTGATCCAGAACAATGTGGAGGTCGGCGCCGGCACCACCATCGACCGCGGGTCCCTGCGCGACACCGTGATCGGGGAGGGCACCAAAATCGACAATCAGGTCCAGATCGGCCACAATGTGACGATCGGCCGGAATTGTCTGCTGGCGGCCCAGATCGGCCTCGCGGGCAGCCTGACGATCGGCGACAACGTGGCGCTGGGAGCAAAGGTTGGCATCAACAACCACCTCAAGATCGGCGACGGCGCGCAGGTCACTGCGATGAGTGGGGTCAAGGACGACATCCCGCCTGGTGGTCGCTGGGGTGGCTTCTTTGCCAAGCCGACCAAGCAATGGTTCAAGGAAATTATCGCGGTGGAGCGCCTGGTGCGGGACAGCAAGGCCGATCCGAAGGACGAGGGACGGGAATGACGTCGGAATCACCTGTTAAGTTCGAGCTGGTGGACATCAACGCCATCCTCCAGACCCTGCCGCACCGCTTTCCGATGCTGCTGATCGACCGCGTGATCAACATCCGCGCCGACTACAGCGGTATCGGCATCAAGAACGTCACCTTCAACGAGCCGGCCTTCCAGGGACATTTCCCGGAGCGCCCGGTCTATCCTGGCGTCATGATGATCGAGGCGATGGCGCAGACGGCGGGCGTGATCGGCATCAAGTCGGTCGAAGGCACCGAGAAGCCGCGGGCGGTGTATTTCCTCACCATCGACAAGTGCAAGTTCCGCAAGCCGGTGCTTCCGGGTGATACCATCGAGTATCACATGCGCTCGCTCGGCCGCCGCAAGGCCATGTGGTGGTTTCACGGCGACGCCAAGGTCAACGGCGTGGTCGTCGCGGAAGCCGACGTCGGCGCCATGCTGACGGACTGAAGCGGCCGCGGACCAGTCTCACGCGCTGCAGTCGTAGCGGCCGCCGGCGGCCTCGCGCCTGATATGCCGGTTGTAGAACTGGCCCATCGACGGCGCGCCCAGAAGGCGGTCGACCGTCTCGGCCGCGACGCCGCAATAGCGCGTGTAGCCGCCGCTGGTCGCGACGACGAGATCGTGCTGTGCGCGGTCGTAGCAGACACGCCGAAGCACCGTGCTGCGATTGATGTCGCGGCATTCGAATGTCGCGAGGTCGATGGCGCCGCGATCGTTGGTCTCGACCGTCTCGGACACGATCGGCGCGGCCGCAAGCTGTGCGAGCAGGAGTGCCAAGGCCCTGACCACGAGTGCTGAAGCTCCACATGAACTTGCTGGCGAACCGGGACGGCCGCCTCATCCGATACTTGAAACACGGCGAGATGATACGTCACTGGACAGATCGGGCAAAGTCGCGCTAACCACCGGAAAACCGAGCGACTTCAACACATAATCAGAGCTTCCTAACGAGTAAGATTGCTTGATGAGCAAGATTGATCCCACCGCACGGATCGCGGACGGCGCCGTGATCGGCGAGGGCACCGAGATCGGCCCGTTTTGCATCATCGGCCCGAACGTCGTGATCGGTGCCAACTGCAAGCTGATCGGGCATGTGCACGTCACCGCGCAGACGACGATCGGTGACGATTGCACCATCTATCCCTTTGCTTCGCTGGGCACCCCGCCGCAGTCGCTCAGCTATCGAGGCGAGCTGACAAAGCTCCGAATCGGCTCGGGCTGCACCATCCGGGAATCCGTCACGATGAACGCCGGCACCGTCGCCGGCGGCGGCATTACCACGGTTGGCGATCGCGGCTACTTCATGAATTGCAGCCACGTCGGCCATGACTGCCACGTCGGCAATGACGTGATCTTCGCAACGTCAGCGACGCTCGGCGGTCATTGCGAGATCGGCGACTTCGTCTTCATTGGCGGCCTGTCCGCCGTGCATCAGTTCACCCGCATCGGCCCGCAGGTCATGGTCGGTGGCGTGTGCGGCGTCCGCGACGACATCATCCCGTTCGGCTTGGTCAATGGCCAGTACGCCGTGCTGGAAGGCCTCAACCTGATCGGCATGAAGCGGCGCAAGTTCACCAAGCAGCGGCTGGCGACCGTGCGTGGGTTCTACCAGAAACTCTTCCATGGCCCCGGCACCTTCGCCGAGCGGCTGGAGGCCTCCCGGCCGCTCGCGGGCGAAGATCCGGCGATCGCCGAGATTCTCGACTTCATCGGCAAGGGCAAGCGCCCGCTCTGCCTTCCCGCCATCGCGAAGTGATTTTGGGATGGCCGCGGGCATGACATCAGCGGCTTCGGAGCTCTCATCGCCGGTCGGCATCGTCGCCGGCGGCGGGGCGATGCCGTTCGCGGTCGCCGACTCGCTCGCCGCCCGCGGCATCACGCCGGTGCTGTTTCCCCTTCGAGGTGCCTGCGATCCGACGCGGGTGGAGCAATTCCGTCACCGCTGGATCTCGGTCGGCCAGCTCGGTCGCGCGATGCGGCTGTTTCGCGAGGAGGGGTGCCGCGATCTGATCTTCATCGGCACCTTGGTGCGGCCCTCGCTCTCGGAGATCCGGTTCGACGTCAAGACGCTGCGCTTGCTCGGCAACGTCATCCGCGCCTTTCGCGGCGGTGACGATCATCTGTTGTCCGGCGTCGGTCGCATCCTCGAGCAGGACGGCTTTCGCATGGTCGGCATCAAGGACGTGGCGCCCGATCTGCTGATGCCCGAGGGCAGCATCAGCCGTGCCTGGCCGAATGATAATGCCAAGGCCGACATCGCGCGCGGCCGTGCGGTGCTGACCGCGCTCGGCCCGTTCGACATCGGCCAGGCCGCGGTGGTGATCGACGGCCATGTCGTGGCGGTCGAGGACATCGAGGGCACCGACGCGCTGCTCGCGCGCGTCGCGCGGCTGCGCGAGGAGGGACGTATTCGCGCGGCTGCCGGCCGCGGCGTGCTGGTGAAGGCGCCGAAGAGCGGCCAGGATTTGCGCTTCGATCTGCCGACGATCGGCCCGCGCACCATCGAGGGCGTCGCGGCCGCCGGGCTTGCGGGTATCGCCGTCATCGCCGGCAACACCATCGCCGCCGAGCCGCAGGCGATGATCGCGCTTGCCGACGCGAAATATCTCTTCATCATCGGCCTGCCGGCGTGATGCAGTCGCGCGATCCCCAGCGCAAGATCTTCCTGATCGCCACGGAGGAATCCGGCGACCGGCTCGGCAGCGCCTTGATGAAGGTGCTGCGTCAGCGGCTCGGCGACGGCGTCGAGTTCGTCGGCGTCGGCGGCCGCACCATGGCGCGCGAGGGACTCGAATCGCTGTTTCCGATCGAGGAACTGTCGATCGTCGGCTTCGCCGCGGTGGTGCAGCAATTGCCGAAGATCCTGGGGCTGATCCGCAACACCGCGGACGCCGTGCTGGAGGCGGCGCCCGACGCGCTCGTCATCATCGACAGCCCGGATTTCACCCATCGCGTCGCCCGCCGCGTGCGCGCAAAGAATTCCGCGATCCCTGTTATCGATTACGTCTCGCCGCAGCTTTGGGCGTGGCGGCCGGGACGGGCGCGGACCATGCTCGGCTATGTCGACCATGTGCTCGGCCTGTTGCCGTTCGAGCCCGAGGAATACCGCAAGCTCGGCGGACCGCCCTGCAGCTATGTCGGCCATCCCCTGGTCGAACAATTGTCGTCGCTGCGGCCGAACGCCGAGGAGCAGGCGCGCCGCGATGCTGAGCCGCCGGTGCTGCTGGTGCTGCCCGGCAGCCGCCGCAGCGAGGTCCGCCACCATCTCGACGTGTTCGGCGCGACGCTCGCCCGCTTGCAGGCGGAAGGCCACGCCTTCGAACTGATGCTGCCAACCATGCCGCATCTCGAAGCCACCATCCGCGAAGGAATCGCGGACTGGCCGGTCAAGCCGCAGATCGTGATCGGCGAAAACGAGCGGCGCGCCGCCTTCCGCATCGCGCGCGCGGCGCTGGCCAAGTCGGGCACGGTGACGCTGGAGCTCGCGCTGTCGGGCATCCCGATGGTGACAACCTATCGCGTCGGTGCGATCGAGGCCTTCATCCTGCGCCGCGCGATCCGTGTCTCCTCGGTGATCCTCGCCAATCTCGTGATCGGCAAGGACGTGATTCCGGAGTATTTGCAGGAGGAGTGCATACCGGAGAAGCTGACGCCGGCGCTGGCGGAGCTGCTGACGGACACTCCGCTGCGGCGGCAGCAGGTCGAGGCCTTTGCCCAGCTCGATCAGATCATGTCGACCGGCAACAAGTCACCGAGCGTGCTCGCAGCCGACATCGTGCTCGCGACGATGCGGAAGGGGCGGCGATAAGACGACGGTCCCGTAGGGTGGGCAAAGGCGCGTCGCGCCGTGCCCACGATTCGTTGCGATAAGAAGAATTCGTGGGCACGCTTCGCTTTGCCCACCCTACGACACCTTGGACGTTGCGACAGTGTGGCCCATCATGCTCTACGCCATCCCCGCATCCACACGGAAACACTGGCTGGTGATGCGCTGGCTTTCGTCGGAGGCGAGGAACAGCGCCATATTGGCGATGTCCTCGGGCGTGACGGCATCCGGAACGGCCTGACGCGCGCGCATCTCGGTGATGACTTTCTCGTCCGGATACCACAGCCGGCGCTGCCGTTCGGTGATTACCATGCCGGGCGCAATCGCGTTGACGCGGATGCGGTCGGGGCCGACCGATCGCGCCAGAGAGTTGGTGAAGCCGACGACGGCCGCCTTCGCTGCGGCATAGACGGGCAGCGCCGGCGCGCCGCGCATCCAGGCGATCGAGGACATGTTGATGATCGAGCCGCCGCCGCGCGCCTTCATCTGCGGCACCACCGCTTGCGCGGCAAAGAAGACGTGCTTGAAGTTGACACCGGTCATCCAGTCGAACTCGACGGGCGTCACCTCAGCCAGCACCTGACGCTGGTCATTGGCGGCATTGTTGACGAGCACCGCGGCGTCGCCGAGCTTTCGCTGCACGTCTGCCATGGCGGCGCGCAGGGCGTCGATATCCAGGAGATCGCAGGGCACGAACAGCGGCGCCGTATTGGATGCGGCGACGACTTCCGCGGCCAGCGCGGCGCCGGCCGCCTGGTCGATATCGAGGAACGCGACGCGGGCGCGCTGGGCGGCGAAGGCGCGCACGAAGGCGGCACCGATGCCGCTGGCGCCGCCGGTGATCAGCACCACGCGGTCTGCGAGGCTCGAATAGGTCGTCGTGGTCATGCGATCAGTCGCTCCGTTTCGGGGTCGAACAGGCAAACGCGGCGGGTGTCGAGCGCGAAGGAGGCGGATGTGCCCGGCGCGGGACGGATATCGGGCGAGATCCGCGCCATTGCGGGTTCGCCCCCGAGGCGCAGCGACACCATGGTCTCGGCACCGGTCGGCTCGACCATGTCCACCGGCGCTTCGACGAGGACAGGCGCTTCTCCTGAAAACGCGCGGCTGCCCTCGGCAATGCATTCCGGCCGGATGCCGACCACGACGTCGCGTCCGACAAAGGGCGCCGCGCCGTCATAGTCTCTCAGGCGCAGGCGGATTTCGTCCGGCCGGCCTGCGCCGATCACGGCCACCAGCCCGTCCTTGTCGCTCTCGAGCCGGGCCCGCATCGTGTTCATCGGCGGCGAGCCCATGAAGCGGGCGACGAACAGATTGGCGGGATAACGGTACACGGTGTCGGGATCGGCGAATTGCTGCACGCGGCCCTGATGCATTACGGCGATTCGCGTCGCCATCGTCATGGCCTCGATCTGGTCGTGGGTGACATAGACGATGGTGGCGCCGATGCGCTGGTGCAGCCGCTTGATCTCCATCCGCATCTCGACGCGCAGCTTGGCGTCGAGATTGGAGAGCGGCTCGTCGAACAGGAAGAGCAGGGGATCGCGGACCAGCGCGCGCCCCATCGCGACACGCTGGCGTTGGCCGCCGGAGAGCTGCGACGGCTTGCGGGCGAGCAGGGGCTCGATCTGAAGCAGCTTTGCGACGTTTGCAACCGCGGCGTCCTGCTCCGCCTTGGGCACGTGCCGGCATTCCATGCCGAAAGTGATGTTCTGCCGCACCGTCATGGACGGATAGAGCGCGTAGGACTGGAACACCATGGCAATGTCGCGGTCCTTCGGCGCGACATTGTTGACGACGCGCCCGCCGATCTCGATCGTCCCGGCGCTCGGACGGTCGAGCCCGGCGACGATGTTGAGCAGGGTGGACTTGCCGCAGCCGGACGGTCCGACCAGCACGGTGAATTCGCCGCTCTCGATGTCGAGCGCGATGTCCTTCAGCACCTCCAGATTGGCGTAGCGCTTGGACAGGGCGCGGATGCTCAGGGCTGCCATGAGGTCTCCATCATTTCACGGCCCCGGCAGTCAGGCCGCGGACGAAGTATTTGCCGCCGAGGAGATAGATCAGCAGCGTGGGCAGCGCGGCGATGATCACCGCCGCGCTCTGCACGCCATGCTGCGGGATATCGGCGACGGCGGCGGAAAGGGCGATGAGAGCGGCCGTGACCGGTTGCTGCTGGCCGTTGGTGAACGTCACACCATAGAGGAACTCGTTCCAGATATGGGTGAACTGCCAGATCACGGTGACGATCAGGATCGGCCCGGACAGTGGCAGGATGATGCGCCAGAAGATGCGGAAGAATCCGGCGCCGTCGATCCGCGCGGCCCGGATCAATTCATGGGGAATGGCAACGTAGTAGTTCCGGCAGAACAGGGTCGTGAAGGACAGCCCCTGGATGGTGTGGATCAAGACGAGGCCCGCCAGCGTGTTGATGAGGCCGATGTCCCTGAGCACGATGGTCCAGGGCAAGAGGCGCATCTGCTGCGGCAGGAAAAGGCCGAGCGTAACGATGCCGTAGATCCAGGTGTCGCCGCGAAAGCGCCAGAGCGACACGGCGTATCCGGCGATCGCACCGAGCAGGGTCGAGAAGATGGTCGCGGGGATCGTGACCAGCGCGGAATTCAGCATGTAGGGCCGGATGCCGGCGCAGGTCTCGGCGACGCAGAAGCCGCTCCAGGCTGCGGCGTAATTGGCCCAGGCCAGATGCTGCGGCCAGCCGATCATCGACCCCTGTGCGATCTCCTCGTTGGTCCGCAGCGAGTTCAGAACGACGACGATCAGCGGCGCGAGCCAGGCTGCGGCGATCAGTGAGACGACGAGATAGATCCAGATCCGGCTCGGGGCGAAGGTACGGTCACGCATGAGCGGCCCGCCGTCGCTGGATATACCGCCAGGCCGCATACGGGAGCAGCACCGCGAGAAGAATGAGCAGCATCAGCACCGCCGCCGCGGCGCCCCGGCCGAGCAGGCTGCGCTGGAACATCAAGTCGTAGACGACAAGAGCCGGCAGCTGGGTCGCGATTCCCGGACCTCCATTGGTGAGCGCGCGGACGAGGTCAAAGGTCGAAATCGCGAACTGCAGCTGGATCACGACCACCGTGATGGTGATCGGCCACAGCGACGGCAGAATGATGCGTCGGTAGATTCGGACCGGCCCGGCGCCGTCGATCTGTGCGGCCTTGATGATGTCGGCGTCGACGGAGCGAAGGCCGGCGAGGAAAAGCGCCATGGCAAAGCCCGAGGATTGCCAGATCGCAGCGATGACGATGGTCCAGATCGCCATGTCTCGGTCGATCAGCCAGTCGAACCTGAACGTGGTCCAGCCGAGATCGTGGACCAGCTTCTGGATGCCGAGGCCGGGATTGAGCAGCCAGCTCCAGACCGTGCCGGTGACCACGAACGACACTGCGAGGGGATAGAGGAAGATCGATCGCAGCACGTTCTCGCCGCGGATGCGCTGATCGAGCAGGATCGCGAGGATGAGGCCGGTCGCCGCGCTCAACACCACGAAGGCGCAGCCGAACAGCAGCAGATTGTCGAAGGCGATCTGCCAGTTCCGCGACGCCGCGACCGCCGAATAGTTGCGCAAGCCCACCCAGCCCGTCACAGGAACCAGCGTCGACGGCGTGAACGAAATCCAGATCGTCCACAGCGAGAACGATACGAGGTGCGCGGCTGACAGCAGCAGCGGCACCCAGATCATCAGATATTCGGGCAGCCGGCGCACCCATTCAGGGAGCGACGGCGGGCCCGGTCTTAACGCGGCGGCTTTGCTCAACGTGCGCCCTCGATGGCCTCGGCAAGACGAGTGGCCGCTTGCTCCGGCTTGATCGATTTGTTCTTCACGTATTCCGTGATCACATCGATCATCGCGGCCGTCATGCCGTTTTCCTGCGCCATGTTGTGCGCCATGCTGAGCACGGCCTGGTTGCTGGCGATGGCGTCCTTCAGGGCTTTTGCGGTGGTGCGTTGACCCTCCGACCAGCCTTCGCCGGACAGGTCGACGTCGGTGCGCACGGGGATCGATCCCGTGATCTGCGAATACATGGTCTGGATCGCCGGATCCATGACGAGCTGGGCCATCAGCGTCTGGCCGGCCTGCAGGTCCGCCTCCTTGCGCTGCCAGAAGATGAAGGCGTCGGCATTGAGCAGGAACACCGGCTTGCCGTTGTCGCTCGGGCCCGGCGCAATGGTGAAGTCCTCGAACTTGAAGCCGGCATTGCGCAACACGCCCTGCGCCCAGCCGCCCATGATCATCATGCCCATGTCGCCGTCGACGAAGCGCTTCAGATTGGTCGAGAAGTGCTGGGCGCCGACATTGGGGTCCATCCAGTCGGCGATCTTGCGTACCTGCGCGAACGCGGCCTTGATCTCCGGACCCTCCAGCGCCTTCTTCTCGAGATTCATGATGGCGGCGCGATAGGCGAGCGGGCTGATGCTGGCGAGAGCAGCTTCGAATTTTTGCCCGTCGTCGGGGCGGGTGCCGCCGTTGGCGACGGGGAAGGGGACGCCGCCCGATTTCATCTTTTCTGCGAGGTCGTTGAAGTCAGCCCATGTGACCGGGATCTTGTCGGCCTTGGCCTTGTCCATCGCGCGTTTGGACAGGAACAGCATGTTGGTGCTGTAGATCTGCAGCGGCAGCGCGATCCATTTGCCGCCCGGCTTGTGCAGTTTCGCAAGGTCTGGCGCCACGACCTTCTCGTAGCCGGCGGCGGCGACGAGCGCATCGAGATCGACGGTCGGGGCAATCTTCGACCAGGCTGCAATCTCGGGACCCTTGAGCTGCGAGCAGGCCGGTGGATCGCCTGCCATGATCTGGGCGCGCAGCTTGTTCATCATCTCGGTGGTGAAACCGGGGACGGGCGAGTGCTGCCACACGCCGCCCTTCTCCTCGAACTTCTTGCCGAGTGCGGTGATGGCTGCGCCATCGCTGCCCGCGGACCATTGCGAGATGGCGGTGAGGCGCGGCTTGACGGCGCCTTGCGCGCGGGCAAAGGCCGGCAATGCGAGCGTGGCAACGGATCCAGCGAGCAGACGACGCCTTGTTGTTGTGATCGGCATGGCAGTTCCTCCCGGTGTGAAGTCTTTCGCGCATGTGAACGTTCGGGTTCAGCGCATGTCAGGCGGCCTCCGTCGAGGTGGCGGGCATGCCGCCACGGCTGGCGAGACAGAAGGCGGCGAAGGCGAGGGCTGCCTGCGGATCGTTGCCGGTCGACGGCGGCACGAAGGCGAGGGACACCTGCGCCAATTTGCGTCCGCCCAGCAGGCACGCGTCGATGCCCTCGATCACGGCGTTGCGATCGTCGTCGGCGAGCAGCGACGGCCAGCCACTGATCGCAACGCCGCTACACGGCTTCACGTTCAGTGTATTGCCGACCGCAAGGCCAAGGCGGAACAGGCGCCGGCGCAGCTCCTGGCGCACGCGCGAGGTGAGCGGGATCGTGTTCACCCAGTCGCTGCCGAGCCGGAGCAATTCGGTCTCGGCAACGCCGAGGAGCCCGGCCACGGCGGGAAGCGACGTGTAGGCCTCGACGCAGCCGTGGTGGCCGCAGCGGCAACGTGGCCCGTCGGGGCCGAACACCATGTGGCCGAGCTCGACCGGCTGGAGCGCGTCGGCCTCGGTTGGATCGTCCATCCAGGTGCCCGCAACGCCCTGGCTGACCAGGACGAACAGATGGGCGTCGTTGAACGGATAGTTTTCCGTGCGGGAGCGATGGAACGTGGCGTGCGCGACGACCGAATTGGTGAATTCGAGCGGCACGTCGGCGAACATCTCGACGAACATGCCATTGATGCGTCCGACGTCGCAAGGGATGATCGGATTGGCCGAGATGCTGAGACGGCCGAGGCCGGGAATGGAGACGCCGATCTGGGACAGCGTGATCCGGCGGCGCCGCGTCCAGTCGCGCAGCAATGTCATGGCTTCGCGAAACGCACGGCCGACGGTCTCGACGGTCTGTGTCTTCGGCAGCGGCACGCGCTCGGTGTAGCGCAGCTCCCCCGACAGGCTGCCGACGCCGACGCTGAGATGCTGTGCGGTCAGCTCAAACGCCGCGAGCGCAACCGAGCCATCGAGCGACACGAGGCCGGTCGGGCCGCCGACGTAAGGGGCAGGGCGCCGCACCTCCTCGATCAGGCCCTCGGATTTGAGGTCAAACAGGATGCGCGACAGGCTCGCTTCCGACAGCCGCACGGCCTTGGCCAGAGGCGGGCGAAACGAGCCGCCCGACTGAAGCAGATGAGTCAAAATGGCAGCGCGCGTCTGCCGCCGACTTCTCGGCTGCTCCGGCATTTCCATCCCTGTCGTCATTCTTACTTAGTGTAAGAATGCGCGCGGAGCGTTTCTGCTGTCAAGCGTTCGCCGGCGCAAAGCATGGACTTGTTGTTGTGCGCGGCAGCAACGTGGAACAGCACTGCCCAACAAAAACGGCGCCATCTTGCGATGGCGCCGTTCCGAAAGCCGTATCGGCTGAGATCTTACTTGCGATCCTTCATCTGCACGTAGTCGCGCTTGGTGACGCCGGTGTAGAGCTGGCGCGGACGGCCGATCTTCTGCTGCGGATCCTCGATCATCTCGCTCCACTGGCTGATCCAGCCGACGGTGCGGGCGACCGCGAACAGCACGGTGAACATCGAGACCGGGAAGCCCATCGCCTTCAGCGTGATGCCCGAATAGAAGTCGACGTTCGGGTACAGCTTGCGGTCGATGAAGTACTGGTCGCTGAGCGCGATCTTCTCGAGCTCGAGCGCCACCTTCAGCATCGGATCGTCGCCATGGCCGGTCTCCTTGAGCACGGCGTGACACATCTTCTGCATGATCTTGGCGCGCGGATCGTAGTTCTTGTAGACGCGATGACCGAAGCCCATGAGGCGGACTTCGGAGTTCTTGTCCTTCACCTTGGCGATGAACTCGGGGATCTTGTCCACGGTGCCGATCTCGGCGAGCATCGCGAGCGCGGCTTCGTTGGCGCCGCCATGCGCCGGGCCCCAGAGGCAGGCGATGCCGGCGGCGATGCAGGCGAACGGGTTGGCACCCGAGGAGCCGGCGATACGCACCGTCGAGGTCGAGGCGTTCTGCTCGTGGTCGGCGTGCAGGATGAAGATCTTGTCCAGCGCGTCAGCGAGCACCGGGTTGATCTTGTAGTCCTCGCACGGCACGGCGAAGCACATGTTGAGGAAGTTCTCGGCGAAGGAGAGCGAGTTCTTCGGATACACGAAGGGCTGGCCGACCGTGTACTTGTAGGCCATCGCCGCCAGCGTCGGGATCTTCGCGATCATGCGCATGGAAGCGATCATGCGCTGCTTGGGATCGTTGATGTCGGTCGAGTCGTGGTAGAACGCAGCGAGCGCGCCGACCGAAGCGACCATCACGGCCATCGGATGGGCGTCGCGGCGGAAGCCCTGGAAGAAGCGGGCCATCTGCTCGTGCACCATCGTGTGACGGGTCACGCGGTCGTCGAAATCCTTCTTCTGGGCGGCGGTCGGCAGGTTCCCGTAGAGCAGGAGATAGCAGGTCTCCAGGAAGTCACCGTTCTCGGCGAGCTGCTCGATCGGATAGCCGCGGTATTCCAGCACGCCCGCGTCACCGTCGATATAGGTGATCTTGGACTGGCAGCTCGCGGTCGAGGTGAAGCCGGGATCGTAGGTGAACAGGCCGGACTGGCCGTACAGCTTGCCGATATCGATGACATCAGGTCCGACGCTGCCGCTGTAGATCGGAAGATCGTAATTCTTGTTTCCGACCGTCAGCGTTGCGGTCTTGTTGCTTTGTTTTGCGTCCATCGTAGGTCCCCGATGTGTGGTGAAACGGGCCAGAGCCGGAGGCCCCTGGGAAGTTCATTGGGGGCAGGCCGGAAGTTCCAGAATGTACGGGGGAGATGGGTATATTATTGCTGTGTGCGCTGCAAGATCGCCGCACGCATGATCGACTTACGTCGTAGACTGATCCTTAAGCCGGCCAAGGCTTTCCTGGCGTCCCAGGACGTCCAAAACCTCAAATATACCAGGCGACGTGGTCCGCCCGGTCAGCGCCGCCCGCAAGGGCTGGGCGACCGCGCCGAGCTTGAGACTATTTTCCTCGGCAAACGCGCGCAGCGCAGCTTCCGTGGTGGCGCCGCTCCACGTCTCGACTTTCTCCAGCGCGGAATGAAGCTGGCCGATCAGCTTGCGGTTCTCTTCCGTCAGCAGTGCTTGCGCCTTGGCGTCGAGCTGCAGCGGCCGGTCCGCGAAGATAAAATAGGCGCCGTCGATCAGCTCGAGCAGCGTCTTGGCGCGCTCTTTCAGCGCCGGCATGGCTTTGACGAGCTGTGCCCGGGTGGTGTCGTTTAACTTGGCCTTAATCTCGTCGCGGGCGGGCACGACATGGTCGAGCACGTCCTCGAACATCTTCACGAGCGATTGATCGTCGGCGTGGCGGATGTAGTGGCCGTTGAGGTTTTCCAGCTTGGCGAAATCGAAGCGGGCGGCGGCGCGGCCGACGCTGGCGAGGTCGAAGGCTGCGATCATCTCCTCGGTCGAGAAGATCTCCTGGTCGCCATGGCTCCAGCCGAGCCGGACGAGGTAGTTACGGAGCGCGGCGGGGAGGGATCCCATGGCGCGGTAGGCATCGACGCCGAGCGCGCCGTGGCGCTTCGACAGCTTGGAGCCGTCCGGGCCGTGGATCAGCGGGATGTGGGACATGCTCGGCAGGGTCCAGCCCATCGCATCGTAGATCTGCTTCTGGCGGGCCGCGTTGATCAGATGGTCGTCACCGCGGATGACATGGGTGACGCCCATATCGTGGTCGTCGACCACCACAGCGAGCATGTAGGTCGGGTTGCCATCGCCGCGCAGCAGCACGAGGTCGTCGAGGTTCTCGTTCTGCCAGACCACGCGGCCCTGCACCTGGTCCTCGATCACGGTTTCGCCGGTCTGCGGTGCGCGCAGGCGGATGGTGGGCTTGACGTCGCCCGGCGCCGTTGCCGGATCGCGGTCGCGCCACATGCCGTCATAGAGGCGGGTACGCCCTTCGGCGCGCGCCTTCTCGCGCATCGCGGTGAGCTCCTCGGCGGTGGCGTAGCAGCGATAGGCCTTGCCGTCGGCGAGCAGTTGCTCGGCGACCTCGCGGTGGCGCGCGGCGCGGCTGAACTGGTAGATGACGTCGCCATCCCAGCCGAGCTCCAGCCATTTCAGCCCGTCGAGGATGGCGCCGATCGCAGCCTCGGTGGAGCGCTCCCGGTCGGTGTCCTCGATCCGGAGCAGCATCTTGCCGCCATGCTTCTTCGCATAGAGCCAGTTGAACAGCGCCGTGCGGGCGCCTCCGATATGGAGGAAGCCGGTCGGCGAGGGGGCGAAGCGGGTGACGACGGGGGAGGTCATTCTTGGCAGGGCCTATGCATTGGAAGCGGTGGTATATAACAGGACCGGAGCATAACTAAAGCCCGGCAGCGGTCCCTCAAGCACGTGCTTAAGCCCTTGGCTCAGCCACGCGAATTTGGCACACAGCTACTTGAGAACGCTCCAAAACTTCGAGCGTTGGTCGACGGCGGAACTAGGACCTAAATATGGAAGAAGCGGCAAACGTGGTCGGCACACGAGATATCAGTAGGGTCGTCTCTGACTATACGATTGGCTTCGTGAGGCTTGATAACAATCTAGATGTCAGAGCGCTAGGCTCTGGATCGCTTGTTACAATTGGCCCGATACATGGTGTTCTTACCGCAGCACACGTAGCGGATGCGCTTCCCGAAGGCGGTAATTTCAAGATATTCATTGCGAACGAAAGCCAGGCAGATTTTAGAAAGCGCCTGATAGAGATCGAGCACGCTGATCTCGTAAAGATTCGCGGCAAGTCGTATGGACCTCTTGGTCCGGACTTGGCATTTATTCGCCTTTCCGAGAATAGTGTGGCGAAACTATCTGCTACAAACTCATTCTTTAATTTGCTCAAGCGTCAGAATGACGTTTTGGCTGAGAAAATTCCGACCGAAAGATACGTGGATGCGTTGGTCGGAATCGTAGATGAATTCACCAAGGATTTTTCGACTCCAGCGAAGCCACTCCAGAAGGAGTTTGGTGGGATCTTCTACGGCGGTGAAGCAGATTTCATTGCGAAAAGCGATCGAGGGTTCGATTTAATCGAATTCAAGGTTGCTAAGGATGCCGATGTGCCGCGTCCGTCTAGCTTCGGGGGCGTCAGCGGAGGAGGTCTTTGGCGTTTCTATTTTGATGAGAAGAATAGTGTAGTCGAACGAAGGCTCATCGGAGTTCCATTCTTTGAGAAGCTAGTGGGCGCCAGTCAGGTCGTTGTGTGCGATGGGCCAAACAGCATTTACAAAGCCCTAATTGATTCGGTTCTGGCAAAGTGGCCCGAGAAGCGGCCCGACAAGGACGATGAGGTTGGGCGCGATTTCATTCGTGACATCATTCAGGCCGACCTCGACCAGGGCAAATACAGGGAGATCGTGACCCGGTTCCCGCCGGAGCCGAACGGCTACCTGCATATCGGCCATGCCAAGTCGATCGCGCTCAATTTCGGCATCGCCCAGGAGTTTCCGGGCCGCTGCCATCTGCGCTTCGACGACACCAATCCGGTCAAGGAAGAGCAGGAATACATCGATTCCATCCAGGCCGACGTGCGCTGGCTCGGCTTCGACTGGGGCAAGAACCTGTTCTTCGCCTCGGACTATTTCGACCGCCTGTATGAATGGGCCGAGAAGCTGATCGGCGACGGGCTCGCCTATGTCGACGACCAGACCCAGGAGGAGATCCGCCTCTCGCGCGGCACCTTGACCGAGCCCGGCAAGAACTCGCCGTTCCGCGACCGCAGCGTGGCCGAAAACCTCGACCTGTTCCGGCGCATGAAATCAGGCGAATTCCCGAACGGCGCGCGCGTGCTGCGCGCCAAGATCGACATGGCGGCCGGCAACATCAATTTGCGCGACCCCGTGCTGTACCGCATCCTGCATGCGCACCATCCGCGCACCGGCACCAAGTGGCACATCTATCCGAGCTACGATTACGCCCACGGCCAGTCGGACGCGATCGAAGGCATCACGCATTCGATCTGCACGCTGGAGTTCGAGGACCACCGGCCGCTCTACGACTGGTTCATCGAGAAGCTGCCGGTGCCGTCGCAGCCGCATCAGTATGAATTCGCGCGGCTGAACCTCACCTACACGCTGCTGTCCAAGCGCGTGCTGACCCAGCTCGTCCGCGACGGCCATGTCGCCGGCTGGGACGATCCGCGCATGCCGACCATGGCGGGTATGCGCCGCCGCGGCGTACCGCCGGCGGCTTTGCGCGAATTCGTCAAGCGCATCGGCGTCGCGAAAGCCAACAGCGTGGTCGATGTCGGCATGCTGGAGTTCTGCATCCGCGAGGAGCTGAACCGCACCTCGCAGAGGCGCATGGGTGTGCTGCGGCCGCTCAAGGTCGTGATCGAGAACTATCCGGAAGGACAGACCGAGGAGCTCGAGGCGATCAACCACCCGGATGATCCCTCCGCGGGCACGCGCAAGATCACGTTCGGCCGCGAGCTCTATATCGAGCAGGACGACTTCATGGAGAACCCTCCGAAGAAGTTCTTCCGCCTGTCGCCGGGCAACGAGGTGCGGCTGCGCTACGCCTATTTCGTCAAGTGCACCGGCGTGATCAAGAACGACAAGGGCGAGGTCGTGGAGCTGCGCTGCACCTACGATCCCGCGACCAAGGGCGGCAACGCGCCCGACGGCCGCAAGGTCAAGGCGACGATGCACTGGCTGCCGGCGGCGACGTCGGTGCCCGCGGAGATCCGCATCTACAACCAGCTGTTCTCCAATCCGAGCCCGGACGCGTCGAACTTCGCGGCCGATCTCAATCCGAATTCGCTGGAGGTCCTGCCCGACGCGCGGATCGAGGCATCGGTGGCCGAGAGCAATGCGACCGAGCCGATGCAGTTCGAGCGCCAGGGCTATTTCGTCCGCGACAAGGACTCGACGCCCGGCAAGCCGGTGTTCTCACGCACCATTGGCCTGCGCGACACCTTCGCGAAGGAAGTCGCAAAGGGGTGATGCGCACATGAGCAACGAAGCCGACGCCATCGTTTCCGCCATCATCGCGAAATGGTGCGCCGGCTTCGCGACGCTCGACGCGGCTGCGCTGTCCGCGCTCTATTCGAAGAATGCGTTCTTCTTCGGCTCCAATCCGAAACTGTATCGGGGCAGGGACGGCGTTGCCGACTATTTCAACGGCCTGCCGCGCTGGCGCAAGCCGAGCGCGACCTTCTCCGAGGTAAATGCTGCACAGGCCGGCCCTGATCTGATCAACATGGCTGCGACCATCTCGTTCGACCTCGCCGGCGAGCGGGACGATCTCGTCGTCAAGATGAGCTGGGTCCTCATCCGCGAGGACGGCGACTGGAAGATCGTCAATCACCACGCTTCGGCGCAGGCATCGCTGATTTAGCCGTCGCGCTACTCCATCCGCTTCGTCATTCCGGGGCGCGCCACTTGGCGCGAGCCCGGAATCCATACTCACGATGGTGGTTATGGATTCCGGGCCTGGCCCTGCGGGCCATCCCGGAAATGACGAAGCAACGAACGCGCTCCCGACGCGTTGACGTGGATTCCAATCAAGGATCCCACCATGCAGAACATCGCAGAGCATATGGAAGTCATCGGCGCCGACGGCGTCCATGTCGGAACCGTCGACAAGGTCGAAGGCAATCGCATCAAGCTGACCAAGAAGGACAGCGGCGAGGGCAGCCACAAGGGCCATCATCACTTCATCGACAAGGGACTCGTCGCCGGTGTCGAGGGGAACAAGGTGCGGCTGTCCGCCAAGGCGGATGTGGCCGTGACCATGGAAGAGGAAAAGTAGGGGCGCCTGTTCGCGTTCCCGATCTGTACCGCTATTCGCATGGTCGCACGTTCCGGTAGCCTCGGCGCTCGTCACGTCGCGTAGGGTGCAGGGATATGGCGGAGCCGGGCCGGCCGGTACGGTCCCAGGGAGTTGCCGGGACGTGGCCGGTCGGCCGTGCTGCGCCCGCCGGCGGCTTCGTCCCGTCGAGCTTCGGCATCTGGCCCGCGATCGTCGAAACGTTACGCGCATGGGTCCGCGCCGAAGCCGGCCCAGGGCGTCTGCTGCCGTGGGTGCCGGTGGCCTTCGGCGGCGGCATCGCGCTTTATTTTGCCGCCGACCATGAGCCGGTGCTGTGGGTTGTCGCGGCGACGGCCGTTGCACTCCTGCTCGGCGCGATCCTGTTGCGGCGGAGCCGGCTGTTTGCGCCAGCGCTCATGATCGCGGCGGTCGCGGCGGGCTTTGCCGTGGCGACCTGGAAGACGGCGCGGATCGCGCACACGGTGCTCGCAAAACCGCTCTATTCGGTGTCGCTGTCGGGCTTCGTCGAAACGCGCGACATTCGCGAGCGTACTGATCGTTTCGTGCTGCGCGTCACCGCCATGGAAGCCCAGCGCACCGACGTCAAGCTCGAACGCGTCCGCCTCTCCGTGCGCAAGGGCACTGCGCCCGAAGTCGGCAGCTTCGTGCAATTGAAGGCGCGGCTGATGCCGCCGCTCTCGCCGGTGCGCCCGGGCAGTTATGACTTCTCGCGCGACATGTTTTTCCAGGGCATCGGCGCCTCCGGCTTCGTGATGGGTGCGATCACGGCGTCGGTGCCGCCGGACGCCGGCGGCCTGCGGCTGCGCTACGCGGCGTTCATGCAGGTCCTGCGCGATGCGATCGACGCGCGCATTCGCGCAACGCTGGAAGGCGACAACCGCGCGATTGCAACGGCGCTGCTCACCGGGCGGCGCGATGCGATCTCCGCGCCCGTCAACGATGCCATGTTCATCTCGGGGCTCGGACACGTGCTCTCGATCTCCGGCTATCACATGGCGGTGGTCGCGGGTGTCGTGTTCTTCGCGGTGCGGGCGCTGCTGGCGCTGATTCCGGGCCTTGCCGTCGGCTTCGCCATCAAGAAATGGTCGGCGGCCGCCGCATTGGTTGCGGCCGCGTTCTATTTGTTGCTCTCGGGCGCGGAGGTGGCAACGCAGCGATCGTTCTTCATGACCGCGGTGGTGCTGATCGCGGTGATGGTCGATCGCCGCGCCATCACCTTCCGCACGCTGGCCGTGGCGGCGCTGATCGTGCTTGCGGTGGCGCCGGAGGCGCTGGTGCATCCGAGCTTCCAGATGTCGTTCGCGGCAACGCTGGGTCTCGTCGCGCTGGTGCAGATCGGCATGCCGAACCTGTTTGCCTCGCCCGATCATTCCGCGACGGCGCGCATCGCGCTGTGGGGAGGCCGTGAGATCGCCATGCTGTTTCTGGCCTCGCTGATCGCGGGGCTCGCGACCACGCCCTACGCCGCCTTCCACTTCCATCGCGTCACGCCCTACGGCGTGCTCGCCAATCTCGGTGCGATGCCGGTGGTCTCGGCGCTGGTGATGCCGGCCGGGCTGCTCGGTCTGCTGGCCGCGCCCTTCGGGCTCGACGGCGTGTTCTGGTGGCTGATGGGGATCGGTATCGACTGGATGGTCGCGGTGTCGCGCTGGGTGGCGGCGCTGCCGGGCGCGGTCGGCCGCATCCCGGCGCTCGGCATCGCGCCGCTGATCGCGGCGAGCCTCGGCATCATCCTGATGGGCCTGTTGCGCACGCCCTTGCGCTGGTGCGGTGCCGTGGTGCTGCTGGCCTCCATCGCAGGGGGATTGTCGGTGCGGCAGCCCGACATCCTGATTGCCGGAGATGGCGCGAGTGTCGCCGTGCGCGGCGGGGACGGGCGCCTGCACCTGATCAGGACGGGCAAGGACAATTTTGTGCTGAAGGAGTGGCTCGCGGCCGACGCCGATCCGCGCGATGCCGCGAATGCCTCGCTCGCCGACGGCGTATCGTGTGATGAGTCCGGCTGTGTCACGCCGCTCGCCGATGGACGGCTGGTGGCGCTGGCCTCGCGCATCGACGCGTTGGCGGACGACTGCAGCCGTGCCGCGCTGGTGGTGACGTCGCGGCCCGCGCCGCCCGATTGTGCGGCGATGGTGGTGGATAGGCCGCGGCTGGTTCGTCAGGGCGCGTTGGCTCTGACGCGGCGCGGCGACGGCTTTTCGGTCGAGGCGGTGAGGGCGAGAGGCACGAACCGGCCCTGGTCGCCGGCGGCGGCCGGCGAGGGAGATTTCGAAACAGCCCTCATGCCGAGGGCGGCAGCTCCGCGCAGCAAGGATGCGACCCCGTCGGATGCCGATCTTCAGGCGGATGACTGAAGTCTCTGTCAGCCGATCGGCAGCGGCGTGATCGGCGACGCACTGACCGCAGTGATCTCAGGCTTGTGCTCGCGTTCGCCGAGCGGCTGGGTCACCGGCAGCTGCAGCACGGTTGCGCGCTGGCCTTCGACGAGCTGCGTCACCAGCACGTACTTGCCGTCAGGGAATTCGATCGCGTCATGATGGCGATCGGGAATGTGCGGATCGATCTTGCCGAACTTGCCGACGCGGGAATTGACCGTGCGCGTCCAGATCCAGCGGTTGTCGTAACGAACGTTGTCGGCGAAGGCGAGCTCCGTTCCCGGCAGCAGGCAGACCGCAACGGACAGGTCGGCTTCGGAGGCGAAGCCGCGCGTCGAGGTGCCGCGGAACGTTGTCGTGACGATCGTCTCGCCGACTTCCGCGGGACGCGTCGCGACGGCATGCAGGCTGTAGTCACACATCGGGTTGCTCCTCATGCGAAGATGACGACCCGCGCCTCTCTTGGAGGCACAGGCCTCGGAGTGGAAGCACGCAACGCTCTGCTTGGTTGTGGGCAAATCTACGGCTGTAATCCGCGCGCTGCGATCACATTATCTTTCCCGACTCGCATAGGAACAATCCCGGTTTCCGTGCATTCGGCAGGCATGCCTCGCGAAGGTGTCCTGATATCGCCAGCGCGATTGCGGGCTGCGATAGCGATGCGCATTTGCCCGCTCGCTGCCACCTCACGGCGAACGGTTCGACCAGCGAACGGCTTGCGACGCCGATGCTGCGATCAGCGCCGGCGCGCTACCTTCAAGACGCGATCTGGCGCATAGCGGTCGCCTCGATCCGGAGCGGCCGCAACGCGACATCGCTTCGCGCGGCCTGCCGCGGAGGTCGCCGTAGAAGAGGGGCCGGATAGTCTGTGCAAAACCAGAAGGACCATCCAGCCGGAGCGGACACATCATCCGCTCCAATCTCTGATCGGCATTGCCGACCGAAGGCGCGTAACCGGCGCCAAGGACTTCCGTTTCGAGTTCTTTCGGACTCAGTACTTGCGGTAAAGACCGATCAGCTTGCCCTGAATCTTCACGCGGTTCGGCGGCAGGATGCGCACCTCGTAAGCTGCGTTGGCGGGCTCGAGCGCGATCGAGGCGCCGCGGCGGCGGAAGCGCTTGAGCGTGGCTTCCTCATCGTCGATCAGCGCCACCACGATGTCGCCGGTATCGGCGCTCTCGTTGCGCTGGATCAGCGCCATGTCGCCGTCGAGGATACCGGCCTCGACCATGGAATCACCGCGCACTTCAAGCGCGTAGTGCTCGCCGGAGCCGAGCATGTCGGGCGGCACGCTGATGGTGTGGCTGCGGGTCTGCAACGCCTCGATCGGGGTGCCGGCCGCGATGCGGCCCATCACGGGCACCGCCACGGGCCGTTCGCCCTCGTCCGCGGGCAGGCTGGAGCTCGCGCGGACCTTGCCGAGATTGCCCTCGATGACGCTCGGCGTGAAGCCGCGCCGGTTGCTGGCGGCAGCCTGCAGCTCCGGCAGCTTGATCACTTCGATGGCGCGGGCGCGGTTGGGCAGGCGGCGGATGAAGCCGCGCTCTTCGAGTGCGGTGATCAGGCGGTGGATGCCTGACTTCGAGCGCAGGTCGAGCGCATCCTTCATCTCGTCGAAAGAGGGCGGCACGCCGCTTTCCTTCAGACGTTCGCTGATGAACCGCAGAAGCTCGTATTGTTTGCGCGTTAACATCTCGACCAAAGTCCCCCGGTTGATGTCGTTCGATTCCGAGACGATGAATTCAGCGATAAGCCGCTACATCCTCGAAACAAATCATGAACGGACACTATATGTTCGATACATGTTCCGCAACTGCTTAATTTACCGTGAACGAAGCGAAACTCGCGGAATGCGTGTGTCACGCAGTTCAGGCGGGGAGCCGCAGCACCTCGCAGGGGCTGCCGGCTTCGGCCTTCGGCGCAAACGGTGGGCGCACGAGAAGTACCTGTGCTGCAGCAAGATTCGCAAGCAGAGAGGAGTCCTGGTGGTTGACCGGAATGGCGATCTGCGTGCCGTCCTCGCGCAGCTCCAGGCGCGCGCGCAGATAATCCTCGCGCTGGTCGTTGGCGCCGAGATCTTTGCCGAGCACGGCGCGCTCGCGACGATGATGGATCACTGAACGCCCCGATAGCGCGCGAATCAGCGGCACCATGAACAGGAAGGCGCACACATAGGACGACACCGGATTGCCGGGCAGGCCGATCACGCGCATGGCGCCGAGCCGTCCGTGCATCATCGGCTTGCCGGGCCGAATCGCGATCTTCCAGAACGACATCGCGATGCCTTCGTCCCGAAGCGCCTGCTGAACCAGATCGTGATCGCCGACCGACGCGCCGCCGGTGGTGATCAGGATGTCGGTACCGCTCTCGCGGGCGCGCCGGATGCCGGCGGAGGTGGCTGCCAGCGTATCGGCGGCGACGCCGAGGTCGATGGTCTCGGCGCCCTCGCTGCTGGCGAGCGCATGCAGGGCATAGCCGTTCGAATAGACGATCTGGCCGTGCCCGGGCGTTGTGCCTGGCCTCACCAGCTCGTCGCCGGTGCCGAGGATCGCGACCTTCGGACGGCGGCCGACGGCAAGGAGCGGGTGATTCATCGCCGCGGCCAGCGCAAGATCGCGCTCTGTCAGGCGGGTTCCCTTGCGCAGGAGGACGTCTCCCTCGCGGAAATCGACGCCGGCCGGGCGGATGTGCCGTCCGGTGATCGCGGCCTCCTTGATCGTGACGCTGTTGCCTTCCGCAACGGTGTCCTCCTGGATCACGACCGCGTCCGCCCCGTCGGGGACGACGCCGCCGGTGAAGATCCGCACGGCTTCGCCGGCGCAGACCGATCCCGCGAACGGACGTCCCGCTGCGACCTCGCCGATCACCGTCAGCCTGGAATCGATCTTCGCGGCATCGGCCGCGCGTAACGCATAGCCGTCCATCGCCGACATGGCTTGCGGGGGCTGCGTGCGCCGCGCCGCGACGTCCTGGGCGAGCACGCGGTGATAGGCTTCGTCGAGCGAAACCATCTGCTCGGGCAGCGGCTCGGCACCCGCCAGCACCGCAGCAAGGGCGTCGGAAACGGGCATCAAGGCCACGGCAAAACTCCTGCTGAGCACGTCGGTGATGGGCGGCGAGAGTTCTAGCCGAGTGCAGGCGCAAGGCAAAGCAGCACGCAGGATGATTTATCCTGCGTGATCTCCGTGGAGGAGGAGCTCAACTCCGCCGGGGCATGATCCAAAAGGCGAGACGGATCGGGAGGAGGGCGGCCATGGCCAGGACGAGAATGCCGAGCGCCATGGTCGGCATGGGTCAACCTTCCGACGGTCCATCCGGTCCGACGTTCAGCGCGACGTCGGGCGCCTTGGGATCCTTGTCGGGGAGCGGATCGGCCTGCGACTTCAGGTCGGCGGCCTTGCTGATCAGCTTGGCGGAAAGGTCAGAATCCGAGGTGGTTCTTGCGAATTCAAGCAGGAGAGAGGCTTGCTTGGTGAGATAGGTTTTGCCCAGCACGTCATTCAGTCCGGTGTAGAAGTCCCAACAGACTCATGAGTCCGAAGGGTGGCATTCCGTTCCCGGAACTTTGTACAAAAATGCACAAAGGGTTTGGGTTCCACCGTTCCGCAAATTTTGTTCGGGGATCGCTCGCGGCTATCGCTGGGCAGGGCAGACTAACCACAGATGCCCAATGCCTTCAAGGTATTCCCCACATCGCGCGGCGTCGTCACGTGCACTGCCATCAATCCACGCGCCCGCGCTCCCTCGATGTTCTCGGCGAGATCGTCGAAGAACACGATGCGCTCCGCAGGCACGCCGATCTCGGCCACGACATGGTCGAAAGCCTCCGCGTCCGGCTTGCGCAGGCCGATGCTGGACGACAGGTACAGCTTTCGGAAATGACCGAGCAGATCGGCATATTCCCGAGAGAAATAGTCGACATGCGGCCGGTTGGTGTTGGAGAAGGCGTAAAGCGGCATCTGCCTTGCCGCACGCGGCAACAGTTCGGCGATGTCAGGCATCTCGCCGGCGAAGATCGCGTTCCAGCCCTCCAGGAACTGCGCGTCCGAAATGCCGATCCCGAGCGAGCTGCGGAGCGAGGCGAAATATTCCTCGTCGCTGAGCTTGCCGACCTCGTGCAGCCGGTAGGCCTCGTCGCGCACATAGCGCGCGACGATCGACTGAGGCTCGCAACCGGCATGTCCCGCCCAGCAGGCGATCGCCTTGGAGAAATCGATATCGAGCACCACGCGCCCGAGATCGAACAGAAGCGCATCCGCGCTGCCGGGGGAGAGCGATGTCACCTGCGTCCTTTCACTTCAGATCTGCCAATCAGTACCGGTAAGGATCGTGGTCGAACAGCGGGAACGCGCTGAACACGCTCGGCGCGTTGGTTGCGGTCGCCGGGTGCAGGCAGGTCTTGTCGACTTCGGCAAACGACGTGGCACCGAGCAGGCCGAGGCAGCGCAGCACCTCGTCCTCCAGCAGCTCCAGCATCCGCGTGATGCCGGCTTCGCCGGCCGCCGCCAGCGCCCAGCATTGCAGCCGGCCGATGCCGACGAGGTCCGCACCTGCCGCGATCGCCTTGACGATGTCGGTGCCGCGACAGATGCCGCCGTCGACCATGATCTTGGCGCGGCCCTTCACGGCATCGACGATCTCCGGCAGCACGTGCATCGCACCGCGGCTATGGTCGAGCTGGCGGCCGCCATGGTTGGAGACATAGATCCACTCGACACCGTGATCGACCGCGATCAGGGCGTCCTCGGCTGTGGCGATGCCCTTGAGGATCAGTGGGATCTTGAACTTGTCCTTGATCATCTTCACGGTCCGCCACTCCAGGCCCTTCTGGTAGTCGCCGCCGGTGGCGCGCAGGCGGCTTTCGCGAACGTAGCGCTTGGCGATGTCACGTTCGCGACGGCTGTAATGGGCGGTGTCGACGGTCAGGCAGAAGCCGGCATAGCCGTTCTTCTCGGAGCGGCTGACGACATCCGCAACGAAGGCGTCGTCGCCGCGGACATAGAGCTGATAGAGCCGGAGCGCATCAGGGGCGGCTTCGGCGGTCTTCTCCAGGCCCGGCTCGGACACCGAGCTCAGCATGTGCGCCGCACCGAAAGCGCCGGCCCCCCGCGCCACGCTTGCCGCGCCGTCCGGATCGAAGATCTCGAGCGCGCCGACGGGGGCGATGACCACGGGCAGACGCATGTTGCGGCCGAACTGCTGGACCGAGCCGTCCACCTTGCGGACGTCGCGCAGCACGCGCGGGCGAAAGGCGATCTCGTCCAGCGCCATGCGGTTGCGGCGCATCGTGGTTTCGGTCTCGGCGGCGCCGACGATATAGTCCCAGGCGTTCTGGTTGAGGTTGGCCCGCGCTTTCCGGATGAATTCGTGCAGATTCTGGAACGGCTCGTTGCTGGCGCCGAGTTCGACGTTCCGGTCCGGCCGGATGCGGGGTGCTTCGTTCATTGTTATCCTCCCGAGAATTTGAAGCCTTATGTCATCGCCTAACCCGTCCAGCCCTCCAAAACCATCCTAAAATCGCATAGCTGCGAGGCATGGACCGGCCCACCGATTCCCCTTGCGGGCGGACCAGTCCGGCAACGTTGCCAAAAGTTTAGGTCCGAACGAAGCGATTTCTGCGGAGGACACGCCGGCAGGGCATCCCGGCCTTGAAGAAACCAGAATGGTATTGTGAGAAGCGGACTGGATCGCCAATTGCATGGGCGACTTCCAAGTCCCAAAAAGCAAGTCCCAAAAAGCAAGTCCCGAAAAGCAAGTCTCGAAAGACAAGCGAACCGCCAAGCAAAAAGGCCAGTCCCTCCATGCGGAAATCCCTGCTGTTCCCACTGGGCGCGCTCACCGGAGCGTGTCTGACCCTTCTGGTAGCCAGCCCGCACGGCGGTGTCTGGGCGGCACGGGCGGCGGCGAGCGCGGACGACGCCTATTCCCAGCTCAACCTGTTCGGCACGGTGTTCGAGCGCGTCAAGGCGAGCTATGTCGAAAAGCCCGACAATGCCAAGCTGATCGAAGGCGCGATCACCGGCATGGTGACCTCGCTCGATCCGCACTCGCGCTACATGAACGCGAAGGCCTGGACCGAAATGCAGGAGACCACGTCCGGCGAGTTCGGCGGCCTCGGCATCGAGGTCACGATGGAAGACGGTCTCGTCAAGGTCGTCTCGCCGATCGACGACACGCCCGCCTCGAAGGCCGGCCTGATGTCCGGCGACCTCATCAGCAAGATCGACGGCGAGGCCGTGCAGGGCATGACGCTCGAGCAGGCCGTCAACAAGATGAAGGGTCCGGTCGACACCCAGACCAAGCTCACCATCGTGCGCAAGGGCGCCGACGCCCCGCTCGACGTCGCGCTCAAGCGCGAGATCATTCACGTGCGTCCCGTGCGCTTCCATGTCGAAGGCGGCGACATCGGCTATGTCCGCATCACCTCGTTCAACGAGCAGACCACCGACGGCCTGAAGAAGGCGATCGCCTCGATCACCAAGGACGTCCCGCAGGAGAAGCTCGCCGGCTACGTGGTCGACCTGCGCAACAATCCGGGCGGATTGCTCGACCAGGCGGTGTCGGTGTCGAGCGCCTTCCTGCAACGCGGCGAGGTCGTCTCGACCCGCGGCCGCAATCCGGAAGAGACCCAGCGCTTCACCGCCCATGGCGGCGATCTCACCAAGGGCAAGCCGCTGGTGGTGCTGGTCAATGGCGGCTCGGCCTCGGCCTCGGAAATCGTCGCCGGCGCCCTGCATGACCACAAGCGCGCGACCATCATCGGCACACGCTCTTTCGGCAAGGGCTCGGTGCAGACCATCATTCCGCTTGGATCCGGCAACGGCGCGCTGGCGCTGACCACGGCGCGCTACTACACGCCGTCGGGCCGCTCGATCCAGGCCCAGGGCATCGCGCCTGACATCGAGATCCTGCAGGACGTGCCGCCCGAGCTGAAGGGCCGGATGGACACCATGGCGGAGTCCCAGATGCGCGGGCATCTGTCGGCCGCCGACGGCACCGAGCAGACCGGATCGCAATCCTACGTCCCGCCGAAGCAAGAGGACGACAAGGCCCTCCACGCCGCCTTCGACTTCCTGCACGGCGTCAGCGCCAACGCGGTTGCGGCCAAGCCCGCGCCGAAGGCTGCGGTGCCGAACTAGGTCTTGCTGGTTCGAGACATCGATTGTCGCCCGGAAGTGCATCGCCGCTTCCGGGCGATTTCGTTTGGGGACCTCAGCGGGGATCCGTAGCCGGCACTAACCGGCCTCGCGTCGCCGGCTCTCGCTGCCGCCGCGCTGCGCCAGGCGGCTGCGATGCAGCGCGAACAGCTCCATCACCTTGTCGGCGGGCTTGGCGGCGCTGAACAGATAGCCCTGCATCTCCGAGCAACCGAGCGCGCGCAGCAGGCGCTGCTGCTCCTCGGTCTCGACGCCCTCGGCTGTCGTGGTCATGCGGCGCGCGGCCGCCAGATTGACGACGGCCTGGACGATGCTGGCGGAGCCGTCGGGACCGGCGATGTCGTCGACGAAACAGCGGTCGATCTTGATCTTGTCGAACGGGAAGCGGTGCAGATAGCTCAGCGACGAGTAGCCGGTGCCGAAATCGTCGAGCGCGATGCGAACGCCGATGGCCCGGAGCTGGTGAAGGATCGTAAGCGCAGCATCATCGTCGCGGATCAGCACCGCCTCGGTGATCTCGAGCTCCAGCCGGCTCGCCGGCAGGTTCGACGCGGCGAGCGCAGCCATGATCTTCAGCGCCAGCGTGCCGCTCTTGAACTGCACCGGCGAGACGTTGACGGCGAGGCGAATGTCGTCGGGCCATCCAGCGGCATCGCGGCAGGCGGTCGCCAGCACCCATTCGCCGATCTCGTTGATCAGGCCGGTATCCTCGGCGATCGGGATGAACTCCGCCGGCGAGACCATGCCGCGCACCGGATGACGCCACCGCACCAGCGCCTCACAGCCGGTGATGCGATCATCCTTCAGGCTGAGGCAGGGCTGGTAATAGACCTCGAGGCCGCCTTCGCGACCTCCTTGGGCGATGGCGTGGCGCAGGTCGCTCTCGAGCTGCCGGCGCTCGCGCACCTTGGCATCCATCTCCGGCTCGAAGAAGCGATAGGTGCGGCGTCCGGCCGACTTGGCGGCGTACATCGCCATGTCCGCGTTCTTGAGGATCTGGTCGAGCACCGTGCCGTGTTCGGGTGCGAGCGCGATGCCGATGCTGGCATCGGTGGTGAGATGATGGCCCATGCAGTCGAAGGGGGCACGGATGGCCTCGAACACCCGCGCGACGAGGTCGTCGACCTGGTCGCGCGACGTCACCGCGCTCTGGACGATGGCGAATTCGTCGCCGCCGAGGCGTGCGACGAAATCTGCCGGGCCCGCACAGCGCCGCAGGCTCGCGGCCACCGATTTCAGCAGCTCGTCGCCGACGAGGTGGCCGAGCGCGTCGTTGACGCCCTTGAACTCGTCGATGTCGATGTAATGCACCGCGATCTCTTCGCCCTTGCCGACAGCGGCCAGCTCTGAGCGCAGATGTTCGTGGAACATGGTGCGGTTCGGCAGATCGGTCAGCGCGTCGTAGTGGGCGAGGTGGGTGATGCGTTCCTCGATGCGGCGGCGCTCGGTGATATCCTCATGGGTCGCGACCCAGCCGCCATCCGCGAGCGGCTCGTTGAGAATGTGGATCGAGCGGCCGTCAGAGGTGTCGACCACCATGGAATTGCGGACATGAATGTCCCGCAGCACGAGCCCGACGTAAGCGTCGACGTCGCCCGTGAACGAACCGGTCGCCTTGCGATGGGCGATGATGTCGTGGAAACTGCAGCCGGGCTTCACGACCTCGGCGGACAATCCGTACATCTCGATGTAGCGCTGGTTGCAGACCACCATCCGCCGCTCGGCGTCGAACAGCAACAGGCCCTGCGTCATGTTGTTGACGGCGCGGTCGAGCCGCTGCTTCTCCAGCGTCAGCCGTTCGCGTGACGCGCGGTGCTGCTCCAAGAGCTTGCGCACGACCGCGATCAGCACGCCCGCGATGGCCAGCGCCGAGGCGCCGGCGACCGAGATCAGCATGCCGATCTGTTCGCGCCAGTCGGTCAGGGCCGCCGCACGCGTCGTGGTGGCCATCATCAGGATCGGGAAATGGGGCAGGGCGCGCGAGGAGATCAACCGGTCCTCGCCGTCGACCGGGCTGACGAAGCGGCCGGCGAAATGATCGAGGCCGAAGACCCTCTGCTGCTCGAACGAACCGGTCTTGAAATTCCGCCCCATCAATTCGCTGGAATGGGGGTAGCGGGCGAGCAGCGTGCCGTCGCGATGCAGCATCGAGATCGTCGCGCCTTCGCCGAGCGCGACGGTGGCGAAGAATTTTTCGAAGTTGGCGGGTTCGATCCCGCGTCCGACCACGCCGAGGAATTCGCCGTTCGGGGCGACGAGCTTCCGGGCCACCAGGATGGTCCATGCGCCGGAGATCCGGCTGTGCAGCGGTTCGATCAGGACATCCGGCGCGTTGGGGTCGTATTTGAACGTGCGGAAGTAGGCGCGGTCGGCCATGTTGGTCTTGGGCACCGGCCATGCCGTCGATGAATTGATCAGATTGCCTTCGGCATCGATGATGTTGACGCCGCCGATATAGGGCAGCGCCTCGATCTTCGATCGCAGCATCTGGTGGACGCTCTGATCGGAAAGGCGTTTGCGGAAGTCCTCGACGCTGGTGATGCCGATGGCACGCACGTGATCGACGAAGTCTCGCTGGATGACCGCGAAGTCCTGCAATTGCTGATCGAAGTGATGGGCGAGCATCAGCACGGTGTTCTCCAGCTCGCGGCTGGAGTTGCGCAGCGCTCGTTCGCGGAAATTCTGCGCCATCAGGACGGAGCCGATGGCGATGGCCGCGATCAGCAGCGTGCCGCCCACCACCAGCCAGCGGATCGGTCCGCTGCGCACGAAGGCCTGGTCAAAGAGGCGACTGCCGAATTTCGTCATCATACTGGATCATTGCCTGCGCACGTCAGGGTCAATTCTTGGCCCCGAAAGCATCCGTTGGTTTACGGAAACGGTATGGAGGCGAAGTTAGGAAGCGCGGTTAATGCGATGTGAACGGCCGAGCACAAATGCAATCGATGCGCGCGATTCAAATCGTGCATGAGGAGACATGCAAAATTTGCCGCAAGCGCCGGCGTTGCCGGTCAATTCCTGCCGGTCGTGCCGCGATCAAGGAAGGCTTAACCATCTAAGGTGTTGGCGAGCCTTGCGCGGGCATTGGCACGTGATTTGCGAACACGTTGCCGGGACACCGAGAGGACAAACGATGAAGAAGACTTTGAAGAACTTTCTCGCCGACGAGCGTGGTGCGACGGCGATCGAATACGGCCTGATCGCCGCCGGAATTGCGCTTGCCATCATCACCGTCATCAACGGCCTGGGCACGAGGCTCAACACGAAATTCACATCGATCAGCTCGGCGCTGAAGTAGCGCCGGTCAGACGCGGTAATGGCCGGACTTGCCGCCGAGCTTCTCGACCAGATGAATGCCCTCGATGCGCACGCCGCGCTCGACCGCCTTGATCATGTCGTAGATGGTGAGGCAGGCCACCGACACCGCAGTGAGGGCCTCCATCTCGACGCCGGTAGGTCCCGTCACCTTCACGCTGGCGCGGACGCGGCAGCCCGGCAGCTTTGCATCGGGCTCGATGTCGACAATGACCTTCGACAGCGCGAGCGGATGACAGAGCGGAATCAGCTCCGAGGTCCGCTTCGCCGCCATGATGCCGGCGATGCGGGCCGTGCCGAGCACGTCGCCCTTCTTGGCGTTGCCGGAGACGATGAGGTCGAGCGTTGCCTTGGTCATGACGACGCGGCCTTCCGCGACCGCAAGCCGCTCGGTGGCCGGCTTGTCCGAGACGTCGACCATGCGCGCCTCGCCGGAGGCGCCGATATGGGTGAGGGCGGGGCCGGCCTTCCTGGCCGCCTTCGCCTTGGCAGGCTTGCGTGCCATCAGCGCGTGCCCGTCGCGCGTGCCGCATTCTCGCGCGCGAGCAGCGTCCGCGTGGCGGCGGTAACGTCGGCCTGCCGCATCAGGCTCTCGCCGACCAGGAAGGTCGACATGCCGACGCGCTCGAGCCGGGCGAGATCGGCGGGCGTGAAGATGCCGCTCTCGCCGACCATCAGACGCTCCCGCGGGATCAACGGCGCCAGCGTTTCGCTGGTCGCGAGCGTGGTCTCGAAGGTGCGCAGATTGCGGTTGTTGACCCCGATCATCGGCGAGCGGAGCTTGAGCGCCCGGTCGAGCTCGGCGCGGTCGTGGATCTCGATCAGTACGTCCATGCCGTAGGCGATCGCGGCATCTTCGAGATCCCGGGCGGTAGCATCGTCGAGCGCGGCCATGATGATCAGGATGCAGTCGGCACCGTGCGCGCGGGCTTCCGCCACCTGATAGGTGTCGAACATGAAATCCTTGCGCAGCACCGGAAGCGACGTCGCCGCGCGTGCCGCGACCATGAAATCGAGATGGCCCTGGAACGAGGGCGTGTCGGTCAGCACCGACAGACACGCGGCGCCGCCGGCCTCATAGGCCTTCGCAAGCTGAGGCGGGTCGAAATCGGCGCGGATCAGCCCCTTCGACGGCGAGGCTTTCTTCACCTCGGCGATCAGTGCGTAGTCGCCATCGGCGTGCTTGGCCCTGATCGCCCGCACGAAGCCGCGCGGGGCGGCTTGCGCCCTGGCCCTCGCCTCGATCGCCGACAGCGGCTGCGCGCGCTTGGCGGCGGCGATCTCCTCGCGCTTGTAGGTTTCGATCTTGGTCAGGATATCCGACATGGAGCGCTCAGCCGTTCGAGACCGCGATCAGGTGCTTCAGCCGCGCACTGGCCGCACCGCTGCCGATCGACTTCGTGCCGATCGCGACGCCCTCCTTGAGGTCCTTGGCGCGGCCGGCCACGACCAGCGCGGCGGCGGCGTTCATCAGGGCGACGTCGCGGTAGGGGCTCGGCTTGCCGTCGAGCACGCTTTGCAGCGCGATCGCATTGGCGTCGGCGTCACCGCCCTTGAGGGCGCCGGCTTCGCAGCGGGGCAGGCCGGCGTCCTCCGGCGTGACCTCGAAATTCCGGATATCTCCATTGTGGAGCGCCGAGACGAAGGTCGGGCCGGTGAGGGTGATCTCGTCGAGGCCGTCGGAGCCGTGCACCACCCAGGCGGACTGGGAGCCGAGATTCTTCAGCACCTGCGCCAGCGGCTGCACCCATTGCCGGGAGAACACGCCGACCATCTGCCGCTTCACGCCGGCCGGGTTGGAGAGGGGACCGAGCAGGTTGAAGATCGTGCGCGTGGCAAGCTCGACCCGGGTCGGGCCGACGTTCTTCATGGCGGGATGGTGGGCGGGGGCGAACATGAAGCCGATGCCGCATTCACGGACGCAGCGGCCGACTTGATCGGGCCGGAGGTCGATCTTCACCCCGAGCGATGCCAGCACGTCGGCGGCGCCCGAGCGCGACGACAGCGCGCGGTTGCCGTGCTTGGCCACCGGCACGCCGGCGCCCGAGACGATGAACGAGGCGCAGGTCGAGACATTGACCGAGCCGGAGCCGTCGCCGCCGGTGCCGACGATGTCGACGGCGTCCGCGGGCGCATCGACCGTGAGCATCTTGGAGCGCATCGCCGCAACCGCGCCGGTGATCTCGTCCACGGTCTCGCCGCGCACACGCAGCGCCATCAGCAGGCCGCCCATCTGCGAGGGCGTGGCCTCGCCACTCATCATGGCGTCGAAGGCGGAAGCGGCTTCGTCACGCGACAGGCTGGCGCCGGTCGCCACTTTTCCAATGATCGATTTCAGGTCGTCCATCGCGTGCTTTCAACTCACTGGTTCGCGCCGGTCACCTGCGCGAAGGCGGCCTGATTAATGGTGGTCCCGATGTCGGTTTCAAGCCTGTTGACGTAGGAAGCAACCTGCTCCTCGGTCTGGGCACGGTCGAGGCTCTCCTTCAGCTTCTTGACCGCGTCGGAGGCGGCATCGACCACGGGGTCGACGATGTCGGTGACGCGGAAGACGATCACCTCGGTGCCGCCGGTGACCGGCGTCTGGCCGACACCGTCCTTGGCGGCGCGGAAGGTCGCCGACACGACCGCTGCGGGCACGCTGGCCGGCGTGTCGTCGCGCTTGAAGCCGTTTGCGGTCTCGACCTTGGCGCCGATCGCTGCGGCTTCGTCGGCGAGCTTGCCGCCCGCTTCGAGCTTCTGCACCATCTCGGTGGCCTTGGTCTTGAGCCTGGCCGCGATCTGGTCCTGGCGCCAGCGCGCCTCGACCTGGTCGCGGACCTCGTCGAGATTGCGGTCGCGCGAGGGCGTGATGGCGAGCACGTCGTACCAGACATAGCCGCCCTTGTACGAGATCGAGTCGTTGTCGACGCCGACATCGGTGTTGAAGGCCTGCGACACCACGTCGAGGCCCTGCGGAATGTTGGCGACCGGCTGGCCGTTCGGGGCGCGGCCGGAGCGGTCGACGGCGTCGATGGTCACGGCGGTGAGGCCGAGCTTCTGTGCCGCGTCGATCACGCTGGCGCCGCCGCCGCGCTCGTCTTCCATCTTGTCGCGAAGGTCGTTGACCTTGACGCGCGCACGCTCGGTGGCGAGCTCGCGCTTGATGTCGCCGGCAAGCTTCGCATAGTCGGCCGCGGCGCCCGGCTCGATCTTGTCGACCTTGACGATGGACGTGCCGAGCGCGCCCTGGATCGGCTGGCTGATCTCGCCGGCGGGAAGCGCGAAGGCGGCTTCGCCGACCGCAGCATCCAGCGCGGACTTGGTGACGAGGCCGAGATCGACATCGGAGGCACTAAGCCCACGCTCCTTGCCGAGGTCCTCGAACGACATGCCGCCGACGAGCCGCTCCCGGGCGGCCTGCGCTTCAGCGGCGTTGGGGAAGACGATCTGCTGGATCTGGCGCTTCTCCGGCGTGCCGAGCCGGTCCTTGCGCTGCTCGAACACCTTCCTGGCGTCCTCGTCCGAGACTTCAGTCCATTTTCCGATTTCTTCCGGCGAGACCACCACGAAGGAGATCTTGCGATATTCAGGCGCGCGGAACTGGACCTTGTGATCCTCGAAATAGGCCGCGAGCGCTTCGGGCGAGGGCGCGTCGATCTGCCCTGCCTGGGCGGCATCGAGCCTGACGAATTCAATGGTGCGCTGCTCGTTCTGGAAGCGCGTCAGCACGTCGAGCATGGTTTTCGGCGGCTCGAGGCCGGCGCCGATCGTGCCGGTGATCTGCCGTCGCAGCGACACCTTGCGCTGCTCGGCGACGTAGCGCTGCTCGGTATAGCCGAAATTGCGGATCATGGCCTGGAAGCGGTTCGCATCGAAATTGCCGCCGACGCCCTTGAAGTTGGGGTCGCTCATGATGACCTGGCGGATCTGGTCGTCGGACTGGCCGAGCCCGAGCCGGCGCGCCTCCTCGTCGAGGGCGGCTTCCGCGATGGTCTGCTGCAGCACCTGGCGGTCGAGGCCGAAGGCACGCGCCTGGTCGGGCGTGAGGGGGCGGCCGAACTGGCGGCTGATCTGCTGCAGGCGGTCGGTGTAGATCTGGCGGAACTCGTTCAGCGAAATCTCGGTGCTGCCGATCTTGGCCACCGTGGACTGCCCGAAGCCCTTGAAGATGTCGGCGATTCCCCAAATGCCGAAACTGATGATCAGCACGCCCATCACGATCGCCATAATGGTCTTGCCGACCCAGTTTGATGAGGCCTTGCGCATTCCTCGAAGCATTTGGTCCAACTTGTTTTGGTCAGGAGGGGAACGGGAGCGCGTCCTAATGCAGATTCCGCAAAAGCGCGTCACCAAATTGATCAATCATCATAAAGTGGCGGCTTTCCCCCCGCAACCTCGGGTCAGGCGACCACTGGAAGCTGCGGTTAAAGGCCTCTCCTCTCTGGAACTGCCACGGCAGCTCTGCTAGCGCATGCGCAAACCTCATTTTGCTGGACATTGACATGACCGATGCCATCCGCCCCCTGATCGCCGGCAATTGGAAGATGAACGGGCTGAAGGGCTCGACTGCCGAATTCGACGCCATGCTCAGCGGCGCGGCAGATGTCGCCGCCAAGGCCGATCTGCTGGTCTGCCCGCCGGCGACCCTGATCGCGGCCTTTGCCGACAAGGCGCGCGGCAAGAAGGTCGCGGTGGGCGCCCAGGATTGCCATCCCAAGGCCTCCGGCGCCCATACCGGCGATATCGCCGCGGAAATGCTGGTGGACGCGGGCGCGAGCGCCATCATTGTCGGTCATTCCGAGCGCCGCGCCGACCACGGCGAGGGCGATGCCCTGATCCGCCAGAAGGCCGAAGCCGCCTGGCGTGCCGGGGCGACGGCGATCGTCTGCATCGGCGAGACACAAGCCCAGCGCGACGCCGGCCAGACCCTCGACATCCTGCGTGGGCAGCTTGCCGGCTCGCTGCCTGATGGCTCGACCGCCGCCAACCTGATCGTGGCCTATGAGCCGGTCTGGGCGATCGGCACCGGCCTGACCCCGACCGCCCAGGATGTCGAGCAGATTCATGGGTTTATCCGGGAATTCCTGACCTCCAGGTTCAAGGCCGATGGTGGCCGGATGCGGATCCTCTATGGCGGCTCGGTCAAGCCCTCGAACGCGACCGAGCTGATGGCCGTCAAGAACGTCAACGGTGCCCTGGTCGGCGGCGCCAGCCTGAAAGCGGCCGATTTCCTTGCGATCGCGAAGGGGTGTCCCTAGCTAACCCAAAGCTTTGGTTCGGGGCCGATCGGGGGTGGCAATGCCACCTCCGATCGTGTAACACCGCGCAACTTCAGGAAAACCCGCGAAGCGCGATCGGCCGCCGTCAGGCGCCGTCCGCTTGTGACGGAAGGGCACCATGCAGACCGTTGTCATCGTCATCCACCTCATGATCGTCGCCGTGATGATCGGCGCCGTCCTGCTCCAGAAGTCGGAAGGCGGCGGCCTCGGCATGGGCGGCGGTGCGGGCTTCATGTCCAGCCGCGGCACCGCGAATCTGCTGACGCGGACCACCGCAATCCTGGCTGCGGGCTTCTTCCTCACCAGCATGTTCCTGTCCTGGCACGCCGGCTACAGCCGCGCGCCGTCGTCGATCATCGGCACGCCGGCGTCGCAGGGCCAGCCGGCCGGCGGATCGCCGGTCGCGCCGCCGACCTCGGGCGGCATCCTGGATTCGCTGAAGAAGGCCGACGAGCAGCAGCAGGCGCCGGCCCCGACCGGCCCGCAGGTGCCGCGCTCGCAATAAAGCAGGGGCGCCATGCAGGGCGGCTGCTACCGTCCTGCATCAAGAATCCCCATCAAGGCACTGTCACCACTCTTCGTTTTGGCTCACCCACAGGCCCGCAAAATCTTTGGGGCGGAATACGAATCGCTTTGGCGAATCGAATTCGAGGGATTAGAGGTTAAGTCCCATGGCGCGGTACATATTCATCACCGGCGGCGTGGTTTCTTCGCTCGGCAAGGGTCTGGCTTCAGCGGCACTCGGTGCGCTGTTGCAAGCCCGGGGCTACAAGGTCCGTCTCCGCAAGCTCGACCCCTATCTCAATCTCGATCCCGGAACGATGTCGCCGTATCAGCACGGCGAAGTGTTCGTGACCGATGACGGCGCGGAGACCGATCTCGATCTCGGTCACTACGAGCGCTTCACGGGCCGGCCTGCGACCAAGCAGGACAACATCACAACGGGGCGCATCTACCAGGACATCATCTCCAAGGAGCGCCGCGGCGATTATCTCGGCGCGACCATCCAGGTGGTTCCGCACGTCACGAACGCCATCAAGGAGTTCGTGCTGTCAGGTAATGACGATTACGATTTCGTGCTGGTCGAGATCGGCGGCACCGTCGGCGACATCGAGGGCCTGCCGTTCTTCGAGGCGATCCGTCAGCTCAAGAACGAGCTGCCGCGCGATCACGCCATCTACATCCACCTCACGCTGCTGCCCTACATCCCGAGCGCCGGCGAATTGAAGACGAAGCCGACGCAGCATTCGGTGAAGGAGCTGCGTTCGATCGGCATCCAGCCGGACATCCTGCTCTGCCGCACCGATCGCGAGATCCCGAAGGAAGAGCGGCGCAAGCTCGGCCTGTTCTGTAACGTGCGCGAGAGCGCCGTGATCGAGGCGCGCGACGCCGACAGCATCTATGCCGTGCCCGAGGCGTACCACAATGCGGGCCTCGACGACGAAGTGCTCGCCGCCTTCGGCATCGAATCGCGCATCCCGCCGGTGCTCAAGAGCTGGCACCAGATCAACGAGCGCATCCGCAACCCCGAGGGCAACGTCACCATCGCCATCGTCGGCAAGTACACCGGCATGAAGGATGCGTATAAGTCGCTGATCGAGGCACTCTCGCATGGCGGCATCGCCAACAAGGTGAAGGTCAATCTCGACTGGATCGAGAGCGAGATCTTCGAGAAGGAAGATCCCGCGCCGTTCCTCGAGCACGTCAACGGCATCCTGGTGCCCGGCGGATTCGGCCAGCGCGGTGCGGAGGGCAAGATCAAGGCGGCGCAGTTCGCGCGCGAACGCGACGTGCCGTATTTCGGCATCTGCTTCGGCATGCAGATGGCGGTGATCGAGGCTGCGCGAAACCTCGTCGGCATCGAGGACGCCAACTCCACCGAGTTCGGTCCCACCAAGGAGCCCCTGGTCGGCCTGATGACGGAATGGCTGCGCGGCAACGAGCTCGAGAAGCGCTCGCAGGCCGGCGATCTCGGCGGCACGATGCGCCTCGGCGCATACCCGGCGGCGCTGACGCGCGGAAGCCGCGTCTCGGAGGTCTATGGCGGTGCGACCGAGATTTCGGAGCGTCACCGCCATCGCTACGAGGTCAACACCGCCTACAAGGACCGCCTCGAGCAGCACGGCCTGAAATTCTCCGGCCTGTCGCCCGATGGCGTGCTGCCTGAAATCGTCGAGTACGAGGATCACCCCTGGTTCATCGGCGTCCAGTTCCACCCCGAGCTGAAGTCACGGCCGTTCGAGCCGCATCCGCTGTTTGCTTCGTTCATCGAGGCGGCGGCGAAGCAGAGCCGGTTGGTGTAACCGGCTCAAGGCGCAAGCCTTCTTACATTCTGAGTAGACTTGTTACATTCCAAGTAGACTTGCTCGCGAGTGTCGTTTCGGGGCCTTTCTTCCGCTTATTTTGATTGACTACCGATGATTGTGAGCTAGCCTCATGTTCTTTTAGATTGTGCATGGGGTCGAAGATGAGCACGATCAGAATAGTTGGCGAGGCGATGGTCTGGACAGGCAAGGTGCTGCAGACCGACATTGCGACAGTTGTCGCGGATTATGCGAAAGAGCTACTCAAGAAGCAGGCCGAAGAGACCACGCGGTCTTGGATCGAACGGCTTGTGCGAAGCAAAGAAGCGAGTGGAGCGCGGCAAATAGGTCGAGAATTTGCCGCTGTATATCAGCGGCAGAACTTCAATGCAGTAATGGCATTTCAAGTTCAGCAATTTGACAAGAACGTCTTAGTTCCGCTCGTTGAATGGATCGAAGAATACAAGGCGATTTCCGACGATCGCTTCTACGCGCTTCCTAAATTCATTGTGCGGGATCAATTTGAGAGCATTTTACGAAAGACTCTCAGAAGTGCCGAGGGGCTTCCCCAGGTCTTCGACGATGTATTTGGAAGAGAGCAGGAAGAACCAGAGAAGCATCAGACGGAGGAATTAAGGACGGAGAAAATCTCGAAATTCATCGAGTTTGCGTCGGATGAGGCGGCCACGGCCGCAATCAAGGAATTTGACAGAATTTGTGAGCCGTCCAAACGATTCATGAGGCCACTGAAAATCAAATCAGTGAGGGGCGATGTGTTTTTTTGGGGGCAGAACCCATCCATGGAATGGAAAGAAGGCAAGGTTAGAGGGCACTATTACTTCGACAAGAGGAGGGAGTTTCCTGCAGGTTCGAGCCTTGCAGACGTCAAAAATCTCCAAGTGAAGCTTGAGGCGAGCCTGTTTCAAGCGGGAACTCTCGGCTTAGCATCCGAGTTAGAGAATGCTATTGGTTCAGCTCAAATTCCGTCTTCGGTTCGGAATCACCTAAGCGTAAAAATTTGATAGCTTTGGATTCAGGCATCTCTTCTCTCTCGCGAGCCGCCCACCAATTGATGTATTTGGCGATCATGCTGGGGCGCGGCCATAGAGCTTCGCGGCGGATCCTTTCTCGTACATCTGCAAGTAGATTGTGCTCGGAGCGCGACGTGCGCCCTCTTGCGGGCACGGTAGGATAAGGTGCCGAGCGCTGGCATGACGGGCGATACCGCACCGGACGATCTCCTGGCGGTTGCAGGAATGAAGACGCGGTTCGTTGGATCGGCTCCGCGCTTCCCGATTCAACCGAGAAGGTTTTTGCATCGCGGACCGTGGTCGCCTTCTGCAATCTTTATCTCAGGTCCGATCTCCTGCCTTGGCCGAAGCGGTAGATCAAGAAGCCATGCGCGAAACGCCACGGGGGCGGCCGGCGAGCGCTCAAGACAGCGCTTTTGGCAGCCATTATAACCGCCGGACCTGTTTTGGGAGAAAACAACAATGATCTACGAAATGCGCGTTTATCGTTGCGTGCCCGGCCGGCTGCCGGCGCTGTTGAAGCGGTTCGAGACCGCCACGCTGAAGATCTGGGAGAAGCACGGCATCAAGCAGGCCGGGTTCTTCACCACGATGATCGGTGAATCCAACCAGGAGCTGACCTATTTCCTGGCCTGGGATTCGCTCGCCGATCGCGAGAAGAAGTGGGGCGCGTTCATGACCGATCCGGACTGGATGAAGGCGCGCGCCGAGAGCGAAGCCGACGGCCAGATCGTCGGCAATATCGTCAGCCAGCTGCTGACGCCGACCGCGTTCTCCGCGGTCAAGTAACCACCGTCCTGCAAGTGCAAGGGGCGCGCCGGGAACCCCGGCGCAACCCTGATATTCTGACAACCCGGGCCGAATAGGGTTGATCCGACCCTCGTGGCGGCTATGGTCGCGCCGAAACGAGGGAAATTGTCTTGAGCTCTTCGCATTCAGCGGCGCCGGTCGTCACCATCGGAAAGGTCAAGTTCGGCAACGATCTGCCGATCTCGATCATTGCCGGACCCTGCCAGCTCGAAAGCCGCCAGCATGCGCTGGAGGTCGCCTCCGCGCTGAAGGAGATCGCGGCGCGGCTGAACATCGGGCTCGTCTACAAAACCTCGTTCGACAAGGCCAACCGCACCAGCGCGTCGGCGGCGCGCGGGCTGGGGCTTGCGCAGTCGCTGCCGATCTTCGCCGAGATCCGCGCCTCGCTCGGCCTGCCCGTCCTGACCGACGTGCACGATGCCGCGCAGTGCGCCGAGGTGGCGCAGGCCGTGGACGTCTTGCAGATTCCCGCCTTTCTGTGCCGTCAGACCGATCTGCTGCTGGCGGCGGCTGCGACCGGCAAGGTCGTCAACGTCAAGAAGGGACAATTCCTCGCGCCGTGGGACATGACCAATGTCGTCACGAAGATCACCAGCGCGAACAATCGCAACGTGCTCGTCACCGAGCGCGGCGTGTCGTTCGGCTACAACACGCTGGTCTCCGACATGCGCGCACTGCCGATCATGGCGCGCACCACCGGTGCACCCGTGATCTTCGATGCCACCCATTCGGTGCAGCAGCCGGGCGGGAAGGGGGCCTCGTCGGGTGGCGAGCGCGAATTCGTGCCGGTGCTCGCACGCGCGGCCGTGGCGGTCGGCGTTGCCGGCGTCTTCATCGAGACCCATCCCGATCCCGATCGGGCCCCTTCCGACGGACCCAACATGGTGCCGCTGCGCGAGTTCGAGGGGCTGATCGCCAGGCTGATGGCGTTCGACGTGCTGGCGAAGAACCCGCGCTGATGCCGAACAGCGAGGCGCGGCCGCACGATCACGGCCTGCCGACAGCACTCTACGTCATCTCAGGCGCAAGCTTCGCAGCGGCTTTGTCGGCGCGCGCGCTCGACCCGGTGCTGCCGCACGTCGCCGAGGATTTCGGCGTCAGCATCGCGACTGCCGCCGGCTTTGCCGCGGTGTTCGCCTTCACCTTCTCGATCATCCAGCCGATCGTCGGCGCCGCCGCCGACCTGTTCGGCAAGACGCGGCTGATGATCGGCTGCCTCGCGCTGCTCGGCCTTGCCAACATCCTGGGCGCATTTTCGTCCTCGTTCTCGGTCCTGTTTGCGACCCGCATTCTCGCCGGCATCGGCTCGGGCGGCGTGTTTCCGGTAGCGCTCAGCCTGACCAGCGATCTCGTCGGCCCCGAGAAACGCCAGGTCGCGATCAGCCGCACGCTTGCCGGCGCCATGACGGGCAATCTGCTCGGTGCCTCGGCTTCGGGTCTGATCGGCGACTTCCTCGGCTGGCGCGGCGTGCTCGCGGTGCTCGGCGGGCTCGTGATCGTGGCCTCGATCGCGGTCGCCGCCGGCTTTCACGGCGCCAAGGTCCAGCATCCGCCGAAGACCAGCCTCTCGGCGCTCAAGGCCGGCTACCGCACCATCTTCACCAACCCCAATGCCTATGTCTGCTACTCTGCGGTGTTCATCGAAGGCTGCTGCGTGCTCGGCCTGTTTCCCTACATCGCCTCGTTCCTGTTCGAGCAGGGGCAGACCTCGCTCTCGATCGCCGGCCTCGTCATCGCGGGCTTTGCGGTCGGCGGCCTGTTCTACACGCTGACGGTGTCGCGACTGCTGCCGTGGCTCGGCGTCAAGGGCATGATGATCGCGGGCATGACCCTGGTTGCTTCGCAACTCATTGCCGTTGCGTTCGGTCCACGCTGGGAAGTGCAGGCACTCAACCTCATCGTGATGGGCTGGGGCTTCTACATCGCCCATGGCTGTCTGCAGGTCTTTGCCAGCGAGCTCTCGGTCGAGGCGCGCGCCACCGCGTTGTCGCTGCATTCGTTCTTCTTCTTCATGGGCCAGACGGTGGGACCGCTCGCCTACGGCTTCGGGCTCCAGCATGCCGGCAAGATGCCGACCCTGTTCGCGAGCGCCGGGATCATGGTGGTGCTTGGCTTCGCCTGCGCCCGGTTGCTCAAGCAGCGGGCTCCGGCCGACGCGCGCTGACACACGCGCGAGGAAACTGCACGATCGATCGCTTGATCTCGCCGGCTCTTCAAAAGGCTTCGCCGGGATAGACCCCCCACAGTCTGGACTGCCTGACGTAACCTGAGAATGCCTGAGCGCGCACGTAACACCACGTGCCGGCGCACGTCTTCACCCCCACCAGAACGCGCGGCTCGACGATTGCATTGACCGGCGCATTCGGCCGGGATTGTTTCAGAAGCCGCACCGGCTTGGCCGCCGACCAGGGAGCCGACCAAGGCAGTCCTCCGACCGGACAGCAATGCCGCCAAAATCCAACCTTCTTCGCCGTCGGCGTCGCGAATGCGTCGCCAATTGCCGAACTCGGCGAGGATCTCGACGGGGAGATGGCGTCGAACGAATGTCCATCGCAGCGGGTAGTCGACGCCCGGCCCGGTGCGGACATTGGCAGGCTTGCTCTTGACCGAGACGAAGCGGGGTATCGGAAGGCCGCTCCGATCGCCGAACTCGGCGCCGGACGCCGAGCCGAGCAGAGCTCCGAGCGAGATCGACGCGAGAATTGCTTCGGCTGCCATGAGGTTGCGTCGGGGTCGTTGCCACATGGAGTGTCTTGATCGTGCTGGATCGTTCACGTGCCGGTCCTTGTACCTGTGATGACGCGAGGCTTTCGAGTGTTGAATGGACTCTTGGCGTGACCTCCCGGACGTCGCAACGAGAACGCACCGCCTGCGCGGAAAGACTCGATACACTGCGAGCGGATGAAACGGGATCGAGCTTGGTACGGTAGAGGACAAACGACGCGCCAAATCGAACGAGTCGTGGCTTGTAGTTAACCATCATCGCCGACGCGCCAAGCTTTTGCCGTCGTTCGACATTGGAATCGAGCACTCCCGGCTCCTCACTCTCCAAGCGGATATTCATGCAGCTGATGCGTTGCCCTGGCCTCCTCCGCACCTCGTCCTTGGCGGGAATTGCTCTGCTCGTTGCCGGTTCGGCAGTTGTCGGCACTCCCAAATCGCAAGCCGCTCCTTCCGATGCGATCGGCGAACTTCTGTCGTCGACGGCAACGACGGCGAGTTCCGGGGGCGTTGGCGCAACGTCGCGCGGTCGTCCTGCGACGTCGAAGTCTGCTTCTCGTCCGAAGGCAGATGCGCCGGCTTCTGCAGGTCTCGCCAGCTTGAAGGAGACGATCCGCCTTGCCCGTCAGGGCAGGGTGAAGCTGGCTCTGGAACGCAGCGAGCGAATTGGCGATCGTGCAGGCCGAGACCTGGCGGTGTGGGTCATCCTGCGTTCCAATGACGATGCGATCGGCTTTAAGCGTTATGCCTCATTCGTGCGTACCAATCCGTCCTGGCCTGGCCACGATGTTTTCCGAAGACGGGCGGAGGCCAGGCTCTGGTTCGAGCAACACGACGCCGGAACAGTTCTGGCCTTCTTCTCCCAGCGGGAACCCTTGGGGCCTCTGGGCAAGCTTGCACTTGCGCGAGCGTTGGCGGAGCGGGGCAATCAAGCCGCAGCCCGCAAATACGTCCGATCAGCCTGGCACGAAGGCAGTCTCTCCGCAGCGTCCGAGGCGCAGGTGCTCGCGCGGTTCGGACACTTCCTTGGCGCCGCCGATCACAGGGCCCGTATGGATTCGCGTCTTTACGCCGACGACATCAGCGGGGCTATGCGTGCGGCAAACCGCCTCGCCCCAGCCGACCGCGCGATCGTGAATGCGCGCGCAGCCGTCATCGGCAACGCCAAGTCCAGCGGCGCGCTGCTCGATGCCGCGTCCGCGGCTGCGGGCGCCGACTCCGCCCTGCTGTTCACCAGGATCCAATGGCTTCGCCGCAACGACCGCATTGCCGAAGCTGCACGATTGCTGCTTTCGGCCGACCGTCGCATATCCGTTGCCGATCATGCCGACGCATGGTGGAGTGAGCGCCGCGTTCTGGTGCGCCGACTGCTCGACGCCGGCAGGGCGCAGACCGCCTATCAAATCGCCCGCGATGCCGCTCCTCCTTCCAGGGAGAGTTTCCGCATCGATCATTCGTTTACAGCGGGCTGGATCGCATTGCGCTTCTTGAACGATCCGGATCTGGCCGCACGGCACTTTGCGCGCATTCCGGCGATCACGACGCATCCGACGTCGCTGGCGCGCGCGGCGTATTGGCTCGGACGCGCAGCAGAAGCGGGTGGGCACGGCAAGAAGGCGCGCGACTACTATGCCGCCGCATCGAAGCGGGGTGCCGCATATTATGGTCAGCTGGCCGGCGCCAGATTGGGTCGTCGCGAAGTTTCGCTGTCACAATCGCCGAGTCCTGGTGCGAGAGAACGCGCAAGGTTGTCCAGGAACGATCTCGTTCGCGCGGTTGAATTGCTCTATGCGACCGGTAACAGCGATTTGGTGATTCCGTTCGTCGCGGATGTCGGACGTACTGCCGATGTCGGCTTGCTGACGCTGGTGGCCGAAACCGTCGCCAAAAGGCGGGATGCGCCCGCCACGCTCGCGATCGGCAAGAGCGCGCTGGCGCGTGGCTTCGCGCTCGAGCGCTATGCGTTTCCGGATTTCGGCCTGCCCAGTCATGCTTCCGTCGGTCCGAAGGCAGCTGCAAGTCTCGTTTACGCGGTGGCGCGGGCGGAAAGTGCGTTCGACAGGCGCGCGCGATCTGCGGCAAACGCCTCGGGGTTGATGCAGGTCACGCCTGCGGCGGGCCGCACCATCGCCCGCCGGTTGGGTATTGCGTTCGATCCCGGGCGGCTGCACGCCGATCCCGCCTACAATGTGCAACTTGGTTCGGCCGAGCTCGCCGATCTTCTCAAGACATATGATGGCAACCACGTCCTCGCTTTGGTCGGCTACAATGCCGGGCGCGGGCGCGTCAAACGATGGATCGCGCGCTACGGCGATCCTCGCGATCCCAGTGTCGATGTGGTCGACTGGGTCGAGCGTATTCCTTTCACGGAGACGCGCATCTATGTACAGCGCGTGATGGAGAACCTTCAGGCCTATCGCTCGCGTTTCGGCGAGCGCGCGCCTCCCGGTCTCGAAGTGGACATGCGGGGGACCCGAAGGTGAGCGTGTGAATGGTCAGGCCATTCGCGCGGCGGCGTCTAGCCCCGTCCACGATACGGCGCGACGCCTTGCTCCGGCACCCACAGGCCCTTCGGCACGCGGCCGGTCTGCCAGAACACGTCGATCGGGATGCCGCCGCGCGGATACCAGTAGCCGCCGATGCGCAGCCATTTCGGTTTGATCTCGGATGCGATGCGCTTGCCGATCATGACGGTGCAGTCCTCGTGGAAGGCGCCGTGATTGCGGAAGCTCGCGATGTAGAGTTTCAGCGATTTCGACTCCAGCAGCCACGCACCCGGCGCGTAGTCGATCATCAGATGGGCGAAATCCGGCTGGCCCGTGACCGGGCAGAGCGAGGTGAATTCCGGCACGGTGAAACGCACCAGATAGTCGGTGCCCTTTTGCGGATTGGGCACGCGGTCGAGCTGGGCCTTTTCGGGCGCATCCGGCCATTCCACGGCGTGGCCGAGCTGCAGGGCAGCCGGATCCAGGCTTGAGTTCTTCGATTTGCTGGGTTTTTTCGACATGAGGCCGCCTCCGAGCGGCCCTCTTAGCCAATCATCCGGCGGCCGTCACCCGGCCTTTTCCACTTCGATGCATTGCGGTAGAAGCACCGCCAACTGCCCCCCTTTGTTTCTCGAAATGAGGCTCTCATGACCGCCATCATCGACATCATCGGCCGCGAAATCCTGGATAGCCGGGGCAATCCCACCGTCGAGGTCGATGTCGTGCTGGAAGATGGCGCGCTCGGCCGCGCCGCGGTGCCGTCGGGCGCCTCCACCGGCGCCCACGAGGCGGTGGAACTGCGCGACGGCGACAAGGCCCGCTATCTCGGCAAGGGCGTCTCCAAGGCGGTCGGTGCCGTCAACGGCGAGATCTTCGAAGCCCTCAGCGGCCTCGATGCCGAGCAGCAGGCCCAGATCGACCAGATCATGATCGACCTCGACGGCACGCCGAACAAGAGCCGGCTTGGCGCCAACGCCATCCTCGGCGTCTCGCTCGCCTGCGCCAAGGCGGCCGCGAACTCGCTCGACATGCCGCTCTACCGCTATGTCGGCGGTACCTCGGCCCGCCTGCTGCCGGTGCCGATGATGAACATCATCAATGGCGGCGTGCATGCCGACAACCCGATCGACTTCCAGGAGTTCATGATCCTGCCGGTTGGCGCCTCGTCCTTCGCCGAGGGCCTGCGCTACGGCGCCGAAGTCTTCCACACGCTGAAGTCCGAGTTGAAGAAGGCCGGCCACAACACCAATGTCGGCGACGAGGGCGGCTTTGCCCCGAACCTGCCGTCGGCCGACGCTGCGCTGGAATTCGTCATGAACGCGATCGGCAAGGCCGGCTTCAAGGCGGGCGCCGACATCATGCTCGGCCTCGACTGCGCCTCGACCGAGTTCTTCAAGGACGGCAAATACGTCTATGAAGGCGAGGGCAAGACCCGCTCGATCTCCGAGCAGGCCAAGTACCTCGCGGATCTCGTCGGCCGCTATCCGATCGTGACCATCGAGGACGGCATGTCGGAAGACGACATGGACGGCTGGAAGGAGCTCACCGACCTCATCGGCAAGAAGTGCCAGCTCGTCGGCGACGACCTCTTCGTCACCAACGTCAAGCGCCTCGCCGACGGCATCAAGACCGGCCGCGCCAACTCGATCCTGATCAAGGTCAACCAGATCGGCACGCTGACCGAGACGCTCGCCGCCGTCGAGATGGCGCACAAGGCCGGCTACACCTCGGTGATGTCGCACCGCTCGGGCGAGACCGAGGATTCGACCATCGCCGACCTCGCGGTCGCCACCAATTGCGGTCAGATCAAGACCGGCTCCCTTGCGCGATCCGATCGCACCGCCAAATACAACCAGCTCCTGCGCATCGAGCAGCAGCTCGGCAAGCAGGCGCTGTACGGCGGCAAGGCGGCACTGAAGGCGCTGGCATAAGCCAGCGCCTCGACTCGCGACACAAGACGCACAGGGGAGGATCGACATGAGCGACGGCACATCCGGACTGCAACTGCGTTCGCTGCTGAAGAAGAGCGGCGAGCTGGAATTGTCTCTCGTGAATGTCCCGACGCCGGAGCCGGCCGACGACGAGGTCGTCGTTCGCGTCGAGGCGACGCCGATCAACCCCTCCGATCTCGGCCTCCTGATCGGGCCCGCCGACATGTCGGCCGCCAAGGCTTCCGGCACCAAGGAGATGCCGGTCATCACCGCGACCATGCCGGAGGCGGCAATGCGGATGATGGGAGGGCGGCTCGATCAGTCGCTGCCGGTCGGCAACGAGGGCGCCGGCACGGTGATCCGGACCGGATCGTCGGACGCGGCGAAGGCGCTGATGGGCAAGACCGTGTCGATGATCGGTGGCGCCATGTACGCGCAGTATCGCGTGCTCAAGGTCCGCGACGTCATGGAGCTGCCGGCGGGCACCACGGCCGCGGACGGTGCGTCCTGGTTCGTCAATCCGCTGACCGCGCTTGGCATGACCGAGACGATGCGGCGGGAGGGCCACAAGGCGCTGGTGCACACCGCGGCCGCGTCCAACCTCGGCCAGATGCTCAACAAGATCTGCATCAAGGACGGCATCGGCCTCGTCAACATCGTCAGGAGCAAGGAGCAGGCCGACATCCTGCGCAAGATCGGCGCCAAGCACATCGTGGATTCCAGCGCGCCGAGCTTTACCGACGATCTCACCAATGCGCTGGTCGAGACCGGCGCCACGATCGCCTTCGATGCCATCGGCGGCGGCAAGCTGGCCAGCCAGATCCTGACCGCCATGGAGGTTGCGGCCAACAAGACCGCGAAGGAATACAGCCGCTACGGCTCCAACGTGTACAAGCAGGTCTATATCTACGGCAGCCTGGACAATCGTCCGACCGAATTGAGCCGGTCGTTCGGATTGACCTGGGGTGTCGGTGGTTGGCTGCTGACGCCGTTCCTCCAGAACATCGGCCCGGCCGAGATCGGCCGCCTGCGCCAGCGCGTCGCCTCCGAGCTCAAGACCACCTTCGCCAGCCACTACACCAAGGTGGTGTCGCTGGCCGAGGTGCTCGATCCCGCCAACATCGCGGTGTACGCCAAACGTGCCACCGGCGAAAAATTCCTCATCAACCCAAATAAATAATCGTGATGTGCGAGGGCACGTCGCCGAAGGAAGGTCTTGCCTTCTGAGCCAAGCGGGAGACTATTCCGCCGCCATTTGAATGCGGAAAACCGCAAGGCTCAGAAGGGGACCTCTCCATGACCGATCTCAATCGTCGTCATCTGCTCGCTGGCGCCGCCGCCGTGGGCGCGGCTGCCGTCACCGGCCTTCGCCCGGCCGCCGTCAATGCCGCAGTGCCGCAAGCCGGGACGCAGGCGCCGGGCTTCTATCGCTACAAGGTCGGCAGCTTCGAGTGCACCTCGATCAATGACGGCGCACGCACCTTCCCGATGCCGGACAAGTTCGTCGCCAACAAGCCGAAGGAAGAGGCGCTGGCCGCGGGCGAGGCGGCCTACATGCCGAAGGGCATGGTCACGGTGCCGTTCAACCCGCAACTGATCAACACCGGCTCCAAGCTCGTCCTGATCGACACCGGCAACGGCGTTGCCAATTTCGAGGCGAGCAAGGGCGCGGTCGGCCGCACCCTGCAAAATCTCCAGGCTGCCGGCGTCGACCCGAAGAACATCGACGTCGTGCTGCTGTCGCATCTGCACCCCGATCACACCAATGGCATTCGCCTTGCCGACGGTGGGCTCGCATTCCCCAATGCCGAGATCATGGTGCCGGGCAAGGATTGGGAGTTCTGGACCAGCGAGGCAAACACGGCCAAGGCCGAGTCCAATCCGATGATGAAGAACTATTTCGCCAACGTGAAAAAGACCTTTGCCGGGCTCGAGTCCAAGGTCACCAGGTTCGAGTGGGGCAAGGAGGTCGCGCCGGGCATCACCTCGATCGCAACCCCCGGCCATACGCCGGGCCATACCTCGTTCGCGGTCGCTTCGGGTGATGCCAAGGTGCTGATCCAGTCCGACGTCACCAACATTCCGGAGTTCTTCCTGCGCAACCCCGACTGGCACGTGATGTTCGACAACGATGCTGCGCTGGCGCAGGAGACGCGCCACAAATTCTACGACATGGCGGCGGCGGAGAAGGCGACCGTGATCGGCTTCCACTTCACGTTCCCGTCGGTCGGCCATGTCGAGAAGGACGGCGCCAAATACCGTCTGATCCCTTCGGCGTGGAATCCGACGATCTGAGCTGGGTTAGACATTTGCGCGAAGATCGGGCCGCCGCATGGCGGCCCGATTGTTTGGGCGACCATCTGCTTTCGCGAAACGCTGCGTTTCCAAATCGGACCGGTCCATGCACTTGCATCAAATGGCCGGGATCGCTTAAGTGCCGCCGGCACTTTCCTCAAGGGTTCAAGGACACCTCATGGCCTACAACATCGTCGTCATCGCCGGCAGCCTGCGCAAGGAGAGCTTTTCGCTCAAGATCGCCAATGCGCTCGCCAAGCTCGCGCCTTCTTCGCTCAAGCTCGAGGTGATCACGCCGGCGGGCATCTCGTTCTTCAATCAGGACCTCGAAGGCGCGCCGCCCGCGGACTGGCTGGCCTTCCGCGACAAGCTTCAGAAGTCGGACGGTGTCATCTTCGTCACGCCCGAATACAACCGCGCCATCCCGGGCGTGCTGAAGAACGCCATCGACGTCGCCTCGCGTCCCTACGGCAAGAGCTCGTTCAACGGCAAGCCGGTCGGCATCATCTCGAACTCGCCGGGACCGCTCGGCGGCGTCAGCGCCGCCAAGACGCTGCAGAACGTCCTGCCGGGCATTGCCGGCCCGATCATGCAGCAGCCCGAGACCTATCTGAACGCGGTCGGCGACGCCTTCGATGCGGACGGCAATCTGACCAAGGAATCGCTGAAGCCCGTGCTCCAGGCCTATATCGACGCCTTCGCCGCGCACGTCGCCAAGCACCACGGCTGAGCAGGCGCTCTCTCCGTCATGGCCGGGCAAAAGCGCGAAGCGCGTCTTCGCGCCGGATGTCCCGGCCATCCACGTCTTGGCCCCGAGCGAAGAACGTGAATGCCCGGCACAAGGCCGGGCATGACGTCGGGTCGCGGAGGGGCAATTAGGACTCCCTTAACCAACCTGTCCCATCTTCCCAGGATGGTCTCCCGCGCGCGCCTGAAATCGATCCTGACCGGCCTTGCCCTCTATGCGATGGCGGCCGCCATCGTCGGCTATTTCGGCGTCAACGCCTATACCGGCAAATACGGCCTCAACGCCCGCCAGGAACTCGACCAGGAGATCATTGCGCTGACCAGCGAGCTGGCCCAGCTCAAGCGTGAGCGCGCCAAGAGCGAGCAGCGGGTGTCGCTGCTGCGGTCCGAGCGGATCGACCCCGACATGCTGGACGAGCGGGCGCGCTTCCAGCTCGACTACGTCAATCCGCGCGATCTGGTTCGGATGATCCCGGCCAAGTAACGTTTGCCGCGAAGCTCGAAACCGACACGAAAGCCGTTGCCAAATCCGATCGATGCGGCCCCTCGCTCCTGCGAAGGTCGTAAGTCTGGAACCCGCCGGTTGCCTTGACGGCGGCGCCGCGGCGGGCTCATGCCTTCTGTGAGGCTCTTCCGAAGTTGACGCAGATCAAGCGGGCGGCGCCGGCACGTTCTAGTCTGTCATCCGGAGGAAACTGTGATGAATGGGTCGATGCCCCGGCATCACGCGGCCCGTGTCGAGGCCGCCATTGCGTCAGGCCAGGCGGCTCGGTCCGCGCTCGTGGCCTCGTGGCGCCGTTCCTCCCGACTGCATCATCTCGATCCCGGTGGTCGTACCTCGCCGATGCGGCTGACCGAAGCCGAGTTGCTCCAGGCGCGCGAGCGCATCGCGCCGCTGCTGGCCGCGGCGCAAGGGGCGATGGATCGGCTCTATCAGGCGGTTGGCGCCAGCGGCTGCTGCGTGCTGCTCGCCGACGGGGAGGGGGTGCCGGTCGATCGCCGCGGCACGCCGGCGGACGATGCGACGTTCCAGTCCTGGGGTCTGTGGACCGGTGCGCTCTGGAGCGAGGAGCACGAGGGCACCAACGGCATCGGCACCTGCCTCGTCGAGCAGCGTCCGCTGACGATCGACCGCGACCAGCATTTCTTCACCCGCAACACGCTCCTGAGCTGCACCGCCGTTCCGATCTACGACCATGAGGCCGCGCTCGCGGGCGTGCTCGACGTCTCCTCCTGCCGAGCCGACCGGACCGACGCGTTTTCCAGTCTGATCGCGCTTGCGGCAGGCGAGGCGGCCCGGCGCATCGAGGCCGATCTGTTCCGCAGGGCGTTCGCCCATGCCCGCATCGTGCTGACGCAAGCCGCCGACGGCCAATGCGGAGGCCTCGTGGCGGTCGATGCGGACGACCTCGTGATCGGCGCAACCCGCTCCGCCCGGGCGGCGCTCGGTCTTGCTCCCAGCCGGGCATTGCAGCCGGTGCCCGCGGCCGATCTGCTCGGCGGCGATGCCGCACGCGATCATCTTGCCGGCGGTCAGCGCGCGGTGGTGCAGCGGGCACTGCTCCGTGCCGGCGGCAACGTCTCGGCGGCCGCCAAGGCCCTCGGCGTCAGCCGCGCCACGCTGCACAGGAAGCTGAAGCGGTTCGAGCTGAACCATTAGATCTCCGTCATCGCGAGCGTAGCGAAGCAATCCAGAATCCCTCCGCGGAAGCAGTCTGGATTGCTTCGCTGCGCTCGCAATGACGGTGTGGAAGCCGCTCGCGCCCCAATTGCTCTTTGCTCATAGCGGGCAAGTACGACTGTCGCAGAACTGCGACAGGTCGGCTCCGCCATCGCTTTCCCCCGGGCTGACAGAAAACACCTCCCGGATCATCGTCCGCGCAAGTCGCGAGCCACGCGACGAATTGCGCAAACAGCAAACATCGGGAGTGATCAATGAACAAGGTCGAATTCCTCAGCGTCACCAAAGTTCCCTTTGCCGAACGCTATGACAACTTCATCGGCGGTAAATTCGTCGCACCGAAGTCCGGCAAATATTTCGACAATGCCTCGCCGGTGACCGGCCAGGTCGTCTGCAAGATTGCGCGCTCCGACGCGCAAGACATCGAGGCCGCGCTCGACGCGGCGCATGCGGCCAAGGGCGCCTGGGGACGGACCAGCGTCGTGGAACGCGCGATCATCCTCAACAGGATCGCCGATCGCATGGAAGAGAACCTCGAGCGCCTCGCGATCGCCGAGACCTGGGACAACGGCAAGCCGATCCGCGAGACTCGCGCCGCCGACCTGCCGCTCGCCATTGATCATTTCCGCTACTTCGCCGGCGTCGTGCGCGCCCAGGAAGGCTCGATCGGCGAGATCGACCACGACACCATCGCCTATCATTTCCACGAGCCGCTCGGCGTCGTCGGCCAGATCATCCCCTGGAACTTCCCCCTGCTGATGGCCTGCTGGAAGCTCGCGCCCGCGCTCGCCGCCGGCAATTGCGTGGTGCTGAAGCCCGCCGAGCAGACCCCGGCCTCGATCATGGTCTGGGCCGAGATCATCGCCGACATCCTGCCGCCCGGCGTGCTCAACATCGTCAACGGCTTCGGCATCGAGGCCGGCAAGCCGCTGGCGTCCAGCCCGCGCATCGCCAAGATCGCCTTCACCGGCGAGACCTCGACGGGCCGGCTGATCATGCAGTACGCCAGCCAGAACCTCATTCCGGTCACGCTGGAGCTCGGCGGCAAGTCGCCCAACATCTTCTTCAACGACGTCACCGCCGAAGACGACGATTACTTCGACAAGGCGATCGAAGGCTTCGTCATGTTCGCGCTGAACCAGGGCGAGGTCTGCACCTGTCCGAGCCGGGCGCTGGTCCACGCCGACATCTACGACCGCTTCATGGAGCGGGCGCTGAAGCGAGTCGCCGCGATCAAGCAGGGCGACCCGCGCGATGCCACCACCATGATCGGCGCGCAGGCCTCCGGCGAGCAGCTGGCGAAGATCCTGTCCTACATCGACATCGGCAAGCAGGAGGGCGCCAAGGTGCTCGCGGGCGGCGGACGCGCCGAGCTCGGCGGCGATCTCGCCGGCGGCTTCTACGTCAAGCCGACCGTGTTCGAGGGCCACAACAAGATGCGGATCTTCCAGGAGGAGATCTTCGGGCCCGTGGTTTCGGTCACGACCTTCAAGACCGACGACGAAGCGCTCGAGATCGCCAACGACACGCTCTACGGCCTCGGGGCCGGCGTCTGGAGCCGCGATGCCAACCGCTGCTACCGCTTCGGCCGGGCGATCCAGGCCGGCCGTGTCTGGACCAACTGCTACCACGCCTATCCCGCCCATGCCGCGTTCGGCGGCTACAAGCAGTCGGGCGTCGGTCGCGAGACCCACAAGATGATGCTCGATCATTATCAGCAGACCAAGAATCTCCTGGTCAGCTACAGCCCGAAGAAGCTCGGCTTCTTCTGATCGGGCAGAGCGGGCGGCGCTGTTTTGGCGCCGCTCGTTCCGGCAAATGGGAGCCGGCCCGCGCGGCGTTAGATTTGTTGCCCGATCAGCGCCAAAGATTTTCCAATATTTCGACCACGTTGCACTGCGGCATAATGAAAGTCGTGGCATGCCGTAGTGGTGCTTTCCAACGGTGTTTGACTTGGGTTAGAGAGGGCGAAAGTTTTCTCTGACCCGGAATTCCTATGGCCGCACCCAAGAAAGCCGCCGCAAGCACTCCACAGGACAAGACCGACGGCGGTTCGCCACCGGAATTCACCAGGGAGCAGGAGCTCAAGGCGCTCCGCGACATGCTCCTGATCCGGCGGTTCGAGGAAAAGGCCGGCCAGCTCTACGGCATGGGCGCGATCGGCGGCTTCTGCCATCTCTATATCGGCCAGGAGGCCGTGGTGGTCGGCATGCAGATGGCGCTGAAGCAGGGCGATCAGGTCATCACCGGCTATCGCGATCACGGCCACATGCTCGCCACCGGCATGGACGCCAACGGCGTCATGGCCGAGCTCACGGGCCGCCGCGGCGGCTATTCCAAGGGCAAGGGCGGCTCCATGCACATGTTCAGCAAGGAGAAGCACTTTTACGGCGGCCACGGCATCGTCGGCGCCCAGGTCTCGCTCGGCACCGGCCTCGCCTTCGCCAACCATTATCGCGGCAACGACAATGTCAGCGTCACCTATTTCGGCGATGGCGCGGCCAACCAGGGCCAGGTCTATGAGAGCTTCAACATGGCGGAGCTCTGGAAGCTGCCGGTGATCTACGTCATCGAGAACAACCGCTACGCCATGGGCACCGCGGTCTCGCGCGCCTCGGCGCAGCAGGACTTCTCCAAGCGCGGCGCGTCCTTCAACATCCCCGGCAAGCAGGTCGACGGCATGGACGTCCGCGCCGTCAAGGCCGCCGGCGACGAAGCCGCCGCCTGGTGCCGCGCCGGCAAGGGTCCCTTCATCCTGGAGATGCAGACCTACCGCTACCGCGGCCACTCGATGTCCGATCCTGCAAAATACCGCACGCGCGAGGAGGTCGAGAAGGTCCGCCACGACCAGGACCCGATCGAGCAGGTGCGCAACCGCCTCTTGGCCGCCAAGGTCAGCGAGGCCGATCTGAAGGCGATCGACGCCGAGGTGCGCGACATCGTCAACGCGTCCGCCGATTTCGCCCAGCATGATCCCGAGCCGGATGCCGCCGAGCTCTGGACCGACGTTTACCGCTGAACGCGCGCAAGCTTTCTTTTGGAGTCGATATGCCAATTCAAGTGCTGATGCCCGCGTTGTCGCCCACGATGGAGAAGGGCAACCTCGCCAAATGGCTGAAGAAAGAGGGCGAGACGATCAAGTCGGGTGACGTGATCGCCGAGATCGAGACCGACAAGGCGACCATGGAGGTCGAGGCGACCGACGAGGGCACGCTCGGCAAGATCCTGATCCCCGAGGGCACCGCCGACGTCGCGGTGAACACGCCGATCGCGACCATTCTCGCCGATGGCGAGAGTGCCGCCGATCTTGCCAAGGCGCCCGCGCCGGCTGCGAAGGCTGCGGAGTCCGCGCCGCCGGCTGCTGCAAAGGCCGAGGCACCTGCGCCCAAGGCTGCGCCGGCGCCGCAAGCCGTCGCCGAGCCCGATCCGGAAGTGCCTGCGGGCACCGAGATGATCACGCAGACCATCCGCGAAGCCTTGCGCGACGCGATGGCCGAAGAGATGCGCAGGGATGCCGACGTCTTCGTGATGGGTGAAGAGGTCGCCGAATATCAGGGCGCCTACAAGGTCACGCAGGGCCTGCTGCAGGAGTTCGGCGCCAAGCGCGTCATCGACACGCCGATCACCGAGCACGGCTTTGCCGGCGTCGGCGTCGGCGCGGCCATGACGGGCCTCAAGCCGATCGTCGAGTTCATGACCTTCAACTTCGCCATGCAGGCGATCGACCAGATCATCAACTCCGCGGCCAAGACGCTGTATATGTCCGGCGGCCAGATGGGCTGCTCGATTGTGTTCCGCGGGCCCAACGGTGCGGCTGCCCGCGTTGCCGCCCAGCACAGCCAGGACTATTCGGCCTGGTACTCGAACGTTCCCGGCCTCAAGGTCGTCGCGCCGTTCTCGGCCGCCGACTACAAGGGCCTGCTCAAGGCCGCGATCCGCGATCCCAATCCGGTGATCTTCCTCGAGAACGAGGTGCTCTACGGCCACACCGGCGAAGTGCCCAAGCTCGACGATTTCATCGTCCCGATCGGCAAGGCGCGCATCGTGCGTTCCGGCAGCCACGTCACCATCATCTCCTGGTCGAACGGCATGACCTACGCGCTGAAGGCCGCCGACGAGCTCGCCAAGGACGGCATCGAGGCCGAGGTGATCGACCTGCGCACGCTGCGCCCGATGGACACCGAGACCATCATCAACTCGGTCAAGAAGACCGGCCGTGCCGTGACGGTGGAAGAGGGCTGGGCCCAGAGCGGCGTCGGCGCCGAGATCGCCGCGCGCATCATGGAGAACGCCTTCGATTATCTGGACGCGCCGGTCGCGCGCGTCTCCGGCAAGGACGTGCCGATGCCCTATGCAGCCAACCTGGAGAAGCTCGCGCTGCCCTCGGCGGCTGAAGTCGTCGAGGCCGCCAAAGCCGTCTGCTACAGGTAGACCATGGCGGGCCCGAAGGAGCAGCCACTGCCGCCCGACGTCATGACCCGCGATGACGCGGTCGAGATTCTGCGCGTGTTCGTGCTGGACGGCGGGCTGTCGATGGCGTTCCAGCGGGCTTTCGAGGAGCCCGACATGTGGGGCTTGCTGCTGGTCGATCTCGCCCGCCATGCCGCACGCGCCTATGCGCGCGAGAGCGAATACACCGAAGAGGACGCGCTGAACCGGATCCTGGAGATGTTCCAGGCCGAGATCGAGCGTCCGACCGACACCGGCACCACGACGCCGCGCGGGAAGGGACACTGACCGTGGCCGTCGAAGCGCACCATTACGATCTCATGCTGGAGGCGATCCGCGAGGCGGAGGCCTCGATCGCGCAAGGCGGCCTGCCGATCGGTGCGGTGCTGACGCGCGACAACAAGATCATCGCCCGCGGCCACAACAACCGCGTGCAGGAGAACAACCCGATCCTGCACGGCGAGATGAGCTGCCTGCGCGAAGCCGGCGCAATCTCGTTCCACGACACCGTCATGTACACCACGCTGTCGCCATGCGCGATGTGCGCGGGCGCGCTCTCGCTGTTCAAGGTCAAGCTCGTGGTGATCGGAGAGTCCGTCACCTTCGAGGGCTCCAAGGACATCCTCGACAAGTTCGGCATCCCCTGGATCGATCTTGCCGACGACCGCTCCATCACCATGATGAAGAACTGGCGTTCCATCCCTGCCAATGAGCGCCTCTGGCAAGGCGACATCGGCAACTAAACCTGGTCTGTTCGTCTTCGCTGTCGAAGACGGATTTTTGCAAAGCTTGTCTTGAGGTCAGCATGCCCATCAACATCCTGATGCCCGCTCTCTCGCCGACGATGGAGAAGGGCAACCTCGCCAAGTGGCTGAAGAAGGAAGGCGACAAGGTCAAATCCGGCGACGTCATCGCCGAGATCGAGACCGACAAGGCGACCATGGAGGTCGAGGCCATCGACGAGGGCACGATCGCCAAGATCCTGGTGCCCGAAGGCACGCAGGACGTTCCGGTCAACGACGTGATCGCGGTGCTTGCCGGCGAGGGCGAGGATGTGAAGGCCGCAGGCAGTGCCAAGCCCAGCGCGTCGGCCGCGCCGCCGAAAGCTGCTGACAAGCCTGCCGACAAGCCCGCTGAAGCTCCCGCCGCACCGCCTGCTGCCGCGCCCGCACCGAAGGCTGCTGCGCCCGCCGCGGCACCTGCGCCCCAGGCCGCGGCTCCCGCTGCGCAGAGCAACGGCCATGCCGGCCGCGTGTTCTCCTCGCCGCTGGCGCGGCGTCTCGCCAAGGAAGCCGGCATCGATGTCGGCATGGTCACCGGCACCGGTCCGCACGGCCGCGTCGTCGCGCGCGACGTCGAGCAGGCCAAGTCCGGCAAGGGCCTCAAGGCGCCCGCCGCGGCGCCGTCCGTTGGTGCGCCCTCGATCGCGCCGACCATGTCCGACAAGCAGATCCTGTCGCTGTTCGAGCCCGGCTCCTACGACATCGTCCCGCATGATGGCATGCGCCGCACGATTGCCCAACGTTTGACCGCGTCGATCCAGAACGTCCCGCACTTCTACCTGACCATCGACTGCGACATCGGCAAGCTGCTGGCCGCGCGCGAGGAGATCAACGCCGCCGCGCCGAAGGACAAGGAGAAGAAGCCGCTCTACAAGATCTCGGTCAACGACTTCGTCATCAAGGCGATGGCGGTGGCGCTGCAGAAGATCCCGAACTGCAACGTCAGCTGGACCGAAAGCGGCATGGTCAAGCACCATCATTCCGACGTCGGCGTTGCCGTCGCAATGCCCGGCGGCCTGATCACCCCGATCATCCGGAAAGCGGAGACCAAGACGCTGTCGACCATCTCCAACGAGATGAAGGATTTTGCGGCGAGGGCCCGGTCCCGCAAGTTGAAGCCCGAGGAATACCAGGGCGGCACCACCGCCGTCTCGAACCTCGGCATGTACGGCATCAGCCACTTCACCGCCGTGATCAACCCGCCGCATGCGACGATCCTTGCGGTCGGCACCAGCGAGGAGCGGCCTGTCGTTCGCGGCGGCAAGATCGAGATCGCGCACATGATGAGCGTGACCTTGTCCTGCGATCACCGTGCCATCGACGGCGCGTTAGGGGCCGAGCTGATCGGCGCCTTCAAGCAGCTGATCGAAAATCCCGTGATGATGATGGTCTGACGGGGAGGCGCAGGGTGAATGCGGACGCGCTGGCCCTGGATCTCCCTGTTGCTCTCGACCGCGCTCGTGCTCAATCCGGTCGGGCTCGATGTTCTGCATTCCGCGTTCTTTGCCGGCGAGCAGCTGGCAAGGAGCATCGGCCAGGCGGTCGTGATGATCGCGCTGGCCGGCATGGCCGGCGCGATCCTGCTCGAATGGCTGGTCCGGGGTTTGATTTTCAGGCGCCGCGCCCGCGGCGCGTCCACGTGACTTGAACGGGAGCCGTCATGGCCGACACATCCTTCGACATCATCATCATCGGCTCCGGTCCCGGCGGCTATGTCACCGCGATCCGGGCCGCGCAGCTCGGCTTCAAGGTCGCGATCGTCGAGAAATCCTATCTCGGCGGCATTTGCCTGAACTGGGGCTGCATTCCGACGAAAGCGCTGCTGCGCTCGGCCGAGATCTATCACTACATGCAGCACGCCAAGGATTACGGCCTGTCGGCGGAGAAGGTCTCGTTCGATCCCAAGGCGGTGGTGCAGCGCTCGCGCGGCGTCTCCAAGCGGCTCAACGACGGCGTCGGCTTCCTGATGAAGAAGAACAAGGTGAGCGTGATCTGGGGCGCCGCCTCGATCGACGCGCCCGGCAAGGTCACCGTGAAGAAGTCCGACGTCGAGGCGCCCAAGGGCACGCTGGGCGAGGGGACCTATCAGGCCAAGCACATCATCGTCGCCACCGGTGCGCGGCCGCGCGTGCTGCCCGGGCTCGAGCCCGACAAGAAGCTGGTCTGGACTTATTTCGAGGCAATGGTGCCGGAGCGGATGCCGAAGTCGCTGCTGGTGGTCGGCTCCGGTGCGATCGGCATCGAGTTCGCCTCGTTCTTCCACACCATGGGTTCGGAGGTCACGGTCGTCGAGGTGTTGCCGCAGATCCTGCCCGTCGAGGACGCCGAGATCGCCGGCCTTGCGCGCAAGCGCCTGGAGAAGCAGGGCATCAAGATCATGTCCTCGACCAAGGTGACCAAGCTGGAGAAGAAGGCCGACAGCGTCGTCGCCACCATCGACGATGGCAAGGGCAAGCCCGTCACGACCGAATTCGAGCGCGTGATCTCGGCCGTCGGTGTCGTCGGCAACATCGAGAACCTCGGCCTCGAAAAGCTCGGTGTGAAGACCGACCGCGGCTGCATCGTCATCGACGGCTACGGCAAGACCAATGTCCCCGGCATCTACGCCATCGGTGACGTGGCCGGTCCCCCCATGCTCGCGCACAAGGCCGAACATGAGGGCGTGATCTGCGTCGAGGCCATCAAGGGCTTGCATCCGCACCCCATGGACAAGAACCTGATCCCGGGCTGCACCTATTGCCAGCCGCAGGTTGCCTCCGTCGGCCTCACCGAAGCCAAGGCGAAAGAGGGCGGCCGCGAGATCCGCGTCGGCCGCTTCCCCTTCGTCGGCAACGGCAAGGCGATCGCGCTCGGCGAGGACCAGGGCCTCGTCAAGGTCATCTTCGACAAGAAGACCGGCCAGCTGTTAGGGGCCCACATGGTCGGCGCTGAAGTGACCGAGCTGATCCAGGGCTATGTCGTCGCCATGAACCTGGAGACGACCGAAGAAGAACTGATGCACACGGTATTCCCGCATCCGACCCTGTCGGAGATGATGAAGGAAGCCGTGCTGGATGCGTACGGAAGGGTGCTGAATATTTGAAGCCGGATCCGTCAATCCTGAGGTGCGAGGCCAGCGGTGCAAAGCACCGTTGGCAGAGCCTCGAAGGATGAAACGGCCGAGCTGCCGCAGCCGGGCTCGTCGCCCTTCGAGGCTCTCCATCCGGCGCGTCGCGCTGGATGAAGAGCACCTCAGGGTGACGGGTCTGAGAGTGAAATACGAGAACAAGAAAAGGGAAGAGAACCCATGCACGACAACGACAACCTCACCATCGAACGCCCGACCTTCGTCACCCATCTCGAATGCGCGATGGAGGGCGACCATTACGCCGCCGACCAGGTCCACAACCTCTCCAAGGCCGGCAAGCCGCTGCTGGTGCGCTACGACCTCACGGGGGTGAAGAAGGCGCTGACCAAGGATGCGCTTAAGGAACGTCCCGCCGACATGTGGCGCTACCGCGAGCTGCTGCCGGTGCGTAAATGCCAGGACATCGTCTCGCTCGGCGAGGTCACGACGCCGCTGATCCGGCTGCCGAAGCTGGGCAAGAAGCTCGGCGGCGGCGAGATCATCGTGAAGGACGAAGGCCGCCTGCCGACCGGCTCGTTCAAAGCGCGCGGCCTGGTGATGGCGGTGTCGATGGGCAAGGCGCTCGGCATCAAGCACATGGCGATGCCGACCAACGGCAATGCCGGCGCGGCGCTCGCGGCCTACGCGACCTCCTGCGGCATCAAGACCACGATCTTCTGCCCGGCCGACACGCCGGAAGTGAACGTCAGCGAGATCGAGCTGCAGGGCGCGACCGTCTACCGCGTCAACGGCTATATCGACGATTGCGGCAAGATCGTCGGCGAAGGAAAAGCAAAAGTCGGCTGGTTCGACACCTCGACCCTGAAGGAGCCGTACCGCATCGAAGGCAAGAAGACGATGGGCCTCGAACTCGCCGAGCAGCTCAATTGGGACGTGCCCGACGTGATCTTCTATCCGACCGGCGGCGGCACCGGCCTGATCGGCATGTGGAAGGCGTTCGACGAGCTCGAGAAGATCGGCTTCATCGGCTCCAAACGTCCGCGCATGGTCGCGGTGCAGGCCTCCGGCTGCGCGCCGATGGTCCGCGCCTATGAGGCCGGCACCGAGCACGCCACGCGCTGGGAGGACGCCCACACTATCGCATCCGGCATCCGCGTGCCGCAGGCGATCGGCGACTTCCTCATCCTGCGCGCCGTGCGCGAGAGCAAGGGCTTTGCCATTGCCGTGGACGACGACAAGATCTCTGCGGCGCTCAATGAAGTTGCGCGCGAGGAGGGGCTGCTGCTCTGCCCCGAGGGCGCCGCGACCTACGCCGCCTACAAGGAGAGCCTTGCCGACGGCCGCGTCTCGAAGAGCGACCGCGTCATGCTCTTCAACTGCGCGACCGGCCTGAAGTACCCGCTGCCGCCGGTCACCCGCACGCTCGACCGCCACAGGCCGATCGACTATTCGCAGTTCTAAAGATCTCTCCCTCTCCCCGTTCTTACGGGGAGAGGGTCGGGGCGAGGGGCTGTCTCCGCGAATGAGATATTCGTGAGACCTGTACCCCATCACCCGAATTCGCGCTGCGCACGAATCCGACCTCTCCCCGCAAGCGGGGCGAGGTGAAGACAAAAACAACAATGACATCGCTGGGGAGAAGACAATGACGAAGGCCGTCTGGGCTGCGCTGTTTGCTGTTCTCGCTGTGACCGGCGCCGCGCGCGCCGATGACTATCCCACCCATCCCATCACCATCATTGTGCCGTTCGCGGCCGGCGGCCCGTCGGATGCGATGGCGCGCGTGCTCGCCGAGCGCATGCGCGTCTCGCTCGGCCAGGCCGTTGTGGTCGAGAACGTCACCGGCGCCGGCGGCTCGATCGGCGTTGCCCGTGCCGTGCAATCGCCGCCTGATGGCTACACCATCTCCTTCGGCCATCTCGGCACCCACGTCGCCAACGGCGCCGTCTACAAGCTCAAATACGACCTCGTCACCGATCTCGAGCCGGTGGTGCTGCTGCCGAGCAATCCGATGATCATCGTCAGCAAGAATGCGGTGCCCGCGACGTCGCTGAAGGAGCTGATCGAATGGCTGAAGTCGCGCACCTCGCCGCCGACGGCAGGCACTGCCGGCGCCGGCTCCGGCAGCCACATCGCCGGGGTCTATTTCGAAAGCGTCTCCGGCATCAAGCTGCAATATGTGCCCTATCGCGGCACGGCGCCCGCGCTGAACGACCTGATCGCCGGCCAGATCGACATCATCGTCGACCAGACCTCCAACTCGATCGCGCAAGTTCGCGCCGGCACCATCCGCGCCTACGCCATCACCGACAGCAAGCGCCTCGCCTCGGCGCCCGACATCCCGACCGCGGAGGAGGCGGGCCTGAAGGGCTTCAACATGACGCTGTGGTCGGGCATGTGGGTGCCGAAGGGCACGCCGAAGGAGATCGTGGCCAAGCTCAACGCCGCGGCCGTCGAGGCGCTGAACGATCCCGGCGTGAGAAAGCAGCTCGAAAGCCAGGGCCTGGAGATGACGCCGAAGGACCAGCTCACCCCCGAAGCGCTCGGCGCCCGGCAGAAGGCCGAGATCGCAAAATGGTGGCCGATCATCAAGGCGGCGAACATCAAGGTGGATTGAGGGCGATATCCGTAGGGCGGATTAGTCGTACTGCGTCATGGGTTTCTTCGCGTGCGTGAAGCTGC
>NZ_CAKZJO010000045.1 GCF_936943645.1 uncultured Bradyrhizobium sp. | reverse complement strand
TAAGCTCCGGAAGAGACTCGGGATTTCCACATGCGATAGCCCTGCCCTCCAGGGGAGGGTAAAACGAAACACCTAAATCAGAAACACCTCACCTCGGCTTCCGCCTGCGCGCGCCTGAGATCGTTCACCGCGGTGTTCGCCTGCTCGGAGGTGCGGAACTGGACGCCGAGATTGCCGCGGACCTGGGACATGCTGAGCGCGGTCTCCGCGGTAACATAGCGCTCATAGGGGACGATCGAGGCAACCACGTCGATCGAGCAGGAGCATTGCTCGATCGATTGCCGGCTTTCGCCATTGGCCTTCATGCAGCCATAGACGTACTCAGCGCGCGCGGCCGTCGGATAATCATTGGCCTCCTCGGCCCGCGCCACGCACGCGGTCGCCGCCAGCACCGTCAATGCGGCGACAATCGGTCGTAGCTGTTCGGCCAGTTTCATGCGCATCCTCCCGCGGGTTGCGGCCAAAGCTATGCTATGCGTATTGTCCTGAAAAGCATTCTGTCAGAGGAAACGGCTCACAAGGTGATGAGAGCACGTGGAGTGATAAGAGCACTTGGTCGAACATTGGCGATCGCGACGACGCTGGCGCTGACATTGGCCGCACCAGGCCGCGCCGCGGATACGATCCGCCTGGCGGTGCAGAAAACCGGAACATTCTCCTGGGAGCTGGCCGCGATCCGCGCGAGCGGTCTCGACAAGGAGGCGGGCCTCTCGCTCGAGGTCGCCGAGCTCGCCAGCACCGAGGCCGGCAAGATCGCGATGCGCGCAGGCAGCGCCGACATCATCCTGTCGGACTGGCTCTGGGTGTCGCGCGAGCGGGCGCTTGGCGCCAAGCTCACCTTCTATCCGTATTCCAGTGCGCTCGGCGCCGTCATGGTGCCGGCCTCGTCGCCGATCAAGACGCTGGCCGACCTCAAGGGCCGCAAGCTCGCCGTCGCCGGCGGGGCGATCGACAAGAGCTGGCTGCTGCTCCAGGCCCGCATGAAGCAGGACGGCATCGACCTGAAGTCGGATGCGACCATCGTCTATGGCGCTCCGCCCCTGATCGCCGCCAAGGCGCTCGACGGCGAGATGGAGGCGAGCCTGAATTTCTGGAATTTCTGCGCCCAGCTCGAAGCCAAGGGTTTTCGGCGCCTCGCCGGAATCGAGGAGATCCTGCCGAAGCTTGGCGCCAAGGGTGCCGTCTCCGCGGTCGGTTACGTCTTCGACGAGAGCTGGGCGGCAAGCCACAAGGACGCCGTGGCGCGCTTCATCGCGATGACCCGCAAGGCCAAGCAATTGCTCATTAGCTCCGATGCGGCCTGGGACAAGATCGCACCGCTGACCGGCACGAGCGACGCCACCCTGCTCAAGACCTATCGCGAGCGCTATCGCGACGGTATTCCGCGCCGAAGCATCACTGAAGAGGAACAGGACGCGCGCGTGCTGTACCGCGTGCTGGCCGAGATCGGTGGCCGCGACCTCGTCGGCCCCGCGACCGAGCTCGACCCCGGCACGTTCTATCACGCAGTCCCCGGAGATTGAGGTGCTGCGCCTTCTGTCGTTCGCCCTGTTCCTCGTGATCTGGTGGATTGCCGCGCTGTTCGTCGGCGGCGCGAAGCTGCCCTCGCCGCCGGCCGTGCTGCAGGTGATGATCGCGGAGGCATCGAGTGGAGCTCTGTTCCTGCATCTGGGTGCGACGCTTGCGCGCGTTGCGCTCGCTTTCACGCTGGCGATGTCGCTCGGCAGTGCCATCGGCTATCTGATGGGACGGGTCAAGCTCGCCGACCGGCTCGGCGATCCCTGGCTGATCCTGCTGCTCAACCTGCCGGCGCTGGTCGTGATCGTGCTGGCTTATATCTGGGCCGGTCTCACCGAGGCCGCGGCGATCGCGGCGATCGCCATCAACAAGCTGCCGACGGCGGTCGTCACCTTGCGCGAGGGCACCCGCGCGCTCGACCGCTCGCTCGACGAGATGGCGAGCGTGTTCGCGATGCCGCGCTGGCGCGCCTTTCGCCACGTCGTGCTGCCGCAGCTTGCGCCCTATATCGCCGCCGCCGCGCGCTCCGGGTTGTCGCTGGTGTGGAAGATCGTGCTGGTCGCCGAGCTGCTGGGTCGCCCGAACGGCGTCGGCTTCGAGATCGGGGTCGCCTTCCAGCTGTTCGACACGCCGCGGCTGCTCGCCTATTCGCTCACCTTCGCCGCGGTCGTGCTCGTGATCGAAACCTTGCTGGTGCAGCCGTTCGAAGCCCGCGCAACACGGTGGCGTCCCCGTGCGGCTTGAGGTCGAGATCACAGGCAAGACGTTCAGAAGTGCCGCGGGCGGAACGCACGAGGTGCTCGCGCCACTCAAATTCGCGCTTTGCCCCGGCGAGGTCGGCGTGCTGATCGGCCCGTCCGGCTGCGGCAAGAGCACGATGCTGCGCATCATCCTCGGGCTCGACCATGAATTTCAGGGCCGCATCGCGCGGCCACCGCAGGCGCGGATCGGCATGGTGTTCCAGGAGCCTCGGCTGTTGCCGTGGCGCTCGGTCGAGCAGAACGTGCGGTTGGCGGCGCCCGATGTGACAGATGCCAAGCTGTCGGAGCTGTTCAGGATCCTGGAGCTTCAGGCCCATCGCGACCACTTCCCCGGCGAATTGTCACTCGGCCTTGCCCGGCGCGTCGCGCTCGCCCGTGCCTTCGCGGTCGATCCCGATCTCCTGGTGCTCGACGAGCCCCTCGCCTCGCTCGACGACGCGCTCGCCGGCCGCCTGCGCGACGAGATCGCGACGCTGGTGGCGAGCCGTCCGGTGATGACGCTGCTCGTCACCCACAGTCTCGACGATGCGATCAGGCTCGGCGACCGCCTGTTCTTTTTGTCGCCACGCCCCGCGCGCATCGTGCAGGACGTGCCGATCGCCATTCCGCGCGCGATGCGCAGCGAAGCCGATCTCGGCAGGATCCGGGCCGAGCTCGCGGCGTTGCAGCTTGAATCGAAATGAAAACTCGTGATCAACTGGACCGACCTGTCGATGGAGATTCACCAATGCGGCGTACGCTGATTGCGATCGGCCTCCTCTTGGTAGCGGTGCCGGGCGCCGCGCTGGCACAGACCAAAGGCAAGGGCGTCAGGCTCTGGAACCTGACGACGGAGACGATCTCCGGCTTCCAGCTCTCACCGGCCGGCAAGACAGACTGGGGCCCGAACCAGTGCTTGAACGACAAGGACAAGGAGGTCGACCACGACGAGCGGCTGCGCATCACCGGCGTCGAGCCGGGCCGCTACGACGCCAAGGTCGGCTATCCCAACGGACGCCAATGCGTCGTCCGCGACATCGAGATCAGGGCGGATGCCGTATTCTCGATCGCCGACAAGGACCTGAAGGACTGCACCAAATAGCGAGGCGCGTTACGCCTTGTCGTTCGGGTGCGGATATTCGCAGCGCCACCGCACCGCCTGCCATTTCGGATGCTCGCCGACCCATTGCGCGATATAGGGCGGCGCGGCCATCGCGCATTGCCGCGGCGACCCACCGTAGTTGAACATCAGATGCTGCTCCTCGCAGGTCGCAGGCGAGAGCACCGCACACACGGTCACCACCAGGTCAATCGGGTTCATGCCGGGATCCTCTCACGGGGACGATGGAGCTTAGCACAAGGAGCTACGTTCCATGGAGGGTGAAGTTTCAAACGGGCGTGAGGGATTGGGGCGGAACTGGCTCGCCCCCTGTTCTCAGGCATAGCGAACCCAAAAAGCCTCTCCATCGTCATGGCCGGACTTGTCCCGGCCATCCACGGCTTGCCATGCAGCACCGAGAACGTGGATGCCCGGGACAAGCCCGGGCATGACGACCTGTTAGAAATTCACCCCGAACACCATCCGGGCCTGATGCCGCTCGAAATTGACGAGGTCGAGATTGCCGCCCGATCCGGCCGGGCGGCCCCAGGCCTGCATGCTCCAGCTCAGGGTCAGCCGCGAGCGCTCGGACAGCTGGAAATAGGCGGTCGGACCGACGAACAGGGCCTGGCCCGCAAACTCCCCGAGCCCGATGCCCTCATATTGCCTGAAGTAGCGCAGCTCGCCACCGAGCAGCATGTTGGGCCGCACCCGCGCCAGGCCCGCGAACGCCGCACCGATCGTCGAGCTCTTCTCCGACACCCCCGCCACCTCGAAGCGCGCCCATTCCGGCTGATAGATCAGGTTGAGGGCGCCGATGGCGAAGTTCGGGATGAGCTCGCGGTCGAAGGCGATGGTGAAATCGGTGCCGTACATCCGCCCTTTGGCGCCGGTGGTCTCGTCGATGCGGTCGCCATGAAGCTCGGCGGCGATGGTGAGGCCGAACGGCGCACGCTCGCGGTCGAGCAGGCGGTAACGCAGGTCGAGCGAGGCGCCCTGGAAGTTGAACTGGCGACGGTCGTCGATGTCAGGAACGCCGGTGATGTCGTGCAGGCTGGCGGTGCCGCCGACCTCGATGCGGAAGTTCGGCAGCGGCACGATCTCGATCTCGACCTCCTTCTCCAGGGCGCGATAGGTTCCGCCGCCCTTGCCGAAGCGGCCCGTCGTCTGGCTCTGGAATTCGCGCTCGCCGGGATTGCCGACATCGGTGCCGATCATGAAGCCGAAGATGTGCTCGGTGTCGAAGCCCTCCTCCGCACCGGCGCATGCCGGCATCAGCGCGAATGCGCAGGCAGCCATCAACCTAAATCGCCAAGCTCCGCCGCGCATCCCGCACTCCAATCGCGCGCGCCGCATCAAGCGGCAGCAGCGCTGACAGAGCGTCAGCGTAACACACTGCGGTCGATCAAAGTCGAGATTCTGATGGGGGAAGAGCGCGGCCTTCGCAGCGCATCGCATCAATGACAAAGCGCGAAGCCGCGCGGGAAAGTGCGAAGTCCGACACTGCCACGGCTTCGACGGTGTTCACCGCCGAAGCCGCGGCAGGTCGCTGGTCTTACTTGCGCGAAGCGCAGGCGTACATGTTGATTTCCATGCCGACCGACACTTCCACGATCTTCGGAGCTTTCCAAGCCATTCGGGTCTCCCAAGGTATTGAGCGCGACATCGCGCGGCGCAAAACCTAGGGCTGCGTCAGGTGCAGTTCAAGCCTCGATTCGGTCTGCCCGCACGTCTGTGTCGATTCTTCGCGTCCGCATTTCTCTCTCGGGCAAAGCCAGTTCTCTCTTGGTCAAACACGACCCGCGAGACGCCGGCTTTGTGCGACGCACCGCAGGTCGAATCGACACGAACGGCAGCGCTCCATCAGCTCACCGCAACAATCGCAGCAGCGCGCGTCCGGCACGCGCATTGAGCTCCTTCGCATCCAGCGTTCCATCCCTGTCGGGATTGGCTGCATTGAAGCGCTGCTCGACCACCGACAGATATTCGTCGAGCGTCAGGGTGCCGTCGCGATCAGGATCCGCCGCGGCGAGCTCTTTGGCCGTCAGCCGTCCGCGCAATTCGCGCGCATCGAGCGTGCCGTCGTGATCCGGGTCGAGCTTTGCGAACAAGGCGGCCGCGGCCTTCTTCACTTCGGCCAGATCGAGCGTGCCGTCATTGTCGGTATCGAACATTTTGACCGCATTGCCGGAGGCGGACCATGCCGGAGCGGACATCAATGCAATGGTGAGCGCAAGCGCGACTGAACGACGTGAAATCATCAAGACCTCCTCGACAAAGAGCCCCCGTTCGGGCTGGACAGAAACGAGATAAATCCACAAGAGGTCCCCGGTTCAAGCCCAGAATTGCAACTTGCACGCGCGACAACCTCGGGAACTCGAACACCAGGCACCGGCGCCTCGGTCCGGGGCATACGTCGTGGCGCGGAATTTTCGCAGCGTCTCCGCACAAGTGCCGCTCCACCACAGTCAGGTTTCCGTCAGGTGACCCGCACCTGCGCTCAGCGATATCGTCGCGACACTTGCGACTTTCGTATTGACGCGTTTTGGTTTCCGACGGAGTGTTGCTTCCGCAGCGTCAAAAGGCGCGCATATTGGGAGGAACGGATGAAACGCTTTGCGATGGCCGCGAGCCTCGTCATGCTTGCATCGAATTGTGCAAGCGCACAGACCACCGAGCAGTTGGTCAAGGGCGCGACCGATACATCGAACGTTCTCAACTACGGGATGGGCTACAATCTGCAGCGCTTCTCGACGCTGAACCAGATCAACAAGGACAGCGTCAAGAACCTTGTCCCGGTCTGGAATTACTCCTTCAACGACGATCGCAGCGAGGAATCGCAGCCGCTGGTGTACCAGGGCGTGATCTACGTGACCTCGCACAACGCAACCATGGCGGTCGATGCCAAGACCGGCAAGCAGATCTGGAAGACCAAGGTCGAATATCCCGCCGAGACGCCGCGCATCGTCTGCTGCGGCATCATCAACCGCGGCGCCGCGCTGTTCGACGGCAAGGTGTTCCGCACCACACTCGATGCCAACGTGATCGCGCTCGACGCCAAGAACGGCAAGGAGCTGTGGCGGCAGAAGGCAGCCGACATCAAGGAAGGCTATTCGATGACGATCGCGCCGCTGGTCGCGGACGGCGTCGTCATCACCGGCGTCTCCGGCGCCGAGTTCGGCACGCGCGGCTTCATCGACGGCTGGGACCCCGCAACGGGCAAGCATCTGTGGCGCACCCATTCGATCCCCTCGCCGGACGAGCCCGGCGGCGACACCTGGAAGGGTGACACCTGGAAGCTCGGCGGCGGCTCGACCTGGATCACCGGCTCCTACGATCCCGAACTGAACACGATCTATTGGGGCATCGGCAATCCCGGGCCGTTCAACGCGGCGGTGCGTCCCGGCGACAACCTCTACACCTGCTCCGTGCTGGCGATGGATCCCAAGACCGGCAAGATCAAGTGGCACTACCAGTTCTCGCCGAACAATCCGTTCGACTACGACAGCGTGGCCGAGATGGTCCTTGCCGACATGAATGTCGAGGGCAAGCCGACCAAGGTGCTGATGGACGCCAACCGCAACGGCTTCTTCTACGTGCTCGACCGCACCAACGGCAAGCTGCTCGCGGCCAATCCTTACGTGAAGGTCAATTGGGCGACCGGCGTCGACATGAAGACCGGCAAGCCGATCGAGACCGACGTCGCCAAGGACGCGCGCGAGGGCAAGAAGGTGACCGTCTATCCGTCGATCCTCGGCGGCAAGAACTGGGAGCCGATGTCGTTCAATCCGCAGACCGGCCTCGCCTACGCCAACACGCTCAACTTCGGCGGCAAGTACAAGGCCGAGCCCGTCACCTTCAAGCAGGGTGAATGGTATCTCGGCATGGATCTGACCGATCCCTGGGAGTTTGGCGACGGGCCGCGCGGTCATCTCAAGGCCATCGATCCCATGACCGGCAAGTCGAAATGGGAAGCGCCGAGTGACATTCCGCGCTTCTCGGGCGTGCTGTCGACCGCAGGCGGCGTCGTGTTCTCGGGCGCCCTGACCGGCGAGTTCGAGGCCTTCGACGCCGACACCGGCAAGAAGCTCTGGCAATTCCAGACCGGGTCCGGCATCGAGGGCCAGCCGGTGACCTGGCAGCAGGATGGCGTCCAATATGTCGCGGTGACATCAGGCTATGGCGGAGTCTACTCGCTGTTCTCCGGCGACGAGCGGCTTGCCAAGGTGCCGCCCGGCGGCTCGCTGTGGGTCTTTGCGGTGAAGCAGTAATCGCCGGCATGATGCTGAGAGAAATGTCTCACAGGACGGCGGCGATCTTCGCCGCCGCCCTGGCGCTGACGGTCGCGCTTGCGGCGACCGTTCGCGCCGCCGACGAGCCGACCGCCAATCCCATGCAGGCACAGATCGACCACGGCAAATCGACCTATGCCGAGAAGTGCTCGCACTGCCACGGCCCGAACCTGATGAATTCCGGCACCATCACGCCGGACCTGCGCGTCTTCCCTGACGACAAGCCACGCTTTGTCACCACGGTGAAGAACGGCAAGAACAACAGGATGCCGCCCTGGGGCGACATTCTCAGCGACGACCAGATCGGGGATCTCTGGGCCTTCATCTCCAGCCGGAGGAAGCCATGAAGGGCCGGACCGTTGCGTGGTGCGTTGCTGCGCTTCTTTCGACGATGGCGTCGGTCGCTGTGGCGGCCGACGGTCCCTTGCGGATCTGCCTCGACGAGGACCGGCCGCCGCTCTCGATGCACCACCGCGGCAAGCCGGATGCCGGCTTCGACGTCCTGCTGGCGCAGGCGATCGCGGAGCGGCTCGGGCGGCCGCTGGCGATCCAGTGGTTCGAAAGCAAGCTGGACGAGGATTCCAGCCCGCAACTCGAGGCCAACGCGCTGCTCTCGGATGGGCGCTGCTCGCTGGTCGGCGGTTACGCGCTGACACGGGATTCACTGGTCGTCCCCGGCATGAAGACGGCGCGCTTGCCGGATTTCGCCGGCGCCACGCGCGACGATCGGCGGCGTCGCGTTGCGCTCGGCGTGCTCGCGCCGAGCCAGCCTTACGTCTATTCGCCCATGACGGTGGTGCTTGGGCCGAAGGCGAGCGGCCGCAAGATCGGCGACATCGGCGATCTCGCCGGCCTTCGTCTGGTCATTGAAAGCGGCTCGCTCGGCGATGCGATCCTGATGACCTTCGACAAGGGACGGCTGATCGACAACATCACCCATCTCGTCCCCGGCCGCGACGATCTCCTGGGCGCGCTCCAGCGCGGCGATTATGACGCAACGCTGATCGACCTCGGCCGCTTCGATGCGCATCACGCCGCGCACCCCGACACCGCGCTCTCCGCATCCGGCTATTACTATCCGATCGGCGCCAATCGCGGCTATGTCGGCCTCGGCAGCGATCCCGCGCTGATCGAGGCCGTCAACAAGGCGCTGAGCGCCCTTGCGGCAGAAGGCAAGATCGCCGAGTTCGGCAAGCAGGTCGGTCTCACCTATCTGCCGCCACGCGAGCCCGCTGTCCTGGGCGACGTGTGGACGAAGATCATTCAGCGGTAGCAGCGTCATACCTTTCGAATGCGCCAATCTGTCTCGCCCGAGACCCATGGCAGCGCCTGCGAGGTGCAGTAACCTTCAGGGAACCGGGAGAGAATCATGTCTGCAAGAATCAATCGCCGCCACTTCATCGCCGCCGGAGCCGGCGCAATCACGCTGCCTTTCGTCTCGCGCGGCGCATCGGCGCAAGGAGCTGCACAAGGCACCTGGCCGGCGCGGCAGATTCGCATGATTTGCAGCTATCCCGCCGGTGGGCAGACCGATTTGCTCGCGCGCGCCTACGGCGAATTCATCTCCAAGCAGGTCGGCAAGACCGTGGTGGTCGAGAACAAGCCCGGCGCCTCCGGCGCGATCGGCACGGCGGAGGTCGCCCGCGCCGAGCCCGACGGCCACACCATCCTGTGCTCGATCTCGACCACCTACATCATGAACCGCGTGGTGATGAAGAATCCCGGCTACGACATGGACAAGGATTTGACGCTCGTCAGCGTCATTCCGGGCGCCGGCCTGTTGCTGGTCGCGAACCCGAAAACCGGGGTCAAGACGCTGGAGGATTTCGTCGCCTTCGCGCGCAAGAGCGGCAAGGTGAATTTCGGCACCTACAGCGCAGGCTCGGCCCCGCACATGACGATCCACGAGCTCAACAAGCAGTACGGGCTCAACATCGAGCCGGTCCATTACCGCGGCGAGGCACCGATGTGGACCGGCATGCTCGAGGGCACGCTCGATGCCGCGATGGGAAGCTACACGGCCGCACAATCGGTCCTGCAGAGCGACCGCGGCACCGTTTTCGCCGTGCATTCGAAGAAGGTCGACGCGATCCCTGCGATCAAGACCCTTCCCGAGCAGGGCGCGACCTCGAAATTCTTCACCGTCAGTGGCTTCTCGGGCTGGGCCGTGCCCAAGACCACGCCGCAAGCCGTGGTCGACCGCCTGGCGGAGCTCTGCGTCGCCGCCAACAGCGATCCCAAGGTGAAGGAGGTTCTCGCGACCTTCGTGCTCGAACCCGCAATCGGCTTCAAGGAGACCAACGCCCTCTATCAGCGCGAGCTGCCGATCTGGATCGAGAGCGCGAAGTCGCTCGGCCTCGAGCCGGCCTAGGCGTCGAGCTGAAGGCCGGCGCGCCAACCGCCCCTTCCCGCCCCGGAATCCGACCGAAGCCTAGTGTCGGACGTGCATTTTCCCGCTATGATTGCCCGCCGCACGCTGACAAGAAGGGCCGATCGCATGACACCGGATGCAGTCGCCGTCGCCGTTATGGTCATCCTGCTCTTTCCGATGAGCTATTTCACGCTGGCCTCGCCCGCCTTCCTGCTGGTGAAGCTCGACATTCAGCCCGTCGCCCAGTTGCTGCGGGGAATGTTCAATGCCCATTTCCTGGTGATGCGCTTTGCCGGGATCATCGGAACGGTGATCCTCCTGCTCGATGGCCGCCTGCTCGCCGCGACGGGCGTCGGCCTGCTCGCTGCACTGGCGATCTGGGGACGCCGCTGGTTCATGCAACGGATGGACGACCAGCTCAGCGCGAGGGACGCCGGCGATGCCGAGGCTCCGCACCGGCTGCGCCGGTTGCACTGGAGCGGCATGCTGGGCAACGCGGTGCTGCTGGTCGCTCTCCTGATCAGCATTCCCTACATTGCCGCATCGGCGTGAGCGGCATCTGGTCGCCAAAGCGACTTGATCGCCGGGACGACTTCGGCCCGGTCTGACCTAGTGCTCGTTCGAGTTCGCCGCGCCCTGCTGCGCCTTGTGGATCGAGGACGGCACCACGCCGAAATATTTGCGGAACACCCGGCTGAAATGCGACGAGCTGGAGAAGCCCCATGAGAACGCGACGTCGGTGATGGTCTTGCCGGCGTGAGCCTCGAGCTCCTGGCGGCAGTTCTGCAAGCGCGCCTGCCAGATGTAGTCGCTCACGGTGGTGCCACGCTCCGAGAACAGCATGTGCAGGTAGCGCTTGGAGCAGCCGAGCTCGGCCGAGATCTGGTCGATGCACAGATCGGGATCGCGCAAGTGCTCGCGGATGAAGAACTGCGCGCGCACATACATCGCTTCGGGCCCGACACGGTCGAACATCGTGTCGGCTTCGCGCAGCGGCAGCAGCAGCAGGTCGATCAGCGAATCGGCAACGCCGACCGCGCTGTTCGCCGACAGCTTCGCCGCTTCGTCGAAGGTCGCATGGACGAAATCGTGAGCGATCCGCCCCGTCCCCGTCTTCGCCGACAGCTTGCAGGCGGGCATTCGCTGTGACGGGAATCCGCGGTCACGCAGCAGCGCCTTCGGCACGATCACGACGTCGTGACGCGTGAAGGCGGGGCTGATGATCGAGTGCGGACAGGAGACGTCATAGGCGATGATGTCTCCGGGATTGATCTCGATGTGACGGCCTTCTTGTTCGAAATAGGACACGCCGTAGGTCTGGAAGTGAATCTTGATATAGGGGTGCTCATTCGCCTTGGCGCGCGCCAGCGTGTGCGCGATGCGATGCTGGCTCACCTCGATCTGGCAGAGCTTCAGGCGCGAGACACTCGTGTAGTCAATGCGGCCTTCGAGCGAGGACGCCTCCAGCGGATCGACATCGAAATGCCCACACAGGCTCGTCAGCCCGTCGATCCAGCTCTGGATCTGGCGCTTCGGCGTCATGCCGGTCGTCGAGAGCTTTTGAATGGTGTCGGACATTAATCCAGCCACTGGTTTGATCCGGAGATTCGACGCGAATCGCGACCCAGCGCTGCCGGAGCCCTCAGCCGTGATTGCGGTGACGTTTACCTCGAATTTGAGTGGTCTTTTGGCACGAGCGCCATCGTTCCATTGCCACCCTTGAAAGTTAATCCTCCGCCTTAGTTGCAGCGCCGTCAAGGGGAACCTGAGCGTTGAGAGTGCTACCAAAGCGGCGTGGAAGCCGCTGAATTCGCTACTGCAAAATCAAAATCTTCGCGTCCGTGCGCTATCAAGCAAACCGGCTTCTCTCTTGGGCAAGTTTCCCGATGACGAAGTCGTTAGGGATTGCGACAGGAACAACAAGAACGGGCCGCTCCTGCAGGTGGACCCGTGGCTCTCATCAGGAGGAGGAAACAGCACAGCATCGTTTCTGGTCCGAAACGTGACCGCCCTGCACGAGCAGACGCCGGACGAGAAGCCCGGCGAATTACCAATGCTTCGGGAAAAATAAACGAGACCAACGGAGGAATGACTATGCGCAAGGTGCTACTGGCGACCTTTCTTGGCTCAGCGGCGGCTCTCGCCGTCGGGAGCGCCTCAGCCAATGACGAAGTGCTCAAGATGTCGCAGAACCCGAAAGACTGGGTGATGCCGACCGGTGACTACGCCAATACTCGCTATTCCAAGCTGAACCAGATCAACGCACAAAACGTAGGCAAGCTCCAGGTTGCCTGGACCTTCTCGACGGGCGTGCTGCGCGGCCACGAGGGCGGCCCGCTGATCATCGGCAACATGATGTACGTCCACACGCCGTTCCCGAACAAGGTCTACGCCATTGACCTTTCCAACGAGAACAAGATCGTCTGGAAGTACGAGCCGAAGCAGGACCCGAACGTCATCCCGGTGATGTGCTGCGACACGGTCAACCGCGGCCTGGCCTATGGTGACGGCAAGATCTTCCTGCATCAGGCCGACACCACCCTCGTCGCGCTCGACGCCAAGACCGGCCAGGTGGCCTGGTCCAGCAAGAACGGCGATCCGAGCAAGGGCGAGACCGGCACGTCGGCGCCCATGGTCATCAAGGACAAGGTGCTGATCGGCATCTCCGGTGGTGAGTTCGGCGTCCAGGCTCATATGTCGGCCTACGACATCAAGACCGGCAAGCTGGCTTGGCGCGGATACTCGGAAGGTCCGGATAATCAGATCCTGGTCGATGCCGAGAAGACCACCGCGCTCGGCAAGCCCGTCGGCAAGGACTCGAGCCTCAAGACCTGGCAAGGCGATCAGTGGAAGATCGGCGGCGGCGCGACCTGGGGCTGGATCTCCTACGATCCCGAGCTGAATCTCGTCTACTACGGCTCGGGCAATCCCTCGACCTGGAATCCGAAGCAGCGTCCCGGCGACAACAAGTGGTCGATGACGATCTGGGCACGTAACCCGGACACCGGCATGGCCAAGTGGGTCTATCAGATGACGCCCCACGACGAGTGGGACTATGACGGCGTCAACGAGATGATCCTCTCGGATCAGTCGATCAACGGCCAAGCGCGCAAGCTGCTGACGCACTTCGATCGTAACGGCCTCGGCTATACGCTCGATCGCGCCACCGGTGAGCTGCTGGTCGCCGAAAAGTACGATCCGAAGGTGAACTGGACCTCCGGCGTCGACATGGACAAGAACTCGCCGACCTACGGTCGTCCGAAGGTGCTCGACGCAGCTTCGACCGACAAGGCGGGCGAGGACCACAACGTGAAGGGCATCTGCCCGGCCGCGCTCGGCACCAAGGACGAGCAGCCGGCAGCCTACTCGCCGGACACGCAGCTGTTCTACGTTCCGACCAACCACGTCTGCATGGACTACGAGCCGTTCAAGGTGAGCTACACCGCGGGCCAGCCCTATGTGGGTGCGACGCTCTCGATGTATCCGCCGCAGGGTGAAACCCACATGGGTAACTTCATCGCCTGGGACGGCAAGACCGGCAAGATCGTCTGGTCGAACAAGGAGCAGTTCTCGGTCTGGTCGGGTGCGCTCGCAACCGCCGGCGGCGTGGTGTTCTACGGCACGCTCGAAGGCTACCTCAAGGCGGTCGACGCCAAGACCGGCAAGGAGCTCTACAAGTTCAAGACTCCCTCCGGCATCATTGGCAACGTCACCACCTATGAGAACGGCGGCAAGCAGTATGTCGCAGTGCTCTCCGGCGTCGGCGGCTGGGCCGGCATTGGTCTGGCCGCGGGCCTGACCGATCCGACCGCAGGTCTCGGCGCAGTCGGCGGCTACGCGGCCCTCAGCAACTACACGGCTCTCGGCGGTACGCTGACCGTGTTCTCGCTGCCGAACTAGGCCCCTCAGCATCGCTCCGGCGCGTGGATCAACTCCACGCGCCGGCTCGTCTCCCCCTGATGCCTTCGAGGATGAATCTCTTGCGTAAAATCTGCTCTGTCATTGCTGCGATGATCTTGGTTGCGTCCGGAGGAATTGCTGTTGCTGACGGCTCGGGCGACCCGACTGCCGTCAAGCAGAACGAAACTGGTGAATGGCTCGATAAGGAAGGAAATCCGACCTACAAGATTACCGACGGATCCGTGGACTGGTACACCTATTCCGGATACCGCCGCTATCACTCCGACTGCCATGTCTGTCATGGCCCGGACGGAATGGGTTCGACCTACGCGCCGGCGCTGAAGGATTCGCTCAAAACGATGAGCTACGCCGATTTTCTCGGCGTCGTCGCCTCGGGCCGCAAGAATATCTCGACGGCCTCGGAAAACGTGATGCCGGCCTTCGGTGATAACCCAAACGTCGCCTGCTACATGGACGATCTCTACGTCTATCTGCGCGCCCGCTCCAACGAGGCCTGGGGCCGCGCTCGACCGAGCAAGCATGAGGACAAGAACGACGCCTATACCAAGAACGAAGACTCATGCATGGGCAAGAAGTGAACGTTCGAAAGCCCGCCTGAGACTTAGTTTCAGGCGTCCCTTCGAGAATTTGAGGAGCTACCGATGAAGACACGTGCCGCCGTCGCTTTCGAGGCCAAGAAGCCGCTCGAGATCGTCGAGCTTGATCTGGAAGGACCGAAGGCCGGCGAAGTGCTGGTCGAGATCAAGGCGACTGGCATCTGCCATACCGACGCCTATACGCTCGACGGCTTCGACAGCGAGGGAATCTTCCCCTCGATCCTCGGTCACGAGGGCGCAGGCATCATCCGTGAGATCGGCCCCGGCGTGACATCGGTGAAGCCGGGTGACCACGTCATCCCGCTCTACACGCCGGAATGCCGGCAGTGCAAAAGCTGCCTCAGCCAGAAGACCAATCTGTGCACCGCGATCCGCGCGACGCAAGGCAAGGGCGTGATGCCCGACGGCACCAGCCGCTTCTCCTACAAGGGCAAGCCGGTCTACCACTACATGGGCTGCTCGACCTTCTCGAACTTCACCGTGCTGCCGGAGATCGCAGTCGCCAAGATCCGCGAGGACGCCCCCTTCGACAAGAGCTGCTACATCGGCTGCGGCGTCACCACCGGCGTCGGCGCCGTCGTCAACACCGCGAAGGTCACGCCGGGCTCCAACGTGGTCGTGTTCGGCCTCGGCGGCATCGGCCTCAACGTCATCCAGGGCGCCAAGATGGCCGGCGCCGACAAGATCATCGGTGTCGACATCAACGACGCCAAGGAGGATTGGGGCCGCAGGTTCGGCATGACCGAGTTCGTCAATCCGAAGAAGGTCACCGGCGACATCGTCCAGCATCTCGTCGGCCTCACCGATGGCGGCGCCGACTACACCTTCGACTGCACCGGCAACACCACCGTTATGCGCCAGGCACTGGAGGCCTGCCATCGCGGCTGGGGCACCTCGATCATCATCGGCGTTGCCGAGTCCGGCAAGGAGATCGCCACCCGTCCGTTCCAGCTCGTCACCGGGCGCAACTGGCGCGGCACCGCCTTCGGTGGCGCGCGCGGCCGGACCGACGTGCCCAAGATCGTGGACTGGTACATGAACGGAAAGATCCAGATCGATCCGATGATCACCCACGTGCTCAAGCTCGAAGAGATCAACAAGGGCTTTGACCTCATGCATGAGGGCAAATCCATTCGTTCCGTCGTCGTGTACTGAACCGGAAGACGTCACCCCCAAGGAGGATCGACCCATGACTGTTGCACTCCATCCATCGATCGACAACGGCCTCAAACAGGGCAGCGGCAGCTTCGCCGGCGGCACGCTGGTCTGCAAATGCAAGGACCACCCCGTCAAGGTCGGCATCAAGGGCGACGTCGCCCACAATCATGCCTGCGGCTGCACCAAATGCTGGAAGCCGCAGGGCGCGACGTTCTCCGTGGTCGCCGTGGTGCCGCGCCAGAACGTCACCGTGCTCGAGAACGGCGACAAGCTCCAGGTCGTCGATCCCTCCGCGGTGATCCAGCGCCACGCCTGCAAGGCCTGCGGGACGCACATGTACGGCCGCATCGAGAACAAGGGCCACCCGTTCTACGGTCTCGACTTCATCCATCCCGAGCTGTTCCAGGAGCAGGGCTCGCAGGCGCCGCAATTCGCCGCCTTCGTCTCCTCCGTGATCGAATCCGGCGTGAAGCCGGAGCAGATGGCGGGCATCCGTTCGCGGCTGAAGGAAATCGGCCTCGAGCCCTATGATTGCCTGTCACCGGCATTGATGGACGCGATCGCGACCCACGTGGCGAAAGCCAAGGCAGCCTAGGAAAGCCCTCCGAGCTGGCCGGGCCCGAGCTTCGGCCAGACCTCCCCGGCTCGCTGGCGACGACCTCCGCCAGCGAGCCGGACCGGTCCGCACTTTAAGACCATGGCGGCGATGCCGCCGCTTCGTACCATGCGTCTGTGAGGGCATCAGCTCCTCAGTCCTGGTCTCTGAATGACTGCGCAGTGCCGCCAACTTCCGACTCGAAGTCCCCGGCCCGCTGCGTTTCTCCCTCCCTCGACTGAGGCATCCTGCTTCGTCCGCGCAATCATTCTGGCGGACGAAGCCTTTTTCGCTGCACTCGCCGTCAGCGAACGCGCGGGTTCACGCGGCGTGATGCCGCGCCCTGCTTTTGACAAACCATCGATGCAATCTTTTCCCGGTGAGAACACCCGGCTGTGAACACCGGGCCGGCGCGATCCCTGCTACGGTCGCGCCGTCACGATGCCGCGCGAAATACAACCAAGAACAAGCACGGGAGGTATCGAACACATCCGGACATCGAGATTCGCGTTCCTGCCCCCCTGCCGGGATCTGCCCGTGCAGGCTCATCGGAGGGGATGCGACGACACGACGCAACTTGCACGGCGCCGCCCTGCATCGGCGCGTTTTGAATTTGGCATGCTTATGAAGAGCGAGGGACGATCATGATCAAGGTAAAGATCAACGGCCAGGAACAGAGCTGGGATGGCGACCCGGATCTCCCGCTACTCTGGTTCCTGCGTGACGAGGCCGGACTGACCGGCACCAAGTTCGGCTGCGGCCAGGCCCTGTGCGGCAGCTGCACCGTCATCGTCGACAAGGAAGCCGTGCGCTCCTGCATCACGTCGATCAACGACGTTGCCGGACGCGAGGTCACGACCATCGAGGGACTGCATCCGAACGGCGATCATCCCGTGCAAAAGGCCTGGCGCCAGGTCAACGTGCCGCAATGCGGCTTCTGCCAGGCTGGCCAGATCATGCAGGCCGCCGCGCTTCTGATGGAGAACCCGAAGCCCTCGCATGACCAGATCCGCGAGGCGATGTCCGGCAACATCTGCCGTTGCGGTTGCTATCAGCGCATCGAGAACGCGGTCCATCTCGCATCGACGGGAGTGTGACATGAATTTCATCGACAATCCCGGCAAGCTCCGTGACTTCCAAAAACGTGGGTTCGAAAAGCACATCAAGGTCGAGAAGGTCTCGCGCCGCAGCATCCTGAAGGGGCTCGGCGTTACTGGCGGCTTCGTGCTCGCCGCCCCCGTGATGACGCGCCAGGCATTTGCCTATGAGACCGGCGCCGGAAAAATGCCGCACGGCGTCGTGGTCGATCCGCGCGTCTTCGTTTCGGTCGCGCCTGACGGCGTCGTCACCATCGTCGGACACCGTTCCGAGATGGGCACCGGCGTCCGCACCAGCCTGCCGCTGATCGTGGCCGAGGAGATGGAAGCCGACTGGTCCAGGGTCAAGGTGCAGCAGGCCCATGGCGACGAAGTCAAGTTCGGCAATCAGGACACCGACGGCTCGCGCAGCACGCGGCATTATCTGCTTCCGATGCGCCAGATCGGCGCTTCGGCCCGCACCATGCTGGAACAGGCCGCGGCGAAGCGCTGGGGCGTGCCGGCGACCGAGGTCAAGGCCGTCAATCACGAGGTCGTCCACAGCGCCAGCGACCGCAAGCTCGGCTTCGGCGAGCTCGCCGCCGATGCCGCCAAGGAATCGGTGCCCGCGATCGAAGGCCTCAAGCTCAAGGACGCCAAGGACTTCCGCTATTTGACCAAGGGCCAGATCGGCATCGTCGATCTCCACGACATCACCACCGGCAAGGCGCGTTACGGCGCCGATGTGCGGTTGCCGGGGATGAAATACGCCGTGATCGCGCGTCCGCCGGTGACCGGCGGCAAGCTGGTCTCGTTCGATCCAGACGCGGCGCTGAAGGTTCCCGGCGTCGAGAAGGTGATGAAGGTCCAGGGATGGCCGTGGCCGTCGAAGTTCCAGCCGCTCGGCGGCGTCGCGGTGATCGCCCGCAACACCGGCGCGGCGATCAAGGGCCGCAACGCATTGAAGCTGGTCTGGGACGACGGCGCCAACGCCAAGTACGACTCGGTCGCCTTCCGCAAGGAGCTCGAGGAGGCCTCGCGCAAGCCGGGCCTCGTCGTGCGTCGGGAAGGCGATGCGGATGCGGCCTTGAAGGGCGCCGACAAGGTCATCGTCGGCGAGTACTACATCCCGCATCTCGCGCATGTCAGCATGGAGCCGCCGGTGGCGGTCGCCGACGTCAAGGGCGACAAGGCGGAGATCTGGGCACCGGTGCAGAGCCCGGGCGGAACCCGTGACGACGTCGCCAAGACGCTCGGCATTCCCGAGGGCAACGTCACGGTCAACGTGACCCTGCTCGGGGGCGGGTTCGGCCGCAAGTCGAAATGCGACTATGCGCTCGAGGCCGCCCTGCTGTCGAAGGAGCTCGGCGCGCCGGTGAAGGTGCAGTGGACGCGGGAGGACGACATCCAGAACGGCTTCCTGCACACGGTCTCGGCCGAGCGCATCGAGGCCGGTCTCGACAAGAGCGGCAAGGTGATCGCCTGGCGCCACCGCAGCGTGGCGCCCAGCATCGCCTCGACCTTTGCCGCCGGCACGGTGCACCAGGCGCCGTTCGAGATCGGCATGGGCCTCGCCGACATGCCGTTCGAGATCGCCAACATCTCCTGCGAGAATCCGGAGGCAGCCGCGCATACCCGCATCGGCTGGTTCCGCTCGGTCTCGAACATTCCGCGCGCCTTCGCGGTGCAGTCGATGGTCGGCGAGATCGCGCAGGCGACGGGGCGCGACCAGAAAGACATGCTGCTCGAGCTGATCGGCTCGCCCCGCATCGTCGAGCCGAACGTGAAGGACCTCTGGAACTACGGTGAGCCCCAGGACAGCTATCCGATCGACACCGCGCGCCTGCGCAAGGTGGTCGAGCTGGTCGCCGAGAAGGGCGAATGGGGCCGCAAGGTCCCGAAGGGCCACGGTCTAGGCATTGCCGTGCACCGCAGCTTCGTCAGCTATATCGCGACCATCGTCGAGGTCGCCGTCGACGACAAGGGCAAGCTGACGGTGCCGAGGGTCGACACCGCGATCGATTGCGGCACCTATGTCAACCCCGAGCGCATCGCCTCGCAGATCGAGGGCGCCGCGATCATGGGGCTGAGCCTCGCCAAATACGGCGAGATCAGCTTCAGGGACGGCAAGGTGCAGCAGAAGAATTTTGACGACTTCCAGGTCGTCAGAATCGACGAATCTCCTGTCGTGACCAACGTCTACATCGTGCCGCCCGCATCGGACACGCCACCGAGCGGTGTCGGCGAGCCCGGTGTCCCGCCGTTTGCGCCCGCGCTGATGAACGCGATCTTCGCAGCGACGGGAAAACGCATCCGCTCGCTTCCGATCGGCAAGCAATTGGAAGCGTAGCTCGGAACACAAGCGGCCTCGCGCCGTTTCCATCGATCTGACAGGAGCAGATCGATGACCAACATCTCAAGGGCGCTCGCAGTGTCGCTGTCGAGCGCCTTTCTTTTGACGGCCGCAGGCGCGTTCGCCCAGGGCAATACGACGCCGCCGACCACCGCGACGCGCCCCGCCACGCCCGACCAGAACTCGCTGCCCAACGCCGACGCCCCGCCCGCCTCGACCACCCAGACCACGGGACAGCACAATCCAGATCCGAAGGTTCAGGAGATGAACCAGAAGGAAAAGGACAAGGTGGAGCGGACGGGGAAGTAGCGGGCCTAGCGCACAAACCGCCCTACATCGTCATGGCCGGGCTGTCCCGGCCATCCACGACCTTTGCCGCGGCACCAAGAACGTAGATGCCCGGGACAAGCCCGGGCATGACGAGTTCGTGGTGCGGGAGCAATCGCATTCCGTCGCAAAAAATGCGGCGGACGTTGCCGTCCGCCGCATTCGCCACCCCCCTGCTGCTCCGCCGTCTTCGATCCGCCCGCGGAGCTACTTCTTGAGCGCGAACACCCAGATCACGCCGCCTTGCGGCACATTAGCTTCGATGCCGATGTTGTTGGTCACCAGCGCGTCCTGGATGCGCTGGGCGTCCACGCCCCATCCCGACTGGATCGCGATGTATTGGGTGCCGTCGATCTCATAGGACACCGGCATGCCCATGATGCCGGAGTTGGTCTTCTGCTCCCACAACAGCTCGCCGGTCTTGGCGTTGAACGCGCGGAAGTTGCGGTCGTTGGTGCCGCCGACGAAGATGAGATCGCCCGCGGTCGCCGTCACCGAGCCGAACAGCTGCGACTTCGGGAAGTTGTGCTGCCACACCTTCTTGCCCGTCGCAGGATCCCAGGCCTGCAGCTCGCCGAAATGGTCCGCGCCCGGCTTGGTCTTCAGGCCGATGTCCTCCGGCTTGGTGCCGAGCCAGAGCTCGCCCGGCTTGAGCGCGACCTTCTCGCCGGTGAAGCCGCCGCAGAAGTTCTCGTTGGCGGGCACGTAGACGAGACCGGTCTTCTGGCTGTAGGCCGCCGACGGCCAATCCTTGCCGCCCCACAGCGACGGACAGAACTCGACGCGTTTGCCGATGACCGGCTTGTGCGCGGGATCGACGATCGGCTTGCCGCTCTCTGGCTCGATGCCTTTCCAGACGTCGGTGGAGACGAACGGCCAGCCGGCGACGTAGTTGATCTTGGTCGGCGTGCGCTCGAGCACCCAGAAGATCGCATCGCGCCCCGGATGGACCAGGCTCTTGATGGTCTTGCCGTCGCGCTGCAGGTCGATCAGCATCGGTGCCTCGACCTCGTCCCAGTCCCAGGAATCGTTCTGGTGATACTGGTGATGGGTCTTGATCTTGCCGGTGTTTGGATCGAGCGCGAGCACCGAAGAGGTGTAGAGATTGTCGCCGGGATGGGTCTCGCCGGGCCACGGCGCGGCATTGCCGACGCCCCAATAGACCGTCTTGGTGTCCTTGTCGTAATTGCCGGTCATCCAGGCCGAACCGCCGCCGTTCTTCCAGTCGTCGCCCTGCCAGGTCTCATGGCCCGGCTCGCCTTCGCCCGGAATGGTGAAGGTCCGCCACAGCTCCTTGCCGTCCTTGGCGTCATAGGCGGCGACGTAGCCGCGCACGCCGAACTCGCCGCCGGAGCCGCCGACGATGACCTTGCCGTCGACGATCAGCGGCATCAGGGTCATGTACTGGCCCTTCTTGTAGTCCTGCACCTTGGTGTCCCACACCACCTTGCCGGTCTTGGCATCGAGCGCGACGACGTGATCGTCGGTGGTGGCGAGATAGAGCTTGTCCTCCCAGAGGCCGACGCCGCGGCTGGTCGGGTGCAGCTGGAACAGATCGTCGGGGAGCTGCCGCTTGTAGCGCCAATATTCGTCGCCGGTCTTCGCATTCAACGCGATCACCTGCCCCATCGGGGTCGCCACGAACATGACGCCGTTGTTGACGATCGGCGGCGCCTCGTGGCCTTCGACGACGCCGGTGGCAAAGGTCCAGACCGGCGTGAGGTTCTTCACATTGGAGGTGTTGATCTGGTCGAGCGGGCTGTAGCCGTGGCCGTCATAGGTGCGTCGATAGAGCATCCAGTTGCTTGGCTCCGGATTTTCCAGCCGCTGCGCGGTGACCGGCGAATAACTCTCGATCGGGCCGGCCACGGCGGCGGTCGAGGCAAGACAGGTAAAGGCGACGAAGCCGGACAGTAGCCATTGCTTTCTGGTCATGAAAGTTTTCATGGACGTTCCCCTTTTTCATCCGTTTGAATTCTTGTGTTGAATTCTTGTCGTTCGTCCCGCCGTCCGCCCATCGGCGGATGCGGCCTCTCGTGACGCGGGCAGATCCCGCACCGTCCATCATCCCGGCTGCGCGCCACCTACCTTTCCGATGAAGTTGCCGGCGACACTGAGCGAGCCGTCAGCGAGCGCCAGCGGTAGCGCGGCGAGCCGTCGCGGCGCCGGCCCGAACACGACCTGTGCGCCCGCACGAGGATCGTACTCGGAGTTGTGACACATGCACTTGAACACCTCCTTGTCGCCGACATCGCTCTTCACCCAAGCGGTAACTGGACAGCCGGCATGGGCGCAGATCGCCGAATAGGCGATGATGCCATCGACGGCGCGCTCGCGCGTCTTGTCGTCGAGCTCGGCGGGATCAAGCCGGATGATCAGGATCTCGTTGAGCCGGGAAGCGCTGCGCACCACCGATGTCTTGGGATCCTTCGGCCAGGCATGCACCGGCGGTCCGCCGGCGGGCAGGTCGGCCGCGGTGATCAGCTTTCCCTCCTTGTCGCCTTCGGAGAAGACGAGCACATCGCCTTTCTGGGGCCGTTGGTCGGACCCAGGCGGATCCTCGTCCGCGCGTGCGTGCGCGGAACAACCGAGGCAGGCGGTGGTGGCGATTGCGCCAAGCAGAATCGTTCGCCGCGTCTGTTCGGCGCGCGCATCGGCTTCAGGTTCCGTGATGCTTTCGGACGATGAGGAATTGGTCGTGAACGATGCGCGGGACATGTCCACAAGCAGGCGCTGGAACTCTGCCGAAAACAAGGCGAAGAATTGGCGCCGCAGCGCATCAATATGGCTTTGCTCGTTTTGATTGAACGACGATCAACGCATTCAAGCGAGTTTTCGCAATTTCAACATCACACCGCGCGATCAGCATGATGATTTTGCAGGGCAGACCGAAGATGTCGGAATTGGTGCAGCGCGCTATCCATCACGCTGTGCGAACGCAGCGCGATATCGCTGCATCATTTGCAGGCAACCGGTTGAGGTCAGGACCTCAGCACGTGACGCGGCGCAGCGATTGAACCGGCGACGGTTGCCGATGCCATCTCGAAACTGTCGGCGATGCGGCGGGCCTTGTCGATGAACAGGCTGGCTGCCGGCGGCGGGCAGACCTCGCGCGCGGTCTGCTCGAACAGATCGAGCCAACGGTCGAAATGGCCGGCAACCAGACTTAGCGGCAGATGCGCCCGCATCGGCGAGCCATGATAGCGGCCGCTCATCAGCACGACCGAGGACCAGAAATCCCTGAGCCTGGCGAGATGCTCGTCCCAGTTCTGCACGGCGGCGAACACCGGCCCCAGCTCTGCATCCTCGCGCACGCGTCCGTAGAAGCGGGTGACCAGTTCCCCGATCATCTCCTCGCTGATCCCGGTGCGCTCGATCGCATCCTGGGTCAACAGGTTCCGCCGTGCGGCCGCAGCTTCGCGCTCGGCCTTCAGTCGATCCGACATGAGCTCAGTGTCCGTTCCGTTGTTCCCGTAGGGCCGCCCGCTCGACATTGTCGGGCCGATTGCGCGCGGCGTCTTTGTCGCAGCGCAAAGTGCGGGATCGGGCGGCGGACGCGAACAGGCCCGCCGCCGGCCGCCCTGATCAGGCGCTATAGCTGTAGAAGCCCTGCCCGGTCTTGCGACCGAGATGGCCGGCATCCACCATCTCCTTCAGCAGCGGCGCTGGCCGATATTTGGGATCGTTGAAGCCCTTGTAAAAGACCTCCATCACCGAAAGCATGGTGTCGAGCCCGACGAGGTCGGCCAGAGCCAGCGGTCCGATCGGATGGTTGCAACCGAGCTTCATGCCGGCGTCGATCTCCTCCGCCGTCGCGATGCCCTCCTGGAGCGCGAAGATTGCCTCGTTGATCATCGGGCACAGGATGCGGTTGACGGCGAAGCCCGGGCTGTTCTTGGCGGTGATCGCCACCTTGCCGACGCGCTTGGCGAAATCGAGCGCCTTGGCATGGGTGTCGTCGGAGGTCTGCAGGCCGCGGATCAACTCCAGCAGCGCCATCACCGGCACCGGGTTGAAGAAGTGCATGCCGATGAAGCGATCGGGGCGGTCGGTCGCGGCGGCAAGCTTGGTGATCGAGATCGACGAAGTGTTGGTCGCGACCAGCGTGCGCGGCGACAGGGTGGCGCAAAGGTCCTTCAGGATCTTGACCTTGAGCTCCTCGTTCTCGGTCGCGGCCTCGATGACGAGGTCGCAATCCGACAGCTTGGCGCGGTCGGTGGTGCCGGTGATCCGCTTGAGCGTGGCGTCGCGATCGGCCGCCGACATCTTCTCCTTCTTGACCAGCCGCTCGAGGCTGCCGCCGACGGTCGAGAGCCCGCGGTTCACGGCCGCTTCGGAAATGTCGACCATCACGACCGAGAGCCCGGCCGCCGCGCAGATCTGCGCGATGCCGTTCCCCATGGTCCCTGCCCCGATGATGCCAACGGTCTGGATCATTGCCTCGTATCCTTCTCATCCTTGCGGGCGTGCCGGCGCGGCACAGCCCATTGTTCCTGCGTCAGGGTCTAGCACCGCCGGCGGGCGGCGACGACCTGATCCGCCTTCTCCTTAAAGCATCCATGGCCGGAATAAAGCCGCCGCCGGGCCCGAAAAGGCCCGATTTGGCCGCCGGGCAAGGCAATTTGTCCCGAATCCCGCCTCGCCCGCCCGGGAGCCCCATAGCGGGGTGGACGGCCGCTCCAGCACCCATCGGTGGCTCTCGATTTACATCAATCGGATGACGCGGCGCCGCGACCGGCGTGATGAGGTCGCGGCGCAATGGCCCGCGCGAATGCCGCGCGGCGCGATTGTGAGATCGACCACATCGGCATCGTGCCCCACCCGTTAGCGTCGCGCAGATGAAGAAACATATTGCACTCCCGATCATCCTCGCCGTCCTCCTCGTCGCAACGCAAGGCCTGGCAGCCGAGATCAAAGGCGCCGGCTCGACTTTCGTCTCGCCCGTGATGACGAAATGGACCGACGCCTACAAGGCGAAGACCGGAAACATCGTCAGCTATCAAGCGGTCGGCTCGAGCACCGGCCTCAGCCTGATCAAGACCGACGCCGTCGATTTCGGGACCAGCGACATGCCGCTCGACCCCAACGAGCTCGACAGGCTCGGCCTGATCCAATTCCCGATCGTGATCGGAGGCGTCGTGCCCGTGGTCAATATCGGCGGCGTCAAGCCGGGCCAGATCCGCTTCACCGGGCAGGTGCTCGCCGACATCTATCTCGGCAAGCTCAAATCCTGGAACGACCCGGCGATCGCCGCGATCAATCCCGATATCAGCCTGCCGAAGGCGCCGATCATTGTGGTCCATCGCATTGACGGCTCCGGCACCACATTCAACTGGTCGAACTATCTTTCGAAGGTCAGTCCGCAATGGCAGAGAAGCGTGGGGGAAGGTACTTCGGTCGAGTGGCCGCTCGGCCTCGGCGGCCGCGGCAATGACGGCGTCGCCTCGCTCGTCGGTCTCATTCCCGGCGCGATCGGCTATCTCGAATACACCTACGCGCTGCAGCGGCTCGACAGGATTTCCTTCGGCATCGTGGAGAACAGCGCCGGCAATGACGTGGTGCCTGATGCCGCGTCATTCCAGGCCGCGGCTTCGAGCGCGAACTGGAAGGCGGAGCAGGATTTTCACCTGGTCCTCACCAACGCGCCGGGCGAAGACGCCTACCCGATCACGGCCACGACCTTCGTGCTGATGCCCAAAACAGCAAAATATCCGGAGCGCTCCGCAGCTGCCATCGACTTCCTCCGCTGGTCACTCGGGAACGGCAAGTCCGAGACCCAGACGCTCAACTACGTCCCGCTCCCTCCCGCCCTGATTGAGCAGATCGAGCGCTATTGGCGGGACAGCATTGGGACAGCGCCGACGGTTTCGGCATCTGCCATTGGCAAGCGTTGATGCCGAGCAGGCCGCGCGTCCGCCCGCCCGCGACTTGAATTCCAGCCGAATTGGGTTTGCAAACCGCTCCACCTGAGTATTCTGTGATTGGCCTGCTGCGAGGAGAGCCCCTCCCGTCGCAGGCCAAAGCACAAGTGCCTGCGGGACGCGATCGCGCCACCGCATTGCACTGCGCCACTCGCAGGAAATCCTCCGTGAAACGCCTCTCCATTCCCGACACCAACGCCCCCGCGGCACTCCGCCTGGCGCCGACGCCCAGGCTCGGATGAGCGATTTCACCCAATCCGTTGGCGCTGCGATCTCACTCATCGGCGAAGCCGACGCCGAGCTGCTCGGCATCGTCGCATTGTCGGTGCGCGTCAGTCTGACCGCGAGCGTCATTGCCCTCATGGTCGGCGCACCGATCGGGGCCTTGCTCGCGATCACCCGTTTCCGCGGGCGGCAGGTGATCATCGTCCTGACCAATGCGCTGCTCGGGCTTCCACCTGTCGTGGTCGGGCTCGCGCTCTATCTTCTGCTGTCGCGCTCGGGCCCGCTTGGGGTGGCCGGACTGCTGTTCACGCCGGCCGCCATGGTGATCGCCCAGACGCTGCTGGCGACCCCGATCGTGGTGGCGCTGGTGCACCGGCCCGCAAGTCTTTTGTGGGCGGAGTACGGCGATCTCGCACGGATCGACGGCCTGTCGGCCTTCCGCAGCATGGCGCTCCTGTTCGCGCTCGGCCGGACCTCGCTGCTGACGGCCTTTCTCGCGGCGTTCGGGCGCGCGATCGCCGAGGTCGGCGCTATCATCATCGTCGGCGGCAACATCCGCGGCTTCACGCGCACGATGACGACCGCGATCGCGCTGGAGACCAGCAAGGGCGACCTGCCGCTGGCGCTCGGCCTCGGACTGATCCTGCTGGCGCTCAGCGTGGCGGTGTCGACCGTCGCCTTCGTGCTAGTGGGACGCGTTGGGGAAAAATAGCTGCTCGCCGCCGACCTTGTAGCCGGCGATCGCGTTCTGCCCCTTCGACGACACCAGCCAGTCGATGAAGGCCTGCCCGTCCTTCACCTTGACGTTCGGGTGCTTCTCGGGATTCACCAGCATGACACCGTACTGGTTGAAGAGGCGCTTGTCGCCCTCGGTCAGGATGGCGAGTTCGCCGCGGTTCTTGAATGACAACCAGGTGCCGCGGTCCGACAAGAGATAAGCGTTCGACGACGAGGCCATGTTCAGCGCCAGGCCCATGCCCTGACCGATCTCCCGGTACCAATTGTCCTTGCCCGCACTGAGATCGACGCCCGCCTCTTTCCACAGCCTCAGCTCGGCCGCGTGCGTGCCGGACTTGTCGCCGCGCGAAATGAACGGGGCCTTGGCCGCCGCGATCTTGCGCAGCGCGTCCGTGACGTCCTTGCCGCCGGCGATCTTCGCAGGGTCGCTTCTGGGGCCGACGATGATGAAGTCGTTGTACATGACGTCGAACCGCTTCACGCCCTGCCCTTCCGACATGAATTTGTCTTCGGCAGCCTTGTCATGGACGAACACCACGTCGGCATCGCCGCGCCGTCCGATGTCGAGTGCCTGCCCGGTGCCGACGGCAACGACCTTCACGCTGATGCCTTCGGCCTTCTCGAACAGGGGCAGCAGATAGCCGAACAGGCCTGATTGTTCCGTCGACGTGGTCGAGGCCACCGTGATGGCGCGATCCTGCGCGAACGCGATGGCGGACCAGAGCAGAACCGCTCCGATGGCGACTATTCGTTTCATGTCTCGTCCTTGCAGATGCCGGGTGTCCCGAAACTACCCTGCGAGAACGGTGCAGGGAACCCTACATTCGGCGCACGCACTCGCCTGCGGTGCGGTTGGCCAGGAACGTCCGTCCCGCGCGGAGGTTGTCCTGACGATGAACCCAGGAGGACGGGATGCAGAAGATCATCTTGGCATCGGCATGCATCATGGCGTTGGCGACCGGTGGCGCTTTCGCACAGACACAACCTGCGCCGGGCGCGTCCGCTCAGAGCGCGGTCGGCCCCTCATCGCGAGGCCCCGCGACCAAGGGCATGACCACCGGACGCGCGTCGAATATGCAGAATGAGGCCAGCGACAGCAAGGGTGCGCAGCAACCTTCAGCCGGCGGCACCAACACCAATAACATGGGCAGCCAGGCCGGCGGCTCCGCGGGCTCCGGCAAATAGCCGGAAGAGCAAAATTGCGGGAGCGGATGGCGATCCCCTCCCGCATGCCCAGCAGCGTCGATCAACGACCCGGGCAATAGCGCATCACACGGCGGACGCCCTGCGGTTCCGGCTCCTTCATCCAATCGATCTTCCAGGCCAGCCAAAGCTTGTCATCATCGATGACATAGGCGAAGGACGACGTCGAAAGGCCCCGGTCGTTGCGAACCGTGACCTCGCCGCAGACCACCTCGATCGCACGGCCCTCGGGGTCGGACGCGGGGCTGGTCCAGGAGATGTGGATTTCCGCATTGGGCGGAATAAGGTGAGCGGCGATTTTCGGCGTCAGTTCGTCTGCGAGCGCCGGCATGCTGATGAAGGCGGCGATGGCTGCAGCCAGGCAAGTCCTGTGGATCACGTTTGCTCTCCTTCGCTTTGAAGAAGAGCGTGTCGATTTCCAGGCGGCTTGACTGTGGTCGCTGTCACATTGACTGTCACCCCGTAGAACCCACGGCCATCACCGGCCTCGTGGTGATGGCTGACACCTCATGCGGCACACCGCACATGCCTGACATTGCGGATGTTCTGCAATTGATCTCGCCTGCATTGACAGGGGTGTGACGGGCGGGGCAGTTTTTCACATTGCTGACGAATCAGCGATTGCCCTCACGCCGAGTACCGCTTGGACAACTCCTAGTGCTTTCGAGACTGATATCGTTGCTGCGCCGTATCCCGGCGGTGAAATGGGCATTCACCCGGCTTCGGCCCGTGCCGCATGACGGCAGCCTTGACGCCACGCCGGTCGCCGAAGACGTCTCGCCCGTCATCGCCGAAGAGAGTGTGGCTGAGTGCATTGCGGCCCAAGACGTCGTGGCCCCGGACATCACGGCCCAAGACACGACAGCCCAAGAGACGACAGCCCAAGACACCACGGCAGAGCGCACTGAGCTCGAAGGTCTTGCGGAATCCGCACCGACCGACATCAGCGAGACCAGCACAGTTTCAGTGCAGGACGATGCCGAGATCGCGGCCGTCGCGCCCTCTGCCCAGCATGATGCCGCGATCGCCGTCATCGCGGAGAGCCCGCCGGCAGCACCAACCCATGCCGGCGTCAGCGAGGGGTCCTCCCGCGAGGCGCCATCCGACATCGCGGGAGTCGCCGAGGAGGAGACTGAGGTCCCGGCCATCGAGGTCGCCGAGATCGAAACTGCTGCAGAGGCCGTTCCCGATCCTGCCACGAGCATCAATTCTGTCGCGGAGATCTCGGCTGAGGTCGAGTCCCCCGACGCGGAACCTGTCGATGTCGTCAGCGAAGTGATCGACGCCGCCGACCTCGTCGTCAGCAACGATCCCCTTCCGGCCGAAGCCGGGCCCGTCGTCACGGCGGAAGCGTCGCCGTTGCCCGTCGAGATCGAGCGTGCGCCGCTTGACGTCCCCGCCCTCGTGATCGTTGATGATCATTCCTCCGACGTCATCGTCGACGTTGAGCCGGCCATGATCGAGCCGTGCGTCACGCCGGCCGATGCCGGAGTTGTGGCAGAGGCCGCTCCGGAGGATGATCTCGACAACGTTCCCTCGCCAGCCGACGCAGTCATCATCGAGCCGGCAGCAGTGGAGATCGTGGCGCCCGTCGCCACGGTGGAGGCGGGTTCCACCAATGCCGCCAGCATCGTCACCGACATCGCGCCGGCTACGGCACTCGTGTCGCTGTCCCCCGAGGTCCGCAGCGCACCGAAGGTTCGCACGCGCCCCGCCGAGCCTGCCGATCGCGCCGCGCTGATCCGGCAGCGCTGGGCGGAAAGCGGGATCAGGATGTGGAATCCGCGCCTTCACGGCACCGGCGAAGCCACGCTGAACATCCAGGGCAGCGTTGGACTGCTGCCGCCCGAGCCCGGCGAGACGATGCCGCGCTACGACAAGCTGGAATTCAAGCTGCTCGGCGGACAGATCGTCTGTGAGGGCGTCATCGTCGAGCCCCCCGCACAGGCGAGCCATCGCAGCTTCACGCGGCTCGCCGAGCCTGGGAAGCCCGAGCGCGCCCGCGAGCCGGCGCGCGAACGCCGGGCCGCTCTCGCCTGATCCTTTCTCCTGCGACTGCCGTTCGCGATGTGCTAGGCTGTTATCCCGACATGGGAGATCGCCTATGCGCGCAAGCCCGTTGCTTCTGGTCGTGATCGCCGCCGTCTACATCTCACAGCCGGCCATCGCCGCGGACAAACGGCCACCTCATGCAGTCGCCGCGGTTCCCGCAACCGATGCAGCCGCGCCCTACAAGACCGATCGGCTTTCGTCCTCGCGCGGAGAGCCGATCTTGAACACGCCCGGCCAGACCACCGTGCTGACCCGGCAGGTCCTGGACGACATGAAGGCGACCAGTCTGCGGGATGCCATGCGCTCCACCGCCGGAGTGACGATCGGGCGCTAGGCTCGCGCGCGGCCGACACCATACGCGCCGATACGCCCACCCAACGATGATTTCTTGCGAACGCAAGGCTGTTGCCCTGAACACCGGCCACGACGTAACTTACGCACCGCTCGGACCACGAGGCCCGTGCCCGATGAAAACGACAAGAACACTGCGGGAGGCAAACTATGAGAACGCTGACGGCCGCGCTGTGCGCACTGACCCTGCTCTCGACTGGCACGCAGGCGCAAACCATCAAGGATTTTCTCGCAGCGGTCATGCAGAAATGGACGGCGCCATTCGAGCCGTTCCAGCTCATCGGCAACATCTACTATGTCGGGACCGAAGGCATTGCCGTCTACGTCATCAAGACATCGCAGGGACTGATCCTGATGGACACGGCGATGCCTCAGTCGACCGGCACGATCAAGGACAGCATCGCCAAGCTCGGCTTCAAGGTCGCCGACATCAAGATCATCCTCAACTCGCACGCGCATCTCGATCACACCGGCGGTTTCGCCGAGATCAAGAAGGAGACGGGCGCGCAGCTCGTGGCGGGTGAGCGCGACAAGCCGCTGCTCGAAGGTGGTTATTATCCCGGTGACGAGAAGAACGAGGACCTCGCTTTCCCGCCGGTGAAGGTCGACCGTGTCGTGAAGGAAGGCGACAAGGTCACGCTCGGCGACACCACGCTCATCGCGCATGCAACACCCGGCCACTCACCGGGCTGCACGAGCTGGGAAATGACCGTCAAGGATGGCGGCCAGAACCGCGAGGTGCTGTTCTTCTGCAGCGGCACGGTGGCGCTGAACAGGCTGGTCGGCCAGCCGACCTATCCCGGCATCGTCGACGACTACCGCGCGACCTATGCCAAGGTGAAATCGATGAAGATCGACGTGCTGCTCGGGCCGCACCCGGAGGTCTATGGCATGCAGGCCAAGCGGGCGCAGATGAAGGACGGCGCGCCGAATCCGTTCGTCAAACCGGACGAGCTGGCCACCTATGCGACCGGCCTGTCGGAGGAATTCGACAAGCAGCTCGCCAAGCAGACCGCGGCCCTGGAAAAGAAGTAACCGCCGCCGGATGGGGGCCTGTTACCTCTCCCCGGCAGGGGAGAGGTGCGGCAAGACGTTGCGCCGGCGCGCATGGTTAGCAAAGTGTAGCGGCAGCTCAACCGCATCGCGCGACTGATACTGCTCGCGTCCGCGGCCTGATATCGTTAACACGGCCTCACCAAAGCACGCGGCCGGACCTGATGCGGTAGCGCGCAACCCACGCCCGCCTTGCTCGCGGAACTCGTCTAACGAGCCCTTTACCCCCGCCGTGCAAGATCCCCCTCGTTTTTGAAGGGATCCGGGGCGCGTATTGCAATGCCTGTCGCAAATTTGAAGTCTCATATCGCCGCCGCAATGCGGCTGTTTCACGTTCCGGCCGACAATCCGGATCTGATGCGCGCGCAGTTCGACGCCTTCTCCAAGCAGGTCCCGCTGCTCTACTTCATCCTGATGAGCAACACGATCGCCGTCGCCTACACCTACGTGAACGTGGCGCCGGACTGGCTGACGCTGATCGTGCCGAGCGTGCTGACAGTGCTCGCAGGCCTGCGAACCTATTGGTGGCTGCGCCAGCGTCACCTGGTGCGCAGCGACGCCGACATCCTGCGCAATCTGCGCGCCACCAACTGGCTGACCTTGCCGATCGGCGCCGGCTTCACCGCCTGGTCCTTCGCGCTCTACCCCTATGGCGATCCCTTCGCCAAGAGCCAGGTCGCCTTCTACATGGCGGTCACCGTGATCGGCTGCATCTTCTCGCTGATGCATCTGCGCTCGGCGGCACTGATCGTGACGCTGATCGTCGACGTGCCCTACGTGCTGTTCTTCTTCGCCACGGGGGAGCCGACACTGAAGGCGATCGCCGTCAACAATTTGCTGGTGTCCGGCGCGATGGTGACGGTGCTGTTCATCTACTACCGCGACTTCGCCGACCTCGTCGCCAGCCGCAAGTCTCTGCTCGCGCAGCAGGCGGCGACGCAGGCGCTCTCGGACGAGAACTTCCGCCTCGCCAATCTCGATTCCCTCACCGAGCTGCCGAACCGCCGCCGCTTCTTCGCCGAGCTGTCCAGCGCCTTTGCCGACGCCGAGCGCAGACACGTTCGCGTCGCCGTCGGCATCATCGACCTCGACGGCTTCAAGCCGATCAACGACAATTACGGCCACTCGGTCGGCGACCGCGTCCTGATCGAGGCGGGCAAGCGCATCCGCGAGGTCTGCGAGGGCTTCGGCCCGCAGCGCGTCGAATTCGCCCGGCTGGGCGGTGACGAGTTCGGCCTCGTGGTGTGTGGCGATCCTGAAGACACGGACCTGATGCGGCTCGGCGAACGCATCGGCAGCCAGGTCAAGCTGCCCTACCAGCTCGACACCGCCCATACCGGGTTGTCCTGCTCGATCGGCTTTGCCTTGTTCCCGGACTCGGCGACGACGTCGGAAGCGCTCTATGAATGCGCCGACTACGCGCTCTATCACGCCAAGCGCCATCAGCGCGGCCGCACCGTGATCTTCTCGAGCGAGCTCGAAGCCGAGATCCGCAGCCGCGGCGTCATCGAGAACCTGCTGCGCACCTCCGATTTTGGCGCCGAGATGGAGCTGGTGTTCCAGCCAATCGTCGATGCCATGAGCGAGCACACCGCGGGTTTCGAGACCCTGGCACGCTGGAATAGCCCCCGCCTCGGCTGGGTCTCCCCCGCCGACTTCATTCCCGCCGCGGAGCGCATCGGCCTGATCCGCCCCCTGACGCAGGTGCTGCTGGCGCGCGCGCTGGCGACGGCCAGAACCTGGCCCGACCATATCCGCCTGTCGTTCAACCTCTCCGCCCATGACGTCTGCGCCGCCGAAGGCATATTGCCGCTGATCTCGATCATCGAGAAAAGCGGACTGTCGCCCCGCCGGATCGATTTCGAGATCACCGAGACGGCCGTTACCTTCGATTTCGTGCGCGCGCAGCAGTCGATCGCGACGCTGAAGGCAATGGGTTGCGGCATTTCGCTGGACGATTTCGGCACCGGCTATTCATCGCTGAGCCACGTGCACCGGCTGCCGCTCGACAAGATCAAGGTCGATCGCAGCTTCGTCGCCGAGATCAACGAGAACCCGGTGAGCCACAAGATCATCAAATCGCTCGCGGGCCTCTGCGACGACATGGAGATCGCCTGCGTCGTCGAAGGCGTCGAGACCAGCGCACAGCTCGACAGCCTGCGCCGGCTCGGCTGCGAATTCATCCAGGGCTACCATTTCGCAAAACCCATGCCGGCCGATGCGATCGCCGATTATCTTGCGAACGAACGGCGGCGCCTCGACGGCACCGGGGCCAAGGTGGTGGCCTGACCTCAGACCGCGCAGTAGCGCTCCTGGATGTCTTTGTCCGCCAGCAGCGCCGCAGCGCTGCTCTGGTGCACGACCTCGCCCTGATCGATGATCACCGCGCGGTCGGCCAGCCGCAGCGCCCATTCGACATTCTGCTCCACCAGCAGCAGCGTCTTGCCCTCGTCGCGCAGGCGGCGGAACAGCATGCCCATCTCCTCGACGAGCACGGGCATGATACCTTCCGACGGCTCGTCGAGCAGGATCATTTTGGGATCTGCGATCAGCGCGCGGGCGATTGCCAGCATCTGCTGCTCGCCGCCCGAGAGCGTGACGCCCTCCTGGTCGAGCCGTTCCTTCAGGCGCGGGAAGGTTTCGGCGATCTCGTCGATCGCCGCCCGTTCCTCGATGCCGCTGCCGGCCGCGACGAGCCCGAGCCGCAGGTTCTCGCGCACGGACAGCCCGGGAACGATGCGGCGCTCCTCGGGCACGTAAGCGAGGCCGAGGTGGAAGCGCTGATGGGCACGCAGCGGCAACAGCTCCTGGCCCGCAAAGCGCACGCGTCCCTCGGCCTTCGGCATCAGGCCCATCATCGCCCGCAAGGTCGTGGTCTTGCCGGCGCCGTTGCGGCCGACCAGGGCGACCACCTCGCCCTCCTTCACCTGCAGCGAGATGCCGTGGAGGATGTGGCTTGCGCCATACCAGGCGTGGAGATTCTCGATGTCGAGCAGCGCGGTCTCAGCCATAGCCTTCACTCTGTCCGAGATAGACCCGGCGGACTTCCGGATTGCTCCTGATCTCGTCAGGTGCGCCATCCGCAAGGAGCCGGCCGTGATGCAGCACCACGACGCGCTTGGACAGGCCCAGCACCATCTTCATCTTGTGCTCCACCAGGAGCACAGTGCGCTTGTCGGCGAGCCGCTCCAGCAGCGCGACCATGTCCTTGGTCTCCTCCGGGCCCATGCCGGCGGTCGGCTCGTCGAGCAGCAACAATTCCGGCTCGGAGACCAGTGCGATCGCGATCTCCAGCGCGCGCTGCTGGCCATGCGAGAGGAACTTAGCCAGTTCACCCCGTCTGCCGAGCAGCCCGACCGCATCCAGCGCCGCATCGGCCCGCGCATGCAGCTCGGTGAGCCGCGTGCGGTTACGCCAGATGTCGTAGCTCACGGTCAGCGCCTGCACTGCGACGCGGACGTTCTCGTGCACCGACAGGTCCGGAAAGATGTTGGTGATCTGGTAGGAACGCGAGATGCCCTGATGCACGAAGCGGTGCTGCGGCAAGCCGTTCAGCTCGCGCCCCCTGAAATGCAGCTTGCCGGACGTCGGCGTCAGCGCGCCGGAGAGGATGTTGAAAAAGGTGCTCTTGCCGGCACCGTTCGGCCCGATGATCGAGGTGAGCTGTCCCGCCGCGAACGACACGCTGATGCCTTCGAGCGCGACGAAGCCGCCGAAGCGTTTGCCGATCCCCTCGGCGCGGAGCAGTTCGCCGCTCATGTCACTCTTCATGGCCGCGCCTTTCCGACGCCGAGTGCATCCAGCATCGTGCCCCAGATGCCCTTGGGCAGGAACAGCACGAACAGCACGAAGATGGCGCCGACGAAGATCTGCCAATGCGGCGTCCAGAGCGAGATGACGTCCTCCAGGATCAGGAAGCTCGCCGCGCCGACGAAGGGCCCGAAGAAGCTGCGGGCGCCGCCGAGCAGCACCATCATCACGATCATGCCGGAGGTCTGGTAGTGCAGGATGTCCAGCGGCACGATCGACAGATGCAGCGCCAGCATGCAACCGCCGAGCGAGGAGATCGCACCCGACAGCATGAATACGACCAGCTTGCTGCGCTCGACGTCGTAGCCGCAGGCCCGCGCCCGTTGCTCGTTCTCGCGGATCGCCTCGATGACGGCGCCAAACGGCGAGTTCAGGATGCGCGACTGGAACCACATCGCCAATCCCGCGAAGGCCATCAGCACGTAGTATTTGTTGACGGGGTCGAGGAAATTGACATGCAGGCCGAACAGGCTGATGCGGTCGACCGTGAAGCCGCGCAGGCCGTTCTCGCCGCCGGTGAAGGACGCCGCCTGCAGCGCGACGTAATAGACCAGCTGGGCCAGGGCCAGCGTCACCATGGAGAAATAGATGCCGCGGGTGCGCGTCGAGACGATGCCGATCGCGGCAGCGAGGCAGGTGCTGAGGAATACTGCGATCGGCACCGCCGCGAACCACGGCACGCCATAGCGGCCGATCGCAATGCCGGTGAAATAGGCGCCCGCGCCGAAGAACGCGGCCTGGCCGAACGACAGCAGCCCGGTGTAGCCGAACAGGAGATTGTAGCCCATCACCACGACGCCGTAGATCAGGACGTTGACGGCCAGCGCCTTGGACGGCAGCAGCCACGGCAACAAGGCCAGCACGACGATGGAGAGCAGGACGCGATGGTCGAGAATCCGGCTGAGCCCGCTCGGCGCTGGTTCGGCGATGACCTCGCCGCTCGGTGGTGACGTCACGCCGTCCTCCCTCTCACGCCGAACAGGCCTTGCGGGCGGATCAGTAGCACCACGGCCATCAGCGCGAACATCACGATGGTCGCCATTTCAGGGGCGAACAGCGCCACCAGGCTGATCGAGATGCCGACCATCAGGCCGGCGACGACCGCCCCGACGATCGAGCCGAGGCCGCCGATCACGGTCACCACGAAGGCTTCCGCGAGCACGAGCGAGCCCATCTCCGGATTGACGCTGCGCATGGGTCCCGCCAGCACGCCGCCGAGCGCGGCCAGTCCGACACCGAGCCCGAAGATCGCAAGCCAGACCCGTCCGATATCGACGCCGAGCACCTGCATGATGGTGGGATCGCGGGCGCCCGCACGGACGATCAGGCCGATGCGGGTCTTCTCCAGCGTCAGCCAGAGCGCCAGCAGCACCACCGCCACCAGCGCGATGACGAACAGGCGATACCGCGGAAAGAAGCCGATGCCGAGATCGAGCACGCCGATCAGCTGCGGCGGGGTCGGAAACGGAATGCCGTCGCTGCCGAACACGATGCGCACGCCCTCGACCAGGATGTAGCTGAGGCCGAAGGTGAGCAGCAGCGGATCATCGATTGAGCGTCCATAGAGCCGGCGGATCAGCACGAACTCGATCAGCATGCCGAAGGCGCCGATCAGGATGGGCGCCAGCAGCAATCCCCACCAGAAGCTGCCGGTGAGGGAGGCCAGATACAGCCCCGCATAGGCTCCGATCATGAACAGCGCGCCATGGGCGAAATTCACCACCCCGAGCATGCCGAACACGATCGTCAGCCCGAGCGCAGTGATCACCAGGACCGCCCCAAGGGCGATCCCGGAGAGAAGCTGCATGATGATCAGCGACAGGTCCATCGTCACAGGTCTTAGGTCGCGTGGCCGAGCTCGCTGCAGCTGCGCAGCATGTCGTCCGAGCCGGTGTCGTTGGCGAGAATCGCGAACAGGTCGTTCTCGCCCCCCATCGCCGACTTCTTCTTTGACTCCAGCACCAGCACCGACTGCACCGACTGGTGGTCGCATTTGCGGTAATGCTGCGGGCCCTTGGTCAGATCATATTGCAGCTTCTCCAGCGCATCGACCACCTTGTCGATGTCGGTGCCGCCGGCGGTCTGCATCGCCGCCAGCAAGGAGCCGACGCCGGAATAGCCGTAGGCGCCGTAGTCGGTCGGAATGGCGCCGCCATTGGCGGCCTTGAACGCGGCGTTGAAGGCGGCGGCCGACTTGCTCTGCGCCTCCAGGCCCCAATAGTAATTGGCGCCGCCGACCACGCCCTCGAACACGTCGGGGCCGACCGCCAGGCGCTGATTGTGCAGGATCACGGGCACCACGATCTTCATCTGCTGCTTGACGCCGAAATCCACGGCCTGCTTGATTGCATTGGCCTGATCGCGGCCGAAATTGGAGATGCAGAGCACGTCCGGCCGCATCGACATCAGGCGCGGCATGAAGGTGGAGTAATCCGCCGCGCCGAACGGATGCAGTATCTCGCCGACATTGTCCGCGCCGATCGCAGCCTGCGCGCGCTTGAAGCCGCGCAGCATCTCATGGCCATAGGCATAGTCCGCGACGAGGTGCGCGACCTTCATGCCCTTCTTCAGCGTCTGCCGCGCCACCGCCGCCGTCGTCATGTGCGGGTTCAGCGCCTCGTGGAAGGTGTATTTGCTGAAATCCTTGGCCTCGTTGATGGTGTCGGACTGGCTGATCGAGACGTAGATCACGCCGCGGGCGCGGGTGACCTCGTTGACCGCGAGCTGCACGGCGCTGGAGAGCGCGCCGACCACGGCGTGAACCTTGTCCTTCTCGATCAGCTCGAGCGTGCGGGTCGCCGCTTCGCCGGCATTGAGCTTGTCGTCGCGCACCAAGAGCTCGACCTTGCGGCCGCCGATGCCGCCCTTGTCGTTGACGAGCTTGACGGCGAGCTCGGCGCATTTGACCTGATCACGGGCTTCGGCGGCGAACGGGCCGGTGAGCGGCGTCGGAAAGCCGATGCGGATGGTCTCGTCGGCAGCGCGACCCAGACGGGGCATGGCGAGCAGCGCCGCGCTGGCCGATAGGCCGGCGAGCGCGGTGCGGCGGGATATCTTCGACATTGAACCGGTTTTGGACATGATTTCCTCCAATGGTCTTTTTCTAGAAACGCTTCAGGGCTTTCAGGACTTTGGCAGGCGTGATCGGGATCGAGTTGATCGTCGCATCGAACGGCATGAGCGCATCGTTGACGGCGTTGAGCACGCAAGCCGAAGCTGCCGCCGTGCCGGCTTCGCCAACACCCTTGGCACCCAGCACGGTGTCGGCGGTCGGCGTCTCGACATGGGCGATGACGATGTCGGGCATCTCCATCGGCATCGGCACGAGATAGTCGGCGAGCGAGCCGTTCATGAGCTGGCCGGTGTCGCCGTAACGGCACTCCTCGAACAGCGCCGCGCCCAGCCCCTGCACGATACCGCCGCGCAGCTGCTCCTCCACCAGCATCGGATTGATGACGCGACCGCAATCCTCGACGATGAAATGCTTCAGCAGCTTGATGAGACCGGTCTCGACATCGACCTCCAGCGCGCAACCCTGAATGCCGTTGGTGAAGGCAAACGGATAGCCCTGCGGCGCGAAATGGTGGCTGACCGTGAGCTGCGCCTGCGTGCCCGGCGGCAGCGTGTCGGAGCGGAAATAGGCGATGCGCGCGATCTCGGCGATCGGCAGGCGCGGCTTGCGCGTCGCGGCGTCCACGACCTCGCCGTCGACGATGTCGAGCGCCGAGGGCTGCTGCTGCAAAATGAGCGCGGCGATCTCGAGGATGTTGCGCTTGAGCGCCCGCGTGGCCTGCAGCGCGGTTTCACCGCCGATGCCGGCGCCGCGGCAGGCCCAGGTGGCGCCGCCATGCGGCGTCACCTCGGTATCCCCGGTGACGACCTTGACGTGCTCCTGCGCGAGGCCGAGCTGATCGGCCACGATCTGGCTGATGATGGCCTCGGTCCCCTGCCCCTGCTCGGTGACCGAGATCAGGCAGCGCACCTCGCCGGACGGCGTCAGGCTGAGGATCGCACCGTCCTGCGAGGAGATGCGCGCGCCGCCGACGCCGTAGAACGCAGGGCTCGGATTGGTGATCTCGACGAAGGTGGCAATGCCAATGCCGCGATAGCTGCCGCGCTTGCGCAGATCCACCTGCTCGGCGCGGAGCGCGTCGTAGTCCATGATCTCGTGCAGGCGCTTCAGGCAGGCCTGATGCGACAGTGCCTCGAAGCGGTAGCCGGTCGGCGAGGTCTGCGGATAGGCATCGTCGGGGATCACGTTCTGCGCACGGATTGCGAAAGGATCGAGGCCGACTTTGCTCGCGGCCATGTCCACCAGCCGCTCGGTGACGGCGCAGGCGATGGGATGCCCGACGGCGCGGTACTGGCTGGTCTGCACCTTGTGCTGGAAGATGACCTCCAGCGTGGCGCGATAATTCTTGAAACGATAGGGTGCGCCGATCAGGCGGATCACCTGGTTGCCCTCGACCACGCTGGTGCGCGGATAGGTCGAGAACGCGCCGATCGCGGTGAGGTCCTCGACGTCCATCGCCAGGATCTCGCCCTTGGCATCGAGCGCCATGCGGGCGCGGACGCGGTGGTCGCGGGCGTGGATATCCGAGACGAAGGACTCCATGCGGTCGGCAACGTATTTCACGGGCCGACCGAGCAGGATCGAGAGGCCGACCACCGCCATGTCCTCGTGATAGACATGCAGCTTCATCCCGAAGGAGCCGCCGATGTCGGTGGCGATGACGCGGACACGCGCTTCCGGAATGTTGTAGTGCCGCGAATAGAGATCCTGAAACTGATACGGCGTCTGCGTGCCGTGATGCACGGTGAGCATGCCGGCGGCGGGGTCGTAATCCGCGACAATCGCGCGCGGCTCCAGCGTCACCGCGGTGTGGCGGCCAAAGGAAAATTCCTCCTCCACCACATGGGCCGCATGCGCAAAGGCATCGTCCACGGCGCCGTTGTCGAGCTGGCTGCGGAAGCAAATGTTGTTGGCGCTGCCGGGATTGACCAGCGCACCGCCGGCCTCTCGCGCGCCGTCGATGTCGACGACAACGGGGAGGTCCTCGTAATCAACGTCGATCAGCTCCAGCGCATCCTCGGCGATCGCCCGGCTCTCGGCGACGACGGCAACTACCGCCTGTCCGGCCCAGACCACGCGGTCGAGCGGCAGCGGCCATTGCGGCGCCGAATTCATGCCTTTGAAGTGATCGAGCGTTCCCGTCCACGGCGTGCAGATTTTCGCGAGATCCGCACCCGTGGCGACGAGATGCACGCCCTCGTACGCACGGGCCGCGTCGGCCTTGATCGAGGCGATCTTCGCATGCGCATGCGGGCTGCGCAGGAACGCGGCATGGAGCATCCGCGGCAGCTTGAGATCGCTGATATAGCGTCCGCGCCCGGCCAGCAGCCGCTTGGCGTTCGGACGCGGCACGGAGCGGCCGATATAGGAATTCGGGCGATCGAGCGAGGTTAGCGGTGCGCTCATGAGGCGCCTCCGCCTGCGTTGCGCGACTTCGAACGCTCCTTGGCCACCGCGTCGATGGCATCGACGATCGCCTCATAACCGGTGCAGCGGCAGTAATTACCCGACAGCGCGTCTCGGATTTCGTCGCGGTTCGGCTGCGCCAACTGCGAGAGCAGCTCTTGCGCGTTGACCAGCATGCCCGGCGTGCAGAAGCCGCATTGCAGGGCGTTACGGCGATGGAATTCAGCTTGCAGGTCCGCGATCACACCGCTTTCCGACAGCCCTTCGATGGTGTCGATCCTCGCGCCATCGGCCTGCACCGCGAAGACCAGGCAGGAATGCACGGCTTGGCCGTCGAGCTGAACCAGGCAGGCGCCGCAGGCGCCCATCTCGCAACCGGCATGCGTACCCGTCAGCTCGAGCTTGTCGCGCAGGCAATCGACCAGCGTGTCGCGCGGCGCGACCTCGCAGGCGACCTTGCGGCCGTTGACGACGAAGCGAACCCGCAACGTCTCGTCGACCTCATCCAGCAGGGTTTCGCCGAGGCCGTTCATGCGCCCTCACCCAGACGTCCGAGCAGGCGGCCAAGCAAGACGCGGGCGAGGTGCAGCCGCATCGCCGGCGGCACCTCGTCACTCTCGGGCGGGGCGAGATCACCTTCAAGCGCTCCCTGCGCGGCCGCGATACGTTCCGCATCGAGACTCGAGCCGATCAAGGTCGCCTCGGCCCCCTTCACCCGGATCGGCGTATTGCCAACCGAGAAAAAGGAGATGCGGATGTCATCGATACGCTCACCGGTAAAGGTTGCGAGCATCCCGCAGCCGACCAGCGCATAATCCCCGCGCCGGCGCGCCAGCTCGTCGAACGCAAAGCGCTGGTCGGCCTTGAACAGCGGGACGTAGATCGCGGTGATCAGCTCGCCGGGCTGCAACGCCGTCTCGAACAGGTCGATGAAGAAATCGTCGGCCTTGACCCGCCGACGGCCTGAGGGGCCGACGATCTCGATCTCGGCATCCAGCGCCAGCGTCATCGCCGGAAATTCGGAGGCTGGATCGGCGAGCGCGACGCTGCCGCCTAACGTGCCGCGGTTGCGGATCGCGGGATGGGCGACGAAGGGTGCTGCCGCATGCAGCAGCGGCGCGAACTCGGCGATCAGCGGCTCGCTCAGCATCTCGCAATGCCGCGTCAGGGCCCCGATGCGCAAATAACCGCCATCGCGCCTGATGCCGCGGAGCTCGTCGATGTGGGTGATGTCGATGAGGAGCCGCGGCGCCTGCAGCCGCAGCGACAGCGCCGGCACCAGGCTCTGGCCGCCGGCAATGAAGCGCGCCTCGTCTCCGGCGCGTGCGTGAGCATCCAGCGCCTGGTCGATCCTCGCCGCACGAAAATAGCTGAAAGCCCTCGCCTTCACTGCCGTTTCCTCGAGATCCATCGGCTCATCAGCCGGGATGCCAGATTTGTAACCATCTGGTCTCAAAATCCTGACACGACGCCCAGGGCCGGTCAACAGGAAATGACCATTTGGTCACAAATGCGCCATGGGCTATGAAGGTTCGTAAACACGCGATTCAGCGACGAAATGGCCCGAAAGACGCAGAAAACGGCAAAGCGACCGGTTCGGAAGCGAGCCGAGACCGACAGCAAGTCCGCGCCAAAGCGTCGCAACATGCGCGCGCCTGACCGCGAGCGCACGATCGTGGAGGAAGCCATCCGCTTCTTCGCCGAGCGCGGCTTCGAGGGGCAGACCCGCGAGCTTGCAAAACGCATGGGCATCACCCATTCGGCGATCTACCGCCATTTCCCGAGCAAGGAAGCGCTGATCGAGCGGGTCTACCAGGAGGTCTATCTCAGCCGCTGGTCGCCCAATTGGGGCCCGATGATCCGCGATCGTTCACTGTCGCTCGAAGCGCGGCTGACACGCTTCTATCTCGACTATGTGGAACGCGTGTTCGAGTATAATTGGGTGCGGATCTTCGTGTTCTCCGGCATGAAGTCGTTCGGCATCACCGGCCGCTATCTCGACATTATCCGGCGCGAGATCATCGAGCCCGCGGCGGCCGAGCTGCGCTTTGAGCTCAAGCTGCCCGACGCGAAGGCTCATGCATTGAGCGAGCGCGAGACCGAGCTGTTCTGGGGCCTGCACGGCCGCATCTTCTATCTCGCTATCCGCAAGTTCATCTACGGGACGCCGATCCCGTCCGACCTCGACGCCATCGTCCGCGACGCCGTCCAGACGTTCATGGACGGCGCCAAGACGACGATGCCGAAGCTGCTGGTGAGCGAGTAAGCGTCGCTATTTCGCAACACTCGGCAGATCGAGCCCTTTCTCGCGGGCGCAGTCGATCGCGATGTCGTAGCCCGCATCCGCATGGCGCATGACGCCAGTGGCGGGATCGTTCCAGAGCACGCGCTCGATACGCTTGGCGGCCTCGGGCGTGCCGTCGGCGACGATCACCATGCCGGCGTGCTGCGAATAGCCGATGCCGACGCCACCGCCATGATGCAGCGACACCCAGGTCGCGCCGCTGGCGCAATTGAGCAGCGCGTTCAGCAGCGGCCAGTCGGACACCGCATCCGATCCGTCCTTCATCGCCTCGGTCTCGCGGTTGGGGCTCGCCACCGAGCCGCTGTCGAGATGATCGCGCCCGATCACGATCGGCGCCTTGAGCTCACCGCGCGCCACCATCTCGTTGAAGGCAAGACCGAGTCGATGGCGGTCGCCGAGGCCGACCCAGCAGATCCGCGCCGGCAGGCCCTGGAACTTGATGCGCTCCTTGGCCATGTCGAGCCAATTGTGCAAATGCTTGTCGTCAGGCATCAGCTCCTTGACCTTGGCGTCGGTCTTGAAGATGTCCTCGGGATCGCCCGAGAGAGCTGCCCAGCGAAACGGGCCGACGCCGCGGCAGAACAAGGGGCGGATATAGGCGGGCACGAAGCCGGGGAAATCGAACGCGTTCTTCAGGCCCATGTCCTGCGCCATCTGGCGGATGTTGTTGCCGTAGTCGAGCGTCGGAATGCCCTGCGCGTGGAAATCGAGCATCGCCTGGACGTGCTCGACCATCGACGTCTTGGAAGCGCGCTCGACCCCCTTCGGATCAGACGCGCGCTTGGTTTCCCAATCGGCCAGCGTCCAGCCTTTCGGCAAGTAGCCATTGACCGGATCGTGCGCGCTGGTCTGGTCGGTGACGACGTCAGGCTTGACGCCACGGCGCACCAGTTCCGGGAAAATCTCCGCGGCATTGCCGAGCAGGCCGACCGAGACCGCCTTCTTGGTCTTTGCGGCATCCTCCATGATCGCCAGCGCTTCATCGAGCGTTGCGGCCTGCCGGTCGAGATATCCGGTGCGCAGGCGCATCTCGATGCGGCTCGGCTGGCATTCGACCGCGAGCATCGAGGCGCCGGCCATGGTCGCGGCCAGCGGCTGCGCGCCGCCCATGCCGCCGAGGCCGGCGGTGAGGATCCATTTGCCGGCGAGGCTGCCGCCATAATGGCGACGGCCGACCTCGACGAAGGTCTCGTAGGTGCCCTGCACGATGCCCTGGCTGCCGATATAGATCCAGGAGCCGGCCGTCATCTGGCCGTACATCATCAGGCCCTTGCGATCGAGCTCGTTGAAATGGTCGAGCGTCGCCCAATGCGGCACGATGTTGGAATTCGCGATCAGCACGCGCGGCGCATCGGCGTGGGTGCGGAAGACGCCGACCGGCTTGCCGGACTGGACCAGCAGCGTCTCGTCGCCCTCGAGCTTGCGCAGGGCCGCGACGATCCGGTCAAAACTCTCCCAGTCGCGCGCCGCACGGCCGATGCCGCCATAGACCACGAGCTCGCTCGGGCGTTCCGCAACATCAGGGTCGAGATTGTTCATCAGCATGCGCAGCGGCGCTTCCGTCAGCCAGCTCTTGGCGCTGATCTCGCTGCCGCGGGGGGCGCGAATGGTGCGATCGTTATCCAGTCGGCGGTTCATGGGAGCCCCTTTAGTCAAGTCTCGGAAACGGATCGGATGAAAGTGCGGCAATCGCGACGGCCGGCAGCGTATCGGCTTCAATCAGCGCGGCAGCCTTGGCGAGATCGCCGGCCATATAGCGGTCGGCCCCGAGCGCCGGCACCTGCTCGCGCAACATTGCGATGACGGCGACCAACGGCGCGCTGGTCGCATGCGGTGCGCGCAAGGTGATGCCTTGGGCTGCCACCAGAAGCTCAATGCCCAGAATGGCGGCGAGATTGTCGGCCATGTCGGCGAGGCGCCGGGCCGCATGCGCCGCCATCGAGACATGGTCTTCCTGGTTGGCGCTGGTTGGCGTCGAATCGATCGAGCAGGCGAGCGCGCGCTGCTTGTTCTCGGCATAGAGCGCGGCCGCCGTCACCTCGGCGATCATGAAGCCTGAATTGATGCCGGGATCCGGGGTGAGGAACGGCGGGAGGCCGAAATTGAGCGCGGGATCGACCAGCGTCGCGATGCGCCGCTCGCTGATCGCGCCGATCTCGGACAGCGCCAGCGCGATGGCATCGGCGGCGAATGCCACGGGCTCGGCGTGGAAATTACCGCCGGAGACGATCTCCCCGGTGTCGACCAGCACCAGCGGATTGTCCGTGACGGCATTGGCCTCGACGATCAGCGTGCGCGCCGCCTGTGCGATCAGATCGAGCGCGGCACCCGCGACCTGCGGCTGGCAGCGCAGGCAATAGGGATCCTGCACGCGTTCGTCGCCTTCGAGATGCGACAAACGGATGTCGCTGCCCTCGAGCAATGCGGTCAGCGTCGCGGCGGCAGCAATCTGCCCGGCATGCCCACGCAGCGCCTGGATTTCGGGGCGGAACGGTGCCGTCGACGCCATCGCCGCATCGACCGACAACGCGCCGGTCACGAGAGCAACGCGCGCCAGGCCAAAACCGCGCAGCACGCCGGAGATGGCATAAGCCGTCGAGAACTGCGTGCCGTTGATCAGCGCGAGCCCCTCCTTGGGGCCGAGCGTCAGCGGCGCAAGTCCGACCACGGCAAGCGCCTCGCCGCCGGACACCGTCTTGCCATCAACGATCGCCTGCCCCTCGCCGATCATCACCGCCGTCATGTGCGCGAGCGGCGCGAGATCGCCTGAGGCACCGACCGAGCCCTGCTGCGGCACCAGCGGAGTGACGCCCAGCGCCAGCATCGTCTGCAATTGCTCGATCACCTCGCGGCGCACGCCGGAGGCACCACGCCCGAGCGAGATAATCTTCAATGCCATCATCAGCCGCACGATGGGCTCCGGCGTCGCCGCGCCGACGCCGCAGCAATGCGAGACGATCAGATTGCGCTGGAGCAGCGCGGTCTGGTCGGGCGGAATGCGCTTCGACGCCAGCTTCCCGAAACCGGTATTGATTCCATAGACCGGCGTCGCCGCCTGGGCGGCCTTCGCGACGATCGCCGATGCCGCTTCGACGCGCGGCCAGAACGAGGAATCGAGGACGACAGGCGCGCCAGCGAGCACGCGCGCGAGATCGTCGAGGCTGACCGTTCCCGGCTTGACGACGATCGCTGCGCCCTGCTCGGTCACTGTCCCCTCCACACCCGGCGATGCAGCGGATTGAAGCCGATGCGATAGACGAGCTCGGCAGGCCGCTCGATGTCCCAGATCGCGAGGTCGCACCACTTCCCGGCTTCCAGCGTGCCGGTCTCGCTCAGCACACCAAGCGCCCGCGCGCCTTCTCGGGTGATTCCGGCAAGGCACTCGCCGACCGTCATGCGGAACAACGTCGCGCCCATGTTCATGGTGAGCAGCAGCGAGGTCAGCGGCGAGCTGCCGGGATTGCAGTCGGTCGCGAGCGCCATGTGCACGCCATGCCTGCGGAACGCCTCGACCGGCGGCTTCTGCGTCTCGCGGATGAAGTAGAAGGCGCCGGGCAGCAGCACGGCGACCGTTCCGGCCTTCGCCATCGCGGCGGCACCGGCTCCGTCGGTATGCTCGAGATGATCGGCGGACAATGCCGAGAATTTTGCGGCGAGCGCGGCGCCGCCGAGGTTCGACAGCTGGTCGGCATGCAACTTGACCGGCAACCCGAGCCTTCTCGCCGTCTCGAACACCCGAGCCGTCTGCTCGGCCGAGAATGCGATGCCCTCCATGAAGGCATCGACGGCGTCGGCGAGGCCGGCCTTTGCAACAGCCGGCAGCATCTGCTTGCAGACGAGATCGATGTAGCGATCCTTGTCGCCATCCGCTTCCACCGGCAGCGCATGCGCCCCGAGGAAGGAGGTGCGGATCGCAACCGGCCGCTGGCGACCGATGCTGCGCGCAGCCGCGAGCTGCCGCATCTCGGTTTCGGTGTCGAGGCCATAGCCGGACTTGATCTCGACCGTGGTCGCGCCCTCGCCGATCAGCGCATCGAGCCGCGGCAGTGCGCTTGCGACCAGCTCCGCCTCGCTTGCCTTGCGCGTTGCGGCCACCGTCGAGACGATGCCGCCCCCGGCGCGGGCGATTTCCTCGTAGCTCGCGCCCTTCAGGCGCAGCTCGAATTCGTGCGCGCGATTGCCGCCGTAGACGAGATGCGTGTGGCAGTCGACGAGGCCGGGCGTGATCCAGCGCCCCTCGCAATCGATCCGCTCATTCGCGTCCGCATCGGCAGGAAAATCCGCCTTTGCGCCCGCATAGGCGATGCGGCCGCCACGCGCGGCGATCACGCCATGCTCGACCTCGCCGACCTCAGGACGGTCGGCCTGCATCGTTGCAAGGCGGGCATTATGCCAGATCCGGTCGAAGCGCTCTGCCATGCGGGTATCCATTCGCCCTGGGATGCTTGACTTATATGTCTAGACATATAATCGTAAGCCCGTTCTGTCCAGCCGGCGTGTCATCAATCATGTCCCGACTGCATTTCGCCTCCGCGCTCCTGCCTTCGGGCTGGGCCAATGACGTGCAGGTGGTGATCACCGCCGGCGCGATCGCGGCGGTGACAGCGGACGTGCCGCCGGCAGCGGGCGACGAGCGCCACGCCATCGCGCTTCCGGGATTGGCGAGCCTGCACAGCCACGCCTTCCAGCGCGGCATGGCCGGCCTTGCCGAGCTGCGCGGCGACAGCACCGACACCTTCTGGACCTGGCGCGAGACGATGTATCGTTTCGCCCTCGCGATGACACCGGACGACGTCGCCTCCGTCGCGACGCTGCTTTATGTCGAGATGCTCGAGCAGGGCTTTACCCGCGTCGGCGAATTTCATTATCTGCATCACGACCGCGACGGCTCGGCCTATTCCGATCCCGCCGAAATGGCCGCACGGATCGCACAAGCGGCCGAAGCCTCCGGCATTGCGCTCACGCTGCTGCCGAGTTTTTATGCGCATGGCTCGTTCGGCGGCGCGGCGCCGCATGACGGCCAGCGCCGCTTCATCTGTTCAGTCGATCAGTTCGCCGCGCTGGTGGCCGCATCGCGCAAGGCGATCGGCGCATTGCCAGGCGCCAACATCGGCATCGCGCCGCACAGTCTGCGTGCGGTGACGCCGGACGAGCTCGCAGCGATCATTCCGCTGGCCGAAGGCGGGCCGGTGCATATCCATGCCGCCGAGCAGACCCGGGAAGTCGATGATTGCCTGGCCTGGTCGGGCCGGCGTCCGGTGCAATGGCTGCTGGAGCACGCGCCGGTCGACCGGCGCTGGTGCCTCATTCATGCGACACACATGACGGATGAGGAAGTCGACGCATTCGCCGCGACCGGCGCGGTCGCGGGCCTCTGCCCCATCACCGAAGCCAGTCTTGGCGATGGCATCTTCGCCGCGCGCGAATTTCTCGCCGCCGGCGGCAGGTTCGGCATCGGCACCGATTCCAACGTGCTGGTCGGCATTGCCGACGAGCTGCGCCAGCTCGAATACGGCCAGCGGCTCAAGCATCGCCAGCGCAACGTGCTTTCCAGCGGCGCCGGCCGATCGACCGGGCGGACGCTGTTCGATCACGCGCTTGCGGGCGGAGCGCAGGCGCTGGCGCAGACGCCCGCCGGCCTCGCGCCCGGCGCACGCGCCGACATCGTCACGCTCGACGCCACGCATCCATCGCTGGCCGGACGGGCGCACGACGCGCTCATCGACGGCTGGATCTTTGCCGCAGGCGGCGGCGCGATCGATTGCGTCTGGGCGGGCGGCCACAAGGTCGTCGAGGGCGGGCGGCACAGGCTGCGCCAGATCGCGCGCGAGCGCTTTAACGCCACGGTGCGGAGGCTCGTCGCATGAGCCTTGCCACCGACGCAGCCGACAAGCCCACGCTCTACAAGCGCATTCGCGCCGACATCGAGAAGCGCATCCTCACCGGCGAGTGGCCGCCGGGCCACCGCATTCCGTTCGAGCATGAGCTGGTCGCACGTTACGGCTGCTCGCGCATGACCGTGAACAAGGCGCTGTCGGAGCTGGCACAAGCCGATCTGATCGAGCGGCGGCGGCGCGCGGGCTCCTTCGTGCGCCGGCCGCAGCACATGTCGGCGGTGCTCAAGATCGCCGACATCCGCGCCGAGATCACCGCGCTGGGGCGCGCCTACGGCTACGAGCTGATCCATCGCAAGCTCCGCACTGCAACCACCGCCGACCGCGATCGTCTCGGCGTCAAGAAGGCCGGCAAGGTGGTCGCCATCACCTGCCGGCACAGCGCCGACAACGTGCCGTTCGCCGTCGAGGACAGGCTGATCGACCTGTCGTCCGTGCCTGATGCCGCGACCGCGGACTTCTCGCGCGAGCCGCCGGGCTCCTGGCTGCTTCATCACGTTCCCTGGACGGAGGCCGAGCACACGATCAGCGCCATCGTCGCCGACGATCGCACGGCGGACGCGCTCGGGATCGCCGTCGGCGCCCCCTGTCTCGTGATCGACCGCTTCACCTGGCGCAGCGCCCGTACGATCACCACCGTGCGTCTGCTCTATCCCGGTGACTCTCACCGCCTTGTCGCGCGATTCAAGGGAGGCTGAGATAATATGTCGGCACAAATCGTGCAACGCTTCGAGCAACGGCCCATAGGGCCGACATGAAGAGATCAACAGGACGTCAATCCATCGATCGGCAGAGGACGACAATCATGCGTAGTTCGACGATATTTGCGACAATCATTGCTCTTGCAGCCGCCACTCCCGTGCTCGCCGACGACATCAAGGTCGGCGTCGGCATCTCCGGATGGACCGGCTTCGCGCCGCTGACGCTGGCGAAGGAAGCCGGCATCTTCAAGAAGAACGGGCTCGACGTCACCATCAAGAAGATCCCGCAGAAGGACCGGCATCTCGCCGTCGCCTCCGGCGACATCCAGTGCGCGGCGACCACGGTCGAGACCTGGATCTCCTGGAACGCCAATGGCGTTGCGACCAAGCAGATCTTCCAGCTCGACAAGAGCTTTGGCGCCGACGGCATGGCCGTGCGCAACGACGTCGCCGCGATCAAGGACCTCAAGGGCAAGACCGTCGCCGCCTCCGCGCCCGGCACCTCGCCGTATTTCGCGCTGGCCTGGATGCTCAAGAAGAACGGCCTCACCGTGAAGGACGTCACCGTGGTCAACCTCGAGCCGGCCGCGGCCGCGCAGGCCTTCGTCTCCGGCCAGAACGACGCGGCGATGACCTATGAGCCGTATCTGTCGACGGTGCGCGCCGCGCCCGACAAGGGCAAGATCATCGCGACCACGCTGGACTATCCGATGGTCATGGACACCTTCGGCTGCACGCCGAAATTCCTGACCGAGAATCCCAAGGCTGCGAAAGCGCTCGCCGACAGCTATTTCGAGGCGCTCGACATGATCGCCAAGGATCAGGCCAAGGCCTATGAAATCATGGGCGCCGACGTGAAGCAGACCGGCGAGCAGTTCGCCAACTCGGCGAAGTATCTGCGCTGGCAGGACAAGGCCGCCAACCAGAAGTTCTTCGCCGGCGACTTCCTGACCTTCAACAAGGAGGCCGCCGAGCTCCTGCTCGAGATCGGCATCATCAAGGCTGCGCCGAAGGTCGAGGACCTCTTCGACGCCAGCTTCATCAAGTAAGTCGCTTCAAAAAGCTGCCGGCTCCCCCTCGCGGCGGGGCCGGCACGTCTCACCGGCCGGATAAATCGTCGATGCGTCCTCTTGACCCTGTTACATCGAAGCAGCGCCTGGCTTACGGCCTTGCGTTCTTCGTCGTGTTCGTTGCCCTGTGGTCGTGGGCGACCTTCGGCGGCCATGTGTCGAAAGTGTTCCTCGCCAACCCGCTCACCATGGTGCAGGAGGGCGTTGATCTCATCACCAAGCAGGGCTTCCTGTACGACATCGGCATGACGATCTGGCGCGTCGTCGGAGGTTTTGTGCTCGCTGCAGTCATCGCAGTTCCGCTCGGGCTGTTGATGGGGGCCTACAAGCCGGTCGAGGCCTTCCTCGAACCGTTCGTCTCCTTCGCCCGCTATTTGCCCGCCTCCGCCTTCATTCCGCTCCTGATCCTGTGGGCCGGCATCGGCGAATTGCAGAAGCTGCTCGTGATCTTCATCGGCTCGGTGTTCCAGGTCATCCTGATGGTCGCGGTGACCGTCGGCGCCACGCGGCGCGATCTGGTCGAGGCGGCCTATACGCTCGGGGCCGGCGACCGCGGCATCATCCGCCGCGTGCTGCTGCCCTCCTCCGCGCCTGAAATCGCCGAGATCCTGCGGCTGGTGCTGGGCTGGGCCTGGACCTACGTCATCGTCGCCGAGCTGATCGGCTCCTCCTCCGGCATCGGCCACATGATCACCGACAGCCAGGCGCTGCTCAACACCGGCCAGATCATCTTCGGCATCATCGTGATCGGGCTGATCGGCCTGCTCTCGGACTTCCTGTTCAAGGCGTTCAACGCCTGGCTGTTTCCGTGGAGACTCGCATGACGATCCTCAAGGTCGAGCAGGTCTCGCGCACCTTCCCCGCGCGCCACGGCAATGCGCCGACCAGAGCGCTGGAGCCGACCGACCTCGTCATCGGCAACAACGACTTCGTCACCATCCTCGGCCCCTCCGGCTGCGGCAAGTCCACGCTGCTGCGCATCGTCGCCGGGCTCGACCGCCCGACCAGCGGCCGCGTCACGCTCGACGGCCGTGAAGTCACCGGCCCCGGCGCCGACCGCGGCATGGTGTTCCAGTCCTACACGCTGTTCCCCTGGCTCACCGTGCGCGAGAACATCGCCTTTGGCCTGCGCGAACGCGGCGTGTCCGAGGCCGAGCGCAACAAGGTCGCAGACGCCTTCATCCGCCAGGTTGGGCTGTCCGGCTTCGAGAACCACTGGCCCAAGCAGCTCTCCGGCGGCATGCAGCAACGCACCGCGATCGCGCGCGCACTCGCCAATGACCCGAAAATCCTGCTGCTCGACGAGCCGTTCGGCGCGCTCGACAACCAGACCCGCGCGCTGATGCAGGAGATGCTGCTCGGCATCTGGGAGCGCGACCAGAAGACCGTTCTGTTCGTCACCCACGACATCGAGGAAGCCATCTTCCTCGGCAGCCGCGTCATCGTCATGAGCGCGCGCCCCGGCCGCATCAAGGCCGAGATTACCGTGGACCTGCCGCATCCGCGCTCCTACAAGATCAAGACCACGCCGGAATTCGTCCAGCTTAAGGAACGGCTGGTCGAGGAAATCCGCACCGAGGCGCTGAAGGTTGCCGAACATGCCTGACATCAAGCCGCGCGCCGACGGGAAGCGCGTTCTCGCCGATCTCAACGCGCTACGCGCCATCGGCACCTACAAGACCGGCGTGCACAAGCCGACCTTCTCCGAGCCGCACCGGCTTTCGCTGGACTGGCTGGTGCAGAAGCTGCCCGATGCCGGCCTCACTGCGGCGATCGACGGCATCGGCAACGTGTTCGGGACCAGCGCGAAGGCGGGACCGAAGCTGCTGGCCGGCTCGCATCTGGAGAGCCAGAACTATGCCGGCTGGCTCGACGGTCCGCTCGGCGTCGTCTATGCGCTCGAGGCCGCGCGCGTGCTCAATGCCGACCCCTCGCTCAAGGGCGCGGTCGAAGTCGCCGCCTGGTGCGATGAGGAAGGTCATTTCGGCAGCTTCCTCGGCTCGCGCTCCTATGTCGGTCAGGTGACTGACGCCGAGATCGACGCCGCGCGGGACCGCACCAGCGGCCGTACCATGCGCGATGCGCTCGCGGAGATGGGGCTCGCCGGGCGCCCGCGCGTCGGCGTCGAGCCGGGCCGCCATGTCGGATATCTCGAGGCGCATATCGAGCAGGGCGACACACTCGAGAGCGGCAAGCTTGCGGTCGGCGTCGTCACCTCCATCGTCGGCATCTGGCAGTACCGCATCAATTTCACCGGCGAACAAAATCATGCTGGCACCACGCGCATGGCCGTGCGCAAGGATGCCGGGCTGGCGCTCGCCAGATTCTGCGTCGCCATCGACGAGCGCTTTCCGGCCGCCTGCGGCCCCCGTACGGTCTGGACCACCGGCCGCATCACGCTCGATCCGGGCGCGCCGAGCATCATTCCCGGCGGCGCCGAGATGCTGTTCCAGATCCGCGACGACAACCCGGCCGTGATCGCGCGGCTCGAGGAGTTGCTGCAAGCCATGGCGGCCGGGGCCACAGCGAAGGGCCCCTGCTCGGTCAACGTCGAGAAGATCCGCACCGGTGCGCCCGCCATGATGAACCCGGGCATTCAGGATGCGATCGACGCCGCGAGCAAGGCTCTGGCCGGCGGACGTTCCATTCGTATGCCCAGCGGCGCCGGCCACGATGCGCAGATGCTCGCAACGGTCATGCCGGCCGGCATGCTGTTCGTGCCGTCGATCGGCGGCATCAGCCATCACTGGACCGAGAACACCGCGGACGCCGATATCGTCACCGGCGCAGAGGTGTTCGTCGATGCCTGCCGGCGGATCCTGAGCGCCTAGGATCATTCGGCACCCGGCGCAGAACGAGCCATATCGCATTTCCGCGTGAACCTTGAGCAGGATCGTGCAAGGCGCGACCGGTTTAGGAAAGACACCGGTTCGAACGACGCCTAGCCTGCCTCGCCCCACGCGAGAACGCTCACGATGTCCGACGTCCCTGCCGCAACGCCCGCCTCGATCGTTGACGCCCTGAAGGCCGTCGCCGGCAATCCGCCAAAGGTCCGCGCGAGCTTCGCCAAGGGCTCGTGCGTTCGCGGCACCTACACCCCGTCGGACCGGGCCGGGGAAGTCACGCGATCGCAGAGTTTTACGAAACCATCGCGCGTTCTGGCGCGCTTCTCGGTGGGCGGCGGCAATCCTGCAGTCGCCGACACCGACAATCTGGTGCTGCGCGGTTTCAGCTTCAAGCTCGGCGACGACGATCACCGCTCCGACATTCTCGCGGAGAGCGCGCCCGTGCATTTTGCGCGAACGCTGGACCAGATGCAGGCTTTCCTCGAGGCCCGCATCCCGGGGCCGGACGGCAAGCCTGACATGGCGAAGGTCAAGGCCTTCTCGGCGGCCAACCCCGAGACGCTCAACCAGGCGAGTTACGTCGCCGCACGCCGGCTGCCCGGAAGCTTTGCCGGCACGACCTATTGGGGCGTGCATGCCTTTCCGGCAACGAACGAGCAAGGCGAGACGCGCTTCATCAAGTTCAAGATCGTCCCGACCGGCGGCGAGATCACGCTGAGCGACGACGAAGCGAGGGCGAAGCCGGCCGACTTCCTGCGCGCCGAACTGGGCACACGCATCGCAGCGGGTCATGTCCGCTTCAACGTGATGGCCCTGCTCGACCGCCCCGGAGATCCCGTCATGGATGTGACCATGCGCTGGCCGGATGAGGATAGCCGCGACGAGGTGCGGCTGGGCACGATCGTGATCACGGGATTCGAACCGGACCCGGCCTGCGACGCCTCCATCTTCAATCCAGCCAATCTCGCCGACGGTATCGGCCAGCCACCGGACGAGATCTTCGCGGCGCGGCGCGCCGCCTACGCCATCTCGCTCACCAAGCGTCGCTGAGGACGAAAGCCCCCCGAATTTACGCTTCGCCGCTCGGAGCACCGAGCGCGTCGCGGCGCCAGACGGCCGGACTGACGCCGGCGATCGACGAAAACACCCGCGTGAAGTGACTCTGGTTGGCGAACCCGGCAGAGATCGCGATCTCCGACAGCGGCAGGTCGCGGACGGTCATCAATTGCTTGGCGGCCTTCACGCGCTGATGCAGCAGCCATTGGTGCGGCGGCAGGCCGACTGAGATTCGAAACGCGCGCGAGAAATGACTGACCGAGAGATCGAGCTCGGCCGCGACCTTCTGCAACGACAGCCTGCCGCCGAGATCCGACTCGAGCCTCTCGCAGGCGCGCTTCGCCTGCCACGGTGCGAGACCGCCGCGCGCGAGCGCGGACGTGCGCTGAAGCCCGCCATAGGCCTGGGCGACATGAGCAGTCAACCCGAGCATCATGTGGTCGATGAAGAGCTGGTTGGCCTCGTTCGGCCTGCGCAGGCCTTCCTGCAGCGACGCACCGATGTGGCGAATGATTCCATCATCATGCCCGACGCCGGCCTGACAGTCGAGCTCGTCGACCCGCGGCACCTTGCTCTCTTCGACGATGCTGTCGAGCGCCGAGCGCGGAATGTAGAAGAACAGCGAGTGGAACGGCTTGTCGATCACGTAGCGCGGATCGCGCTTGAGGTCATAGAGATAGGTCGCGCCGGCGCGAACGTCCGCCTTCATGACGGGCTTGCCGCGCTCCCAGAGCTCGCAATCCGGGTAGTCGTGCAGCTTCAGGCTGACCAGAAACGCATCTTCAGCCGCCAGCGAACCGGAGAGGCCGGGCACCGGGTGGTCGTTCCGTGTTTCGGTGACCGCGAGCTCGGCGCTGCGCAGCGAGCGCGTGACCAGGGCGCGCGGCGCTTCCTTCAGGTGCAGGAATTGCCCGAGCTTCGATCCGTAGGCGCCTGCCTGTGCCATTCAATGAGTCCTTCTGTGGCAATTCACGTGCAGGCCACAGCGTCCTGGGATTTGCGGAGCGGTATTATCCGGCATCCGCAAATGACTGTCCACGCGGCAAACGTTGCGAGCACGATCGCCGCGATGCTCGTGTCCCGCGCAGCGGAACGATTTCACAGCAACTTCAACGCGATGTCACGGCGCGGCGGTCTTCGGCCCCCATCACGCGTTTTCACAAATGCACGACAATGCGCGCGACCCGTGGTCGTGCCGCATCAGTTAGAACGACGTTCCACCGCCGAACCTGAACTCCTGGACGATGTCGTATTTGCCCTTGGTGATCGGCACGGCATAGTCGAAGCGCAACGGTCCGAACGGGGAAGCCCAGATCAGGCCGACGCCAACCGACGATCGCACCGTGTTGCCGTCGTCATATTGCAACCCGCAGGTCGGGCACGCCTTGGTGTTGACCTCACCCGTGGCCGACCACGAGGTGGGCCCCTGATAGCCCCAGAGCGAGCCGGCATCGGCATAAACCGCTCCCTTCAGGCCGACCTCCTTGGGCAGGAACCAGAACGGCATCTGCAGCTCCGCGGACGCGCCCCAATATTTCGTGCCGCCGAGCGCATCGCCGTTGGAGCCGTAGTTGTAGTAGGTGATGTCGCGCGGACCGATACCGTTCGATGCGAAGCCGCGCACCAGGTTCGGCCCCATCTGGAAGTGGTCCAGCATGCGCAGATCCTGGTTGCCGAGCTTGCTGAGAAGGCCGCCCTGGAGATGGATCACGCTGACGATGTCGGAGACGAGCGGCGTGTAGTACTTGGTGTCCAGCGCGGTCTTCAGATAGGTGACATCGCCGCCGACCCCGGCGAAGTCCTGCTTGAAGTCGACCAGCAAGCCGTCCGTCGGGTTCTTGGTGTTGTCGAGCGTGTTGTAGCTCAGCGTATAGCCGAGCGCCGAGGTCCAGGTCGCGCCGTTCGCCAGTTCCTTCCGGACCGGCAGACTCGACTCGCCGTCGCCATAGCAGCCGTAGCCATAGACTCCCGAACTCGTCGAGTTGGTCGGGTCCACGCCGGCCAGGACGTTCTGGATGTAGGCCGGCGTCGGATTGAAGGCCAGCGAGCTGTTGGACGCGTTGTTGTTGCAGTTGTTGTAGGCGCTGGCGAGCGTGATGCTCTGCTGATAGAGCGAATAGCGCAGCTGGAGCGAGAGGTCTTCGCGCAAGGCAAGGCCGATGCGGGGAGAGAAGCCGAGGGTCGTCACGCCGTAGCTCGTATAGCTGTTCGACTTCTGCTGCTTCCAATACGTGTCGAATCCGAGCGCCATCCGGTAGTCGAGCAGATACGGCTCGACGAAGGACAACGATATGCCGCGCGAATATTGGCCGTAGCTGACGGAGGCCTTGGCGTAGAGTCCCTTGCCGAGCAGATTGCGCTCGGAGACGGAGACTTCGGCGAGCGCCCCGTCGGTGGTGGAGTAGCCACCCGAGATCGAGAAGTCGCCGGTCGATTTCTCCTCCATCTCGACGACCAGGATGACGCGATCGCTGGAGGAGCCTGGCTCGGTGACGATCTTGACGCTCTTGAAGTAGTCGAGATTCTTCAGCCGTCGCTCGGCGCGGTCGACCAGCGCGCGATTGTAGGCATCTCCTTCCGAGAGGTCGAATTCGCGGCGGATCACGTAGTCGCGGGTGCGGGTGTTGCCGCGCAGGGTGATGCGCTCGATATAGGTGCGCGGGCCTTCGTCGACATTGAACACGATCGAGACCGTGTGCGCCTCGAAATTGCGGTCGCCGCCGGGACGGACCACGGCAAAGGCATAGCCGCGGCGCGAGGCCTCGATCTGCATCTCCTCGACCGACTTTTCGACCTGCTCGACGTTGTAGAGCGAGCCGGCACTGACACGCGAATAGGTGCGGAGCGTGCCCTCGTCGAAATTGGCAATACTGGAGCGGAACTCGACGGAACCGACGCGGTATTGCGCGCCTTCCTCGATCTTGAAGGTGACGTTGAAGCCCTTCTTTTCCGGATCGTATTCGGTGAGCGCGGCGACCACCTGGACGTCGGCAAAGCCGTTCTTGAGATAGAAGCGGCGGATCAGGTCACGGTCGGCTTCGACGCGGTCCGGATCGTAGATGTCACCGCTGGTGAGGAAGCTCAGCAGGTTCGATTCGCGGGTCTTGATGACGTCCCTGAGGCGATAGGACGAGAACGCGCTGTTGCCGACGAACTCGATCGACTTGACACCGGTCTTGGCGCCCTCCTCGACCGTGAACACGAGATCGACACGGTTGTTCGGCTGCTCGATGATTTCAGGCGTGACGCGGACGTCGTAGCGGCCGGAGCGCCGGTAGATCTCGGCAATGCGCAGCGTGTCGGACTGCACCAGAGCGCGCGAGAACGTCCCGCGCGGCTTGGACTGGATTTCCGCCGAGAGCTGCTCGTCCTTGATCTTCTTGTTGCCCTCGAAGGCGATGCGGCCGATCACGGCATTCTCGACCACGGACACCACGATACGGCCACCGGATCGGTCGATCTTCACATCCTGAAACAGACCGGTCGCGATCAGCGCCTTGAGCCCGTCGTCGATGGCGGATTGATCGAGACGTCCGCCCGGGCCCGGCCTGAAATAGGAGCGGACCGTCTCGGCCTCGACGCGGCGGTTACCTTCGACCACGACCGTTTCCACGCCTTGCGCCGCCGCCGGTTGCGGCAACAGTGCAAGCGAGCCTGCAATCGATACGGCACTCATCGCCACGGCGATCAGCCAGGCCCGCAAATACGACATTCCACACCTCGAACAGCACGTCACATGCTCTGAAACGGGAATGCTGTGGCGGCGATGTGGCTTTGAGATTTCCGGATTGTTTCTGCTCGTTGAATTTCGTGTGGGGAGAAGGGTGCAGGCCGCGCGTGTCCCGCACAGGCCGCAGCGCACAGCGTTGCGGCTCAGAGCCGGGACCCAGGTGGCGCGGCGCGATGCGGATGGATGGGCCCCGGCTCTGCAGCGCACCGTCCCCCGGACAATGCTTCGCAGCGCCGGGATGACGCTGCGCTGCGTCCGGGGCACGGGAGCGGAGGATGGGGCGTGCTGTCTCCCCGCAATGACGAAGTGTGAGTGACGGCCTGCTTCTCCAAATGACGCTGTCATTCCCCGCCTTGTGCGCAATTGCGCACTGGCCGGGCGATGACACTGAGTGTGTGGCGGCAGTGCCGTAGGGTGGGCAAAGGCGCATAGCGCCGTGCCCACGATCTTTCTCCATGAGCAACAGGACGTGGGCACGCTTGCGCTTTGCCCACCCTACGACATCGCGCGTTTGGCACGTAGCTCGGCTTGCAGACATACCTTCTCAGCCTCGCGGCTTGTTTTGCCCGAGCTTTGCTTCGTCTCGCGGCCCTCAAATCCAAGAGGGCACAGGGAAGGCCGGGTGCCGACAGGCACCCGCGGTCCGCTGCGCGAAATGCACACGCAGGAAGAACCGCACAGCAGCATACAGGTGGTGCCGATCACTCGGCCTTCCCTGCGCGATGGTCGGACGGCTTATGCCGTGCTCTCCCGGGAGCCGAACTTTCCTTCTGGCCTCCCTCGCCGTTCGAATTGGATGATGCCGTCCACCCGGTTGGGCTCGCGCACATCTTCGATCCGGCTTGACCGTAGCAACGACGGCCAGGACCACACGGTTTTGCCGTACGCGTTCAGCGCCGCTCGTCTGCACGCGGGGTTCGGGCTCACAGGGACTACCCGCCCTGCCCGTCCCATCTCGTGCCGTCGCTGCCGCGTCCACCGCAAGCCCGGCTCGCGATCAAGACGACGACGAGATCGCCCCTCTTGGTGAGCCGGGATGAGCGATGGATACGACAAAACCGAATTTCGGTAAAGTGGAATATTTTTATGTGGGCGAATTGACAGAGCGCGACCACAGGCACGGTGCCGTAGGGTGGGCAAAGGCGCGCGCTTGCGCGACGTGCCCACGATCTCTCTCGGTTCACAGGCAGAACGTGGGCACGGCGCAAGTGCGCCTTTGCCCACCCTGCGAGAGCCTCACCCCTTCCGCGACACCGGCCTCCCATCCGCCATCGTCGTCACGCCCTTCCGTTCCACGATCATGCCATAGGCATGCGGCTGGCGGTGGACGTCGAAATTGAAGGTGGTGCGCTTGTAGGAGTTGCAGAGATCGAGATCGCAGCGGGCGAGCGCGAGCTCGTCGCCCTTGGTCGTGCACCGCGCGATGATCTCGCCGGGGGGCGCGATGATGCAGCTGCCGCCGATATGGTCCACCCCCTCCTCGACGCCGGCCTTGGCGACGCCGACCACGAAGGTGCCGTTCTGATAGGCGCCGGACTGCATGACGAGATGATTGTGGAACAGCGAGAGATCGTCATGCTCGGGCGCGGGCGGATTGTGAACCGGCGTGTTGTAGCCGATCATCACCATCTCGACGCCCTGCAGGCCCATCACCCGATAGGTCTCGCTCCAGCGGCGGTCGTTGCAGATCGCCATGCCCATCACCCCGCCGAAGGCATGGACCACGCCGAAGCCGCGGCCCGGCTCGAAATAGCGCTTTTCCAGATGCTGGAATTTCCGCCACGGCTCGTGCTCGGCATGGCCGGGCAAATGGACCTTGCGGTACTTCAGGACGATCTCGCCGCTCTTGTCGACCAGGACGGTGGTGTTGTAGCGGCGAACGATACTGTCCTCGACGGTCAGCTCGGCGTAGCCGAGATAGAAGCCGATACCGAGCGCGCGGGCGAGATCGAACAAGGCTCGCGTGTCCTCGCCCGGCATCTCGCGCTCGAAGAAGCTGTCGATCTCGGCCTGATCCTCGAAATACCAGCGCGGAAAGAACGTCGTCAGCGCAAGCTCGGGATAGACGATCACATCGCAGCCGTTGGCGTGGGCCTGGCGCATCAGCGCCATCAGCCGCGCCACCACCTCCGTCCTCGTCTCGCTCCTCGCGACAGGGCCAAGCTGGCCGGCCGCGACAGTCACAAATCTTGCCACGCGTCATTCCCTCGTTGTCCGAAGTGCGCCCGGCCTGGACTCTATTGAGCGGCGCACCGCGCACACAGGCCGGTCCATCTCGTCGTCGTCAGGCGACACAATCAAATTTCGTGCCGGTGGGTATCATCGTGAGGCGGCTCGCGACCGCTCTTGACCAGATCACGGGAACTTCGTTGCGGATATGCAACGGTTCCCCACGGTCTGAAGCCCGACAAAACAAACTCCCATTCCGGCCACGAACCACTCTCACAAGGCCGTGAGACTATCAGGGGAACGACGATGCGTGCACAACGCGTTTGGAAAGTGAATGGGGATGCCAGCATCGGGCACCTCCAATCGAGACTGGATGACCTCAACAAGCGTCTCGGTCAGCTCGAAAGCCAGCATCCCGAGAGCTGGAAGCTCGAGGAACTCAAAGCCAGCGCGCTCAGCCTGTCGCGCGAGATCGACGACATCCGCTGCGCCGAGGCGACGGCGGCCTTGAGCGAGTTGCTGCGCAAGTAATCGGCACAGGCTGAACTCGTCGATTCCGGGCGCCGAAGGAACCAACGTCACGTGCCGCCATTTCCATGCAGAGCATGGAGCACGATCATGACCAGGCACCTGACGCGAACCCATCTCGCGCGCGGCGTGGCCGGCGCGGTGTCCACGCTGGTCCTGTGCGCGACGCTGGCCTTCGGCCTCGCGCGCCACTTTGCGCTGTGAGGAATTTTTCATGGCGTCCGATCCCGAGGAGCAGGTGCGGCTGCAAGGCTTTGGCGAGATGACGTTGCGCACCGCGGTCGCGACGCTGATGCAGCTTCCCCCGCGCGAACGACCGGATGCGGCGATCTTCCGCGTCCGCGATGGCGTGCGGCTGGCATCGAGCGAAGTCGCCGAGCTCGCATCAAGCTGGGGCATCGAGCCGGCGCCGCAGGTGCGATCGCCGCGGCTGGTCCCGGAGCAACACTGGCCGGACATCGTCCGCGGCATGGTGCGCGAGGCACCGCTGCCGGCGCTGCTGGTGGCGTTTATGGTGGGGATGGTGGTGACGCGGCGATGACCAGCAGGATGGGTAGACCAAAGCGAAACGCCTCACTTCCCTGCCCGTCGAAACCTTCGATGGGTTTCGCTTCGCTCCGCCCATCCTACGAACTGTAGTCCTCTGACGTACCAGGCAATGTCGGATCGTTAGCTCGCGACGAGCCATGCCGCCGCAGCAAGCCGCCCTGCCCGGCCAAATCGGCCGTGGACCCGCTTTGAAAATCGTTGCAAAAAGGTGTTCCGAGGCGGCGGCGGCCGGTCTGCCAAGCCTCTGGAAAACGTCGACTTTTGGAAGAATGGTCGGAGTGGCAGGATTCGAACCTGCGACCCCTGCGTCCCGAACGCAGTGCTCTACCGGGCTGAGCCACACTCCGACAAGAGGCCGGCTTATAGCGTCGGGCTTGGCGCACCGCAAGCGGCCGAGATGAGGAATTTTGTCCCTGTGAAAACGGGTGTTGAAACGCTGATTTTACCGGCCGGCGCGGCCGGCGCGAAGGCTGCCGCCCGCACCCTGGCGGCCGGCGGGCTGGTCGCGTTCCCGACCGAGACCGTCTACGGGCTCGGCGCGGACGCCGCCAACGCGACCGCGATCGCCCATCTCTACGCCGCCAAGGGGCGGCCGGCCTTCAATCCGCTGATCGCCCATGTGCCTGATATCGCCGCCGCCCGTCGGATCGGGCGATTCGATGCGCGCGCCTTGAGGCTGGCCGAGGCGTTCTGGCCGGGGCCGCTGACGCTGGTGGTGCCGAAGACGGAGGGCTGCCCGGTGGCGGAGCTCGCCACCGCCGGCCTCGACACGGTCGCGATCCGCATTCCCGCCCACCCCGTGGCGCAGGCGATCCTGCGCGCCTTCGGCGGGGCCGTGGTGGCGCCGTCCGCCAACATCTCCGGCCACGTCTCGCCGACACTGGCCGCCCATGTCGAGAGCGATCTTGCGGGGCGGATCGACCTGATCGTCGACGGCGGGCCCGTCACGGTCGGTGTCGAATCGACCATCGTCGGCTGCTTCGACACCGCGATGCTGCTGCGGCCCGGCGGACTGTCGCGCGAGCGGATCGAGGCGGTGCTCGGCGCAGCGCTGGCGCGACCGCCAGTGGAGGCCGAACGCGACGACAGCCAGCCGCTGGCGCCGGGCATGCTGGCCTCGCACTACGCGCCGCGCGCACCCGTGCGCCTGCGCGCGCGGGAAGTGGCGCCGGGCGAAGCGCTGCTGGCGTTCGGCTCCGAGCGGCTGCCCGGCATGGAGACCGCCGCCGTCATGAATCTGTCGCCCAGCGGTGATCTGGATGAAGCCGCCGCCAACCTGTTCGGCTATCTTCGCGCGCTGGACGCGAAGGGCCCGCTGGGGATCGCGGTGATGACCATTCCCGAGGTCGGCCTTGGCGAAGCGATCAACGACCGGCTGCGCCGGGCTGCCGTGGCGAGATGAGAGTGGAAGAAGAGACAAGACGATGAACATCAATCAATCCGCCACCCCTCCGCTTGCGCCCGAGCTGATCGCCCAATTCCGCGAGATCGTCGGCGACAGGCACGCCATCACCGATGCGACCGACATCCAGCCTTACGTCACCGAGGAGCGTAATCTGTTCCACGGCCGCTCGCCGCTGGTGCTGCGTCCGGGCTCGACGGCGGAAGTCTCGGCGATCTGCAAGCTCGCCTCCGCGCACAGAATCGCGCTGGTGCCGCAGGGCGGCAACACCGGGCTCGTCGGCGGCCAGACGCCGCATAACGGCGAGGTGGTGGTGTCGTTGCGGCGGCTCGACAAGATCCGCGAGGTCGACACCGCCTCCAACACCATGACGGTCGAGGCGGGCGTGGTGCTGCAGGTGGCGCAGCAGAAGGCCTCCGACGTCGACCGGCTGTTTCCGCTCTCGCTCGGCGCCGAAGGCAGCTGCACCATCGGCGGCAATCTCTCCACCAATGCCGGCGGCACCGCCGCGCTCGCCTATGGCGTGGCGCGCGAGATGGCGCTGGGGCTCGAGGTCGTGCTCGCCGACGGGCGCGTGCTCAACGTGCTGTCGAAGCTGAAGAAGGACAACACCGGCTACAATCTGCACAACCTCTTCATCGGCGCCGAAGGCACGCTCGGTATCATCACGGCGGCGACGCTCAAGCTGTTTCCGAAGCCGCGCTCGATCGAGACGGCCTATGTCGGGCTGAAGTCGCCGGCGGCGGCGCTGAAGCTGCTGACGATCGCACAGAGCGAAGCTGCGAACGCGCTGACGAGCTTTGAGCTGCTCTCGGAGATGGCGGTTGACTTCTCGGTCCGGCACGGCATCGACGTGCGCGATCCGCTCCAAGGGAAGCACCCCTGGTACGTGCTGATGGAATTGTCCGCGGCCAGCGACGATGCCCGCACGCCGCTCGAGACGATCCTCGCCCGCGCCATGGAGGAGGAGATCGTCGACGACGCCGTGATCGCGGCGAGCCTTTCCCAGCGCAACAATTTCTGGAGGCTGCGCGAGGAGATGTCGGCGGCGCAGAAGCCCGAGGGCGGCTCGATCAAGCACGACATCTCGGTGCCGATCGCCGCGGTGCCCGCCTTCATCGAGGAAGCCAACGCCGCCGTGGTCAAGCTGATCCCGGGCGCGCGCCCGGTGCCGTTCGGCCATCTCGGCGACGGCAATCTGCATTACAATGTCAGCCAGCCCATTGGCGGCGACACGGCCGATTACCTCGGGCGCTGGCACGACATGAACGCCGTGGTGTTCGAGATCGTGCTGCGCATGGGCGGCTCGATCTCGGCCGAGCACGGCATCGGCGTGCTCAAGCGCGACGAACTGCCTGACGTCAAGGACAAGACCGCGATCGAGCTGATGCGCGCGATCAAGGCGATGCTCGATCCGCTCGGCATCATGAATCCGGGGAAGGTGCTGTGAGCGCGCTCGCGATCGACGCCATCACCGACGCCGACGTCGAGGCGGTCGTCGCGCTGTGGCGGCGCTGCGGCCTGACGCGGCCCTGGAACGACCCGCATGCCGACATCGCGCTGGCGCGGCGGCGCGACAATTCCACCGTGCTGGTCGGCCGCGACGGCGGCGCGATCGCCGCGACCGTCATGGTCGGCCATGACGGCCATCGCGGCTGGGTCTATTACGTCGCGGTCGATCCCGACATCCGCAAACGCGGCCATGGCCGCGTCATCATGGCAGCGGCGGAGGACTGGCTGCGGGCGGCCGGCATATCGAAGCTGCAGCTCCTCGTCCGTCGCGAGAACGCACAGGCCAATGCATTCTACAACTCGCTCGGCTTCGAGCTGTCGACCTCCGTGATGTTCCAGAAGTGGCTCGACGGCCGCGCCACGCCAAGCAATTGAGAATCCTGTCATGTCCATTTCCGACCGCGTCCGCATCAAGGACGTCAGCGTGCTCTCGAACGGCTGGACGCCGCTGAAGACCACGACGTTCGAGTACCGGCGCGCCAGCGGCGAATGGCAGACGCAGAAGCGCGAGACCTATGAGCGCGACAACGCCGCCGCGGTGCTGCCCTACAATCTCGCCGGGCGCACCGTGATCCTGGTGCGCCAGTTTCGTCTGCCGGCCTTCATCCGCGGCTATGACGACCTCTTGATCGAGGCGGCCGCCGGCGTGCTCGACAACGCCGAGCCCGAGGAGCGCATCCGCGCCGAGGCGGAGGAGGAGACCGGCTATCGCCTGCATCACGTCCACAAGGTGTTCGAGGCCTTCATGAGCCCCGGCGCCATCACCGAGAAGCTGCATTTCTTCGTCGCCGAATACGAGCCTTCGATGCGGGTCAGCGACGGCGGCGGCCTCGCGCACGAGGGCGAGGACATCGAGGTGCTGGAGCTTTCGATCGACGAGGCGCTGGCGATGATTGCTGACGGCCGCATCATCGACGCCAAGGCGATCATGCTGCTGCAATACGCGGCGCTGCACGTGTTCAGGTAGATGCTGCTCTTACCCTGCCCTGGAGGGGGAGGGTCGGCTCACATTGAGCGCAGCGAAATGTGAGACGGGGTGGGGTGACGGTCCCTCTTCGTCCACGGTGCCCGTGTGGAGAGATCACCCCACCCCGCTCGCGCTTCGCGCGATCGACCCACCCCCCAGGGGAGGGTAAGAGGCACCGCCCCCTGTCCGCCATTCTCATCTGCAATTCTGTCCTGTGCCGCGGCTCCCCCCATTGAGCACCCCCGAAACTCCCTCTAGTCTGGTCCCAACCAAGAACCAGGAGACGCGCCCATGTCCGCGCCGCGCGACGATGAATTCGGCTTTGCGCCCGACTATGATGCTCCCATCCCCTACATGCAGCGCACGCGCGATTATTACGCGGCGATCGGCTACACCACGCCGTATCGCTGGGCGCATTACACCTCAGCGCCGTTCCAGCCGCTGAAGAAGCCGCTGGCCAAGTCGCGCGTCACCATCATCACGACCGCCGCGCCCTACGATCCGACCAAGGGCGATCAGGGGCCGGGCGCGGCGTATAATGGCAGCGCGAAATTCTACCAGGTCTATGACGGCGACACGTCGCAGGCGCACGATCTGCGCATCTCGCATATCGGCTACGACCGCAAGCACACCTCGGCGACCGACAACGGCACCTGGTTTCCGCTGCCGCAACTGTTGAAGGCGTCCGCCGCCGGACGTATCGGCGAGGTGGCCCCGCGCTTCTTCGGCGCGCCGACCAACCGCAGCCACCGCGTCACGCTCGACACCGACGCGCCGGAGATTCTGGCGCGCTGCCTTGCCGACAAGGTCGACGTCGCGGTGCTGGTGCCGAACTGCCCGGTCTGCCACCAGACCACCGCGCTGGTGGCGCGGCATCTCGATGCAGGCGGCATTCCGACCGTGGTGATGGGCTGCGCCAAGGACATCATCGAGCATGCCGCGGTGCCGCGCTTTTTGTTCTCGGACTTCCCGCTCGGCAACTCCGCCGGCAAGCCGCACGACGTCGCCTCGCAGGCGCAGACGCTGGAGCTCGCGCTTCTGCTGCTCGAGACCGCGAGCGGCCCGCAGACCACGATGCAGTCGCCGCTGCGCTGGAGCGAGGATGCCTCCTGGAAGCTCGACTACAACAACGTCGCGCAGCTGTCGCCGGAAGAGCTGGCGCGCCGCCGCGCCGAATTCGACAAGCAGAAGGAGATCGCGCGCGGCAACCGCGCCGCCTAAAGCGCGATGGATAGTCATCGCGCTTTAGATTGTTGTTTGCGCATGATCTTTCCGGAAAACCGCTTCGCACTTTTCCGGATCATGCTTTGACGTCCTCCAATAACAACAAATATCGGGGAGAGCGACGTGACGCGACCGTTCGAGGGCGTGAAGATCCTGGACTTCACGCAAGTGCTGGCCGGCCCCTATGCGAGCTACCAGCTCGGGCTGCTGGGCGCCGACGTCATCAAGGTCGAGCGGCGCGAGGGCGAGGACATGCGCCGCACGCCGCTCTCACGCGAATGGGCCGATCGCGGCCTGGCACCGGCGTTCCAGGCCATCAACGGCAACAAGCGCAGCCTGACGCTCGATCTGCAGAAGCCGGAGGCGATCGCGATCGTGAAGAAGCTCGCGACGAGCGTCGACGTCGTCATGGAGAACTTCCGCCCGGGCGTGATGGACAAGCTCGGCATCGGCTACGAGGCGCTCTCGGCGATCAATCCGAAGCTGATCTATTGCGCGGTGTCGGGCTTCGGCCAGACCGGCCCGGATCGATTGCGGCCCGGCTATGACGGCAAGATGCAGGCGCTGTCGGGCATCATGGCGATCACGGGCCATCCCGAGACGGGACCGACGCGCGCAGGCTTTGCGGTGTGCGACGTGCTCTCCGGCGCCACCGCCGCGTTCGGCGTCTCCAGCGCGCTGTACCAGCGCGACCGCACCGGCCAGGGGCAACTCATCGACGTCTCCATGCTGGAGGCGACGGTGGCGTTTCTGTCGGGCCAGATCGCGGACTGGTCGGTCGCCGGCCATCGCCAGACGCTCTCGGGCAACCAGGCGGTGAGCCGCCGAACCACGGCGAATTTGTTCAGATGCGGCGACGGCCACATCCTGCTCGCCGTCAACAACGAGAAGCAGTACCGCGCGCTGATGGCCGCGCTCGGCCGCGAGGACACGCTGTCTGATCCGCGCTTTGCCGACTGGTTTTCGCGCAACGAGAACGAGCCGGCCCTGCGCGCCATCATCGAGGAGGCGCTCGCAGCCAAGCCCGCGCGCGAATGGGAGACCATACTGGAAGACGCCGGCGCCCCCTGTGCCAGCATCTGGAAGGTCGAGGAGGTCATCGACCATCCGCAAATCAAGGCGCGCGGCGCGATCCAGGAGCTGGACACGCCCTATGGCCGCCTGCGCCTCGCCGGCAGCGGCTTCAAGCTCGCCCATGGCGGCGGCAGGCTCGACCGGATGGCGCCGGAGCTGGGGGCGGATACGGATGCGGTGCTGGACGAGCTGGGATTCGATGCCGCAGAGATCGCGCGGCTGAGGGCCGCGGAGATCGTGTGAAGGTATCGCCTCACATTCTCCTCGTCGTCCCGGGGCGCGCGTAGCGCGAACCCGGGACCCATAACCACAGGATCGCGTTTGACGAAGACTCGTGGTGCACAGTTCGCCCCATAACCTCACCCTGTGGCTATGGGTCCCGGATCGGCGCGCGCTTTGGGCGCGCTTGTCCGGGACGACAGCGGCGTGAGTGGTGGCACCGCTAGAACAACGACCCTTGCCCGTCATCCGATGAGCCGGCCGCAACCTTGCGCGTCGCCTTCTTCGGCTTCACCGCCTCGGCTTCTGCCTCCATCTCCTCCGCACTGATCGGCAACACGAGCTGCTCGTCGTCATTGGCGACGCGGTTGACGCGGGTGGAGACCGGGTGCCAGGCGAATTCGCCGATGCGCGGGGGCCTCATCAGCGGCAGGATCGCATCGACCTCGTCGCCTCCAGTGTCGAGCCAGCGCTCGAAATCACCCTCGCTGATGGTGACGGGCACGCGGTCATGCAAGCTCGCGAGGTCCTCGCCCGCCGCGGCCGTGACGATCGCAACGGTGTCGAGCTCCTCGCCGTTCGGCCCGGCCCAGGTCTCGAACACAGCGGCGAACCCAAGCGGCGCGCCGTCGGCGCGGCGGATGAAGAAGGGCTGCTTACGGCCGCCTTCCGACTTCCACTCATAATAGCCGTCGGCCGGGATCAGGCCGCGGCGGCGGCGGATCGCGCGCTTGAACGCGGGCTTCTCCAGCACCGTCTCGGAGCGGGCATTGATCAGGAGCGTAAAGCCCTTGGGGTCCTTGACCCAGCCCGGCAGCAATCCCCAGCGCATCAGGCGAAAATGGCGGGCGCCGTTCTCGACCAGCACCACCGGAATCGGTTGTGTCGGGGCGACATTGTACCGGGGCGGGAAGTTGGGCTGCTCGACATAGCCGAACAGTTGCCGCAAAGCCGCGGGGGCCGAAGTTATGACGAAGCGTCCACACATCCTTGGGCGTCTATATAGGGTCCGTTCAGGTCCTTTTAACCCCGAACGTTAACACTGCGGCAGATGAGCTCAATGGCCTCGCAACCCGCGCGGACGCATGTACAGACGGGCCCCGAGGCGCAAGCCTGGGCCGAACGGCTGCGCGTGGCCAACATCAACCCGCGGACCGGGCTTGCCACTGACTATCTCAACCATTTCAATGAAGCCGTGATGCTGCTGGAAATGGTTCCGGACATGCCGGAATGCGCGGATGATTTTTTGACCTGGTCGCCGCTGTCCTATGCCGAGCATTTCACGGCGTCGAATTTCAAGGCACGCGACCTCGCCATCGAGGCCTATGAGAAGGCCGATCCCAACGTCCGCGCCCAGTTCGACCACCTCACGGATACCATGACCTCGATCCTGACCGCAGTCGGCACGGCCATGCGCGAGGTCGAGAAGGACACCACGCGCATCCGCCTCGCCGAGCAGGCCGCTCTCTGGGTCAAGCCGCTGATCGCGGCCTGCGGCGGCATCATCCATGGCGGGGCCGAAGCCGACGTCGACACCATCATGGCGAACTGAGCCAGATCCTTTAAGAACAGGTCCTTCAAACGGGTCCTTTGAAATGGCTTCAGTCGTCCAGCCCACCCACCCCCAGCTTGCCGTCAGCGCCGCAATTTTCCGCGACGGCAAGGTGCTGCTGACCCGCCGGGCCCGCTCGCCCGCCAAGGGCTTCTATTCGCTCCCGGGCGGCCGGGTCGAATTCGGCGAATCGCTGCATCAGGCCCTGAGCCGCGAGGTCGACGAGGAGACCGGGCTCGACATCGCGATCGTCGGCCTCGCCGGCTGGCGCGAGGTGCTGCCGGCCGCGCCCGGCGCCGGCCATTATCTGATCATGTCGTTTGCCGCCCGCTGGGTGGCCAGGGAGCCGTCACTCAACGACGAGCTCGACGACTACCGCTGGATCTCCCCTAGCGCCCTGGCGGGCCTTGGTGACCTCAAGCTGACCGGGGGGCTGGAGGAGGTCATCCAGTCCGCGGCCCTGCTGCTCGGGGCCTGACTGCCCGCCTTGCGTCCACGGGCCCAAGGGGGCATACACGCCGCCGATGTCCACGCGATTTCTGGCCATTTTTGCCCTGATTCTCGCCTGCGCCTCGGCGCCCGCCAGGGCCCAGGACGTGGCGGCGCCGTTTGACGCCGATTTGCAGCGGCTGGCGGAGATCCTCGGTGGCCTGCACTATCTGCGCGGCATCTGCGGGGCCAACGAGGGCAACAAATGGCGCAACGAGATGCAGGCGCTGATCGACGCCGAAACCCCCTCCGGCGAGCGCCGCACCCGCATGATCGCCGGCTTCAACCGCGGCTATAACGGCTTCCAGCAGACCTACCGGAGCTGCACGCCCGCCGCGACGGTGGCGATCCGGCGCTATATCGAGGAAGGCTCGAAGATCTCGCGCGATCTGACGGCACGCTACGCGAACTGAGCCGTCATTCCGGGCTCGCGTGAGGGCCCGACGGGAACCCTGTCATCGACTTTGTTCACAGCCGTTAACCGTTCTTAAAGATGTGGCCTAGCGGGCGTTAATACGCGTGCTACACCTCTCGCACAGCGCATCGCCGTGGATCGCGCCCCAGCCCTGATCGAGTTTCATGAGCCAGCCGATTTCCTACGCACCCGACCGCGCGCCGCTGCCCGATCACGAGCAGAAGCAGGCCGCACTGAGTTATCTCAACGAGGCCTGGGCCGAAGCGCGCCATGAGGGCGTCGACGGCGACTGCCTGGCACAGGCGAGCCTGTTTGCGGCCTTTGCCGAACTCGTCGGCACCTATGGCGAGGACGCGGTCGCCAAGTTCGTCGAGGGCTTTCCCGGCCGCATCCGCAATGGCGAGTTCTCGGTCACGCTCGCAAGGCAGTAAGCCCGGCGAAAATGACCCCGCCACGCGGGCGGGGCCAGTCAACGGATGAATGACTTTGCAAAGCGGATTTTGCGAAAGGCTTCGCGAAGTCTGCGGCGTTTATCGCACGGAAGCCGCTTTCAGCGCACAAGCATTAGTCTCGCAGCCATCGGGAGATGTTCCCGCCGCGGGCGGGATCGCGTCTAATCCGTCTCGATCGGCAGTGCCGGGTCCCTCGCCCATTCGCCCATCGAGGCGTCGTAGAGCGTCAGCTTGTCGTAGCCGAGCTGGGTCAGCATCAGCAGGTCGATCGTCGCCGAGATGCCGCCGCCGCAATAGAGAACCACATTCTTGTCGCGCGTGACGCCGGCCGCAGCGAACTTGGCTTCGGCGTCGGCGAGTGTCGTCAGGGTCTTGTCGGCATTGGTGAGCGTGGCCGCGGGAACGTTGACGCTGCCGGGAACGCGGCCCGGCCGGCCGTAGCGGCTCGGCTCGAGGCCGCGATGAAACTGCGGCCCGAGCGCATTCACGATGACGGTCGCGGGATCGCCGATCCGCGCCGTCACGGCAGTCTTGTCGACGAAGAAGCCGGCGCGCGGCGCGGCCTTGAAGGTCGTCGCTGGATATCCCTTCGGTGCGCCCGTCTCGATCGGTCGCCCCTCCTCCTTCCATTTGTCGAGACCGCCATCGAGCACGCGGGCATCGACACCGAGCGAACGCAGCATCCACCAGAACCGCGTCGACCACATCATGGTGCCGATGCTGTAGAGCACGATGGTCTTGCTCGCATCGAGGCCGTGGCGGCCGAAGGCGGCCTCGAGCTGGGCGACGTCGGGCATCATGAAGAACTGCGACGACGAGGCGTCGGAGAACTCGCCCTGCAGGTCGAGGAAATCGGCGCCGGGGATGTGGCCGGCCGCGAAGGTCTTGTCGCCGGGCACGGCGCGGTACGGCACGTCGCTGCCCGGCGGCACCGGCTCGTTGTAAGTCGTGCAGTCGTAGAGGCGGAGATTGGAATCGCCGAGGATCGCGGAGAGTTGCTCGGTGGTGATGACGGGTGTCGGTTGGGACATCGGAATGCACTCCGTTCGAGAGGAAGTGTAGACTCCTCCCCTTGTCATTGCGAGCGCAGCGAAGCAATCCAGACTGCCACCGCGGATACAGTCTGGATTGCTTCGTCGCTCCGCTCCTCGCAATGACGGGGGATGGAGTGTCGTCCCCCGACGAGGCCCCCTACGGCTTCAGCGTCTCCAGAAACCGCACCGCCTCGCCCTGCGCGGGCGTGACGAGCTCGCCCTGCCACATCACGCGGCGGCCGCGGATGAAGGTGCCGACGGGCCAGCCGGTGACGCGCACGCCATCATAGGGCGTCCAGCCGGCCTTCGACGCCACCCATTTGTTGGTGATGGTTTCGCTGCGCTTGAGGTCGACGATGGTGAAATCGGCGTCGTAGCCGGCGGCAATGCGGCCCTTGCAGGCCATGTTGTAGAGCCGCGCGGGGCCGGCGCTGGTGAGGTCGACGAACCTTGCCAGCGACAGGCGGCCGGCATTGACGTGATCGAGCATCAGCGGCACCAGCGTCTGCACGCCCGTCATGCCGGAGGGCGAGGCCGGATAGGTCTTCTGCTTCTCCTCCAGCGTATGCGGGGCGTGGTCAGAGCCGAGCACGTCGATGATGCCCTGCTCGATGCCGCGCCAGATGCCGGCGCGGTGATCGGCGCCGCGCACCGGCGGGTTCATTTGCACCAGCGTGCCGAGCCGCTCGTAGCATTCGGGCGCGACCAGCGTGAGGTGATGCGGCGTCGCCTCGCAGGAGGCGACGTCCTTGTGGTCGCGCAGGAACTCGATCTCTTCCTTGGTCGAGATGTGCAGCACGTGGATACGCTTGCCAGTCTCGTGCGCGAGCTTGACGAGGCGCTGCGTCGCCATCAGCGCCGCCGTCTCGTCGCGCCAAACCGGATGCGAGCGCGCATCGCCCTCGATGCGCAGCGGCTTGCGATCATTGAGGCGATACTCATCCTCGGCATGGAACGCAGCGCGGCGGCGGATCACCTGGAAGATGCGGCGCAGGCTGTCGTCGTCCTCCACCAGCAGCGCACCGGTCGAGGAGCCGATGAACACCTTGACGCCGGCGCAGCCCGGCGCGCGCTCCAGCACCGGCAGGTCCTGCACGTTCTCGCGGGTGCCGCCGATGAAGAAGGCGAAATCGCAATGCATGCGGTGATGGGCGCGCTTCACCTTGTCGGTAAATTCGGTCTCGGTCACCGTGAGCGGCGAGGTGTTCGGCATCTCGAACACGGCGGTGACGCCGCCCATCACGGCGCTGCGCGAGCCGGTCTCGAGGTCTTCCTTGTGCTCCAGCCCGGGCTCGCGGAAATGCACCTGCGTGTCCATCACGCCGGGCAGGATGTGCAGGCCCTTGCAGTCGATCACCTCGACCGCGCTGCCTTGCGACAGCGGGCCCAGCTCGGCGATGCGGCCATTGCTGATGCCGATATCGCGAATAGTCTCGCCGTCCTGGTTGACGACGGTGCCGTTCTTGAGGATCACATCGAAGCGCTGGGTCATGGCTGAGGGCCTCTCTCATCCCCAAGCGCAGGGCTCGAGGTCTTGTCGTTTATGCCTCGCGGGCTTACGTTCCGGAGCACCATGTCGCAAGAGATTTTCGCATGAAATCAGCGTTTCTTCCTGACCGGGGCGTCGTCAAGGTCGCGGGCGAGGATGCGCGCAACTTCCTCAACGGCCTCGTCACGACCGATGTCGACAGGCTGAAGCCGGGCCTGGGGCGATTCGGCGCGCTGCTGACGCCGCAGGGCAAGATCATCGTGGATTTCCTGATCACCGAGGTGCCTGCGGGCCATGGCGGCGGGTTCCTGATCGACTGCCCGAAAGTGCTGGCCGAGAGCCTCGCCACCAAGCTGAAATTCTACAAGCTGCGCGCCAAGGTCACCGTGGAAAACCTCGATCTCGGCGTGCTCGCGGCCTGGGATGGCCAGCCTGCGGCGCAGCCGGACCTCGCCTTCGCCGACCCGCGCAACGAAGCGCTCGGCATCCGCATCCTGATCCCCGAAGACCTCAAGCAGAAGCTGTCCGATCTCATCGGCGCCGACCTGGTCGACGCCGCGGACTACGAAGCGCACCGGATCGCGCTCGGCGTGCCGCGCGGCGGGCTCGACTTCATGTACAACGATGCTTTCCCGCACGAGACCAACATGGACCGCCTCGCTGGCGTCGATTTCGACAAGGGCTGCTATGTCGGCCAGGAGGTCGTCTCGCGCATGCAACATCGCGGCACCGCGCGCACGCGCAGCGTGAAGGTGCTGCTCGACGACTTCTCGCCGGAAGCCGGCGTCAGCGTCATGGCCGGCGACAAGTCCGTCGGGACCATGGGCTCGTCGGCGCAGGGCAAGGGCATTGCCCTTGTGCGCATCGACCGTGTCGCAGAGGCGCTCGATGCCGGCCAACCCCTCACCGCCGGCGGCCTCGCGTTGCAGCTGGCAGAGCCTGATGTCGTCCGTATCCCTGCAAAACAGCCCATCGCATGAGCCGAGCCCCCCGCCTGCATCCCGACGGAAAGACCCGCTGCCCCTGGCCGGGCGAAGATCCGCTCTACGTCGCCTATCACGACACCGAATGGGGCGTGCCGGAATATGACGACCGCGCGCTGTACGAGAAGCTGATCCTCGACGGTTTCCAGGCCGGCCTGTCCTGGATCACGATCCTGCGCAAACGCGACAATTTCCGCAAAGCGTTCGACGATTTCCAGCCGGAGAAGATCGCACGCTACACCGACAAGAAGGTGCATGCGCTGATGAACGACGCCGGCATCGTGCGCAACAAGGCCAAGATCGACGGCGCGATCCTCAGCGCGAAATCCTATCTCGACATCATGGAGAAGGGTCCGGGCTTCTCGAAGCTGCTCTGGGACTTCATGGGCGGCAAGCCCAAGGTCAACAATTTCAAGACCAGCGCGAGCGTGCCGGCCTCGACGCCGCTGTCGATACAGATCTCGAAAGAGCTGTCGTCGCGCGGCTTCAAGTTCGTCGGCCCGACCATCGTCTATGCCTTCATGCAGGCGACCGGCATGGTCAACGACCATCTGGTCGACTGCCACTGCCACGCGAGCTGCAGCAAGCTGCAGCGCAAGCCGCGCCTCAAGGCCAAATGAGCGCCAGGAAGACGGCACACGGCGCGGAGTCCCGCGCCTGGCAGCGCATGCTGTCGGGCCGCCGGCTCGATCTGCTCGATCCCTCCCCGCTCGATGTCGAGATCGCCGACATCGCGCATGGGCTGGCGCGCGTTGCGCGCTGGAACGGCCAGACCACCGGTGCCCATATCTTCTCGGTGGCGCAGCACACGCTGCTGGTCGAGACCGTGCTGCGGCACGAGATGCCGAATGTCGATCAGCGCATGCGGCTCGCCGCGCTGCTGCACGATGCGCCCGAATATGTCATCGGCGACATGATTTCGCCGTTCAAGGCCGTGCTCGCCGGCAACTACAAGGCGGTGGAGATGCGCCTGCTCGGCGCCATCCATATCCGTTTCGGCCTGCCGCCGGTGTTGCCGGAGGAGATCACGCAGGCCATCAAGGCCGCCGACCGCGGTGCGGCCTATCTGGAGGCGACCGAGCTGGCCGGCTTCAGCGCCGCCGAGGCCAAGCGCCTGTTCGGCAAGGATCCGGGCCTCTCCGACGGCGTCCGGCGCGACTATCTCACGCCCTGGACCGCGGCGCGGGCGGAGAAGCAGTTTCTGGAGCGGTTCGGCGCGGTGTTCGCGTGAGCGTTGCTGTGGGCTGGTGGCGCTGCAAATTCCGCCGTCGTCCCGGCGCAGGCCGGGACCCATAGCCACTGGGAGAGGTTGCGGCGCAAGACTGGTAACCACGAGTCTTCGCCAAACCGCATTTTGTGGCTATGGGTCCCGGATCTGCGCGCGCTTTGGGCGCGCTCGTCCGGGACGACGATGTGGATGCTTTGCCCGCCCTACGGCACCGGCTATAATCGGCGCCAAAAAGGTTCGCCATGATCCACGTCTGTTCCCTCGCCGCGCTTCCCGAAACCGTCCGCCTCACCAGGGCCAGCCATGTGCTGACCGTGATGGCCAATGTCGAGCAGGTGCCGCGGCCGGTCTCGGTGCTCCCCGCCAATCATCTCAAGGTCTCGATGGACGACATCACCGAGGAGATGGATGGTTTCACCGCACCGTCCGAGACGCACATCGATCAGGTGCTGAATTTCGTGCGCGGCTGGGACCGCAGCGCACCGCTGGTGGTGCATTGCTATGCCGGCATCAGCCGCTCCACCGCGAGCGCGTTCGCGGCGGTCTGCGCGCTCAATCCCAACCGCGACGAGCTCGAAATCGCCAGGAAGATCCGCGCGGCCTCGCCGATCGCCTCGCCGAACCGGCGCATCGTCGGCCTCGCCGACCGTGCGCTGGGACGCAACGGCCGCATGCTGCGCGCGCTCGACGAGATCGGCCCGGGCGCGATGATGGTCGAGGGCCGCCCCTTCGTGATCGAGCTCGAATGACAGCTGGGCGCGACATCGCAGGTGCGCTCCCTCTCCCGCTTGCGGGGGAGGGTCGGGGTGGGGGTGTCTCG
>NZ_CAKZJO010000044.1 GCF_936943645.1 uncultured Bradyrhizobium sp. | reverse complement strand
AAGCACCAGCCTTGAGCCCGTCTGATCGCAGGTCTACTTCCCTCCCAGTTGCTCTGACGGAGGGTGTCGAGATGAAGCAAAGCTCGGGCGAAGTGAGCCGCGAGGATGCGGCGGTGTGTCTGCTTGCTCGTCATTGCGAGGAGCACTTGCGACGAAGCAATCCAGATCTGCATCCGTGGAAAGAGTCGCTTTCGCGCGCAACGAGGGTGAGGCGAGTGGTGCGCAATATTCGCTCTCGTGCCCCGGACGCAGCGCAGCGCCCCCTTGGCGGTGCGCTGCAGAGTTGGGGCCCATGCATCACCGACCGCGCGGCCTCTGGGTCCCGGCTCTGCGCCGCATCGCTACGCGCTGCGCCGCGTCCGGGACACGAGAGAGGGGAACGTCGCGATTCATCGCAACGCCGATGTTCGTGCAATTGCGCGCCTCTTTGTGAGTTGTGCATATGCCCCGGACCGCTACGATGCGGCCGTTCCTGGAACACGGGAGCGCAGCAGCAAGCGGAGGCGACATGAGCGGGCAGGAACCCAAAGTCAAAGGATCGGACCTGTTTGTCGCGGCGCTGGAGAACGAGGGCGTCGATCGGATCTTTGGTATCCCCGGCGAGGAAAATCTCGATCTCGTCGAATCGCTGCGCACCTCCAGGATCGAGCTGGTCCTCACCCGCCACGAGCAGGCCGCGGCCTTCATGGCTGCCACGCATGGCCGGCTGACCGGCAGGCCCGGTGTTTGCCTGTCGACACTCGGCCCCGGCGCGCTCAACCTGTCCACCGGCGCGGCCTATGCCCATCTCGGCGCGATGCCGATGATCTTGATCACCGGCCAGAAGCCGATCATGAGCAGCCGGCAGGCGCGCTTCCAGATCGTGGACGTGGTCGCAACCATGAAGCCGCTGACAAAGCTGTCCCGGCAGATCGTCAGCGCCTCCAGTATTCCGACCGTGGTGCGCGACGCCTTTCGCGTCGCCATGGAGGAACGGCCGGGCCCGGTGCATCTCGAACTGCCCGAGGACATCGCCGGCGACGACGTGGCGGCCGTGCCCGTGATCCCGGTCCACCCGATCGAGATCCCGGTCGCTCATCGTGCCGCGCTCGACCGCGCCGCCGAGATGATTCTGGCGGCGAAGCGCCCCCTGGTGATGATGGGCGCGGCAACCAGCCGGCCGCGCTCGACCCATGGCATTGCAAGCTTCGTGCGGCGCACCGGCATTCCGTTCTTCACCACGCAGATGGGCAAGGGCACCGTGCCCGGCGGCACCAATCTCTACATGGGCACGGCCGCGCTGTCGGAGCGTGATTATGTCCACGACGCCATCGACGCCGCCGACCTGATCGTCGCGATCGGTCACGACGCCATCGAGAAGCCGCCCTTCATCATGGGGCCGTCGGGGCCGAGGGTCATTCACGTCAGCTACACCTCGGCCAGCGTCGAGCAGGTCTATTTTCCGGACGCCGAGGTCGTCGGCGACGTCGGACCGAGCCTGGAGCTGCTCGCCGATCGGCTCGAAGGCAAGCTGCCGCAGGCGGCGGCGCTGCTGCCGCTGCGCGAGGAAATCCTCAGGCATATCGCCGACCGCGCCACCGAAGCGCGCTGGCCGCCGACGCCGCAGCGCATCGTGCACGACGTCCGCCAGGTGATCCCGGAGAACGGCATCGTCGCGCTCGACAACGGCATGTACAAGATCTGGTTCGCGCGCAACTACCGCACCCGCGTCGCCAACACGCTGCTGCTCGACAACGCGCTCGCGACCATGGGTGCCGGCCTGCCGTCGGCGATGATGGCCGCGATGCTTTACCCGGATCGCCGCGTGCTCGCGGTCGCCGGCGACGGCGGCTTCATGATGAACAGCCAGGAGATGGAGACCGCCGTCCGCCTTAGGCTCAACCTCGTCGTGCTGGTGCTGGAGGACAATGCCTACGGCATGATCCGCTGGAAGCAGGCGGTCGATCATTTCGCCGATTACGGCATGACCTTCGGCAATCCGGATTTTGTTCAGTACGCGAAAGCTTACAGGGCGAAGGGGCATCGGATCGAAAGCATCGACAGCTTTGGCCCGACGCTCGATGCCGCCTTCAAGGAGGGCGGCGTGCATCTGGTCGTGATCCCGGTCGACTATTCGGAGAACGTGCGCGTGCTGGTGGACGAACTGCGCACAAGGCAGAAATAGGAGCGGCGGGGCAATTGAAATCGGTGCTCGTATGAATGAACGCCTTACAGCCATCCTGCCCTGCAATGATCTGGATGCCGCCCAAAGATTCTTTGAGCGACTCGGATTCAAGGTCGATGGTGGGCCGGATGGCTACCGCATGATGAGTGACGGACGCGGTGGAGATGTTCATCTCCAGGCGGCCGTGGACGGCTGGTTGGTGCCGGGCCGAAACCCGTTTGGGTTATACCTCTACCGCGAAGATGTCGATGAGCTTGCGACGGCGTTTGCGGGGGAGATGATCGAACCCGAAGGTCCGACGGACAAGCCCTGGGGCATGTACGAGTTCGCGCTCAACGGGCCGGACGAGACGCTGGTCAGGATCGGTTGGCCGACGCGGCTGAGGCCTGTGGCGGGCTGATGTTCGATCTGGCGGGGCAGACGAATACCAGCCATTCCTTGATATATATCGTGTCACGATATAATGGCTGGCGCGCGAAGAACCGTCCTGAAAAGAGCACTCCATGCGCCAGACCCCCGACATGACCGGCGGCCTCCCGCGTCCTCGCGGCAAGCCCGGAGATTTCACCGCCGACCGCCGCGTGCTGGTCCTGATCGGCATGGCCCTCGTGGTCGGCAGCCTCGGGGCAGGGGCCGCCTGGGTGCTGCTGAAGCTGATTGCGCTGGTGACCAATCTGGTCTGGTTCAGGCATTTCAGCACCGAGAACGTTTCGCTGGCGAACGCGCATCCCGGCATCTGGATGGTCCTGGCGCCCGCGCTCGGCGGTCTGGTGATCGGGCTGATGGCACGGTTCGGTTCGGAGAAGATCCGCGGTCACGGTATCCCCGAGGCGATCGAGGCGATCCTGATCGGCGGCAGCCGCATGCAGCCGAAAGTCGCGATCCTGAAGCCGCTGTCCTCGGCGGTGTCGATCGGCAGCGGTGGGCCGTTCGGCGCGGAGGGCCCGATCATCATGACCGGCGGCGCGATCGGGTCGATCTTCGCGCAGTGCTTTCATCTCACCGCGGCCGAGCGCAAGACGCTGCTGGTCGCGGGCGCCGCAGCCGGCATGACCGCGATCTTCGGCACGCCTATCGCGGCCGTGCTGCTTGCGGTCGAGCTGCTGCTGTTCGAATGGAAACCGCGCAGCTTCCTGCCCGTGGTGACGGGCGCGGTGATCTCGGCGGCATGGCGTCCGCTGCTATTCGGGACGGGACCGCTATTTCCGTTCGCGGAGCACCCTGACCTGCCGTGGTGGGGGCTCATCGCTGCGATCGGTGTCGGCATCGTCGCCGGCTTGCAATCCGGACTGATGACGCGGCTGCTCTACGCGATCGAGGATTTGTTCGACCATCTGCCGGTGCATTGGATGTGGTGGCCGATGCTTGGCGGCCTCGTCGTCGGGCTCGGTGGTCTCGTCGACCCCCGCGCGCTCGGCGTTGGTTACGACGTGATCTCCGACCTGCTGTCCGGCCACATGGTCCGCGATGAGGCGATCCGGTTGTTACTGGTGAAATCGGCGATCTGGGTGATCGCGCTGAGCTCGGGCACGTCGGGCGGCGTGCTGGCGCCATTGCTCATCCTCGGCGGTACGGCCGGGTGGATGGAAGGGCTGATGCTGCCCGGCGGCGCATCATTCTGGGCGCTGGTGGGGATGGCCGCGATGATGGGCGGAACCATGCGCTCGCCGCTCACCGGCGTGATGTTCGCGATCGAGCTGACCGGCAATATCGACATGCTGCTGCCGCTGCTCGCCGCGACCGGCGCGGCGCATGCGGTCACCGTGCTGCTGCTGAAGCGCTCGATCCTGACCGAGAAGATCGCGCGCCGCGGCCAGCACATCACTCGCGAATATGCGATCGATCCGTTCGAATTGATGCGCACAGCCGATGTCATGGTCACCGATGTCGACACGCTGCCGATTGGCATGTCGGTCGACGCGGCGGTGGCGTTCTTCACTTCAGATCAGCGCCGTCACAAATCCTATCCCGTCGTCGCTGCCGACGGTCGGCTGAGCGGCATGGTCACCCGCGCCGACGTACTGCGCTGGCGCACCGAGGGCGATCATCAGGCGGCGACGTTGGACGATGTCGTCTCTGACACCTCCGTCGTGGTGGCGCATCCTGACGACGTGCTGGGGCGGGTCGCCGATCTCATGGTTGCCTCCGATCTCGGCCGGCTGCCGGTGGTCGATCGTGCCAGCCATCGCGTGGTGGGCCTTGTCGCCCGCAAGGATTTGCTGCGAATTCGCGCAGTCGTGAACGCGCAGGAGGAAGACCGCAACGCATATTTCCTGCGCGAAAAGGCGCTTGTGCCGGAGGCGTGGATCGCGGAAGGTCAGCCCCTCTGAACTCCAGCACTGGCAGGAATAGAAAATGGCTCGCATTCGTTGTGTCACCGAGATGGGCATGGGCGTCGACGTCCACGGCCGCGACGCCACCAAGGCGGCGAAGCGGGCGGTGTCTGATGCCATCAGGCATTCGAGCCTCGGCTTCTTCCGGATGATCGGCAAGACCGCGAACGACATGTTCGTCGACGTCACCATCGGCGTGCCCAACCCGGAAGCCGTGGACAAGGAAGCCGTTGCCAAGGAGCTGCCTTACGGCACCGTGACGGTCACCGCGGTCAAGGGCGGGCTGGAGATTCCCTCGGCGACGGAGGTCGCCAACGATCCCATCCTGATCGCCAATGCCGCCGTCATCGTCAGCTTCGACAAGGACTAGGCCGGTGTCCGACCGCGATGAGGCGCTGCTGGATCATCCGATCTGGAGCGCGCTGACGACGAGCCACAAGCATCTGGCCGAAGGTGGCCCGCTCGCGCGGCGCTATCCCGTCGACATGACGCCGTTCGCCGGCATGGCCGACATGTCCGCAGCAAGTTTTGCTGCGCTCCGCGATCTGCTGTCGGGCACGCAGGTCGCGGCATTGTTCACGCCGGAGCCGGTCGAGATGCCCGCGGGCTTCAAGGTCGTGCTGGCCGAGACCGGCGAGCAGATGATCGGCTCGCCTGCCGACAGTCCGCTGCGCGATGCCGAGATCGTCACGCTGGGGTCGGCCGACGTGCCGGCGATGACGGCGCTGGTCGAGCTGACCAAGCCCGGGCCGTTTGCTGCGCGCACCCATGAGCTCGGCACCTTCCTCGGCATCCGCGCCGGCGGAGAGCTGGTTGCCATGACGGGCGAGCGGATGAAGCCGGGACAATTCGTCGAGATGACGGCGGTCTGCGTGCACCCCGATTATCGCGGCCGCGGCTATGCGCAGGCGCTGCTCGCGGCGGTGGCGCGACGGATCGAGGCGCGCGGCGAAATTCCGTTCCTGCACGTGTTCTCGAATAACAGTTCGGCGATCGCGCTTTACCAGCGACAGGGCATGCGGATCCGGCGTCGGTTGTACGTGACCGCGTTCATGAGGGAGGGATAGGCGCCCTCCAGGCGCCCTTCATTTCCCGCGAATATTCGCTATATCCGTCCCAACCAAAATCTGGGGGAAACACATGGACGCCAGGACGACCGATTTTCCGCCGTGCGGACGGCGATGCAGCGCTACGTCGATCAGGAGATCATTCCGGGCGCATCCTGGGCCGTGCTGCGCGGACGCGAGGTCATCGACCAGCAATGCGTCGGCTTTGCCGACCGCGAGGCGAAGACAGCGCTCCGGCCCGACCATATCTTCCGCGCGTTCTCCAACACCAAGATCTTCGTCACCTGCTCCATCATGCTGCTGGTCGAGGAAGGCCGCATCGGGCTCGATGACGCTGTCGAAAAGGTCCTGCCGCAGCTTGGCAATCGCAAGGTCTTGAAGCAGGGGGCCGCAAGCCTTGCCGACGTCGAGCCGGCGAAAAGCCCGATCACGATCCGCCAGCTCCTGACCCACACCTCCGGTCTCAGCTACGGCATCTTCGATCCCGGCACCGTGCTGTTCAAAGGCTATAACGATGCGCGCGTGCTCAATCCGCTGACGCCGCTCTCCGACATGATCGACAAGCTGGCTGATCTGCCGCTCTCCTATCATCCCGGCACGGCCTGGGAATATTCCGTTGCCACCGACGTGCTCGGCCGCGTTGTGGAGGTCGTCTCGGGCAAGTCGCTCGATGCGTTCCTCAAAGCGCGTATCCTCGATCCGCTCGGCATGACCGACACGGGCTTCCATGTTCCCGAGGCACAGCAGGGCAGGCTGGTCGCGCTCTACAATGGCGCCGATGTGCTCGATCCCATGAAGCCGGGCCTCACGCGCGCGGATAACCTGCCGTTTCCGCAGGCCTATCGCCGGCCGTTCCCGCGGTTGTCGGGTGGCGGCGGCCTGGTCTCGACCCTGCCGGACATGCTCGTGATGGTGCGGGCATTGCTGCCAGGATCGGATACGCTTCTCAAGCCGGACACGCTGCGGCAGATGACGACGAACCAACTGCCTGCGGGGCAGACCATCCGTTTTGCCAATCTCGGCCCGATCCCCGGCAAGGGCTTCGGCCTCGGCGGCGCCGTCACCTTCGCGCCGACGCCGTTCGACCCGCCGAATTCGACCGGTGAATTCCAGTGGGGCGGGCTTGCCGGCACCCATTGGTGGATCTGCCCAGAGGCCAACACGGCCGGCGTCCTGATGGCCCAGCGCCATATGGGCTTCTGGAATCCGTTCTTCTTCGAGTTCAAGCGCCTGGCCTACCAGGCCGTCGGAGGCTAACCCGGAAAAAATTGTCCACGACCGCTAATCCTTTTGCGTCGTCGCTCCCTCTTGATGGTCGAGGCGGTTGGCCTCGGCTCATGTCGGAGGATGCGATGGGATTCTACAGGAAGAATATCGGCGGCCTGCACCAGGTGGTGCGGATTGGCGTGGGTGCAGCGGTGGTGGCCGCGGCGTTGATTTATTCGACCGGCGCGACCGCGTGGCTGGTCGCGCTGGGCGGCGCCGGCTTCGCGCTGACCGGGCTCGTCGGCTATTGCCCGATGTGCGCGGTGGCGGGGATCAAACGAGGGGGCGTGTCGTGAGCGCCGCTGCGATCTCGCCAAAGCTGTTCGAGTCCGCGCGGCTCGGCGATCCCCATGCGATCGCCTCGCTGCTCGCCACGGCGCAGCCGGACATCCGCCGCTATGCGCGTGCGACCTGCCGTAGCTCGGCGGATGCCGAGGATGCGACGCAGGAGGCGCTGTGGATCCTGTTCCGCCATGTCGGCACCATCCGCTCGCTGCTGGCGGTCTCGGCGTGGCTGTTCAGCGTGGTTCGCCGCGAATGTCTGCGGCTGGCACGCAAGGCGGGTCTTGCCCCTGCTGTCGATGAGAGCGAGGTGGAGGCTGCGTTGCTGCTGCGGCCCGAGGCCGATCTGCGGCTCGACGTGGCTGCGGCGTTCGAAGCGTTGCCGCCGCACTACCGCGATGTCGCGCTGATGCGCGACGTCAAGGAAATGACCATCGACGAAATCGCCGACGCGCTTGGTGCCACCAGGCAGACCGTGAAGGCGCGCCTGCATCGCGCCCGCGCCCTGATGCGCGAATATCTGACGAGGTGAGATGTGGCCGATTATCAAAGCTCCGACGATCTGAAATCCATTCCGGCATTCGTTGCACTCGCGCCGGTCGAGGCCAACGCGTTCCTGGCCTTCAACCATGCAGTCGAACGCAAGGATGGATTGATCCCGCCGAAATATCGCGAGCTGATCTCGCTCGCGGTCGCGCTGACCACGCAATGCGTCTATTGCCTCGACGTGCATACGGCGCAGGCGGCGAAAGCCGGTGCAACGCGGGAAGAGGTCGCGGAAGTGGCGTTGATCGCGGCGGCGGTCCGTGCCGGCGGCACGCTCGGTCATGCGCTGCTGGCGCAGCGCCTGTTCGAGCGGCATCGCGGCGACGAAGAAACATAGACGTTGCGGGCGGGAGGCATCACCTCCCGCCCGCTGCTTGCATCAGTCCTTCCACGGATCGAACTCGCCTTCGCCGGCCATGGCGACGGCGAACGGCCGCAGCGTGTGCAGCACCTTCACGGTGCCGGCATGCTGCGCCAGCACGTCAGGCAGGCGGCGATAGGCCATCGGGCTCTCGTCGAGATCGGCACCGATCAAGGTGACGCCGCGCTCGTTGAGCCACTGGTCCATCTCCGCGCGCGAGAAGCGCCGCTTCGCCTCGCGTCGCCCGAACAGGCGGCCGGCGCCGTGGACGGTCGAGTAGAGCGAGGCCCTGGCTTCCGGGCTGTCGACGCCTTCGAGGATGACGGCATCGTCGCCCATGGAGCCGCCGACGAATCCCTTCTGGCCGGGAAACGCCGGGGTCGCGCCCTTGCGCACCACCCACAAATCGCGCCCGTCGTGGGTCTCACGCCAGGCATAGTTGTGGTGGTTGTGCACACTCTCGGTGACGCTGCCGCCGATGATCTGGCGGACGCGTTCGACGACCCACTCGCGACCTGCATAGGCGTAACGCCCGGCGAGCTGCGTCGCCGCGATGTAGCGGCGGCCGAGCTCGCTATCCTCGTCGACCACGGCGGGTGGGACGTTCATGCCGTCCTTGCCGCCGGCGGCCTTGAGGTAGCGCGTCGCGGAGGTGTGCCCGAGACCGCGGCTTCCGAAGTGGACGCCGATCCAGACGAAGCCTTCCTCGTCGCGCATGAGGTCGACATAGTGATTGCCCGATCCGACGGTGCCGAGCTGGCTCACCGCCTTCGGGCGGTACGACTCCATGTCGCTCTCGCGCCAGGCATCGCCGTCGTCGAACAAATCGTGCTCGGCCCGTTCGGCGTTGGCACGGCCGACGCCGAACGAGATCGTCCTGGCGACATCGCGGATAACAGTGGGGATACGGTCCGCGATGTCGTCGAAGCGCGTGTCGAGCCGGGCCGCCATGTTGCCGCAACCGATATCGAAGCCGACGCCGGAGATGCTGATCTGCTTCTCATAGGCGATGACCCCGCCGACCGGCTGGGCGTAACCGAGATGGCCGTCGGCGCAGATCACGCCGGACACGACGTTGCCGACCGCCATGCAGTTGCGCATCTGCGCGATCGTCGCATCCTCGTGCGGGCCGAAGATCTTCAGCGGCGCGTTCGCAAAGCGAGCGTCCTGCATCCGGAACTCGGCGATCGAGCTCGCGGTCGCATTGGCCTCGCGGGCGAGATGTTCCTTGCGCGCAGCGTCCTTGTAAAGGCACCAGGCGGGCTGGCCGCGTCCTTCGCCGACGCGCGAGTCGGGATCGACGCCGGCGGCGAGGCAGAGCTCGCGGGCGCGCTCCATGTAGGGATCGGGTCGTCGCATGGTCGTAAGTCCTTGTCATTCCGCGCGCACCATAGCCGGAGCGGGCGGATCATTTCAGAGATTTTGAAGGCCCCGGGCGCGTATCGCGTCCGGGGCCGTAGTCGTCGCGCATCAGTTCAATGCCGTTTCCGACGCCGCGATCCACGCCACCACGGCCTCGGAGAAGCCGTTGACGCGGGTCCAGGCGCCGTGGCCGACACCGTGCTGGTACGAGGCCACGTTGACCGTCGTGCCGCGCGCGCGGGGCTCGGGCACCTGGTCGTGGCTCTGCTCGTCGGTGAAGACGATCAGGCGATCGCCCTTGCGGTCGATCTCCGTCACCGCCTTGCCGAGCCAGGTCCCGCTATGGGCCTGCGAGCTGATGATCGCATCCCGCAGCGCGAAGCCGCGGCGGGGAGGGACCTTCACCACCCTGTCGGAGAAGGTGAAGATCTCGACCTCGTCACAGATCTCGCGCGCGAGAATGGCAAGGCCACACGCCGCCTCCGCGCGCGTCATTTCCGACTGTGCGGAGAGGGGGGCGAACATCGAGCCCGACACGTCGATCAGGAGCCGCGTTCGACCCGGGAGCCGCACGTGGTCCTTGACCGACTTGAGCATCGCAGCCTCGAGCTCGGGCTCGAAGTCCGGCGCATAGCGTGCCGCCGTGATGAAGCGATAGGGAAGGATGCGATCCGTCCGCATCGCCTCGATCGCGCCTGCGATGATCTCGCGCGGGACCTGCGCAATCTGCATCAGCCGCAGGTTACGCAGCAGCGCCAGGCCGCCGAGCTTGCGCTCGGCGATCAGCCGCTCGAAGGTCTCGCGCTTGTCCTTGCCGGCCGAGAGCGAAACCTCCCAGGTGTCGGGGGAGGCAAGCTCGCCATCGACGAGCTGCTTCCACACCTTGGCCTGGTCGGCGTCCTTCGGCTTGGCGTGGACCAGGAAGAGAACGTCCCTGATCCGGACCGCGCCGTCGCGGTCCCACTTGGCGAGCTGGTAGGCGTCGAACTTGGTCAGCGCGCGGGCAAGGCCTTTCTTGACCTGCGCGGAGACCGGCTGACGCTTGCGCTGCTGCATGGGGCCGAGCGCATCGGCCCAGTAGATCGCGAGCAGCTCCGTCATTTCGTCGGGACGCTGGATCACCTGGGCAAGCGTGTCGGCCACGAGGGTGCGATGCTTTTCGCTCCGCGCCATCTCGCGGATGACGAGCAGAGGCGCGTGCCGCAGCTTCATCACCTCGCGCGCCTCGATCGCAAGCTGCGCGACCTTGGCGGGCGCGACCTTGGGCACGAGCGACTTGATGCGGTCGGCGATCGCGACGCCGTCCTCGTAGAACTGGTCCTCCCACAGGAGGCAGTTCATCAGCGCGCGCTTGAGCTCCATCTCGGGCGTGAAGCGCACTGCGCGCGCGCCCTCCCGCGTGAAGGCGCGAACGATCTTGTTGAGCCTGACCATGACGGCCTCCTCTGGTTTGATGGCGGATTGGAAGCAGGTGCCGGGGAACAAGCGAGGCTGAAACACCCTTGCGGGCTGAACGTGCTCTACCAACTGAGCTACGGACTGACGTCCGGGAGGGCTCGAACCTCCGACACCGAAGTAACAGCGCTCTTCACCACCGGCGGTGGGGACGAGACAGACACGATCCGGGAACAGGCGATGCTGAGACGCCGGCCTGCAGCTTACCCTGCAGGCCAGCTAGCGCTCTATCCACTGAGCTACCGGTGCACAGTACACCGGGCGGGATTCGAACCCGCGACCTCTCGATTCACAGTCGAAGTAACAGCTATCTTCACCACGGACCGTGATGGGGTTGGCGGGGAACGGGCGATGCTGTTGCTGCCCTTGCGGGCCATCCGCCTTTCGGCGCGCAGGGTTCGAACCTGCTCGGCGCTTTCGCGCCTTCACCACGAAGTAACAGACATCTTCACCACCGCCAGGCCGGTGCTCTCGCATCGGCCGTTGAGGGGTACGCTGGGGAACGGGCGATATCGGCTTTCAGTGACGACAACACAGGAGCTGTCCTCGGCGGACAGATCCTGCGCCGGGCCGCGTGCGTACCTTTTCCGAGGCCGCATCCCGGTGCGTGTGCCAAAGGCGGGAGGCATACCCGCTGTGCCGTGTGGAAAAGTATCCGACATCTTCACCACCAGCGTCGGTTGAGCCGCGATCGCTCGCGACAAACCGAGTTACAGAAATTCTATCGCGGCGCTGTCGACGCGCCGCATGTTGCGAACCATCTGGGTTCGCTCTGCCATCGGTGTCCGGCTCATCGCCTCGTTCCCTCCGGCAGGCCCCGCGCGCATGGGCACGCGCCTTCGCAGCGCGAGCCCCGAGATCCGGGTCTCTCGTTCCGGCCATGGCCGGTCGTTCGATGGGGCCGCGCGGCGGGCAACAAAAAACCCTCCAGAGCGGCAGGCTCGGGAGGGTCCGTGAGAAGCGGACTGTCGATCTTGCGGTCAGGCAAGATCGCTCCCATGAGCCGGGCATGCGCAATCGAATAGCTTGGAGCTATTCGGCATGCTGACAATTCTTTCGTAGCGGAGTGACATCGCTCGGTTCATGGTGCTTGTCGCAAACGGAAGTGTCTGCGAGGGCGCGGGAGATACGCCCGCAACTTGCGGATGTCAAGCGAGACGCGCGAAGAAATCGAAAATGACGGATGCGTGACGTGCCGACCTATCTCGGTCTCGATGGATTTCGCTTCGGATGGGTCGCAGCCTGGATCGACGAACGCGGCGATCACGGCTTCGATTATTCGCCGGGCCTGACACGCCTGCTTGCGATGCCGCATGCGCGTGCGATGATCGACATGCCGATCGGTTTGAACGTGGGCGGATATCGCCAATGCGATCTGCGCGCGCGTGAGCTGGTTGGCCCCGCCGTGTTTCTCGGCGCGCGCCGTGATCTCTGGACATTTGCCGGCATGGCGGCGGCCAATCGCCACTATTGGACGCATGAAGGCAAGGGCAGGGGCGTGTCGGTGCAGCTCTGGAATATCAGGGACAAGATGCGGGAGGTCGACGAGGTCATGACGCCGGCCCGGCAAGCGACGATCGGCGAGGCACATCCGGAATTGATCTTCTGGAATCTGGCAGGGCGCGTGCGGCTTGAACCGAAGACATCGCTGCGGGGCCGGGAGCAGCGCATCGCGCTGCTGAGAGATCGCGGCTTCACTGAGGTCGAGAGGTGGCTGACGCTTCGCCACCGCACCGGCATCGGCCGCGACGATCTCATCGACGCTTGCGCCTGTGCGATCGCCGCGCGCGACAGCACGCAGCGCGTCGGCGGCGAGGAGATCGATCCGCGCGGATTGCGGATGGAGATCAATTATTGAGGGCAAGGCCGTCGGTCTCTATTCGGGAAAAAGCGGCAATTTATTTGAAGCGTGCAGGAACTGCCGCCTGTCGGTCCGCGTTCCCCGTCCGAACACAAGACGGAGACGCTCGTGCGATGAATGATGCCAGTCAGTTCGCGACCGCGATGCTCGCGCTCGTTTTCACCGGAGTGTTGCTCATGACCGGCCAGCTCTTCATCGAGCAGCGCGCGCAGCGCGATACAGCCTACGCCACCAACCATGTGCTGAAGCGATTGTAATCCGATTGACTCCTCGACCTTGCGCCGTTCGCCGGCTCGCCTAGATTAGGCGCCGTCCCACGAACGCAGCCGGGGTTCCGATGTCCGATCTGTCTGCCTTTGCCGTCACCAAGCGCTGGCCTGCCAAGCATCCCGAGCTGCTCCAGCTCTATTCGTTGCCGACGCCGAACGGCGTCAAGGTTTCGATCATGCTGGAGGAGACCGGACTACCCTATGAGGTGCATCTGGTCGATTTCGGCAAGGATGATCAGAAGACGCCCGAGTTTGTCTCGCTCAATCCGAACGGCAAGATTCCCGCGATCCTCGATCCCAATGGTCCCGGCGGCCGGCCTTTGCCGCTGTTCGAGTCCGGGGCGATCCTGCAATACCTTGCAGAGAAGACCGGCAAGTTCCTGCCTGGGGATGCCGCGCGCCGCTACCAGACGCTGCAATGGCTGCACTTCCAGATGGGCGGCGTCGGGCCAATGTTTGGTCAGGTCGGCTTCTTCCACAAATTCGCCGGCAAGGATTTCGAGGACAAGCGGCCCCGCGACCGTTACGTCGCCGAAGCCAGGCGCCTGCTCGGCGTGATGGACGCGCATCTTTCCGGCCGGCAATGGTTCATGGACGACGACTACACCATCGCCGACATTTCCATGCTCGGCTGGGTGCGCAATCTCATCGGCTTCTATGGCGCGGGCGATCTCGTCGAGTTCACTCAGTTCAAATCGGTCGGCGCCTGGCTCGAGCGCGGGCTTGCGCGCCCGGCGGTGCAGCGCGGGCTGAACATTCCGCAGCGACCGTAGGATCAGGTCAGCGCCTTGTAGGTCATATAGAGCGCCATTAGCGAGACGAGAGCGACCATGGCCCGGCGGAGCACCGATCGGCTCACGCCATTGGCCATGCGTGCGCCGAGGTCGGTGCCGATCCAGAGGCCGGCGAGAATGCCTGTTATGGCCGGCCAGCCGACCACGAGCCCCTTACTCCCATAGATCCAGGCCGCCGGAAGATTGGTCGGGATCACCGAGAAGACGAGGCTGACGAGCTGCGCCTGATGTTGCGGCACGCGAAGTCCGGCGGCGAGGCCGACGGTGATCGCAAGGCCGCCGCCGATGCCCATGAAGCCGGAGGAAAAGCCGGCGACCGTGCCGATCAGCAGCAGGGGCAGCCAGTGAAGGTCATCGCGGCCGCCGGCTTCAAAGCTGCCGTCCTTGCGGTCTTGGCGCAGGATCAACAGCGCGATCAACGCGACCAGATAGGCGACGTAAGTCCATTGCAAGACGGAGTCGGAAACCGTAGTCGCGGCATAGCCGCCGCCGGCGCCGCCGATCACAAATCCCAAGCCGATCCAGATGATCCACGGCAAGGGGCTGCGATTGCCGCCTTGCCAGTAGCGGCGTATTCCGGCGAGACCTGTCGGCGGAATTTGCGCGATCAGCGAGGTGCCCTGGGCGACGTGTTGCCCGGCCCCGAGCAAGAGCACGGAGAAGATCACGAGGCCGCCGCCCGGGCTCGTACCCGTGAAACCGGATGCCAGCCCGGCGACCAGGCCGACGCCGCCACCGGCGAGGAGGTCGTGAAGCCAGGACATCGCCTACGTCCTGGCTCGTCGCCTGACGTCGGGCTTGGTCGTGCGAAATCCCTCGATCACGACGGCGACAGCGGCCATGCAGGCCTCGATGTCGACATCCTCGCCCCAGCACTTCTGCAGCACAAAGCCCTGGAAGATCGCGATCAGCACCCGCGCGATCGCCTCCGCGCCGATATCGCGCTTGATGAGGCCGTCATGCTGGCCGCGCTCGACCAGCGCGACGATCAGCGCGCGCGGCATGTCGATGCCTTCGACGACGCTGTTGCGGACGCGGCGGTTGCGCAGGGCCTCGGCCCAGCCATGGATGCCGACGCGACGGCGCGCTTCGCCTGCGGGATCAGTGAGCCATTGTGCGTAGACCCGCACCAAGGCGTGAAGTCCTTCGATCGGGTCGCCCGATCCCTGCGCGACCGAGTTGAGCACGGCTTCGCGCCTATGCCGGTCGTCGGCGAGCGCCTCGATCAGATCGTCCTTGCTCTGGAAGTAGAGATAGACCGCGCCGTGGCTCAGGCCGGATCGCTTGACGATGTCGGCCATGCCGGTCTGGTGAAAGCCGTCCTCGGCGAAACAGGCGAGGGCGGCTTCGAGGATCTGCTGCCGCCGGCTTTCCCGCTGCTTGTCGCTGATCTTGGGCATTGGGCTGTCCCTAAATAACTGACGGGATGATCGTTTTTCTGGTGGCCTCCGTTGGCGGTGCCACAGGTTGATCATAATAAAAAACGATCGATCAGTCAGTTTGTATCGCGCAGGGGGATTTTGGTCAAGGCCAGCCGGCCCGGGGCCGGGACGGAGCAGGATTATGTCGTTGCAGGCGCGTCCACGAAGGCGACCTTACGCGATCTTGCGGCTAGAACAGCCGTCCGCCGTTCGGAACGGGCTTGCTCGGCTGCACCAGCACGACCTTGCCGTCGGCGTCGGGGAAACCGAGCGTCAGCACCTCCGAGACGACAGGCCCGATCTGGCGCGGTGGGAAATTGACGACGGCCGCGACCTGTTGCCCCACCAGCGTCTCGAGCGGATGGTTTTCGGTGATCTGGGCCGAGCTCTTGCGCACGCCGATGGCGGGTCCGAAATCGATCCACAGCCGAAACGCCGGCTTGCGCGCCTCGGGGAACGGCTTGGCGTCGACGATCGTGCCGACGCGGATATCGACCGCGAGGAAGCTGTTGAAATCGATAGTCGGCGCGGCGGCGGCCGCGGGGTCGTGCGTGACGTGCATGAGATGTCCGTTCGGCGAGTTGGCGTCGTTCGCGATATTGTCGCGCGAAGCGGAGTTTCGTACAACGCCGCAGCCGAAGCACCACGCATGCGCGAGGAACTGGTCTTGCCCAACATCATCTACGGCATCAAGAACTGCGACACCATGAAGAAGGCGCGCGCCTGGCTCGACACGCATGGCGTCGCGTATGAATTCCACGATTACAAGACGGCGGGCGTGGAGAAGGACAAGCTCAAGCAGTGGAGCGACAAGGTCGGTTGGGAAACGCTGCTCAATCGCGCCGGGACGACGTTCAAGAACCTGCCCGAGTCCGACAAGGAAGGCGTCACCGAAAAAAAGGCGCTGGCCCTGATGCTAGCGCAACCATCGATGATCAAGCGGCCGGTGCTGGAGATCGGCGGCAAGCTGCTGGTCGGCTTCAAGCCGGACGTCTACGCCAAGGAAGTCGGCGCCAAATCGCGATGACGCTTCATCCAGATCTCGTCGCTTTTAGTTCAGCTCGATGATCTCGGTGGGGATGCCGGCATCCGGCTGGTCCGCAAACTCGACGATCTCGGCCGCCGCAATGCGGCCAGGCGCTCGATGAAACAGCTCCTGATCGATCACGGCGCGCAGCTTCGGACGCGGTAGCGCGTCATTTCCGCGCATCAGATTCTTGATCTCGAAGCCGCCGTCCTCGCAGAAGGTCTTGACCGAAGCGATGACGTGACAGACCTTGCCGTCGGTCTGGAAAGGCAGCAGCAGCCGTTCATAAGCGACGATGCGCCCGTAGACGTCGTCGACGTCGGCAACACTGTAGACGGGCAGTCCGCGCGCCACGCATTCGTAATAGATCGGCATCACGTAAGGCGCGAGTCGCGGCCCGAGATAATCGTCGAGCAGCACGCCCTTGCCGGTATGTCCATAAGCACGCGAGATACGCGTGTTTTCGCTCTGGATGGTGAGCCGCGGCACCGGCGTCGAAGCGTCCACAGTATAATAGATGAGATCGGACAGCTCTTCCTCGAGCCGCGCAGGCTGATACTCCCAGACCGCGGGTGCGATCTGCTCGCGCGCATAAAGCCGCAGCCACGTGTTCAGGAGATCACGTTGCCTGATCGACTTGACGACGGACGGAGCGGCGCTGGTGAAATCCAAGACAATATTCCCAGACCATCAAAACCCGCGCATGATCGCGCTTGCGGGAAAATTTTTGATGAAGGCTGGCGCCCGGAACGAAAGACCGTTAACGACGACTTGACGACCGGTGCCTTCGCGAACCGGGAGGCCGGGCAGGCACGACATCAACACCTCCGACTAAGGGAGCATTTGTATCCCAGCCGGAGGCCTGATCTGCTCAGCTTTCCGCCTTGCCTAACCCCCGTCACCTCCGGCATATTCCGCGCCCGGAGAGGGCGTTCCGGATAGGCTCCAAGGATAGACTCCAAGGACTTGATCCAAGGCCTCCGGAAGGTCGAAGCAACAAGCACAGCCACGCAGCTGGCGCGGGCAGGGGGAAATCTGTTTGGCCGATGAGTTTATTCTCGAAACGGAAGGCTTGACCAAGGAGTTTGCGGGCTTCTTCGCCGTCCGCGACGTTGCGCTCAAGGTTCGCCGTGGAAGCATTCATGCGTTGATTGGCCCGAACGGGGCCGGCAAGACGACCTGCTTCAATCTTCTGACCAAGTTCCTCAAACCGTCTGCCGGAAAAATCCTGTACAAGGGGCAGGACATTACCGCGATGGCGCCTGCCGACGTGGCTCGGATGGGGCTTGTTCGCTCGTTCCAGATTTCGGCGGTGTTTCCGCATCTCACCGCGCAGGAGAACGTCCGCGTCGCGCTTCAGCGCCAGCACGGCTCGTCGTTCGATTTCTGGCGTTCCAAGTCGGTGCTCAACCGCTTCAACGATCGCGCGCGCGAGCTCTTGAACGACGTCGGCCTCAGCGAATTCGCCAACACGCCTGCGGTCGAGATGCCCTATGGACGCAAGCGCGCACTCGAGATCGCAACGACGCTCGCGCTCGACCCTGAGATGATGCTGCTGGACGAGCCGATGGCCGGTATGGGCCACGAGGACATCGACAAGATCGCGGCGCTGATCAAGCGCATCTCCGCCAAATACACCATCCTGATGGTCGAGCATAATTTGAGCGTCGTGGCCAACCTCTCTGACATCATCACCGTGCTGACGCGCGGGCAGGTGCTCGCGCAGGGCCACTACTCGGAGCTCACCAAGGACGAGCGCGTCAAGGAAGCCTATCTGGGAGCCGGTCATGCCTGACACTGCGATCGCCGAGGCTCCGGCCAAGGGTTCTGCCAAGGCCGCGACCGGCGGAAACATCCTTCAGGTCCGCAACCTCGAAGCATGGTACGGCGAGTCCCACATCCTGCACGGGATCAACTTCGACGTGAATGCGGGCGAGGTCGTCACCCTGCTCGGGCGCAACGGCGCCGGCAAGACGACCACGCTGAAGTCGATCATGGGCATCATCGGCAAGCGTACCGGGTCGGTGAAGTTCAACAACCAGGAGATCATCCGCACGACCTCCGACAAGATCGCGCGCAGTGGCATCGCGTTCTGCCCGGAGGAGCGGGGCATATTCTCCAGCCTCGACGTGCGCGAGAATTTGATGCTGCCGCCGGTGGTCCGTGAAGGCGGATTGCCGCTCGAGCAGATCTTCGAGTTGTTCCCGAACCTGAAGGAGCGGCTCAACAGCCAGGGCACCAAGCTGTCCGGCGGTGAGCAGCAGATGCTCGCGATCGCGCGCATCCTGCGCACCGGCGCGAGCTTCCTGATGCTGGACGAGCCGACCGAGGGCCTTGCCCCCGTCATCATCCAGCAGATCGGCCACACCATCGCGCGGCTCAAGAAGGAAGGTTTCACGATCCTCCTGGTCGAGCAGAATTTCCGCTTCGCATCCACCGTCGCCGACCGTTACTACGTGGTCGAGCACGGCAAGATCATTGACGGGTTTTCCAATGCCGAGCTTGCCGCCAACATGGACAAGCTCCACACCTATTTGGGTGTCTAGAGCATGATCTGAAACCGGCGGGCCGCGCTATCGTAATCTGTATGGCGGTTTTCCGGGACAAGCGTGCTCAGACAGACGAACTGCCAACGAGAAAATTCAAGAAGGAAAGTTGCATGAAGACGAAGTCGATTGCATCGTTGCTGTTGACCACCGCGCTCACCTTCGCCGTGACAGGCGTCGCATCCGCGCAGGACAAGACCGTCAAGATCGGCGCGCTGTCCGATCAGTCCGGTCTCTATGCCGATCTCGGCGGGCCCGGCTCGACTCTCGCCGCCCAGATGGCCGTCGAGGATTCCGGTCTGGCTGCAAAGGGCTGGAAGATCGACATCATCTCCGGCGACCATCAGAACAAGCCCGACATCGGCACCGCGATCGCGCGGCAATGGTTCGACGTCGACAAGGTCGACATCATCGTCGACGTGCCGAACTCCGGCGTGGCGCTCGCCGTCAACAACGTCATCAAGGAAAAGAACGGCGTCTATATCAATTCGGGTGCGGCGACCTCCGACCTCACCAACGCGCAGTGCTCGCCCAACACCGTGCACTGGACCTACGACACCTATATGCTGGCCCACACCACCGGCCAGGCACTGGTCAAGGCGGGCGGCGACAGCTGGTTCTTCCTGACCGCCGACTACGCCTTCGGTGCGGCACTCGAGCGTGACACCACGGCGGTCGTCACCGCCAACGGCGGCAAGGTGATCGGCGGCGTCAAGCATCCGCTGAACACGCCGGACTTCTCGTCCTTCCTGCTCCAGGCGCAGTCGTCCAAGGCAAAGATCATCGGTCTTGCCAATGCCGGCGGCGACACCACCAACACGATCAAGCAGGCGGCCGAGTTCGGCATCGGCAAGGGCGGTCAGAAGCTCGCGGCGCTCCTGCTCTTCCTCACCGACGTCAAGGCGATCGGGCTGGAGACGGCGCAGGGCCTCAACTTCACCGAGACGTTCTATTGGGACATGAATGACAAGACCCGGGCGTTCTCGAAGCGCTTCGCCGAGAAGATGAAGAACAACGCGCCGCCCACCATGGTGCAGGCCGGCGTCTATGCAGGCGTGCGTCACTATCTCAAGGCGCTGGACGCGCTCGGCGGCAATCCGCATGACGGCGTCAAGGTCGTGGAAAAGATGAAGTCGATGCCGACGGAGGACGATCTGTTCGGCAAGGGCGAGATCCAGCCCAACGGCCGCACCATCCACAACGCCTATCTGTTCGAGGTGAAGAAGCCTTCGGAGTCCAAGGGACCGTGGGACTTCTACAAGCTGGTCGGCACGGTGCCGGGCGACCAGGCCTTCACGCCGCTGTCCGAAAGCAAATGCGCGCTGTTGAAGAAGTAAGACAACGGCCCGCAGGCCTCTAGGGCTTGCGGGCGACTTTCAAGGGAACGCCTAAGGGATCGGGTGCGGGATCGATGCAGGCTCTATACGCTCAGCTACTGGTGGGACTGATCAACGGCTCGTTCTACGCGCTGCTCAGTCTCGGGCTTGCCGTGATCTTCGGCATGCTCAACATCATCAATTTCGCCCATGGCGCGCTCTACATGATGGGCGCCTTCGTCGCCTATTTCCTGTTGAACCTCGGCGGGATCAACTACTGGTGGGCGCTGCTGTTTGCGCCCATCATCGTCGGCATCTTCGGCATGATCCTCGAGCGGACCATGCTGCAATGGCTGACTGGCCTGGATCACCTCTACGGCCTGCTCCTGACCTTCGGCATCGCGCTGATCGTGCAGGGCGTGTTCCAGAACTATTTCGGCTCCTCCGGCCTGCCTTACGCGATTCCGGACCAGCTCAAGGGCGGCATGAATCTCGGCTTCATGTTCCTGCCGATCTACCGTGGGTGGGTCGTCATCTTCTCGCTGGTGGTGTGCATTGCGACCTGGTTCCTGATCGAGAAGACGCGGCTCGGCGCTTATCTGCGCGCCGCCACCGAAAATCCGACGCTGGTGCGCGCTTTCGGCGTCAACGTGCCGCGCATGATCACGCTCACCTACGGCCTCGGCGTCGGTCTTGCCGCGCTGGCCGGCGTGCTTTCCGCGCCGATCAACCAGGTCCGCCCGCTGATGGGCGCCGACCTCATCATCGTCGTGTTCGCGGTGGTCGTGATCGGCGGCATGGGTTCGATCATGGGCTCCATCATCACCGGCTTCGCGCTCGGTGTGATCGAGGGCCTGACCAAATATTTCTACCCCGAGGCCTCCAACACCGTCGTGTTCGTGCTGATGGTGCTGGTGCTCCTGGTGAAGCCAACGGGATTGACGGGAAGGGCGGCCTGATATGACAACCCTGACGGACGACACGCTGCCGGCAACCCCGCGCGCGATGCGCGACGAGATGATCGTGTTCGTGGTGATGGCGCTGCTGCTGGCATCGGTGCCATTCACGGGGGTCTACCCCTTCTTCGTGATGCAGGCGCTGTGCTTTGCGCTGCTCGCTTGTGCCTTCAACCTCTTGATCGGCTATGGCGGCCTGCTGTCGTTCGGCCATGCGATGTTCATGGGCACCGCCGGCTATTGCAGCGCGCATGCATTGAAAGTGTGGGCGCTGCCGCCCGAGCTCGGCATCCTGGTCGGCATCGTCGCGGCGTTCGGTCTCTCGCTCATCACCGGCTTCATCTCGATCCGTCGTCAGGGCATCTATTTCTCGATGATCACGCTGGCGCTGTCGCAGCTCCTGTACTTCATCTACCTGCAGGCCCCGTTCACCCATGGTGAGGACGGCATCCAGGGCATCCCGCAGGGACGCATGTTCGGCGTGTTCGATCTCTCCAAGCCGACGGTGCTCTATTACGTCGTGCTGGTCGGGTTCCTCGCCGGCTTCCTCTTGATCTTCCGCATCATCAACTCGCCGTTCGGCGAGGTGCTGAAGGCGATCCGCGAGAACGAACCGCGCGCGATCTCGCTCGGTTACCGGACCGACCAGTACAAGTTCCTGGCGTTCGTTCTGTCCGGCACGCTGGCCGGCTTCGCCGGCGCACTGAAAGTGTTCGTGGCGCAGAACGCCTCGCTCACCGACGTGCATTGGTCGATGTCGGGCGAGGTCGTGCTGATGACGCTGGTCGGTGGCCTTGGCACCATTTTCGGGCCCGTCGTCGGCGCCTTCGTGATCATCGCCATGCAGCAATACCTCGCCGGTTTCGGCCAGTGGGTGACGGTGATCCAGGGCTCGATCTTCGTGATCTGCGTGCTCACCTTCCGCCGCGGCGTCATCGGCGAAATCGCGCATTACTTCCGGCGATCGCTCTAAGCAATTGATATCGCGTCAGTTTCTATGGCGCGATAATCCGGTGGATGATCCGGCTCCGCGGGCGTGAGATGACACGCGCGCGGATCGAAAATGGTCTATGACAGTTTCATGACGGCCCATTCGGGCCTGGCCATTTCCAACCGGTAGCCTATCCCCATGATGCGATGGTTTCGCGCGTTCCTGCCCAAGGAAGAACGGTTCTTCGACCTGTTCGACCGCCATGCCCAGACGGTGATTCAGGGCTCGATCGCGCTGCAGGGCATGCTGAACGGGGGCGAGGAGACGCCGGTCTATTGCCAGCGCGTCAACCAGTTCGAGAACGACGCCGACAACATCACCCGCGAGGTGCTAACGGCGGTGCGCCGCACCTTCATCACCCCGTTCGACCGTGGCGATATCAAGAACCTCATCACGTCGATGGACGACGCCATCGACCAGATGCAACAGACGGCCAAGGCCGTGATGCTGTTCGAGGTCCGCAGCTTCGAGCCCCCGATGCGCGAGATCGGGGGACTTCTGATCGAATGCGCCAATCTGGTCGGCCGTGCGCTGCCGCTGATGCAGTCGATCGGCCCGAACGTGGCCATGCTGACCGCCATCACGGAAGAGCTCGGCAAGCTGGAGGGCCGCGTCGACGATCTCCATGACATCGGGCTGAAGGAGCTGTTTCTCAAGCATCGCGACGGCAACGCGATGGATTTCATCGTCGGCGTCGAGATCTATGACCACCTCGAGAAGGTGGCCGATCGCTTCGACGACGTCGCGAACGAGATCAACAGCATCGTCATCGAACAAGTTTAGGGCAGGGTTGTCGTGGATGCCGCGTTGGGTCTTCCCGTCCTGGTCGGCTTGATCGCCGTCGCGCTGCTGTTCGACTTCCTGAACGGCCTGCACGACGCCGCCAATTCGATCGCGACCATCGTCTCGACCCGCGTGCTGCGGCCGCAGTTCGCGGTGTTCTGGGCTGCGTTCTTCAATTTCGTCGCCTTCATGGTGTTCGGGCTGCACGTCGCCCAGACCATCGGCACCGGCATCATCGATCCCGCGATCGTCGATGCCCAGGTGATCTTTGCGGCGCTGGTCGGCGCCATCGTCTGGAACCTCGTGACCTGGGCGCTGGGCATCCCGTCCTCGTCGTCGCATGCACTGATCGGCGGCCTCGTCGGCGGCGGCATGGCAAAGGCCGGGATCTCCGCGGCGGTGTGGAGCGGCTTGACCAAGACGGTGCTGGCGATCGTGCTGTCGCCGCTGGTCGGCTTCCTGCTCGCGATGATGCTGGTGGCGATCGTGTCCTGGGCCTCGGTGCGCTCGACGCCCTTTGCCGTGGACCGCGCCTTCCGCATCCTGCAATTCGCCTCCGCCTCGCTTTATTCGCTCGGCCATGGCGGCAACGACGCGCAGAAGACCATGGGTATCATCGCGGTGCTGCTGTATTCGCAGGGCCATCTCGGCAGCGACTTCTCGGTGCCGTTCTGGGTGGTGCTGTCCTGCCAGGCGGCGATGGCGCTGGGCACGCTGATGGGCGGCTGGCGCATCGTCCGCACCATGGGCCTGCGCATCACGAAATTGACGCCGATGCAGGGCTTTTGTGCCGAGACGGGCGGCGCGGCGACCCTGTTCATGGCGACTTATCTCGGGGTTCCCGTCTCGACCACCCACACCATCACCGGTGCCATCGTCGGTGTCGGTGCGGCGCGGCGCGTCTCGGCCGTGCGCTGGAACGTGGCAAGCTCGATCGTCTATGCCTGGGTGATCACGATCCCGGCCTCGGCCATCGTCGCGGCGCTGACCTGGTGGGCGGTCCAGCTCTTCGTCAGGTAACGAGCTTCAGCCCGACGATCCCGGCGACGATCAGGCCGATGCTGGCCAGACGGAGGGCCGTGGCCGGCTCGCCGAACAGGAAAATGCCCAGCGTCGCGGTACCGACCGCGCCGATGCCGGTCCAGACCGCATAGGCGGTTCCGACGGGCAGCGATTTGAGGGCGAGGCCGAGCAGGATGACGCTGCCGGCCATGGCCGCGAGCGTGACGACGGAGGGAACGAGCCGGGAGAAGCCCTCGGTGTATTTCAGGCCGATCGCCCAGGTGATTTCGAGAAGACCGGCGACGAACAGGATGCTCCAGGCCATGACGAGCCTCCATTCAAGGCAGGGTCGTCCCCGCGTCTGATCTGCTGACGAGCAGGAAGGCCGTCCTCCCCGAAAGCCGATATGGGGCTGGCCGGAGGGCTCCGCAATCACCAAATGAGGCTTGATCAGGCCCATTTTCCCTGCCAAACGCTCCCGCCATGTCCGACATCGCCACCCCCACTGCCGAATCGCCGGCCCGTTCCCCGCTTGCCGCTGAAGTGGCGCGGCGGCGGACCTTTGCGATCATCTCGCATCCTGACGCCGGCAAGACCACCCTGACCGAGAAGCTGCTGCTGTTCGGCGGCGCCATCAATCTCGCCGGCCAGGTCAAGGCCAAGGGCGAGCGGCGCAACACGCGTTCGGACTGGATGAAGATCGAGCGCGAGCGCGGCATCTCGGTCGTGACCTCGGTGATGACCTTCGAGTTCGAAGGCCTCGTGTTCAACCTGTTGGACACGCCGGGCCACGAGGACTTTTCGGAAGACACCTATCGCACGCTGACGGCCGTCGATTCCGCGGTCATGGTAATCGACGCCGCCAAGGGCATCGAGGCGCGCACCCGAAAGCTGTTCGAGGTTTGCCGTCTTCGCGACATTCCGATCATCACCTTCATCAACAAGATGGACCGTGAGAGCCGCGACGTGTTCGAGCTGCTCGACGAGATCGAGAAGACGCTGGCGCTCGACACCACGCCGATGACCTGGCCGGTCGGCCGCGGCCGCGATTTCCTCGGCACCTATGACGTCGTCAATGGCGGCGTGCGTCTGCTCGAAGGCGGCGGCGCCAAGACCGGCGCGGCGCAGCAGATCGCGATCGAGGAGCTGGCGAAGCTCAACGCCAATCTCGATGTCTCCGCGGTGAAGGACGAGCTCGAGCTCGTCACCGAGGCCTCAAAGCCGTTCGAGCTCGAAGCGTTCCGCGAGGGCCATCTCACACCGGTCTATTTCGGCAGCGCGCTGCGCAATTTCGGCGTCGGCGATCTGCTGGAAGGCCTCGGCAAGTTCGCGCCGGAGCCGCGCGCGCAGGACAGCGACCAGCGCAAGGTCGAGGCCACCGATCCGCGCATGAGCGCCTTCGTGTTCAAGATCCAGGCCAACATGGATCCGAACCACCGCGATCGCATCGCGTTTGCGCGCCTCTGCTCGGGCAAGCTCAGCCGCGGCATGAAGGCGAAGCTCGTGCGCACCGGCAAGAGCATGCCGCTGTCGAGCCCGCAATTCTTCTTCGCGCAGGACCGCTCGGTCGCGGACGAAGCCTTTGCCGGCGACGTCGTCGGCATTCCCAATCACGGCACGCTGCGCATCGGCGATACGCTCACCGAGGGCGAGGATTTCAACTTCGTGGGCGTGCCGAGCTTCGCTCCGGAAATCGTCCGCCGCGTCCGTCTCACCGACGCGATGAAGGCGAAGAAGCTGAAGGAAGCGCTGCAGCAGATGTCGGAAGAGGGCGTGGTGCAGGTGTTCCGCCCGCGCGACGGTGCTCCGGCGCTGGTCGGCGTGGTCGGCGCGCTGCAGCTCGACGTGCTGAAGGCGCGGCTGGAGGCGGAATATTCGCTGCCGGTGGAGTTCGAGGTCAGCGAGTTCCAGCTGGCGCGCTGGGTCTCCTCGGACGACCGCAAGAAGCTCGATACCTTCATCGCCGCCAACACCTCCAGCATCGCCGACGACGTCGACGGCGATCCGGTCTATCTGGCGCGGAACGAATTCTATCTCGGCTACACCAAGGAGCGCGCCGAGGGCATCGAGTTCACCAACGTCAAGGACGTCAAGAAGAAGGGGTAGGGCGTCCGGCCATCGCGCGAGCATGTGAACGCGTGCGGGCTTGACGCGTTCATTGGCGATGTCACGTTTGCTGAATGGCATCGCGAGCTCGCATCATGTGGCGCGGCATTCTCGTTCTCGTCCTGCTGGCGATACCTATCGTCGCCGTCAACGCGCAGCGACGCCAGATCAATCCGATCCCGTTCGCGCACGAGCCGTGCAGCGTGCTCGACGGCCGGCCCTGCACGCCGTCCTATTGCAGCCCGCTCGAGCCCGGGCCCTGCATTCCCGAGATCGACTATCCATACGGCCAGAACCTCCAGCTCACGATCCAGAGCGTTCCGTCCGAGGCCGACCACGCCAAGTACCTGAAGCCTGATCACGATCTCGATACGATCGGCGATCTCTTTGCGGAATTGCGCAGCTGCTGGTCGCCGCCGTCGGACAATGCGCGCGCGGGCATGCAGATGTCGGTGCGCTTCAGCTTCAACAAGTCCGGCGGCCTGATCGGTCCGCCGCGTCTGACCTTCGCGACCGCGGGCGTTCCCGCAGATACGAGAACGACCTATCTAAGCGCCATCAATTCGTCGCTGAATGCCTGCCTGCCTCTGAAATTCACCAGCGGGCTCGCCGGCGCCCTGGCTGGTCGCCCGATCGCGATCCGCTATGTCGACAATCGCGAGCTCAAATAGCGCATCAGTTGCGAGCGCCCGGCAATCGATGATACGCCATGGGCGGGGCTGCTTTACGGGGAGGATGTCGTGGGTCTGCTGGTCATGATCCTGGGGCTGGTGCTGTTTTTCGCGGCCCATGTTTTCACAACGAAACGAGACGCGCGCGCGCAGGCGATCGCGAAGCTGGGCGAGGGGACTTACAAGATCCTCTACGCGCTGGTCTCGTTCGCGGGCCTCGCGCTGATCGTCTGGGGCTTCGCCCATTACCGCAGCTCCGGCTGGATCGACATCTGGTATCCGCCGAAGGCGATGAAGCACATCACGGTCGCCTTGATGCTGCCCGCGGTGATCATGGTGGTGGCTTCCTATCTGCGCGGCCGCATCTACGCCACGCTGAAGCATCCGATGCTGGCCGGTATCAAGCTGTGGGCGGCGGCGCATCTTTTGGCCAACGGCGATCTCGGCTCCATCATCCTGTTCGGTTCGTTCCTGGGCTGGGCGGTGTATGACCGCATCTCGCTGAAGCATCGCACCGACCCCGGCGGCCCGCCGATTCCGGTCGGTGGCGTCACCAACGATCTGATCGCCGTCGCAGTCGGCATCCTCGCCTATCTCGCGCTGGCGTTCGCGTTCCATCCGGTCGTGATTGGCGTTCCCGTGGTCGGCGTCTAGCCGGTCGGCACAAGACGTGATCGGGATATCCGTGCGCGGAAGGTGACAACACAACAAGCCGAGGGCGTTCCGATGGACTGGTCGCAATCTCAGATCCCGCCGATGCGGCTCGAGCCGCGGTTCGGCGATCGCCTGGTGCCGGCCTTTTGCGACCGGCCGGCGAGCCTGTGGGCGATGATCGCGGACGCCTGCGCCCGCAATGGCGATGGCGAGGCCTTGATCGCAGGGAAGGTTCGGCTGAGCTGGCGGCAGGCCGTCGAGCAGGCGAGGCGGATCGCCGCGGGCTTTCGCAAGCTGGGATTGCAGCGCGGCGATCGCGTCGCGATCCTGCTCGGCAACCGCATTGAATTTCCGCTGCTGCTGTTTGCCGCCGCGCATGAGGGGCTGGTCACGGTGCTGCTCAGCACGCGCCAGCAGAAGCCGGAGGTCGCTTATGTGCTGACCGATTGCGGCGCGAAGATCTTGATCCATGAAGCTTCGCTCGCCGAGCGGCTGCCCGACGCCCAGGACGTGCCCGATCTGGTCCATCGCATCGCCGTCGACGACGATCCGACCCGCTCGCACTTGGCCGCGCTCGCCGACAACGCTCCGGCAGCGGCGCCCGTCGAGGTGAGTGAAGAGGACACCGGGATGATCCTCTACACCTCGGGCACGACGGGCAAGCCCAAGGGCGCGATGCTGGCCCATTGCAACATCGTTCATTCCTCGATGGTGTTCGTGTCCTGCCTGCAATTGACGCAGGCGGACCGGTCCATCGCCGCAGTGCCGCTCGGCCACGTCACTGGCGTCGTCGCCAATATCACGACCATGATCCGCAGCGCCGGCGCGCTGATCATCATGCCGGAGTTCAAGGCTGCCGATTACCTCGCGCTCGCCGCGCGCGAGCGCGTCACCTACACGGTGATGGTGCCGGCAATGTACAATCTCTGCCTGCTCCAGCCGGATTTCGACGGCTACGATCTGTCGAGCTGGCGTATCGGCGGCTTCGGTGGCGCGCCGATGCCGGTCGCGACGATCGAGAAGCTCAAGGCGAAGATTCCCGGCCTGAAGCTGATGAACTGCTACGGCGCGACCGAGACGACGTCACCCTCGACGATCATGCCGGGCGAGCTGACCGAGAGCCATATCGACAGCGTCGGCCTGCCGTGCCCCGGCGCGCGCATCGTTGCGATGGATCCTGATGGTCGCGAGCTTCCGCATGGCGAGATCGGCGAGCTCTGGATCCAGAGCGCCTCCGTCATCAAGGGCTATTGGAACAACCCGAAAGCCACCGCCGAAAGCTTCACCAGCGGGTTCTGGCACTCGGGCGATCTCGGTTCGGTCGATGCGCAAGGCTTCGTCCGCGTGTTCGACCGGCAGAAGGACATGATCAATCGCGGCGGCCTGAAGATCTATTCGGCCGAGGTCGAATCCGTGCTGGCCGGCCATCCCGCCGTGGTCGAGAGCGCGATCATCGCCAGGGCCTGTCCCGTGCTGGGCGAGCGCGTCCACGCCGTCGTGGTGACGCGCGGGCCGGTGGCGGACGCGGACCTGCGGGCGTGGTGCGCCGAGCGCCTGTCCGACTACAAGGTTCCCGAGACCATGGCGATCACGGCAGATCCGCTGCCGCGCAACGCCAATGGCAAGGTGCTGAAACGGCAATTGCGGGAGCTCCTGGGCGCCTGAGCCGGGCAGGGCATCCGGGCTCTCCCGGGTGGTTAACGCCTTGATCGGGCTCGCTTTGCCTTGCCAGCGCCATATCGTTAGGGTACCTCGCCGCCACGTGGGGGACGGGATTCCTGACGCGGACGCTTCGGCGCGCGCACCCGGACGGGCATGGGATTAGCATAAGTGTCTGAATTATTTGACGAAGTCGACGAGGAAGTACGTCGCGAACAGCTCAAGAAGCTGTGGGACAAGTATTCGATCTACTTCATCGCCCTGATGGTGCTGATCGTGGCCGCAGTCGGCGGCTGGCGCGGTTACCAGTATCTGGAGGCCAAGAAGGCCGCCGAGGCCGGTGCCGTCTTCGAGAAGGCCGCCGAGCTGTCCGAGCAGGGCAAGCACGCCGAGGCGGAAGCTGCCTTCACCGAACTCGCCGCCAAGGCGCCTTCGGGCTATCGCACCCTGGCGCGGCTGCGCGCCGCGGCCGAGGCGGCGCCTCGCGACGCCAAGGCTGCCGCGAAAATGTATGACGACATTGCTGCCGACCGCGGCGTGGGCGGTGAGTGGCAGGATCTGGCGAAGCTCCGCGCCGCCGGCCTGCTGCTCGACAGCGCGTCCTATGCCGACATGCAGCAGCGGCTGGAGCCCTCTGCAGCGCCCAAGTCCAAGTCCACCTTCCGCCACAGCGCCCGCGAGATGCTGGCGCTGTCGGCTTGGCGCAACAACGACATGACCGCGGCCCGCAAATGGCTCGACGCGATTGCCGAGGACGGCGAAACACCGCCCGGCCTGCGCTCTCGCGCCGAGGCGCTCCAGGCCCTGCTTCCGCCCGTCGCCAAGAGCTGAGCAAGAACAGCTGACGACGGTTCTCTGACGCAAACGAGACACAAGATGCGCCGCACGCCACGCTTGATCGCAGCCGCCGTCCTGATCGCCTTTACGGGCGTCCTGGGCGGCTGCTCCAGCTTCGATCCAAGCGACATGCTCGACTTCCTCGACACCAAGAAGAAGCTGCCGGGCGACCGCAAGCCTGTCTTTCCGGAAGGTGTGCCTGGCCTCGAGCAGGGCGTTCCGAAGGAAATGTACAAGGGCGCGCAGCAGCAGCCCGATCCGAATGCGCCTGCAGTGGCGGCATTGCCCGCCGAGCCGCCGCCCGAGCCGGCCAAGCCGGCGAAAGGGGCCAAGGCGAAGCACACAAGACAGCCAGCCGCGGCGGCCGTTGCGCCGACAGAGGCACCCGCCGGCGAAGTCGACGGCGAGGCCCAGCCGGAGGCGGCGCCGCCCACGGCCGCTCCGCCGCCCAAGCACAAGATCGTCCGCAAGCGCACCACCGCGCCACCGCCGGACCAGCCGGTCCAGCAGGCGCAACCGACCCAGACCACCCAGCAGCAATCGCAGGGCGCCTTCCCGGCGCCGCTGCCGAGCGGCAGCTTCTCGCGCTAGTTTTTTCCTTGCATTGACAGGCGCAGCCCCGGCAGCGCACGAATGACCGATGTCCTTCACGATCGCCATCATCGGCCGGCCCAATGTCGGCAAATCGACGCTGTTCAACCGCCTGGTCGGACAGAAGCTCGCGCTCGTCGATGACCTGCCGGGCGTCACCCGCGACCGCCGCGAGGGCGAGGCCAGGCTCGGCGATCTCGAGTTCACCATCATCGACACCGCCGGCCTCGACGAGGGCGCCAAGGGCTCGCTGACCGCGCGCATGCAGGAGCAGACCGAGACCGCGATCGCGCAAGCCGACGCGCTGTTCTTCGTCATCGATGCCCGCATCGGCCTCACGCCCACAGATCGCGCCTTCGCCGATTTCGCCCGCAAGGCCAACAAGCCGGTGCTGCTGATCGCCAACAAGAGCGAGGGCAAGCACGGCGATGCCGGCGCGATGGAATCCTTTGCGCTCGGCCTTGGCGATCCCATCCAGATCTCGGCCGAGCACGGCGAGGGCATGGGCGAGCTCTATGACGAGCTGGCCAAGCTGATGCCGGAGCCCGTCGAGGACGATGAGGACGAGGACGAGGACGAGGGCGCGCCGCTCACGGAGGAGGAGGCCGCGACGCGCCCGATCCGTGTTGCCATCGTCGGCCGGCCCAATGCCGGCAAGTCGACGCTGATCAACCATCTGCTCGGCGAGGAGCGCCTGCTGACGAGCCCGGAGGCCGGGACCACGCGCGATTCCATCGCGGTCGAGATCAGCTGGAAGGGCCGCGATTTTCGCGTATTCGACACCGCAGGTCTCCGTCGGCGCTCGCGCATCGAGGAGAAGCTGGAGAAGCTCTCGGTTGCGGACGCGCTGCGCGCGGTGCGCTTTGCCGAAGTGGTCGTGCTGATGATGGACTCGCAGAACCGCTTCGAGGAGCAGGATCTGCGCATTGCCGATTTGATCGAGCGCGAGGGCCGGGCGGTCGTGCTCGCCGTCAACAAATGGGATCTGATGGAGACCAAGGGCGGCGGTGCCATCTCTGGCCTCCGCCGCGACGCCGATCACTGGCTGCCTCAGGTCAAGGGCGTGCCGATCGTCGCCGTCTCCGGCCTGATGGGCGAGGGCATCGACCGTCTGATGCAGGCGATCCAGGATGCCTACGCGGTCTGGAACAGGCGCGTGCCGACCTCGGCGCTCAATCGCTGGTTCGAGCAGGCGGTCCAGGCCAATCCGCCGCCCGCGGTGTCGGGCCGGCGGCTGAAGCTGAACTACATCACGCAGAACAAGGCGCGGCCGCCGAGCTTCGTGCTGTTCTGTTCGCGTGCCGACGCGGTGCCGCAGTCCTATTTGCGCTACCTCACCAATTCCATGCGCGAGACCTTCGAGCTGCCGGGCACGCCGGTGCGCATCACCCTGCGCGAGAAGGCCAACCCGTTCGCGCACAAGCGCAAGCGCCCGTCGTGAGCGACGGTGCCGGCGAGGCGACGGCGCAAGGCGCCGTGCCGGTCCGGCGCGGCGCAGTCGCCTTCATCTTCGTCACCATCCTCTTGGACATGCTTGCGCTCGGCGTGATCATGCCGATCCTGCCGAAGCTGATCGAGGGCTTCGTCGATAACGACACTGCACATGCGGCCCGCATCTTCGGCCTGTTCGGCACGGCTTGGGCGCTGATGCAGTTCGTGTTCTCGCCGCTGTTGGGTGCGCTGTCGGATCGTTTCGGGCGGCGGCCGGTGGTGCTGCTGTCGAATTTCGGGCTCGCTGCCGATTACGTGCTGATGGCACTGGCGCCGTCGCTTGCGTGGCTGTTCATCGGCCGCGTCATCTCCGGCATCACCTCGGCGAGCATCTCGACGGCGTTTGCCTATATCGCCGACATCACGCCGCCGGAGCGGCGCGCGGCGATCTTCGGCCGGATTGGCGCGGCCTTCGGCGCCGGCTTCGTCCTCGGTCCGGCGCTCGGCGGCCTGCTCGGCGATATCGATCCGCGCCTGCCGTTCTGGGCCTCGGCTGGATTGAGTTTCGCCAACGCGCTCTATGGACTGTTCGTCCTGCCGGAATCGCTGGCGCCGGACAAGCGCGCCCCGCTTCGCTGGCGAACTGCCAATCCTCTCGGAGCGCTGCGCCTGCTGCGCTCCAGCGCGACGCTGGCCGCGTTGTCAGTCGTCAACTTCATCGCGCAGGTCGCCCATGTCGTGCTGCCCTCGACCTACGTGCTCTATGCGACCTATCGCTATGGCTGGGATTCCAAGACCGTGGGATTGACGCTGGCGATGGTCGGCATCTGCGCCATGGTGGTGCAGGGGCTCGCGATCGGTCCCATCGTGCGCGCGCTCGGCGAACGAAACGCGCTGCTGCTTGGCTTGTGTTGTGGCGCGCTCGGATTCCTGGTCCTCGGCGCTGCGCCGACCGGGCCGCTCTCCTGGATCGGGATTCCCATTCTGGCGCTGTGGGGCATCTCGGGTGCCGCCTCGCAAGCGCTGATGACGCGGCTGGTCGCGCCCGATCAGCAGGGCCAGTTGCAGGGCGCGACCGCGAGCGTGCAGAGCGTGTCGCAGCTCGTCGGCCCGTTCCTGTTCACGCTCACGTTTTCATATTTCATCGGCGCAAGCGCGCCGCTGCATCTGCCCGGCGCGCCGTTCCTGCTGGCGGCGCTGCTGATGGTGGTATGCGTGGCGATCGCGGTGCGGACGCTGGGTGGGACGAAGACGGCCTCGTAGACGGTCTCGTAGGGTGGGCAAAGGCGCGAAGCGCCGTGCCCACCATCTGTTCATAATAGCACCAGGTCGTGGGCACGCTTCGCTTTGCCCACCCTACGGCAGCGTTCTTTGGAGCCGCAAACGAGAATGCCCGGGACAAAGCCCGGGCATAACGTGTCGGTTTCTGCGCGACCGCTACGCGGTCACTTCTTCACCAGCGGGCACTCGCTATCCTTGAGCGGCCTGGCGGCGTCTTCCGCCGAGATCGTGGCGATCTTCTTGTAGTAGTCCCAAGGTCCCTTCGACTCCTCGGGCTTCTTCACCTCGAACAGATAGGCGGGGATGATGCGACGGCCGTCCTCGCGCAGCGGGCCCTTGCCGAACAGCGGATCGTCGGTCGGGATTTCCTTCATCTTGGCGACGACCTTGGCGCCGTCATGCGGGTTGCCACCAAGGGCTTCGAGCGCCTTGAGATAATGCAGCACGCCGGCATAGTTGCCGGCCTGCGTCATCGACGGCATGGCCTTGTTGGACGTCTTTTCCTGGAAACGCTTCGACCAGGCGCGCGTGTTGTCGTTGAGATCCCAATAGAAGGATTCGGTAAAAGTCAGGCCGTGCGCGGTCTTCAGCCCGAGCGAGTGAACGTCGTTGATGAAAAGAAGAAGCGCAGCGAGCTTCTGGCCGCCCTCGACGATGCCGAATTCAGCCGCCTGCTTGATCGAGTTGGTCGTGTCGCCGCCGGCGTTGGCGAGGCCGATGATCTTGGCTTTCGAGTTCTGCGCCTGCAGCAGGAAGGAGGAGAAGTCGGACGTGTTCAGCGGATGCTTGACGCCGCCAAGGACCTTGCCGCCGTTGGCGGTCACCACTGCGCTGGTGTCGCGCTCGAGCGCGGCTCCGAAGGCGTAGTCGGCGGTCAGGAAGAACCAGCTATCGCCGCCGGCCTTGGTCAGCGCCTTGCCGGTGCCGTTCGCCAGCATATAGGTATCGTAGGTGTAGGAGATCGTGTTGGCGTTGCAGGCCTTGCCTGTGAGATCGGCGCTGGCTCCGCCATTGTTGACCAGGACGACGTTCTTTTCCTTGGCGACGTTGCTGACGGCCAGTGCCACGCCGGAATTGGGCGTGTCAGTGATCATGTCGACCTTCTGGGTGTCGATCCACTGCCGCGCGATGTTGACGCCGACGTCCGGCTTGTTCTGGTGGTCACCGCTGATGACCTCGATGGTCCAGCCTTTCGCAGCCAGCCCCGAGTCTTCCACGGCCATCTTGACCGCGACCACGGAGTTCGGGCCGCCGATGTCGGCATAGAGGCTCGACATGTCGTTGAGCACGCCGATCTTGACGGTTTTGTCCTGCGCGTAAGCGGATGTTGCAAAACCGAAGGCGGCACAGGCCAGAAGGGCCGCGGAGCGGCGCGCGAACGTCATCGTCATCAAAGGTTTCCTCCATTGTCAAATATGCGGACGGCTCTCTTGCGGAACCCCGATCCGGCTGATGGCTCTAGCCTGTCCCAGGGCCGGCGGCAATGCGCCTAAAGCCGGATGACGCTGTGTCGTAGCGTCATCCGTCGGTTAACTTTTGGGCAAAATGCGTTGAGACGCTATTTGAGTGCGTCCGATGTCAGCTTGAATTTCTGGATGCGCTTTCCGGTGTCGACCTCGGCGGTATAAACGTTGCCCTTGGTGTCGATCGCCATGGCATGCACCCAGTGGAATTGCCCGGCATTGCGGCCGCTATGCCCGAAGCTGCCGACCACGCTGCCGTCTTCGCGCCTGATCACCCTGATCTCGTTGTTCTCGCCGTCGGCGCTGAGCAGATAGGTCTGCTTCGGATCGGGCCAGATCGCGATGTCCCACACCGCGCCGTTGCCGAGCGTGTTCTTCTCGAAGAAGAACTCCTTCACGAAGCTGCCGTCCTTCTTGAACACCTGGATGCGGTTGTTGATGCGGTCGCAGACATAGACGAGCCCGTCATTGGCGAGCTTCACGCAATGGACGGGATTGCCGAATTGCTGCGCGACCGGCGCCTTCGGATCGTATGGCGCCTGCTTGGCGTCATCGGGCTTGTTGCCATAGGCGCCCCAATGCCGCTTGTAGGCAAGCGTCGTCGCATCGAACACGATGACGCGGCGATTGCCGTAACCGTCGGCGACGTAGATCTCGTTGGCCTCCTTGTCGATCGCGGTCTCGGCGGGCTTGCCAAGCTGGGTCGTATCGTTGCTGCCGAGGCTCGGCGCGATCTTGCCGATCTGGGCGACGAACTTGCCGTCGAGCGAGAACTTCAGGATGGCGTTGTCGTTGTCGGCATTGCCGCCGACCCAGACGAAGCCGCGTTCGTCGACCTCGATGCCGTGCTCGCGGCCGACCCATTCATAGCCCTGGCCCGCGCCGCCCCATGAGCGCAGCAGATTGCCGTCGGCGTCGAATTCGAGCACGGGCGGCGCCGACACGCAGCATTTCGAGCGCGGTGGGGTGAGGCTTGCCCCTTTCTCGTCATCGGTGAGCGAGCGCGGGCGATGAATCACCCAGATGTGGCCCTGCCAGTCGACGGTGATGCCGCCGACCTGGCCGAGGATCCAGTTGTTCGGCAGTGGCTTCGGCCAGGAGGCGTCGACCGCGAAGGTCGGGACTTGGCCGGCGCTCGCTGTGCCCGGCAGCACGAATGCGACGGCTGCGATCAGGATGGAGAGGGCACGAGAGACGTTTGCGAGCGCATGCGAAAACCCTGCGCGATGCCATGGCGCCATGGCGACCTCCCTTTTTTGGCTTGCGGCTTGCTGCCGCTTGAGCGCGGGCAGTCAATCGCGGGGAGGTGCCCAAGTCAATCAGGCGGGCGCGCGGAAGCTCATCAGGCTGCGGGTCTTGTAGTCGTAGAATTTGCCAGTCTCGGTCCAGTCCGGCGCGCACATCGGCACGATGAATTCCGCGACCTGCTCGGCGGTGTCGAGCGTCGCCGGGTCTTCGCCCGGCATCAGCGTGGCGCGCATGCGGGTGCGGACCGGGCCGGGGTTGAACAAATTGACGCGGAGCTTCGTGTTCGCGGTCTCCTGCGCCCAGGCGCGTGCCAGCGTCTCCAGCGCGGCCTTGGAGGCCGCGTAGGGGCTGACATAGGCGGTCGCCTTGTTGGCGGCGCCCGAGGTGACGAACACGGCGCGGCCGGCATCGGACTGCTTGAGCAGCGGCTCCATGCAGCGGATCAGCTGGAAGTTCGCGGAGACGTTGACGGCCATCACGTCGGTGAAGGTCTTCAGCTCGATATGGCCGATCGGCGAGGAGGGGCCGAGGACGCCGGCATTGCCGACGAGGATGTCGAGCTTGCCGTAGCGCTCGTGCAGGCCGGCGCCGAGGCGGGCGATGCCGTCGGAATCGGTGAGGTTGAGCGGCACCAGGGTCGCGCCACTGCCGCCGGCCTTCCGGATCTCGTCGTCGAGTTCTTCCAGCCCGCCCTGCGTGCGCGCGGTGGCCACGATGTGCGCGCCGGCCCTGGCAAGGGCGATGGCAGTGGCGTAGCCGATGCCGCGGGAGGCGCCGGTGACGAGAGCGATGCGGTCAGCGAGGGGTTTGGTCATCGTCGAATACTTCCGTCATGCCCGGGCGTAGCCGTCTGAAGGACGGCGTCGCTTCCGCTCGCCTACGTCCCGGGCATCCACGTTCTTTGCGGCGGGTATTACAGACGTAGATGGCCGGGACAAGCCCGGCCATGACGAAAAAGCAGCCTCTGATGAGCTTCCGAGGACGATCCCCGGTCAGCTCGCCTCCGCCAGCAAAGAGAGCTGCCGCGGCTGCTGCTCGGTCTGGGTCTGGTCGGTGAGGTGGGTCGGATAGGCGCCGGTAAAGCAGTGATCCGAGAATTTCGGATTGGCGGGGTCGCGACCGGGCTCGCCCATGGCGCGGTACATGCCGTCGATCGACAGGAAGGCGAGCGAGTCGGCGCCGATGATTTCGCGCATCTCCTCCAGCGAATGAGTCGCCGCCAGCAGGCCGCCGCGATCGGGCAGGTCGATGCCGTAATAGTCAGGATAGAGGATCGGCGGCGAGGCGAGGCGGAAGTGCACTTCCTTGGCGCCGGCATCGCGCATCATGCGCACGATCTTCTTCGAGGTGGTGCCGCGCACCAGGGAGTCGTCGATCAGGATGATGCGCTTGCCTTCGATCGCGGCGCGGTTGGCAGAGTGCTTCATGCGCACGCCGGATTCGCGGATCGCCTGCGTCGGTTGGATGAAGGTGCGGCCGACATAATGATTGCGGATGATGCCGAGCTCGAACGGCACGCCGGAATGCTGGCTGTAGCCGACTGCGGCAGGCACGCCGGAATCCGGCACCGGCACCACGACGTCGATCGGCACGTGGCTCTCGCGCGCGAGCTGGGCGCCGAAGGCTTTGCGGACCTCGTAGACCGAGCGGCCGTGCACGACGGAATCGGGGCGGGCGAAATAGATGTATTCGAAGATGCAGGGGCGCGGCGCCATCGGCGGGAACGGCTTGTGGATGTCCTGGCCGTGCTCGTCGAACACGATGACTTCACCGGGCTCGATGTCGCGGATGAAGCGCGCGCCGATGATGTCGAGCGCGCAGGTCTCCGACGTCAGGATCGGGCAGCCATCGAGCTCGCCGAGCACGAGGGGACGGATGCCGCGCGGATCGCGCGCGCCGACCAGCTTCTTGTTGGTCAGCGAGACAAGCGCGTAGGCGCCCTCGATCTCGCGCAGCGCGTCGATATAGCGCTCGATGAAACGGCTGCGCCTGGAGCGCGCGACCAGGTGCAGGATCACCTCGGTGTCGGTGGTCGACTGCATCATCGCGCCGTTCTTCACGAGCTCGCGGCGCAGTGTCAGGCCGTTGGTGAGGTTGCCGTTGTGCGCGACCGCGAGGCCGCCGGCATTGAGCTCGGCGAACAGCGGCTGCACGTTGCGCAGGATGGTGGCGCCGGTGGTGGAATAGCGGACATGGCCGACGGCCATATTGCCGGGCAGGCGATCGATCACCTCGCGGCGGGAGAAGGTGTCGCCGACGAGGCCGAGGCGGCGTTCACTGTGAAAACGGCTGCCGTCGTAGGAGACGATGCCGGCGGCTTCCTGGCCGCGGTGTTGAAGGGCGTGCAGACCGAGCGCGGTGATGGCGGCGGCATCAGGGTGTCCGTAGATGCCGAAGACGCCGCATTCCTCGCGCAGCGTATCCCCCTCCAGATCGTCCTGAACCTCTAGCGCGGCCGGACCCGGGCCGGCGTTTGGATCGAGATCAAGTTGGGCGTCCTGGTCAGGGTGTCGCATCTCGTCCGCGCCTCTCTTTAAGGGCAATCAACGCGCCGCAGGTTTCTCGATCAGTTTCTTCAAACTGTCACGAGCAGGTTTACTGTATCCGTCGCCACTGCCCGAAGGCTGCTGCTCGGAATCAGCTTGATCATCATCTGGTTTGTTTTTCTTGAATCTCTTCAAGATGGTGTTCTCGGGGTCGTCAGGCAAGAGGGCCATCAGCCAATCCCCGGTTCCCTGCAGCACCACGCGGGATTTCGCCCCCGTGACCCAGTCCGGGCGCTGCTTGTCCGGCACCAGCCAGGTGAAGAACAGGAACGCGACGACGACGATCAAAAGCCCGCGAGCCAGGCCAAACAGGAAACCCAGCGTACGGTCCAGCGCGCCGATGCGCGAATCCAGGATCATGTCCGAGATCCGGACCGTGATGACGGAAACCACGACCAGGGTGCCGACGAACACGCCCGCGACCACGACGACGCTCGCCACCGTGTCGTTGTTGAAATAGGTCTTGGCGGTCGGCAGCAGTTTCGAGAAGGAGTACAGCGTCACGATCGCCGCCGCGCCCCAGGCCGCGATCGAGAGGATTTCGCGCATGAAGCCGCGGACCATGGCGAGCAGGCCCGAGATCAGCATCACACCGAGCAGGATCAGGTCGAGGATGGTTACTGGCATCGGCTGGTCTGGTCCGCTCGTACGTCGAAGGTGCTCTAGCGAATCGGTGCTTGGCCGCTGCCCTAAAAGAGGGGCAGACGGCGTTCCCGGCAAGGCCGCAACCACGCAATCCCATGCTGCTTTTGTGACGGCTGTATAGCGGCGGGGGCCTCCGGCGTCACCTCCGCCTAGCCCTCTCCACGGCGGAATCTTGCCGGTGTGGCATTTTTCTCGGCCGGCGCGTTCGATTCGCCCCGGCGGGAGCCGCGGGCGGCGATCTCGGCGACCAGGGTGGTCAGGCTGTTCACCGCGTTCAGCGACAATCCGGCGTCGCCGCCGGTCTCGCCCCGGGCCGATTCGGGCAGCATGGCGCGCTGGAAGCCGAGTTTTGCCGCTTCCTTCAGCCGGGCCGGGGTCTGCGCCACCGGCCGTACCACGCCGGACAGCGAGATTTCGCCGAAATAGACCGCATCGGTCGGCAATTGCGCATTAACCAAGGACGACACCAGGGCTGCCGCGGCGGCGAGGTCGGCCGCCGGCTCGTGGATGCGCAGGCCGCCGGCGACGTTCAGGTAGACGTCGTGGCCGGACAGCTTGACCCCGCAATGAGCCTCCAGCACCGCCAGCACCATCGACAGCCGGCTCGGGTCCCAGCCGACCACCGCGCGCCGCGGTGTGCCGAGCGAGGTCGGCGCCACCAGCGCCTGCAATTCGACCAGAACGGGCCGGGTGCCCTCGATACCCGCAAAGACTGCGGTGCCGGGCGTGCCGAGATCGCGCTCGGACAGGAACAGCTCGGAAGGATTGGTGACCTCGCGCAGGCCAAGGCCCGTCATCTCGAACACGCCGATCTCGTCGGTCGGGCCGAAGCGGTTCTTTACCGCGCGCAGGATACGGAATTGCTGCGAGCCTTCGCCCTCGAAGGACATCACGGCATCGACCATGTGCTCGACCACGCGGGGGCCCGCGATCTGGCCGTCCTTCGTGACGTGGCCGACCAGGATGATGGCTGCGCCCGTCTTCTTGGCAAAACGAATGAGGGCCTGCGCCGAGGCGCGCACCTGCGTGACCGTTCCGGGAGCGGATTCCACGGTGTCGGTCCACATGGTCTGGATCGAGTCGATCACGATGAGGCGCGGGACGGCGCCTTCCGACAGCGTCGAGACGATGTCTTCGACCGAGGTTTCGGCCGCAAGCTGCACCGGGGCATCCGACAGGCCGAGCCGCTCGGCGCGCAGCCGTACCTGCGCGATAGCCTCTTCGCCGGAGATGTAGACGATGCGGTGCCCGGCGCGCGCCATCAGGCTGGTCGCCTGAGTCAGCAGCGTGGACTTACCGATGCCGGGATCGCCGCCGACCAGCAGCACCGAGCCGCGGACGAAACCACCGCCGGTGACGCGGTCGAGCTCGGTCATGCCTGAGGACAGCCGCGGCGCATCCGGGCTCTTGCCGGCGAGGCTCTCCAGCGCGAACGTCCGGCCCTTGCGCTTGGACCGGATCGAGACCGGCACGCTGCCGCTGGTGTCTTCCTCGGCGAGCGTATTCCACTCGCCGCAGGACTCGCACTTGCCCTGCCAGCGGTTATAGGCCGCGCCGCAGTTCTGGCAGACGAAGGAAAGCGTGTTCTTGGCCATGGGACGGATGAGTCGCGGTTTCAGCTTGCTGATAGCACGGAATGACGGGGTGATCGCCGCCGCCTCGAATACCTCAATTCGGCGCGGCAGATATACCTTTCATTAGCTCTATGCCGCTGTGGCCGGGTGGATTTTGCGAAGTGTTAGCGGACGCGGGTCCAACCTTGGAACCATCAGGGGCGGCGAAGAAAAATGACAAAATTCCTGCGAATATTGCTCGCTGCGGGCGCGGCCTGCGGCGTTTTCGCGCCCGCCGGCCCGAGCCTTGCCGATCCCCTTGCCAATCCTCCTGCAAAGCCCCTCGACATCGTCTTCGTCAATCCCGGCAAGACCGGCGAGGTCTATTGGGACATGGTCGCGCAGACCATGCAGGCCGCCGGCCGCCAGCTCGACGCCCATGTCGAGGTGCTGACCAGCGAACGCAATTACCGCACCATGCAGGAGCTCGGCTTCGGCGTGGTGGCGCGCCGCGACAAGCCCGATTTCCTGATTCTGTCGAACGAGGAATCCGCCGCCGTTCCGATCCTGGAGGCGGCCGAGGCTGCCGGCGTCAAGACGCTGCTGCTCTCGAACACGCTGATCGGCGAAGATGCGGCGCGTCTCGGACCGCCCAGGCAAAAGCTCAAGACCTGGCTCGGCGACATCACGACCGATCTTCAGACCGCGGGCGCGCGGATGGCCAATGCGCTGATCACGGCGGCGCGTGCGGAGAAATGGCAGAGCGCGGACGGCAAGATCCATCTTCTCGGCATCGGCGGCGACGAGATCACGCCCGCCTCGATCGCGCGCAACGCCGGCCTGAAGCTGGCGGTGGACGCCGCGCCCGACGTCGTGGTGGACCGGCTGCTGTTCGCCAACTGGACGCAATCGGAGGCCGAGAAGGTCACCGCGAATTATCTGGGCTGGGCCTCGCGCAAGCAGATCCGCCCCGCCGGCATCTGGGCCGGAAACGATCCGATGGCGCTCGGCGCGCTACGCGCGGTGGTCGCCGCCGGCCTCACGCCCGGCCGCGACATCCAATTGGTCGGCCTCAACTGGTCGGAAGACGCGCTGCGCGAGATCAGGGCAGGCCGTCTGCTGCTGACCGACGGCGGGCATTTCCTGCTCGGCGGCTGGTCGATCGTCCTGCTGCGCGATTATGCCGATGGCTGCGATTTCGCGGCGGCCTCGCCCCACGTCGAGGTCAAGACGTCGGCGATCACACGGCAGAATCTCGGCTCGGTCGGCGATCTCATCAAGACACGTGCGTTCGACCGGATCGACTTTGCGCGATTCAGGGCGAAGGCCGGCCGCTGCGGCCACTATGATTTTTCCCTCGACGCGCTGATTTCGTCCCTGCCGGTTCCCGAAGGCGCTGCCGACTGATGCGCAAGGATGAGGCGATGACCGACCCTGAAAGCAACGAGCCGGCGATACCGCCGCGCTTGCGCCCGGTCGTGCGCGCCATGATATGGGCGACCGTGCCCGTTCTGCTGCTGGTGCAATTGCTCGCCTCGGCCGGTGTCGAGGCTTCGAGCTTCTGGTCGCAGATCAGGCAGCTCGACGCCCGCATGGCCCGCGTCGCCGAGAGCCGGGCCGAGCTGATTGCCGAGCCGCTCTGGAAGATGCGCTACGACCAGGTCACGGGCGTGCTCAACGAGATCATGCACGACGAGACCATCGCGGCGGCGGCCGTCTATGACGACACGGGCGCCGCGATCGCCCGCGTGGTGGCGCGCTCGGAGAGCCCGTCCATCGCCGAGGTCTCGCGTCCGATCCATTACAGCAACGGCAACATCTCCGTTCAGGCCGGCCGCATCGCCATCGCCTATTCCCATGCGGCGCTTTACGCGGACGCGGGCAGCCGGCTGGTGCTGCTGCTGGTCGTCGGCTTGCTTGCGACATTCGCGACCCTGATCGCCATGCGGATCTCCGCCAACGTCTTCATCGGCAGGCCGCTCGCGGTGATGATGTCGGCGATCCAGCGCAGCAAGCAGGATGGCCGGGCCTATCCGGCGGACGTCACGTCCTCGAACGAGTTCGGCCAGCTCGCGCGCGCCTTCAACGCCATGCAGCACACGACGTCGGGCGCGCTCGACCGGCTTGGACACATGGCCGCGCATGATCCGCTCACCGGGCTGCCCAACCGTCGCTCTTTGACCGAGCGTCTCGCCGTGGCGAGCCGCGACGGGGGCAGGCCGGACGCGCTGGTCGCGTTCTGCTTCATCGATCTCGACGACTTCAAGGGCATCAACGACACGTTCGGTCACGAGGCCGGCGATGCGTTCCTGGTCCAGATTTCCCAGCGACTTCGGACCTCCGTGGAAGCGGAGGATTGGGTGGCTCGGCTTGGCGGTGACGAATTCGTCGTCATCCGCCCCGAGGTCAGCAACGAAACCTCGGCGCACGCCTTTGCGCAGCAGGTGCTCACAGCCATTTCCGAGCCGATCCGGCTCCACGACAAGCAGGTCGTGCCGCGTGCCAGCATCGGCCTTGCCGTGCGCCGCGCCGACGATCCGGAGCTGTCGCATCTGCCGACGCTCGCCGACATCGCGCTCTATCATGCCAAGAGCAAGGCGCCCGGCACGGTCGCCGTGCTGGACGAGGCGCTGCAGCGCGACTACCGCCGCCGCAGGGATCTCGAGCTCGCCATTCCCGCGGGCTTTGCCGAAGGACAGTTCGAGGTCTGGTACCAGAGCCAGGTCGATCTCGAAAACCACGAGGTCGTCGGCCTGGAAGCGCTGATCCGCTGGCGCCATCCCGACCACGGCGTGATCGGCCCGGCCGAATTCCTGCCGCTGATCGAGCGCAGCGGCAATAATGCCCGGCTGACCCGCTACGTGCTGACCGACGCCTGCTGGGCGCTGCAACGCCTGGCGGCTGCCGGCAGGCCGCAGATCAGGATCGCGATCAATCTGCCGCCGTCCGAGCTCGCCGACCATTCGCTCGCCGCCGAGCTGCGCGCGACCTGCGCGCGCTTCGACGTTTCGGCCTCGCTGCTCGAGCTCGAGATCACCGAGGGCTCGCTGATCAACAACATCGCCAGCGCCTCCGCGACGCTGCAACGGCTGCGCCGCCTGGGCGCCACGATCGCGCTCGACGATTTCGGCACCGGCTATAGCTCGCTCGCGCATCTCAGGCGCTTCCCGCTCGACAAGGTCAAGATCGACAAAGCGTTCATCAGGGAGATCCCGGGCAGTGCGGAGGACAAGGCCATCGTCGGCGTGATCGCATCGCTGGCCGGAACGCTCGGACTCACGCTGGTCGCCGAGGGCATCGAGCGCGCCGAACAGGCCAAGGCCATGCGCGAGATGGGCGTGAGGTTCGGGCAGGGCTATTTCTACCAGCGGCCGCAGCCGCTCGATGCCGTGCTGCAATGGCTCGCGAAGCGGCCGGTGGCCGAGAGCCGTGTCCTCGCCGATAGCCCGCCGATCGCACCCGAGTTCGCCTGAGCGCGGCGGCTTAGGGCTGCGTCGCGTTCCACAGCATCGAGAGCCCGGCGGCAATCATGATCGCGTCCATCAGCAGGCGGAACATGTCCGGCTTCAGGTGCAGCACGAAGCGTTTTGCAATGAAGGCGCCCGACATCAGCGAGGCGCCCGCGATCAGTCCTTTCATGAAGACCTCGCCGGTCAATGCGCCGAAACGTTCGAACGTGACGGACTTCGCGAAATAGAGGCCGAGCGAGCTTGCGGCCTCCGTGGCGAGGAAGGCGCCTCTGGAGAGGCCGTAGAACAGGAACAGCGGCACGCTGAGCGGGCCGGTCGAGACCACGATGCCGGTGAGATAGCCGATCACCGCGCCGCCGATGGCCAGATGCCAAAGGTTGGCCTTGAGGTCGTGCCGCGCCAGCCAATGCCGCACGGGCACCATCGCGATCAGGAAGATGCCGATGGCGAGATCGACGGCATGCGAGGGCAGCGCCAGCAGCGTGCGCGCGCCCAGCACCGCCGCCGGAATCCCCGTGACCGAATAGGCCGCGCAGGCTCGCCAGTCGACCTCGCGCCACCAGGCCAGGATGCGCGAGAAATTCGCCATCACGGACGCCACCGCCATGATCGGCACCGCTTCCTTCGGCCCATAGGCATAGACCAGCACCGGCATCAGCATGATCGACGAGCCGGTGCCGACGATGCCCGAGATGGTGCCGGCGACGAGGCCGACGGCGAGGACGAAGAGGAAGGCCAAGGATACGCTCCGGGAATCGGAGCAGTCTAGCCGGAGGAGGGGGCACGCGTGAATGGCGGTGTTCTTGTTCTGCCGTGTCCCTGACGCGCTGCGGCGCAAAGCCGGGACCCAGCAAGCCGCGGCGCTCGCTGCAATATGGGCCCCGGCTCTGCAGCGCACCGTCGAAGGGACGCTGCGCTGCGTCCGGGGCACGAGACCGGGGCTTTCGCGCGCATCTGCTTCCACATCGTCATTGCGAGCGCAGCGAAGCAATCCAGAATCCCGCCGCGGAAAGAGTCCGGATTGCTTCGCTACGCCCGCAGTGACGGAAGCAGAGCTGCCGTGTGCCGTCAGCCTTGCTCGTCCATGACGCGCAGTTTCTCGACCCGGCGGCGGAAGTCTTCGTCGGTGGAGAATTCGGCGGAGAGATATGAGGAGACGAGATCGACGGCGAGCCAGGCGCCGACGATCTGCGCGCCGATGCACATGACGTTGACGTCGTCATGCTCGACGCATTGATGGGCCGAATGGACGTCGTGACAGACCGCGGCGCGGATCCCCTTCATCTTGTTGGCCGCGATCGAGGCGCCGACGCCGGTGCCGCAGACCATGATGCCGCGCGCCGCTTCGCCAGACGTCACTTTCTGGGCCACAGCCCGGGCGATGTCGGGAAAGTCCACCGGCTTGTCGTCATAGGAGCCGACGTCGACGACGTCGTGGCCGAGCTTGCGGATGTGGTCGATGACGGTCTGCTTGAGCGGCCAGCCGGCGTGGTCGGATCCGATGACGAGACGCATGTAATGTCCTTCTTGATCTTGCATTGACCGTGACAGCCGCTGCACGGCTGCCACGGCTTGTTGGTTCAGCTACGCATCTCGGGCGGCAGCTCGACGCCGTGGAACTTCTTGTAGATCGCGTTGAGCTTGCCGTTCTTGACGTTCTCGTTGATCCAGGCGTTCAGCTTGTCCATCAGGCGCGGCTCTTCCTTCTTCAGGCCGATGGCGAGGTCGAAGGTCGCCAGCGGAATCCTGGACTCGAACACGCGCGAGGGGTTCTTCACGCCGATCTGGTTGATGATCGTCGCGGACGAGGCGACACAGTCGACCTGACCCGAGACGGCCGCGGTCACCATGGTGGCGTCGTCGTCGTAACGCGCGATCTTGAGGTCCTTGTCCTTCATGTTGGACAAGGTGGTGTCCTGCGTGGTGCCCCGGGAGACGCCGATCGACTTGTCCTTCAGGTCGGGCCAGTCCTTGACGGTCGAGGATTTCAGGCAGCCGACATCGGATTGCAGCGTCGCATAGCGCTTGGTGAAGTCGATCACCTTGGCCCGGTCCGGCGTCACTGACAGGGTCGAGATGATGATGTCGGCCTTGCCGGTCAGGACGTTCGGGATGCGCGTCGCGCCGGTGGTCTGGATGAATTCGAGCTCAAGCCCCCAGTCCTTGGCGAGCAGCTGGGCCACCTCGACGTCGGAGCCGGTCGGCTTCATGCTTGAGTCCATCATGCCCGAGGGCGGGATGGCAAGGTCGGTCGAGATGCGGATCTTCTTCGCCTTCATGATGTCGTCGAGCAGGTCGGCCGACGCGGGCGTTGCCGCCATCATGATGAGGCCGCACAACGCGGCGGCAGCGCCCAGCAGAGTCTTCTTGGTCATCCTTGGTTCTCCTCTCCCTGTTATGATTTTAGGTTTCCCGTGCCCACGAATTGCGTGAGCTCGGGGGTCGTCGGCGACGTCAGGATCGAGGCGGGTCCGGTCTCGTGGACCTTGCCGCGATGCATGAAGACGATCCGGTCGGCGATGCCTTTGGCAAAGCCCATCTCGTGCGTGACCATCACCATGGTCATGCCGTCTGCCGCCAATTGCTCGATCACCCTGAGCACCTCTGCGGTGAGCTCGGGGTCGAGCGCGGAGGTGACCTCGTCGAACAACATCACCTTCGGCTGCATCGCCAGCGAACGGGCAATCGCAGCGCGCTGCTGCTGGCCGCCCGAGAGCTGCTCGGGATAGGCGTGCAGCTTCTCCTCGAGCCCGACCTGCGCCAGCACTTTTCGGGCGAGATCCTTTGCCTGGGCTGTCGCCACGCCCTTCACCGCGCAGGGCGCGAGCGTGATGTTCTGCTCGATGGTCAGATGCGGAAACAAATTGTAACTCTGGAACACGATGCCGACGTCCTGGCGCAGCGCGCGCAAGTTCACGTCGGGACGGTCGACGCGATGGCCGCACACGACGATCTCGCCGCCGTCGACTTTCTCGAAACGGTCGATGCAGCGCAGCGCCGTGCTCTTGCCGGAGCCGGAGCGGCCGATCAGGGCCAGCACCTCGCCGCGCTGAACGGCAAAGGAGACGCCGTCGAGCACAAGGAGCGGGCCAAAACTCTTCTTCACGTCGCGGAGCGACACGATTGGTTCGGAGGGTGAGGGGTTCTGCTGCATGTCAAGCTGGCGCGAGGGTGGACCTGCCACGCCCCATCCGCTGCTCCAGTTTTTGGCTGAACAAGGAGAGGGGATAGCACATGGCGAAATAGGTGACGGCGATGATGGCGTAGATGGCGAACGGCTCGAACAGCGAGTTGTTGACGATCTGGCCCGAGCGCATCAGCTCGACGAAGCCGACGACGGAGGCGAGCGAGGTGTTCTTGATGATCTGCACCATGAAGCCGACGGTGGGCGGCGTCGCGATGCGGATCGCCTGCGGCAGGATCACCTTCGTCATGCGCTGGGTCCGGCTCAGCGCGAGGCCCTCGGCGGCTTCCCATTGCGGCTTCGGCACCGACTGGATGCAGCCGCGCCAGATCTCGCCGAGATAGGCGGCGACATAGAGGGTCAGCGAGGCGCCGGCGGCAGCGAGCGGCGAGACCTTGAGGCCGATGGCGGCGAGGCCGAAATAGCCGAGGAACAGGATGACGAGCAGCGGCGTGCCCTGGATGAGCTGGACATAGACGGCGCTGGCGATCCGCACCGATTTCAGCGGCGAGATCCGGGCCAGCGCGATCACGAAACCGACGATGCCGCCGCCGATCAGCGCGATCACCGACAGGCCGACCGTCCACAGCGCGCCCTGGCCGAGGAACATCAGATGATTGATGTTGAGATGTCCGCCCATGCTCATCTCACAGCGGCGTGCCGAGCCGGCGCCGGCGCGGGAACAGCACGAGGCCGAGGCCCCAGAAGCCGGCGCGCATCACCAGCGACAGGATGACGTAGAGCACGGCGACGATGATGTAGGTCTCGAACGCGCGATAGGTGTCCGACTGGATGTAGTTGGCGACGGCGGTGAGCTCCTCGGCGGAGATCTGCGAGCAGACCGAGGAGGCCAGCATCAACAGCACGAACTGGCTGGTGAGCGCCGGATAGACCTTCTCGATCGCCGGCAGCAGGATGATGTGCCAGTAGATCTGCAGGCGCGATAGCGCGAGGCCCTCGGCGGCCTCGATCTGTCCGCGCGGGATCGCCTCGAAGCCGGCGCGCATGATCTCGGCAGTGTAGGCGCCGACATTGATCGTCAGCGCCGCCACGGCCACGGTGAAGGCGGAGAACTTCAGCCCCAGGCTGGCAAGGCCGAAATAGACCAGGAAGATCTGCACCAGCAGCGGGGTGTTGCGGATGGTCTCGACATAGGCTTTGCAGGCGCCCGCGATCAGCGCGTTGTGCGTGCCGCGCCCGACCGCCGCGAGCGTGCCGAGCAGGGCGCCGAGCACCGTCGCGAAGGCGGCCAGTTCCAGCGTGAGGACGGCGCCGGCGAGAAAGCTCGGCCAACGCTCCAGCACTGCGGGAAAGTCGAGTTGAAGGCTCATCGCCGTTGCTTCAGCCGGTGGTCTGATTGGTCATGCGGTCGTAGACGCGGAACAGCGCCTGATTGCCATTGCTGCCTTCGCCGTGAGCGCGGGCATCGACATATTGGCTGGTGACGAGCGCGGTCCCGGGCAGGGGTACGCTCAGCGCCTGCGCATGCTCCTGCACCAGGCGGAGATCCTTGAGCTGCAGATCGATCCGGAAACCGGCGGAGGCGTCGCCCGCGATCATCGCGGGCCCGAGCTTGTCCAGCATCCAGGAAGCGGCGGAGCCGCCGAGCAGCACCCGGCGCAGCAAATTGAGATCGATGCCCGAGGCCCGTCCGAGCGCCAGCGCCTCGCAGATGGCCTGGATGTTGATGCCGCAGATCAGCTGGTTGCAGAGCTTGACCGTCTGCCCGGCACCGGCGGCGCCGACATGGGTGATGGTCGTGCCCATCGCGCGGAAGAACGGCTCGGCTTTGGCAAAGGCGTCGGCATCGCCGCCGGCCATGATCGAGAGGGCGGCGTTCTTGGCACCCACCGGACCGCCGGAGACCGGTGCATCGATGAAGCTGACTCCAATCTCTTGCAGATCGGCATGGATGCGGCGGACCGCGACCGGCGAGATCGTGCTCATGTCGACGATGAGCTTGCCGGGTGGAGGGGACTTCAGCAGACCCTGCTCGCCGTAGATGGTCGCCTCGACATGGGGCGTGTCGGGCAGCATGGTGATGACGATGTCGGTGCCTTCAGCGGCGTCGGCGGGGGTTCTGGCGCGCGTGGCGCCTTCCGCGAGGCTATCGGCGAGTGCGGTCTCGTCGAGATCGAACACGCGAACCGCATGGCCGGCCACCAGGAGATTGCGTACCATCTCGCGGCCCATCGTGCCGACGCCGATGAAGCCGACATTGCCCTTGTCGTTCCGTCCCATGTCATCAGTCCGTTTCTTGGTTGATTGGCCTCTTGGCTGACCGCGTTGCCGCGATCACCCTGAGGCGCTGCTCTTGTCGATGTCGCCGACGACGGCGCGCCTGCGATATTCGTCGCCGATGGCAAAATGCTTGCGCAGCGTCGCATCCGCGCGCTCCGGGTCGCGCGCGATGACGGCTTCGAAGATGCGGCGGTGGTCGTCGATCAGATAGGTCTTCATCGACGGGAAGGCCTGCACCAGTTCGCGGCGGCTGCGGTGCGAATGCGTCAACAGGCCCGCCATCGAAGAGTGCAGCACCGTCAGCGTCTCCGAATGCGAGGCGACGACGATAGCGCGATGGAAGTCGAAATCGGCCATGCCGCCGGCATCGGCCTCGTCGATCGTCTCGCCGATCTTCGCGAGCGCGCGCTGCAGGCGCTCGAAATCGGCGATGTTGGCGCGCTCGCAGGCGAGGCGGATGGCCTGGCATTCGATCGCAACGCGCGCCTGCATGACGTCGTCGAGCATGTCGGCCTGCTGGGCCAGCGCGAAGGTGAAGAAGTCGTTCAGCACCGAGACGTCCGGCCGCGTCACGACGGTGCCGATGCGGTCGCGGATCTCGACGATGCCGAGCACGGTGAGGGCGCGCAGCGCCTCGCGGACGATCGGCCGGCTGACGCCGAGCAGGCTTGCCAGCTCGCGCTCGGAGATCAGGCGGTCGCCGGGCTTGAGCGAACCCGCAAGCAGGCGCTCGCGCAGGAAGGCGAACACCTTCTCGAAGCCTTTTTCGCCCTCGGCGGTCCGCTTGAGTTCCATCCCATGCTCTTTGGTCTGATCTTGGTCAGACCAGTATGCTAACCAGAATGATCGCGTCAAGGGCCTTGGTTAACGGCCGATGTTGCGGGGGCGCCCAATCCAACCGGTTTCCCGGCCTGATCCTTAGAATTTGACGCGTATTGATCGGAGCATTCGCTCAAAGAATTTGAGGCTCGCGATGCCCGACCGCCATTCATTCTCCGCTCTCGACCGCCACGCGGTGCTCAGCGGGTCCGACAACGGCTTTCCCTGGGTTGCCGGCACAATGCTGGCGCTGGAGGCGAGCGAGGTGGTGCGGCTGCGCTGCGAGAAGCTCAGCCATGGCGACGAAGCGGCCGGGCGGGAAGCCGTGCTGATGGTCAGCGAAAAGATCGCCGCAGCGTTCGAGGTAACCGTGAGCCTGCTTGCCGGGGCGACACCCGCGGCGATCGTCCAGCGCTATCGCGAGCACGTCGCCGCCAATGCCAAGCGGCTGTCGCCGCACGAGGCGCCCTGACCTCAGCAAGATCTGAGTCGAAGGCCGAACCGGGTGGACCCGGCGCCACGAACCGGCGGCCGATGCCACGGACCATTGTCGGCCTGGGCGGAGGCCTTGGACGCGTGGTCAGCGTCCGCCACGCTCTCGGCCGAGCCATCCTTGTGGGCTGCCCAATTGTTCGAGCCGCCGTCGAGGCATAGACTGTTGGCGAAAGAGGCATGCTTCTTTCGAGGGGCGAGGCAGTCAACCCGATGGCATCACCATGGATGACAGTCAGAGCTTGCATGACGACCTTGCGCGCGAATTGCTGCGAAGGGCAGATATTTCTCCAGAAGTCTCCGTGTCCGAACTGACGCTTCGTCTGCTGGGCGCGAGCCTGGCCGGTCTCCCCCGCAAGCGGTCGTATCGGACAGTGCTGTCCTCGACCACTTTCGCTCTCGCGGCGTGGCGCTACCTCGAGACTGAACAGAATGACGACACGCACGAGACACGTGCGTTACGCGGTGTGTTTGAGCGCCACGCCTTCGATAGGAAGATATTTGACGTCCTCGCAGACGAGTTTTTCAGTGAGGTTGGTCCGTTAGAGACGGACATTACATCCGCAGGTCTGATCCGTTTCGGTGAGACCACATCCGTAATCATAGCGAATTGGAAACCCGATACACCGCTGTCCGCGGATCTGCTCTTGGATCGGTTGTTCACCGAGGAGCACTCAGGTTTGTTCGCGAGGGTGGAGCTGGCCCGCTCAAGCCGTGGTGCTGCGCGTGGCGATACCGATCCTCCCACGCCCGACGCTGTGCCGACCCCCAGATCCATGCGACCAGGCCGGCACGTCCGCATGGTTCGCAAGGCGGACGCCAGAGAGCTCGTCCTCGACGTCCACCACTATGCAAAAGCTCTGGCGACCATCTTGCGAGCCTCTGATGGTGAGTTCAGCTTTGCGCTTTTCGGCAAATGGGGCAGCGGCAAGACGACGCTGCTGTCGGTGCTCCGACCTCTCCTTGAAGATCCCGCTGCATTTCGGGAGGGGGTCTCTGTTCCACCGGACGAGAGCTACGCCAGCCTGAAATACAGCGTCGTCGTGCACAATGCCTGGAAGTACAGGCAGCCGCCGGAGTCTTGGATCTTCCTGTACAGAAGCCTGGTATCGGCGGTTTCTTCGTCAACTGGACTGATCGAGCGATTGGCTTTGGCCCTGCGGGCGTCGACCATCAGGCGCGGCCATGGCCCTATGCTTCTTTCCCTGGTGCTCTTGGCTATTGGCGCAGCACCGTTGCAAGCGAAAATCGAGCTCGGGCTGCAGGTGCTATCTCTGTTGGGAGGGGCGTCGATCTACGTCCTGATGGTTGTTTGGAGCGCTCCCAAGAAGGTCAATGAACTCTTCCGCAGGAATATGCGTCTGGTCGGGTCTACGGACAATTTGGGCATGCTTGCGCTCATCGGCGATGACACGCGTGCGCTGCTTCGCGCCTGGACGAGGGACGACCAAGCCTGGAAAGGCGTGCTCCTGCCGGCGCTCGCCGCGATCGCGGTGTCGGCCATCTGGGCAACGGGCCTGCTGCTCGATCAGTCCGCAACCTTCACCGGCGCGGACGTCGCCCATTGGAGCGTCTGGCTAGTCTGGACGCTCTTTGCCTGTGTTCTGCTCGCCGGCCCGCCGTTTGTGGGGACGAGGCGGCCCGACCGGGTGTTGCTCGTCGTCGACGATCTGGATCGGTGCAGGCCGACGGAAATGCTGGCGGTTATCGAGAACGTCCGTCTCCTGCTCGATGACGACGAGATCAATGCCAGGCTTCAGGTTCTCATGCTCGTCGACGAAGGTGTCCTCAACCATGCAATCGCCCTTCGATACAGGACGATGATCGCCGAACGGTCTGCGTCCGATGAATACAAGGGGCATCCCGACGCGAAGCGCCTAGCTGCTGCCGAAATCGTGTCCGAGCAGGTCGAGAAGCTGTTCGCGTGCCATCTGCGTCTATCTCGATTGGCGGAGCATGATGTGATCGTGCTCGTACAGCGGTTGGCCGGGCTGGAGAACGAAGAATTGAGGCGTAAGGCGGAACGATTGGCCCGGTTGGAGCGGGTTAATCAGCGACGCCGCGTGGCAAGGCAGATCTTGATGGCTCAGTTAGAACTGAACACTGCGCAAGCCGCTTACGATCGCGTCGCAAACGGATCAGCCTTGGTACGCGAAGCGACTCAGATGGCGCCGGCGAACACTCGCTCGTCTGACGGCGCGCCGAACTCCTCAAGTGTCTCTCCGGATATTTCCGACAAGGCCAGAGAGTTTGCCGATCGCGTCGTAAGAGGCGGCAATCTTGCGCAACATCCCGAAGTCGTCGAGGCTGTCGAGAAGGCGAAGGCGCGCCACGACGAGCTCAGGAGCATCGAAGCGTCGATTCCTCCAGATGAAGCACCGGCGCCCCGCGTCATCGCCGATGCGCCATTTGAGGCCAGTGACGTCAGGTTCTCCGACGAGGAGATCGTTCTCCTGAGCAGCTTCGTTCCCAGATACTTTCGGGAGCAGCACCGGCGCGCAAGTCCCAGGTCTATCAAGGCGTTTCTCTTCAAGGTGCAGCTGGCGCGGTTACTCCTGCAACTGCGGCATCCGGATATATCGGCGGAAAAGTCGCATATCGAGGAATTGCTCCGGGTGTTCCTTCGCGAAGCGGGAGGTGATGACGTTGGTGAGGGGCCCTATGCGTTGATCGTCAGGCAAGTCATTTGACGGGGCCGCCCCGGCCTCGGCCGTGGGCACGCCGTGGCACCAATGGACCTACCCGTAAGCCATTGAATCGACAGGGGTCGGCTACTGTGCATGGGGTTGTTTTCACGTTTCTTGTCCATGCCCCCTGCTGCTGACAGCATGTTGGCAGCAGCGGCCGGCTACGACCATCTCCTGACAAACGGGGAGAGCGGGTCATGCCGATCGAGGCAAGTTGCCATTGCGGTGAGACGGTGTTCGAGGTGACGGAGGCGCCTTCGAGCGTCACGCGCTGCACCTGTTCGCTCTGTGCCAAGCGCGGCGCGTTGTGGGCCTATTACACGCCCGCGCAGTTTCGGCTGCTGTCACCGCCGGAGAACGTCGCGACCTATCTCTGGGGAAGCCGTACCGTCAAACACCATTTCTGCGCGACGTGCGGCTGCGGCACCTATTCGGAATCGCCGGACTGGTCGACCGGCAAAGCCGATTTCGACAATCCCAAGGTCGCGGTGAACGCGCGCCTGTTCGACGATTTCGATCTCGATGCGGTGCCGGTGAACATGATCGACGGCAAGAATTTGTGGTGAGCCCGATGCTCTCGCAGCTGTTGTCGGGCCAAGGCGTAGCGCGCCCATCATTCGACCCTGATGCGGCTGGGCCATTACCGCAACACCACCCAAGCCGGCGCGTGATCGCTGGCGCCTTCCTCAGCGCGGACGTGTCTGTCGACACCGGCCTTGGCGAGGCGTGGGGCGAGGGCAGGGCTGAGCAGGAGATGATCAAGCCGCAGGCCCGCATCGCGCGGCCAGCGGTTCCGCTTGTAGTCCCAGAACGAGTAGATCCGCTTGTCCGGATGCAGATCGCGGATCGCGTCGCACCAACCTTGCTCGACAAGTGAGGCATAGGCCGCGCGGCTCTTCGGCTGGATCAGGGCATCCTTGTCCCATGAGCGCGTCGGATAGATGTCGATCTCCGTTGGCGCCACGTTGTAATCGCCGGCGAGCACGACGGGCAGATCCTGCTTGATGAAAGTCCTGGCGTGGCGCTTCAGGCGCGCGAACCAGTCGAGCTTGTAGTCGAATTTCGGCCCCGGCTGCGGGTTGCCGTTCGGCAGGTAGATGCTGGTGACGATGATGCCGCGCACGGCGGCCTCGATGTAGCGGGCTTCGTGATCGCCGGGTCTTCCGGGCAAGCGGTCGCGGGTGAGAATGAGTTCGGCCTTGCGGGCCAGGATGGCGACCCCGTTCCAGGTCTTTTGTCCGTGCCACACCGCGCCATAGCCGGCCTTTTCGATCGCGGCCGCCGGAAATTCGCCATCACTTGCCTTCAACTCCTGAAGTGCGACGACATCGGGTTTCGCTGCGCGCAGCCATGCCAGGAGATTGGGCAGGCGGCGGTTGACGTTGTTGATGTTGAATGTCGCGATCTTCATGTAGAGCTACCGGCTCCTGCCGCCCCATACCGGAGATATCATGTCCAAGTTGAACTTTGCCGCCATCGTCGTCGCCGTCGCGCTCTCCGGGCTCGCGTCGGCACAATCATCCGACCCGCGCGGCGCCTGCAAGGCAGACTATGACAAATTCTGCGCCGGCATCGCGCCGGGCGGCGGTCGCGTTGTCGCCTGCCTCAGCGAGAAGCGTGACCAGCTCAGCGCCACCTGCAAGGCGGCGCTGGACAACAGGAAGAAGAAGTAAGCGCGCCTCTCGTGTCCCGGACGCGCCTAGCGCGAGCCGGGACCCAGAACGCTGCGGAGTACACTGAGAGATGGGCCCCGGCTCAGCTGCGCACCGTCAAAGTGACGCTGCGCTGCGTTCGGGGCACGAGACTCGCGCTAAACTAACCCGGCAGCGGCGGCGGGGCCGTGGGCTGCTCGATCGGCGGCGGAGAGGGCGGCTGCGCGGCCGCCGGTGCGGGCTCCTTGGCCAGCGGTTCCTCGACATTGCCGCCCTTGTAGATGCGGGCGTAGCGGTGGCCGAGGCTGGTCAGCACCTCATAGCCGATGGTGCCGAAATGATGCGCGAGCTCGTCGACGGTGATGCCCTCGCCGAGCAGTGTCACCATATGGCCGCGCCGCACCGCATTCGGCGGCAGATCGGTGATGTCGATCGCGATCAGATCCATGGAGACGCGGCCCGCGACCGGGCAACGCTTGCCGGCGACGATCACCTCGGCGCCGCGGGTGCCGTCATTGGAGCTGGCGGCGCGGAAATAGCCGTCGGCATAGCCGACCGCGATGATGGCGAGCTTGGTCGGCCGCCGCGCGGTCCAGGTGCCGCCATAACCCACGGTCTCGCCGCGTTCGATGTTGCGGATCTGCACGATGCGCGCCTTGAGGTCTACGACCGGCTGCATCGGATTGTCGGCCTCCGGCGTCGGATTGACGCCGTAGAGCGCAGCCCCCGGCCGCACCAGGTCGAACTGGAACGGGGCCCCTAAGAAGATGCCGGAGGAATTGGCGAGCGCTGCCGGCACGCCGGAGAACTCGCTGGCGATGCCGCGGAAGGAAGCGAGCTGCTTGGCATTGACCGGGCTGTTGAGCTGCTCGGCCGAGACCAGATGGCTCATCACCAGCGTGATGCCGTGATCGCCGGCGTTGATGCGGGGGATGATGGCCTGCGCCTCCGAAAGCGTGAGGCCCAGCCGGTTCATGCCGGTGTCGATGTGGACAGCCGCGCCTCCGGTCCAGCCGGTGCGGCGGCAGAATACGTCCCATTCGGCGAGCTCGTTGAGGTCGCCGATGACAGGACGGCAATTGATCTTGGCGTAGTGCTCGCCGGTGTTCTGGAAATAGCCGCCGAGCACGTAGATCGTGGGCTCCGGGACGGCTGCGCGCACCTTGCGCGCTTCCTCGATGGTGGCGACGAAGAAGGTCTTGCAGCCGGCCTTGCTCAGGGCACGCGCGACCTGCTCGGCGCCGCAGCCATAGGCGTCGGCCTTGATCACCGCCGAGCACTCGGCCGGCACCGCGGTCTTCTCGAGCTTGCGCCAGTTGGCGATGATGGCGTCGAGATCGACGGTCAGCACGCCGCCATAGGCGGCGAGCGCGGCAGCCTGATTGGCTTCCGCGGAGAGAAGGCCGGATTGCGAGATCGTTTTCGGGTCGGACGCCATGGTCATGGCGTCGTTTTACGCAAGAGGCAGGCCCGGTTCAAGGAACTCAGTAGTCGTTGCCGCTGCGAGCCGGCAGCTGAGCGTCAGGCGCGAGGTCGCCGAACCGCGTGACCGAGGCTTCGAACGCCAGGTCGACGGTGCCGGTCGGGCCGTGGCGCTGCTTGCCGATGATGACCTCGGCCTTGCCGTGCGCAAGGCTCATGTCGAGCTGCCACTTCTCGTGTTCGGGTGTGCCGGGGCGGGGCTCCTTCATCGCGAGGTAATATTCCTCGCGGTACACGAACAGCACGACGTCGGCGTCCTGCTCGATCGATCCGGATTCACGCAGGTCGGAGAGCTGCGGCCGCTTGTCGTCGCGGGATTCGACCTGGCGCGAGAGCTGCGACAGCGCGATCACGGGAACGTTGAGTTCCTTGGCGAGCGCCTTCAGGCTGGTCGTGATCTCCGTGATTTCCTGCACGCGATTGTCGCTCCGCTTGCCGGAGCCGGACAGCAGCTGGATGTAGTCGATCACCAGCAGGTCGAGCCCCTTCTGCCGCTTCAGCCGCCGCGCACGCGCCATCAGCTGCGCGATCGACAGGCCACCGGTGGCGTCGACATAGAAGGGCAGGGACTGCAGCTCGATCGAGACCTCCCGGATCTTGTCGAAATCGGCTTCCGAGATGCCGCCGCGGCGGATGTGGGAGGAGGGAACGCCGGTGCGCTCGGCCACGATACGCGTGGCGAGCTGGTCGGCCGACATTTCGCAGGAGAAGAAGCCGATCACGCCGCCATTGGCGGCCTTCGTGGTGCCGTCGGCCTGGAGTTCCGGAATGTAGGCCTTGGCGACGTTGTAGGCGATGTTGGTCGCAAGCGAGGTCTTGCCCATGCCGGGACGGCCTGCGACGATGATGAGGTCGGAGTGCTGCAGACCGCCCATCTTGGTGTCGAGGTCGCGCATGCCCGTCGAGATGCCGGATAGCTTTCCGTCGCGCTGGAACGCCTTGGCCGCGAGGTCGACGGCGACGGCCAGCGCCTGCGAGAACTTCTGGAAGCCGCCGTCATAGCGGCCGGACTCGGCGAGCTCGTAGAGCTTTCGCTCGGCGTCCTCGATCTGCGCCCGCGGCTGGAAGTCGACCGGCGCGTCATAGGCGACGTTGACCATGTCCTCGCCGATGCCGATGAGGTCACGCCTGAGCGACAGGTCGTAGACGGTGCGGCCGTAGTCCTGGGCGTTGATGATGGTGGTCGCTTCGGCGGCGAGGCGCGCGAGATATTGCCCGATGGTCATGCCGCCGACATCGGTATCGGCCGGCAGGAAGGTCTTCAGCGTGACGGGCGTTGCGATCTTGCCCATCCGGATCAGGCTGCCGGCGGTCTCGAAGATGGTCTGGTGCAGCGGCTCGAAGAAATGCTTCGCCTCGAGGAAGTCGGAGACGCGGTAAAAGGCATCGTTGTTGACCAGAATCGCGCCCAGCAGGCTCTGTTCCGCCTCGATGTTGTGCGGAGCGCTCCGATAGGCGGGAGTTCCGGCATCGGGCGCGAGTTTGAGGACGTTCGAATCAGTCAGGGCCATGGTCGGACGTGCTTAGCAATTTTCTTGGGTGGATGCGGGGCCGGGATAAAGCGCCGCCGCAGACCAAAGCGGAAGCAAAAGCTCGCCGCTATCAACCGATCTTAAAAATGGTGGATGATTAGCAGCCGCAGCACGCGCCGCGCTTGACGGATTTTTGCGGAACCTGCGCGGCCCAAAAGCGGCCGCGACCACGCCACGGAAATATCCTGAAACTGTGAACCTAATGAAATGGCGCGCAGACGTATCGAAGAGCGCGCCAAAAGGTACGCGGTTCGGAGCTTTCGGCTCGCTTCAGACCAGCAGGAGGTAGACCAGCGCAACCAGAGCCGCCCCGACGCCGGTGACGATCAGGGCATAATCGGTGCGGAGGTCGTCCTGCACGTCAAATGAGGTTCGGGTCTCTTTGCTCATGGCGACGGTCTAGGACAGGTCCGACCAGACTTATGTGAAGTGGATCACATCTTCCCGGATTCTTTCGGGGGTATGAGCGGAACGGGCGGTCGTGCCGGGGATTGTTTCCCGCGGTCCGTCAACAGGGAACGAGGCAAGCCATGCGGCCAGAACGGCAGCACCAGATCTGGCGAAGCGAGGCGGGCAGCCGGCTTTGGCTGTCGGGGCTCATCGCCGCCATGGAGCACGCTGAGCGGCCCGAAGTCCGTCGCCAGCCCGTCGCACCGGAAATCCTGGTGGAACTGCGGGCGCAACTGGCGTTAACGGCGCTTTTCCGCTCCTCCCCAATTTCGACCCTGCGCCACTAGGATCTATTCACCCGCCAATTTCAGCCTCGGCCCGGTCGCAGCCTCGCGGGCGCGCAGCCGGGCTTCTTCGCGCGGCATGTAGTCGCGGGTGATCGGCACCACACCCTGCCGCCGGGTCAGCTGGATCTGGAAGTTCATCATGGCCTGCTTGCGGAACGTCATCTCGCAAGCGGCCAGATAGAATTCCCACATCAGCGCGAACCGCTCGTCGTAGAGCTGCACCGCCTCCTCGCGTCGCGCCATGAAACGCTCCCGCCAGGCTTTCAGCGTTTCCGCGTAGTGCAGACGCAAGATCTCGATATCGCAGACAAGGAGGCCGGCGCGCTCGATCGCCGGCAGCACTTCCGACAAAGCGGGGATATAGCCGCCGGGAAAGATGTATTTGGCAATCCAGGGATTGGTCGAGTCCGGCCCTTGCGAACGGCCGATCGAATGCAGCAGCATGATGCCGTTCTCGCCGAGCAGCTCGGCGCAGCGCTGGAAGTAGGTGTCGTAGAAGCGGGCGCCGACATGTTCGAACATGCCGACCGAGACGATGCGGTCGAACGGGCCTTCGATGTCGCGGTAGTCCTGCAGCAGGAATCGGGCCGAGCCGCTCAGGCCTTTTTCAGCCGCGCGCGCATTGGCGAGCTGCCACTGCTCGGTCGAGAGCGTCACGCCGGTGACGTTGGCGCCCGTGATCTCGGCGAGATAAAGCCCGAGCCCGCCCCAGCCGGAGCCGATGTCGAGCACGCGTTGCCCAGGCTCGATCAGCAGCTTGGCGGCGATGTGCCGTTTCTTGGCGAGCTGCGCATCGTCGAGCGTCTTCTCCGGCGTCTCGAAATAGGCGCAGCTGTATTGCTTGTCGGCGTCCAGGAAGAGCGAATAGAGGCGGGCGTCGAGATCGTAGTGATGTGCGACGTTGCGTCGGGCGCGCGAGCGCGGATTGAATTGCTTCAGGGGCCGCGTCAGATAGCGCAGATGCCACCAGGGCTTTGCCCACTGCGGCAATAGGTCGGGTTGATCGAGCAGGATCGCGAGGGCATCAGCTATGCTGCCGCGCTCGACGACGAAGTCGCCGTCCATATAGGCTTCGCCGAGCCCGAGCTCGGGATTGACGAGGATCTTCCGCTCCGCTTCTGCGGTGGCGAAGCGCACCGCGACCGGCTTGCCGGTGCCATCGCCGGCGGTGAACTTCGATCCACCGGAGCCGGTCACCGTCATCGACCCGCGGCGGATGAATTGAGACAGGAATCTACGCAGCAATCGGTCCATCGACACCTTCCTCTCGAGCGAACCCGAAGGGATGCGACTAACCCGGCCTTCACACCCGACGCTCAGGTCCCGCTCTGGTTCCTATGCGTTTGCATCCAAATCTGGGGATGACAGCCCGGACTCGCTATTGCGCTGTGATCGCAGCGGATATTCCAAGAACGCTTAATCACATCCTTGCGCGCGGAGGCTGCTTCCATTCGCGGCTCAATCCGCTAAAAGGTGACCCGCCGCCGCGCTGCACGCCGGCTGCACCCCTCGGAATTCAATGGAGATGATGGGAATGTCGAGCCGAGCGCTCAGCCTCGCGACGGTACTGCTTCTGATCGGCTTCGGCGCGACCGACACCGTTCTTGCGCAGGCGACGAACCTCGAGGCCGGCAAAACCCCGTCCCAGCTTTTCGCGCAGACCTGTAATGCGTGCCACAAGAGTCCGCGCGGACTTCTCAAATCCGTGGCGCCGGGTTCGCTGCCGGGCTTCCTGCGCCAGCACTACACCACGAGCTCGGACATGGCGGGCATCCTCGCCTCCTATCTCGTCTCCAACGGTGCCACCGACACCCGCTACCAGGCCAAGGACGGCAAGAAGGACGGCGCCAAGGAGAAGGACGCGAGCACCAGTCCCGAGCATCATGGCCGCCGCCCGCGCGCGCAGGACGCCGCCAAGCCGGACGGCGAGGCTGCTTCGCCCGCTGCGGAAGGTGCCCGCCAGAAGCGCGCTGCACGGCCGGCCGAGGAGGGCGCGAAACCCGAGGGCCAGGCTGCGCCCGCGGGGCGCAAGGGCAAGCATCGCACCAAGCCGGGGGCCGAAGAAGCCCCGAAGGTCGATGCCGCAGCGCCCGCCACTGAAGAGAAGAAGAGCGAGCCGAGGACCGAGACCGCAAAGCCCGAGAGCGCGAAGTCTGAGAGCCCGAAGGCCGAGCCCGACAGCAGCAAGCCATCTGAGAAGCCCGCGGAGGCCAAGCCGGACAGCAGCGCCAAGGTCGAGTCGCGCAGCAGCGATACACCGGCGCTACGGCCCGATCCTGTCCCGCAGGTGACACCGGCAGCTCCAGCCGCCGCCAAGCCCGCGGAGCCGGCCGCGCCCAAGCCGGCGGAAGAGGCGGCTCCCAAGCCCGCCGCCAGCTCCGAGCCGGCCCCGGCGCCCAAGCCGCAGGACCAGGCCCCGCCCGCGACCGCTGCGGCCCCTCAGCCGGCACCGGCCACGTCCTCCGGGCCTCCGGCGCCACCGATCTCGCGCTAGGCCAACCCAAATTTTTCAACGGACCTGAGGAGGCCGCGTCAATCGCGGCCTCCTCGTCGTCTTGACCGCCATTGGAGCACTGCTCTAGAGTAACACTCTAGGAGGCGTCGATGACGGCGAGCGTGCGAGACGATTTGCTGGCGGCCGGACTTGCCGTGTTCGATCGCGTCGGCTTCGAAGCTGCGACGGTCGCCGCGATCCGCGCCCGGGCGCACGCCTCCAACGGCAGCTTCTTTCACGCCTTCGGCTCGAAGAAGGAGCTCGCGGGCGCGCTGTTCCTGGAGGTGCTCAGGCACTACCACGCCGCGGTGCTGGCGGCGCTCGATCCTGCGCCCGGTGCCGAGCAAGGCGTCGATCGTCTGATCCGGGCTCATCTCGACTGGGTTGTGACCAGCCGGCGCGAAGCGCGCTACCTGTTCGAGATCTCGCGCAGCGAGTGGGGCGAGGAGGTGCGCGACGCCCAACGGGCGCGGAATGCGCGGCTCGCCGAAGGCATCGAGCGCTGGCGCGCGCCGCTGGTTGCGAGCGGCGAGCTGTTGCCGATGACGCCGGGGATGTTCGTCAGCCAGCTCATCGGGCCGGCGCAGATCTTCTGCCGCGCGTTCCTGTCGGGACGCGACCGCGCCGATCCGCGCGTCGAGGCCGACACGCTGATCGCCTGCGCCATTCGCGCGCTGAGACCATTCGATCGCATCAACAAGCAATAAGGAGAGACCGCATGCGAGCCGACGCTGATCCGGAATTTGCACCGATCGCCGAGCACATCCACACCAATGTCGGCCGGCAGGGCTTCATGAACCTGGTCGGCGCCGAGCTGTCGGAATTGACGCGCGGCACCTGCACGATTGCGGTGGACCGCCGGCCGGAGCTGCTGCAGCAGCACGGCTTCTTCCACGGCGGCGTCACCGCCTTCCTGGTCGACAACGCCACGACGATCGCGGCCGCCACCTCGCGCGGCCAGCCGGCGCTGACGGCGGAATACAAGCTCAATCTGTTGTCGCCTGCGGTCGGCGAGAAGCTGATCTGCCGCGCCCGGGTGATCAAGCCGGGCCGTCAGGTGTCGGTGGTTGCGGCCGACGTGTTCTGCGTCAGCGATGGGGTCGAGAAGCACACGGCGACGGCGCTGGCCTCGATTGCGATGCTGAGCGAGGACGTCGCCGCCAAAACGAAAAGCCCGGCCGCCTGAGGCGACCGGGTTTCGCAGTCTCGTCACGAATGCGAGGCTTACTTCTCTTCCGCAGCCGGGGCCGGCTCGACCTCGTCGTGCTGGGCTTCCGGATCGAAGAACTCGCCGGCGGCGGCGATCGCCTCGGCGGCCGCGTCGCGGTCCTCGTTGCGGGTCGAGATGTCCTCGCCGCGGTTGATGCGCTCGGCCTCGTCCTGGCTGCGCGCGACCGTGACGGTGATCTCGATCTCGACCTCGGGATGGACGGCGACGGTGATCGAGCGCTTGCCGATGACCTTGATCGGTGCGTCGAGCTGGATCTGCGGGCGGGCCAGCGAGATGCCGTCGGCTTCGAACGCCATCACGATGTCACGCACGTTGACCGAGCCGAACAGCTGGCCGGCTTCCGAGGCCTGACGGATCACGACGATGTTCTTGCCTTCGATCTTCTCGGCGACCTTGGACGCCTCGCCCTTCGAGGCGAGGTTGCGGGCCTCGAGCTCGGCCTTCATGCCGTCGTACTTGGCCTTGTTGTCGGCGGTGGCGCGCAGCGCCTTGCCGCGCTTGAGCAGGAAATTGCGGGCATAGCCGTCGCGAACCTTCACGACTTCGCCCATCTGGCCGAGCTTGCTCACGCGTTCCAGCAAAATGACTTCCATATTCGTTCTCCTTTTGAAGTGCTCTCTAAGGTTTCGGTTTCGGGTTTGAACTCAAGGGGTCGGCAGTGGCGGCGGTTGCCTGCTGCGCAGGAAGCGCTCGCGGAAGCCGAACACGGCGTCCGCAAGGCCGAGGATCACCATCGCGATCACCGGCCACCCGAACACGACCACGACGGCATAGGTCGAGCCGAGCCAGAACGTGCGGCTCTTCAGCGCCAGCGTGAGCGTATGCAGCACGGCGAAGCCGGTCAGCGCATAGCCCATCATCAACGCCGCCGCGATGATCTGCGCGGCGATCGCGAGCAGCCCGCCGGTGAAACAGAAGGCGAGCGCGATGCAGAGCGCCACCAGCGTCATCGGCGGCAGCTCCGCCGTCATCATATCGGGCCAGGGGCGCCGCAGCCGGCCTGACGTCGCCGTGACCTTGGCGCTGAGCCAGAGGTTGAGGGTCAGTGTCATCATCGCGATGACGGTGGCGCCAGCCGGTGCGATGCGCACCAGCGCGTCGACGAACTGACCGACTTCGCCGGCGCTTTGCGGGTCGGTGGCCCGGAGCAGGCGCAGGAGGCCGCGCCGCAGCGTGCCGATGATGGTGTCGGCGTCGGTCCCGAGTGTGAGCAGGGCGGCCATCGTGGTCAGCGCGGCGAAGCCGGCGAGCCACAGCAGGATGCGGCCGACCGGATACCACTCGAGCTCAAGCCCGGCAGCCGGCTCAGTGGCGGCGTCTGGCGCGGCAGCTCCCACGGGACGGCTGAGCAGAACGAGATGGCCGAGCCACCACGCCGGCAGCGCGACGGTGACGGCGAAGGCGAAGCAATAGGGCAGGCCGAACAGGGCGCCGAGGCCGATCGCGGCACCGATGCCGCCAAGGCTCGCGCAAAGGGGGCCCCAGCCGATCGCGGCGACCATCAGGGGGAGCGGTGCGAGATAGAACAGGACGAGCGAGATCAGCGCGCCCGAAATGATCGAGGCGAACATCAGGGCCGACGCAGCGCCGGCGATCAGGGCTATCAGCACAAATGGCATCATCAGCTGTCCCGCTCCCTTCGAGCGGTTAGAGGCTTCCTGCCCCAACCATCGGCGACCGGACGACCCGGAAGCCTTATGAAATTAAAGAGCGCAGCCGGCGGCGATATCGCCGCCGGCTGAATTCGTCTTAGCGAATGACGTAGGGCAAGAGGCCCAGGAACCGCGCGCGCTTGATGGCGCGGGCGAGCTCACGCTGCTTCTTCGCGGACACCGCGGTGATGCGGCTCGGCACGATCTTGCCGCGCTCGGAGACGTAACGCATCAGCAGCTTGGAGTCCTTGTAGTCGATCTTGGGAGCATTGGCGCCCGTGAACGGGCAGCTCTTGCGACGACGGAAAAACGGACGGCGTGCACCAGCTTCAGCCATGATTCTTACTCCGCATCCGTGGTTTCAGCTTCGTCACGCGGACGGCGCGGGCCGCGATCGCCGCGGAAACCGCCTTCGCGGTCGCCACGGAAGCCGCCTTCACGCTCGCCGCGGAAGCCACCGCCACGATCGTCACGCTCGCGATCACGGTCAGCCTTGCGCATCATCGCGGACGGGCCTTCCTCAAGTTCTTCGACGCGAACGCTGAGATAGCGGATCACGTCTTCGCTGATGCGCTCCTGGCGCTCGATCTCGGCGATCGCCGCAGCCGGCGCGTCGATGTTGAGCAGCACGAAGTGAGCCTTGCGGTTCTTGTTCATGCGGTAGGTGAGGGAGCGAACGCCCCAATTCTCGGTCTTGGTGACCTTGCCGCCGAGACCTTCGACGATGCCGGTCATCTGCGCAGTCAGCTCTTCGACCTGCTGCGTGCTCGCGTCCTGACGCGCGAGAAAGACATGCTCATAAAGAGCCATGATGGTCCTTTCCTCGTGTTGGCGCATCGCCCGGCGTCAAGCCCTTCAGAGGCCTTCGGAAAGGACTCTGGGATTAAGCTCAGAAGGCGGAAACACGGGACGACGGGCCGACTGGCCCTGCCACACCAAAATCACGAATGATTTGCTGAGACCGTCCGTTCAGCTCCCGGCCGGGGTCTGCGGATGCGCGCCTTATACGGATTCTGGCCGGCTTTGCAAGGTTGGAGGGCCGGATTTCGGCCTCGGCTGCCCCGGCGGAGGGGCCCGCCGCGCACCCTCCAATACCATGCCGCCTTGATTTATTTGTTTGTATATCATACAAACAAATCCGCGGGAGACCCCAATGGTGGAAAAGTCGGTCCAGGAGGCGGTTGAGGCAGCGGGCGATCCCAAGCACGCCGCTCGCGCGACGCGGTCGGCCGGCCGCAAGATGCGCTCGCTGCTGCTGGATGCGGCGAGCCCGTTGTTCCGGGAGCGGGGGCTGTCGGGTACGGCGATCACCGACATCGCCGCCGCCGCGGACGCATTCCCGAGCCAGATTACCTATTATTTCCGCACCAAGGAGGCGCTGTTCGTCGAATGCGCCTGCCGCGACCTCTTGTATCTGGCGCGTGCGACCGAGCAGGCGGCGCTGAAGGCGCGCACGCCGCGGGACTACACGCACGCGCTGGCGGAGACCGTGACGGCAAGCGATTCCGTCGCGTTCTTTGCGGAGGCCCTGACATTAACGCGGCGCCGCCAGGATCTGGCGCCGCTGGTCGAGCGCACCATCGAGCGCCTGCACAGTGAAGGCGCGCGCGCCTATGCAAGCCAGGTGGCGCGGCACGGCTGGCGCTCGCTGCGCGCACCCGATGAAAGCTCGCGGCGTTTCTGGGCCGTCGCCATCGGAATCATTCTCGAAGGCTATGCGATGGGCCGCTCGCCCGAAGCACTGTGCGCCGAGATGCTGCGCGTGCTCGGCGAGCAGGCGAAATCCGCTGGCGACACGGCGCGCCTGCGGCTCGTCGACGACGCGTCACATTCGAATGAAGAGGGGTAGGCCATGACCGCGCTTCGCATGCGGGCCCGCGACTTCCTGACCGACGATCAACTCGCCGATGTGCGCCAGCGCGTGACCTGGAAGGGCATCGCCCTGATCGTGCACGCCTGGGCGCTGATCATTGGCGCGGTTGCGCTGGTCGCGTGGTGGCCCAATCCGGTCACCTATGTTCTCGCCGTTGCCATCATCGGCTCGCGCCAGCTCGGCCTTGCGATCCTGATGCATGACGGCGCGCATGGCTGCCTGTCGGCCGACGAGAAAACCAATCTGACGCTGAGCCAATGGTTCTGCGCCTATCCGCTGTTTGCGGAGACGCGCAGCTACCGGCGCTATCACCTGCAGCACCATGCGCGCACGCAGCAGGAGGATGATCCCGATCTCGTGCTGTCGGCGCCGTTTCCGATCACCAAGCTGAGCTACCGCCGCAAGTTCATTCGCGACATTACCGGACAGACCGGCTACCAGCAGCGCAAGGCGCAGCTGCTCAACGCGCTCGGCCCGACGGACTGGCAGTGGCGGCAGCGCCTGGCGCATTTCTGGGAGAAGCTCGGCCCGCAATGCATCGTCAACGCCGTGATGTTTGCGGGGTGCGTGGCCGCCGGCGTGTGGTGGGCCTATCCGCTGCTATGGCTGGTGCCGCTGCTGACCTGGATGATGGTCATCACCCGCATCCGCAACATCGCCGAGCACGCCGTCGTCCCCGATAGCAGCGATCCCCTGCGCAACACCCGCACCACGCACGCCAATCTTCTCGAGCGCCTCTTCATCGCGCCCTACTACGTGAACTATCACCTCGAGCATCATTTGCTGTTCTATGTGCCCTGCTACAATCTGCCGAAGGTCCACCGGCTGCTGAGTGCGAGCCGGCATGCCGACCGTATGGAAGTGCAGCCGAACTACGCTGCCGTGTTGCGGCTCGCCACGGCCAAGCCGAATCGCGACGACAGACCGGGGCAATTGGCGAGCAGCGCGCGTCGCGCGCGGGCCGGCGCCGAGGTCGGCGCGGATCAGAAGGCGGGCGGCTTCTAGAGCGCTTTCGAGCGGAGTGAACACCGGCAAGCGCAAGGAAACGCGAGCGAGCTGGAATCTAGGCCCGTGCCGCAACTCTCGGGGCAGGGAGGAACGCTGTCGCTTCGGGGACGAGCGTGGCCGCTTCGACCGTGTCGGCATGGATCACGAAGGCGCCCTTGCCGCGGCGCTTGGCTTCGTACATGGCGCGATCGGCGGCGCTCAGCAATTCGTCGGCGGTGACGCCGTCGCGCGGTGCCGATGCCAGTCCGATGCTGGCCCCGACCCGGGCCGCCGGCTCGAATTCGAACGGCTCCGCTACGCGCGCGATGATCCGCTGCGCCACGGTCGTAGCTTCATGGTCGGTGACATCAGGCAGCAGGATGACGAATTCGTCGCCGCCAATGCGGCACACGACGTCGGCGTCGCGCACGCTGTCGCGGAGGCGCTTCGCCACGGCGACGAGAACGGCGTCCCCTGCGGCGTGGCCGAACCGGTCATTGACACCCTTGAAGCCGTCGAGATCGACACAGAACACCGTGAGCTTCGATGTCGTCGCTGCGTCCGGCCACGGTCCGTCGAGCATCCTGGCGAAGAGCTTCTGGTTGAGGGCGCGATTGGGCAGGCCGGTGAGCAGGTCGTGATGCGCCATCAGGCGGTTGTTGCGCTCGGAATGGTAGAGGTCGAGCAGGATCTTGTGGTTCTCCAACAGAAGAAAGATCATTCCTGCCGTGTAAACCGGCGTCTGCAGGCCGATGATGAACAGGAACGGCACGGGTGACAGGAGCGTGGCCACCGCGAAGGGCAGCGTCAGGATGCAGATCAGCAGAATGCCGTAGCGCGGCGTGCCGGCGTTGCGTGAGGCGATGCCGCCGACGAGATTGGCAAGGCCGATGCCGGCCATCAGGATCAGCGGCATGATGCCGGATGCGACGCATTGATAGCAGCCGGCAGAAATCAGGACGACCGAGGTCAGCCCTGCCCAGATCGGGGCAACGTTCACCGGCGCCCGCCGATCCCGCTTGGCTTTTGCGAGGGCTCTCATCATCAGCGAGATGCGCGTGCTGCCGAGGGCGATTTCCGCCAGCACCCAGGCATAGGCCCAGGCGGCTCCGGTCAGTGCGGCGGACAGCGAAGCGATCAGCAATGATGCCGCCACGGCGACGACCAGGGTCTTCGTCTTGTTGGTCCGCTGCTGGAGCAATTCGTTGTGGATGTCGTCAGGCTGCGGGCGCGGTCCTGCCAGAAGCCAGTCCACACAGGCCTGCAGCGTACGCCAAGGCCGCGGCGGTTGTCCGGCTGAAGCGGAAGTCATCGACATCTGTGGGAGCGCGGTTGCCATGGCCGCACCCTAGGCGACCGGCATTTAAGGCCGCTTAAGTCGGGGAACCAAGTTCCCGACAGCGTAAATGCTTTCCCCGCGGGGGGAAGCCCGGGTCCCTCGCAATGGACGGTTTTTGGGCTGCGATGCCTGGGGCCCGGCGCCCCGCCGGCGCCATCGCGGCTTGACAGCGCAGCCCCGGACGTTGTCTACGGCCCCCTTCGGAGCATGATCGGGAACCAAGGCCTGGGCCGGACGTAGTCGGCTGCCGGCTTCTCGAAGACCAAGCGATCCAGGGAGCGCCGATGACGGCAGCATTCACATTTCCGGGGCAGGGGTCCCAGGCGGTTGGCATGGGCAAGGCCCTGGCCGATACCTTTCCGGTGGCGCGCGCCGTGTTCGACGAGGTCGATGCCGCGCTTGGGGAAAAGCTGACGGCGATCATCTGGGATGGTCCGGCCGAAACCCTCCAGCTCACCGAAAATGCGCAGCCCGCGCTGATGGCCGTGTCTGTCGCCACCCTCCGCGTGCTGGAAGCTGAAGCTGGTTTTTCCGTGGGGCGGGACGCTGCCTTCGTCGCCGGCCACTCGCTCGGTGAATATTCGGCGCTGGCGGCGGCCGGCAGCCTGACGGTCTCGGATACCGCCCGTCTGCTCCGCACCCGCGGTCTTGCGATGCAAAAGGCGGTGCCGGTCGGCGCCGGCGCGATGGCCGCGCTGCTCGGCCTCGATTACGAGGCGGCCATGGAAGTCGCGAATGAAGCGGCGCAGGGGCAGGTCTGCCAGGCCGCCAACGACAATGGCGGCGGGCAGGTGGTCGTCTCCGGCGACAAGGCCGCGGTCGATCGCGCCGTCGAGATCGCCAAGACCAAGGGCGCCAAGCGCGCCATGCTGCTGCCGGTGTCCGCGCCGTTCCATTGCAAGCTCATGCAGCCCGCTGCCGATGCCATGGCGGACGCGCTGTCGAAGGTCACGATCAAGGCGCCGGCTGCGCCGCTGGTGTCGAACGTGCTGGCGAGCGCGATCACCGATCCCGACGAGATCCGCCGCCGCCTGGTCGAGCAGGTCACCGGCACGGTGCGCTGGCGCGAGTCGGTTGCCTATATGGCAGGACAGGGCGTCACCCGCTTCTTCGAGATCGGCGCCGGCAAGGTGCTGACCGGCCTCGTCAAGCGCATTGCGGACGGTGCCGTCGGCGTTTCGGTCGCCGGACCCAACGACATTGCCGCCGCCAAGGACGCACTGGCCGCTGCGAAGCAGAGCTGAATTTGCGCACGATCTTTCCGGAAAACCGCTGCGCACTTTTCCGGATCGTGCTTTGGAGGAGTATTCGATGTTCGATCTGACTGGCAAAAAGGCGCTCGTCACAGGCGCGACCGGCGGCATCGGTAACGCGATCGCGCAGGCGCTGCACGCACAGGGCGCCACTGTTTCGATCTCGGGCACGCGCAAGGAAGTGCTGGACGAACTGGCCGGCAAGCTCGGCGAGCGCACCCATGTGCTGCCCTGCAACCTCTCCAAGGCCGACGAGGTCGAGGCGCTGGTGCCCGCCGCGGAAGCTGCGATGGGGCAGGTCGACATCCTCGTCGCCAATGCCGGCATCACCCGCGACAATCTCTTCGTGCAGCTCCGCGACGAGGACTGGGAGGAGGTCATCAACATCAACCTGACCTCGACCTTCCGCCTGGCGCGCGCCGCGACCAAATTGATGATGCGCAAGCGCTTCGGCCGCATCATCGCCATCACCTCGATCGTCGGCGTCACCGGCAATCCCGGGCAGGGCAATTACACCGCGTCGAAGGCGGGCCTGATCGGCATGATCAAGACGCTGGGCGCTGAATACGCCAAGCGCGGCGTGACCGCGAACTGCATCGCGCCGGGTTTCATCAAGACGCCGATGACCGACGCGCTCAACGACAAGCAGCGCGAAACGATTCTGGCCAAGGTTCCGGCCGCCCGCCTGGGGACGCCCGAGGACATCGCGGCCGCCGCGGTCTACCTGAGCTCGAACGAAGCGGCCTATGTCACCGGCCAGACCATCCACGTCAACGGCGGCATGGCCATGATCTGAAGCCCTCGTTCCGCACTGCCCACATGGGGCGGTGCCGGATGCGGCAAACGGCCGTTTCCGGAGGGAAATGAGGCTTGTAGTCAAGGCAATTGAAGTATGATAACCGGACCTTCAACGGATGGGCAAAGAACGCCATTGCAGGTTTTTGAAACCCTGTATATTGGCGATGCGGAGCCTTGGCCGTCGTTCGCCGGGCCCTGTATCGGTTAGGATGGGGCCAAATCAAAGTTCGTAAGCGAAGGCAAGTAACACGACCACGACGGCTCGTATCGTCCCGGGGGGTCGGGTCTACAGGGAACAACACGAGGTTAAGCAATGAGTGACATTGGCGAGCGGGTTAAGAAGATCGTGGTCGAACACCTTGGTGTTGAACCCGAGAAGGTTGTCGACGCTGCGAGCTTCATCGACGACCTCGGCGCCGACAGTCTGGACACCGTCGAGCTGGTGATGGCGTTCGAAGAGGAATTCGGTTGCGAGATTCCGGACGACGCTGCGGAAACGATTCTCACCGTCGGCGACGCCACGAAGTTTCTCGAGAAGAACGCGAAGAGCTAAGGCTCTTCATTTTCGCGGGGACAACATTGAAACCGGACGGGCCGCTTCGCAGCGGTCAGCCGGTTTCTTGTTATTGGCCGTGAATCTTTCGATGCGGAGTTATCGGATATGAGGCGGGTTGTCGTCACGGGTCTCGGCATGGTCTCGCCACTCGGCTGCGGCGTCGAGCCGACCTGGAAGCGCATTCTCAACGGCGAAAGCGGTGCGCGCAGAATCGAGAGCTTCGATGTCTCCGATCTCCAGACCAAGATCGCCTGCACGGTGGTGCGCGGCGACGGGTCCAACGACACCTTCAATCCCGACAAGTGGATGGAGCCGAAGGACCAGCGCAAGGTCGACGACTTCATCATCTTCGGCATGGCCGCGGCCGGCCAGGCGCTCGACGACGCCAACTGGCATCCCGAGACCGAAGAGGACAAGTGCGCCACCGGCACCATGATCGGGTCCGGCATCGGCGGCCTCAACGGCATCGCCGACACCGCGATCCTCCTGAAGGAGCGCGGACCGCGCCGGGTGTCGCCGTTCTTCATTCCGGGCCGCCTGATCAATCTCGCCTCCGGCTACGTCTCGATCGCGCACGGCCTGAAGGGACCGAACCATTCGGTGGTCACGGCCTGCTCGACCGGCGCGCACGCCGTCGGCGATGCCGCCCGGCTGATTGCGCTGGGCGATGCCGATGTGATGGTCGCAGGCGGTGCCGAGTCGCCGATCAGCCGCATCGGCATCGCCGGCTTCAACGCCGCGCGGGCGCTCTCGACCGGCTTCAACGAGACGCCCGAGAAGGCCTCGCGCCCCTACGACAAGGACCGTGACGGTTTTGTCATGGGCGAGGGCGCCGGAGTCCTGGTGCTCGAGGAGCTCGAGCACGCAAGGCGCCGCGGCGCCCGGATCTATGCCGAGGTGATCGGTTACGGCCTGTCGGGTGACGCTTATCACATTACCTCACCGTCGCCCGACGGCGATGGCGGCTTCCGCAGCATGTCGGCGGCGCTCAAGCGCGCCGGCCTCACGGCATCCGATCTCGATTATATCAACGCGCACGGCACCTCGACGCCGCTCGGCGACGAGATCGAGCTCGGTGCGGTCGAGCGTCTGCTCGGCAATGCCGCCTCCAAGGTCGCGATGTCCTCGACCAAATCGTCGACGGGACATCTGCTCGGTGCGGCCGGCGCGATCGAGGCGATCTTCGCCATTCTCGCGATTCGCGATAATGTCGTGCCGCCGACGATCAACCTCGACAATCCGTCGGTGGAGACTGCAATCGACCTCGTGCCGCACACGGCGAAGAAGCGTGAGGTGAATGTCGCCTTGTCGAACTCTTTTGGTTTTGGCGGTACCAATGCGTCGGTGATCGTCCGGCGTCTGGCCAATTAGTTTGCGTTTGAGACGAATCCACCGTTTTGCCGTATTCGGCGATAGTCATGGAAGTGGGCGCGTGCATTTGGCTCGGCAAGCGATTGCCGGGCCGCTATTGAACCGGCAGGATTCAGGTTGCTTCGATGAGTGAAAGGCCGCCCATTTCGCCCCGGAGTCCGCGGGCAGCGCTGGAGCCCGAGCAGCTTCCGCCGCCGCCGAAGCGGTCGGACCGTGCCCGCAATCCCTTCGTGGTCGTCGGCAACGCCATCATCACCCTTTTGCTGATCGCCATGCTCGGCGCCGGTGGCGTCTATTATTACGGCCGGCAGGTGCTCGAGGCGCCGGGACCGCTGAAGGAAGACAAGATCGTCAACATCCCGCAGCGCGCGGGCAAGCGCGACATTGCGGAGACGCTGAACCGGGAAGGCGTGACGGACATCAATCCCTGGGTGTTCATCGCCAGCGTCGCCGCGCTGAAGGCGAGCTCGGACCTCAAGCCGGGTGAATATGCGTTCCAGAAGAACGCCTCGCTCCGCGACGTCATCGCCACCATCGTCGAGGGCAAGGTGGTGCAGCACGCCGTCACGATTCCGGAAGGCCTGACCTCCGAGCAGATCGTGGCGCGCCTGTCCGACAACGACATCTTCACCGGAAGCGTGCGCGAGCTGCCGCGCGAGGGCACGCTGTTGCCCGAGACCTACAAGTTCCCGCGCGGCACACCGCGTGACCAGGTGATCCAGCGCATGCAGCAGGCGCACAAGCGCGTGCTTGCCGAGATCTGGGAGCGCCGCAATCAGGACATTCCGGTCAAATCGCCGGAGCAATTGGTGACGCTGGCCTCGATCGTCGAGAAGGAGACCGGCAAGCCCGACGAGCGCAGCCGCGTCGCTGCGGTGTTCGTCAATCGCCTGAAGCAGCGCATCAAGCTGCAGTCCGATCCGACCATCATCTACGGCCTCGTCGGCGGCAAGGGCACGCTGGGCCGTCCGATCAAGCGCAGCGAGATCACGCAGCCGTCGCCCTACAACACCTATGTGATCGAAGGCCTGCCGCCGGGTCCGATCTCCAACCCCGGCCGCGCCTCGCTGGAAGCCGCCGCCAATCCGGCCCGTACCCGCGACCTCTATTTCGTCGCCGACGGCACCGGTGGACATGCCTTCACCGAGACGTACGACGCGCATCAGAAGAACGTCGCCAAGCTGCGCGCGATGGAGAAGCAGATCCAGAACGACACGGTCGAGCCGGCCGAGGATGCGCCGCCGCCCGCCGCGGCCGCACCCGGTGGCGCGACCGATACGCCCACGGCAACCACGCCGGCCCGGCCGAGCCAGCAGAAGAAGCCGCCGGCGGCACGCCCCGCAGCACCGGCGCGGCAGGGCGCGGTGCAGCCGTCGCCGCCGGTGGTCCAGCGCTAGGCGCTGTACAGATCTGCCTGCGGACTTTGCGGATTCCACTTTCCTGCAAAATAGTCTTAAGATTCGCGTGGCTTGATGCCTCGCGAATCCCGCGTTTCTGGAGATTTTGACCTGATGGCGCTGTCGTCCATGACCGGCTTTGCCCGTAGCCACGGCGCAAGCGGGCCGTACACGTTCGAATGGGAATTGAAGTCGGTCAACGCCAAGGGCTTTGACCTCAGGGTCCGGTTGCCGCAGGGGTTCGACGAGCTCGAGGCCCATGCCAAGAAGCGCGCCGGCGAGCTTTTGTCGCGCGGCACGGTCTACGCCAACCTCAACGTCAAGCGCACCAATGCGGCCGCCACGGTCCGCGTCAACGAGGACGTGCTCAACGCGGTGCTGAAGGCCGCCGCGGTGATCGCCGGCAAGGTCGACGCGGTGGCGCCGAGCATTGACGGCCTGCTCGCCATCAAGGGCGTCGTCGAGGTCGCCGAGCCCGAGGGGGACGAGGAGGAGGACAAGGCCGCGCGCGCCGCGGCCGCCGCGGCCTTCGACAAGGCGCTCGACGAGCTCGTCGCGATGCGCAGGCGCGAGGGCACCTCGCTCGGGCAGATCCTGACCCAGCGGGTGGACGAGATCGAGCAGCTGGCAAAAAAGGCCGAAGCCGCGCCCGGCCGCAAGCCGGAGGCGATCAGGGCCAGGCTCGCCGAGCAGATCGCGAGCCTTCTCGACACCTCCGACCGTTTCGATTCCGACCGCCTGATGCAGGAGGCGATCCTGATCGCCACCAAGGCCGACATCCGCGAGGAGCTCGACCGGATCGCCTCGCATGTCGCCCAGGCGCGCGAGCTGATCGGCAAGGGCGGCCCGATCGGCCGCAAGCTCGACTTCCTGGCTCAGGAGTTTCACCGCGAGGTCAACACCTGCTGCTCGAAGTCGAACGACATCGAGCTGACCAATACGGGCCTCGCCATGAAGAACGTGGTCGAGCAGTTCCGCGAGCAGGTCCAGAATCTGGAGTGATCGATGACATCAGGCGGTCACGGAACTGACGGTGTCGAGCGGCGCGGCTTGATGTTCGTGCTGTCCTCGCCCTCGGGCGCGGGCAAGACGACGCTGTCGCGTCTTCTGATCGAGCGCATGGCCGGCCTGAAGATGTCGGTCTCCGCGACAACGCGGTCGATGCGGCCGGGCGAGGTCGACGGCAAGGATTACCTGTTCGTCGACAAGTCCCGCTTCGATGCGATGGTGAAGGGCGACGAGCTGCTGGAATGGGCCACGGTGTTCGACAACAGCTACGGCACGCCGCGCGCGCCGGTCGAGGCCGCGCTGTCGTCGGGGCAGGACGTGCTGTTCGACATCGACTGGCAGGGCACGCAGCAATTGCGCGAGAAAGCGCGCGCCGACGTCGTCAGCGTCTTCATCCTGCCGCCCTCGGCCGCCGACCTCGAGAAGCGCCTGCATTCGCGCGCGCAGGATTCCGACGAGGTGATCCGCAAGCGCATGAGCCGCGCCAGCCACGAGATGAGCCACTGGGCCGAGTACGACTACATCGTGATCAACCACGACGTCGACGAGGCCTTCGCCGAGGTTCAGTCGATCCTGAAGGCCGAGCGTCTCAAGCGCGAGCGGCGGATTGGCCTCGTTGGCTTTGTGCGAGGTCTGCAAGGGCAGCTTCAGGGCTAGGCTGCGGCAACCGCGGCCCTTGTTTCGCCAACTGTTCAAGCATTGCGGTGATCACGTCGACGTCGACGGTGTCCTCGATCTGCATCTCCTCATCGCGATGACCTTCCTCGCGGGCGACCGGCTTGTTGGCGCCGACCTCCTGAATCTCGTTGCTGTGCTGGGCCACGAGCCGGGGCGCGGCTTCGATCTCGAACGTTCCGTTGAAGATGTCGGCTTCGTCGAGCTCTGCGGCCTCGTCGCGAACCGAGGCTGACTGGGCTGCGATCCTGCCGATCTCCTTGGTGAACGCCGCAAGTTGCGCGGTCTGCGGCGGGCGCACCTCGTCGAAGTCGACCGGTCCCGACTGCGGGCGCAGCGCAGCGGCCAGCCTTGCATCCTGCCAGGGGGCACGGCTTGCGTCGTGGTCTTGCGGCGCCCAATCGTCCCAATGGCCGCGGCGGTCGGCAGCCTGGACGCGCACGCGCCGGCGAGCGAGACGGTAGATCACGCTGGCGAGGAGGCCCGCGAGCGCCAGCGCGGCGCCGATCACCAGCAGCAGCATCTGCACCGAGCCGCCGGGCTTGTCGGTCGAGCCGTCGGTTGCGGCGGGCGGGAGCGGGGCAGGGGATTTTGACGGCTTTGCGCTCGGCTGCGCGGCGGCTGTGGCTACGGCGGGTGCGGGCTGCGGCGCTGGTGCGGCGGGCGCCGCGGCGACATCGGGCCATGGCGCGGCGGCGGGAGGCTGCTCGGCGCTGCTCTCAGCCTGGTTCGCGGCTTGTTGTGCCGGAGGCGGGGCGGTCGGTGAGGCCTGCGTGGTCGCGCTCGGCGCCTTGGGGGCTGCACTGCTCCGCGGCCCCATATATTCGGCGTGCGCGTCCTGTACCGTCTGCTGCGGCGGTGCCGCGGAATCCGATGATGGCTCGGTCGTGGCTTGCGCGGTCTGCGCGGCCTTCGCGCTGTCCTTGTCGCCGGCGGCGCGCAGATACCAGCACTTCTGCTTGGTCGTGCGCTCGAGGCGATAGTACCAGTGCTGCCCCTGCGGCGCGGTGCCCTTCGGCGAGGCGAGGCAGTCGGCGGCTGGGCCGGCCGCGCTCGATGTGGCCGGCGCGTTCTGCGACACGGCGGCGAGCGGCACGCCGGCGATGAGGCTGCCGACAAGCGCGGATATGAACTTTGCGGTGCGGTTGCCCATCCTGGTCTCCCGGTTACGCATGACGCAACTCTTAACCAGCCCTTTGTCATCAAAGACTTGGGTGGCAATGAGCCGCAAATCCGGAGAGGATGTGGCTTGAATTGGGCCTGCGGGATGATTGTTCCGCAGCGAAACAGGGCCCTTTCGCCGCTACTGTTTCGCCGAAGTCCAGGTTCCGCCGCACCCATCGGAACGGCGCCAGGTTCCGGAACCGCTGCGGCCGCCAAGACGTCCCGCCCCCGTGAAGGTCACGCCGCCGTCGCCATGACCGAACGTCCTGACGGAGCCGCTCGCGCTGACCGTGCCGCTGACGCCCTGGCCGATGACCTTGCCCGAGGAGACCACGACCGCGCCGGACGTCGAGCCGCCACAGCCGACGCTGGTCACCACCCAGGCGCCGTCGAAGCCGCCGCCGCCACCACCGCCTCCGCCGCTTCGCCGCGACGACGAGCGCGGCTCCTCGGCTGCCGGCTTGCTCCGGCGCGCCGGGGGTGCGGGCTCGGCCGAGCGGTCCGAACGTGAGCCCGACAGCGATTTCTCGTCATTGCCGATCGAGCCGCCGGCACTGCCGGATTGCGCCAACAGAGGCGACAAGGCGGACGCTGCAGCCAGGATGGCGGTGAGAAGGACGGCGAGGGCGGTCGGACGGGTGACGGCATTGAGCATGAGCAAAAATCCAAATTGAAAAAGGATCAGCGGCCGGAGCCGTCGGCGCAGACGGCTCCGATAATGCGGCAAGCTTTGCCAGCCTTGCCGCATTCGTCAAGCGCGGCGTCCTTGGCCCGCTGCACGCCCTCGCGCTGGACCAGCGACCAGGATTTGTCGGAGATCGCAAACGCGCCGCAGCTCCTGCCGTAGAAGGAGAGTTCGATCGGGCATTTGGCGCCGGCGCAATTGCCGCGCGCATCCGCCACCGCCGCGCGTCGCGAGGCATGATTCCAGGAGATGCCCCATTTGCTGCTGTCGGGGCCGTAGACGATCGAGCCCCAGGGCTTGAGATCCTCCATCTTGCGCATCCGCAACAACAGGCCTTCGGTGGCTTCGCCTGTTGGCGCCATCGAAATCCGTTGCTGCAGCTTGGTGATCGCGCGCGTCAGGCCGTCGGGCGTATCAGGATCGAAATTGAGCTCGTAGAGCCGCTCGCTGAGCTCGCTGAGCAGCGCGGCATCGCGCAAGGGAACGCGGTCGGGATCGGCGCGCAGACGCTCCGCCGGCAAGGGATCGGGCTGCATCGCCGCAACCTGCGGCGGCGCGGCTTGCGTTGGCGGCACGAAGAAGAACGTGCCGTCGATCGGCGAGGACGACACCCAGGGCTGCTGCGCGCCGGCGGTGGCGCGTTTTACGGCGAGGCCGACCTGGTTGAAGGTCTGGAATACGTCGAGACCCGCGACCCGGATCGTGGTGGCCAGCGCCTTGGTGTAGGGGCTGTGGCCGTCGGCGCCGTCCTGGGCGACGTTGCCGGGCTGCGTCGCGTAGGAAATCAGCGTGCCCTCGGGCGCGCGCATCTGCGCAAGTCCGCCATCTGCGGCGCGAAGGCCGCGCGAGCCAAAGGGGTTGTTGCGGCAGGCATCGAGGATGACGAGGTTGAGGCGGGTGCCGGAGCCCTGCATCTGGCGCAGCACGAGGTTGACGTCGGTCATCTGGAAGTCGACATCGGCCTCCCGCGTCGGATTGGCGCCGACCGGCACGAGATAGTTGGAGCCGGCGACCTGAACGCCGTGGCCGGCATAATAGAACAGCGCGACGTCGGCGCCCTGGACCTGGCGGCCAAAACTCTGCACCGCGATGTCCATCGCGCCCTTGTCGAGATCGAGCTGGGCGCGCCCGCCGACCAGCGTGAAGCCGAGCGCCCCGAGCGTCTCCGCCATCAGGCCCGCGTCCTTCGAGGGATTGTCGAGCGGCGTGATGTTCTTGTAGGCGGAATTGCCGACCACGAGCGCGATGCGCTTCTCGGCCGTTGCCGGCTCCGCAGTGACGACAAGCAGGGCCAGCGCCGCCAGCCCCAGGACGCGATTGAAAAGGACGCGATTTAAAATGCTCGCGCGCATCAAAATTCCCCAAAGTAATGGCGCCAGTGTATCAGCCCGGCGTGCCGGCGAAAAGCGGGTGGAAAGGGACGGCGTAGGGCAGGCTCCTGTCCCGGACAAGCTGCAACGCATATGCGTTGCGGCGCAGGGGACCCAGTACGCGCTGGACTCCGCTGCGATGTAGGCCCCGGCTCTGCAGCGCACCGCCAAGGGGGCGCTGCGCTGCGTCCGGGGCACGAGCGGAGTGTGGCGCCGCTCTCTCCGCCGTCATTGCGAGCGTAGCGAAGCAATCCAGAATCTCTCCGCGGAGGGATTCTGGATTGCTTCGTCGCAAGGGCTCCTCGCAAGGACGGAGCGTGATGAGCGGTCAGCGTCCTCCAACTTTCAGCTCGACTGCAGACATGCGTCCTCATTCTCGCGGCGCATTTCGCCCGAGCTTTGTCGCTTCGTTCGCGCGCTTTGAAGGCCAAAGGGCGCAGGGAAGGCCGGGTGCCGGCGGCA
>NZ_CAKZJO010000043.1 GCF_936943645.1 uncultured Bradyrhizobium sp. | reverse complement strand
GTCCCCCTCACCCGGAATTTGCTCTCGCAAATTCCGGCCTCTCCCCGCACGCGGGGAGAGGCGAAGAGACCATCACCGCGGCGCGCTTGTCACCCGCCAGATCGTGCCGTTGCCATCCTCCGACACCAGCAACGATCCATCCTTCGCGACCGCGACGCCGACCGGCCGCCCCCATACTTCGGTGTCGCTCACCACGAACCCCGTGACGAAATCCTCGTACTCGCCGGTCGGCTTGCCGTCCTTCATCCTGATGCGGATCACCTTGTAGCCGGTGCGCTTCGACCGGTTCCAGGAGCCGTGCTCGGCGGCAAAGGCATCGCCCTGGTGCTCGCTGGGAAACTGCGTACCCTGGTAGAACGTCATGCCGAGCGAGGCCGAATGCGGCTGGATCAGCACGTCGGGCGCCGTCACCTTGTCCTTGAGATCAGGCCGCGCGCCGGCGTGGCGCGGGTCTTCATTGTTACCGATGTAGAACCACGGCCAGCCGTAGAACGCGCCCTCCTTCACGCTGGTGACGTAGTCGGGCACGAGATCGTCGCCCAGACCATCGCGCTCGTTGGTCGAGCACCAGGGCAGACCGGTCTGGGCCTGGATCGCAAGACCGACGCAATTGCGGATGCCGGTGGCGTAGATCTTCCGCTCCTTGCCATCGGGCGTGAAAGCCAGCACGGCCGCGCGCTCGGTCTCGCTGGCCCAGGCCGCGCCGAGCGGCTGCGCTTTCGACCACGCGTCCAGCCCGCCCGGCGGCGTGCCCAGACCTTCCGCGACATTGCTGAGCGAGCCGACCGAGACCAGCATGCGCTTGTTGTCGGGCGTGAAGACGATGTCGCGGGTGGAATGGCCGCCATCATGGGGCAGGCTTGGCACGATCGTCTCCGCCTTGCCGCGCGCCTTGACGTCGCCGGCCTGATAGGGAAAGCGGACGACGCTGTCGGTATTGGCGACATAGACCCATTGCGGATTGTCGCCGTTCGGGAAGAAGGCGATGCCGAAAGGCTGGCGCAAGCCGCTGGCAAACACCTCGTTGGTCGCGACCTTGCCGCCCTCGCCGGCGCGCAGCACGCGGATGGTGCCGGCCCGCGTCTCCGCCACGAAGACATCGCCGTTCGGCGCCACCCTGATGATGCGCGGCGCGCGCAAGCCATCGGCGAACAGCTCGATCCTGAAGCCCGCGGGCACCTGAAGCGCAGCCTCCGGCGGACGCGATACCACGCGCGACGAGCTCGCGACGGAGCGCGTGGCGCCGGGCCTGACCAGGTCCTGCGGCCGGATCAGCCTGACGGTGCCGGGCTTGTCGGCCTGCCAATCGCCATAAGCGTCCTTGCCCTGCAACACCGGCTCGGCCTGCGCACAGGTCGCGGCCAGCCCCACAGCCAGCACCACGATCGAAATTCTGCTCTTCACCTCGTCGTCCTCCCGACCCTCTGCGCCCGCGAGCCCTGCGCCCGCTGATGCCCGCACGATGTGCATCGACTACGACCATCGTACTGGAAAATGCGGCCGATCGATGCGACAGATTATATGGGCGCGGCCGCAAGTCGCGGCATCACGATCGCGATCGTTGGGAAGGTCATGTGGGGATCCATCATATCGGAATGGGCGAGCCTGCTGCTGCGTTGGCTGCACGTGGTGGCAGCGATCGCCTGGATCGGCAGTTCCTTCTACTTCATCGCCCTCGACCTCAGCCTGAAGCCGAGGGCCGACCTGCCCGATGGTGTGCAGGGCGAGGCCTGGCAGGTCCATGGCGGCGGCTTCTACCGGATCATGAAATATCTGGTCGCGCCCAGCCAGATGCCGGACGAGCTGACCTGGTTCAAATGGGAGGCCTACACCACCTGGCTGTCCGGCTTCGCGCTGATGGTGGTGGTGTATTATCTCGAAGCCGATCTGTTCCTGGTCGACAAGTCGATCCTCGAGCTCACGCCGTTCCAGGCCGGCCTGTTCAGCCTCGCGAGCCTTGCGCTGGCGTGGCTGCTCTATGAGGCCGCCTGCCGCACCGGGCTGGCCCAGCGCGAGTTGCCTTTCGCCATCGGCGGTTATCTGTTCCTGGTCGCGCTGACCTATGCCTTCACCCACGTGCTGAGCGGCCGCGGCGCCTTCAACCAGATCGCCGCGATCATCGGCACCATCATGGTCGCCAATGTCTTCACGCTGATCATCCCGAACCAGAAGAAGATCGTGGTCAGCCTGATCGCTGGCCAGACGCCCGATCCGAAGCTCGGCAAAACCAGCAAGGAACGCTCGGTCCACAACAACTATCTGACGCTCCCCGTGGTCGTGCTGATGATCAGCAACCACTATCCCCTGCTCTACGCGACGAAATTCAACTGGATCATCGTTGCGATCACTCTGGCACTCGGTCCCGTGATCCGCCATTTCTTCAACGAACGGCACGCAGGACGCAAATCGCCGTGGTGGGTGTGGGGCGTGGCGGCGGCGGGCGTGGTCGCGATCCTCTTCCTCTCCGCGGCCGGCCCGCGCGAGGCGAAGACCGCCGTGCTGTCGGCACAGCCCACGCTCGCCGACGTCGAGGAGATCGTGATGTCCCGCTGCAGCATGTGCCACGCGGCCGAGCCGGTTTGGGCCGGGATCGTCACCGCGCCGAAAGGCATCCAGCTCGATGCGCCCGAGCACATCGACCGCAACATCCGCCTCATCGGCCGCGTCGCCGCCTGGTCCAGCGCGATGCCGCCGGGCAACGTCACCGAGATGACCCGCGAGGAGCGCGCCGTGCTCGCCGCCTATCTCGAGCAGGCCCGTTGATCCGCGCCGACAGATCATTTCACGGAACGAAATTGCGGATCTCGCGCCGAATTGAAAATGACTTGACCGCTTATCCGGCGTAGACAAGACCGGCAGCCGCCGCCGCGGCTCGAAACAGTTGGCAATCGGGGAAGAACAGTGGCCCTCAAAAACGTCATCGGTATCGACCACGCCGTGGTCATGGTGAAAGATCTCGACAAGGCCGCCGAGAACTATCGGCAACTCGGCTTCACCGTCTCCCCGCGCGGCACTCACAGCGCGCATATGGGCACCGGCAACTACACCATCATGTTCGACCCCGACTACATGGAGCTGCTCGGCGTGCTCGCCGCAACCGAACACAATGCGCCAGCCCGCGCCTTCCTCGACAAGCGTGGCGAAGGCATCGAGCGCATCGCCTTCACCGCGGTCGATTCCGCCGCCGGTGCGGAGGAGATCCGCGCCCGCGGCCTGACGCCGATCGGGCCGACCGATTTCGAGCGGCCGGTGACGCTGCCTGACGGCACGGTCTCGGCGGCGAAATTCCGCACCTTCATGTGGCCGACCGCCGAAGCGCCCGGCGGCGTCCGCATCTTCGCCTGTCAGCACAAGACGCGCGAGACCGTGTGGATTCCCGAGCTGATGAAACACGCCAATGCGGCGAAGCGGATCAAGCAGACGCTGATCGCAACGCCCGAGCCGGCGCAAGAAGCTGCACATCTCGGCCGGCTGATCGACCGCGAGCCGCAGGCGGATTCCGACGGCGCCGCGACCGTGCCCTCCGGCGGCGATCGCGCCGACTTCGTCTATCTGACGCTGGAGCAGCTTGGAAAGCGCTATCCCGGCGTGCCGCTCACCGGCCTGTCCGAGCGCGGCGGCGCCGCGCTGGTACTCGTCAGCGGAGATCTCGCCGCGACGGAAAAGGCGCTGGGATCTGCCGCCGTGCGCAGCGGGTCTGCGGTCTGCGTGCCGCCGGCCAAGGCCAACGGCACCCTGCTGGCCTTTGTGACCAGCTGATTTGAACTAATTCTTTAACGCATGTTTACCCGGCGGCTCTAGGATTCCCGTGATCCAAGCCACCGGGGCCAAACGCATGTTCAAAGAGGGATCGCCGATCGCCTATGACGCGCCGGCCGAACTGAAGAAGTGGCCGTCGCTGAAGGGCGAGCGGCAGAAGGACCGCGGTCCGCCCTATCTCGTCTACAACGGCACGCTCGCCGACTGCGTCCGCGAGCTCATGGGCAAGCCGATCAAGGGCATCTCGCTCTACGACATCATGACGAAGCCGCAGGCCGCCTTCGACCAGACCGTGCTGTCGCCCGGCGATGCCGCGGAGATCGCGATGCGCAAGGATTTTCCCAAGGATTAGTTCGACGACGAGTTCGCCGCGCGCTTGCCGGCTGTTTCGCCTCGCTGCTTCGACGATGACTCGGTCGGCGCATCCAGAAAGACGACGGGCGTACCGCGCTTGACGTTCTCGCCGAGCACACGCGCATCCCAATTGGTGAGCCTGACGCAGCCGTGCGACGCCGACTTGGAAACCCTGTCGGGCTCCGCCGTCCCGTGGATGCCATAACCCTGCGCCGACAAACCGATCCAGTACGATCCCACCGGATTGTTGGGCCCCGGTTTGATCTCGAACGGCTTCTTCGACTTCACGCTCTTGAATTTGTAGTCGGGATTGTAGTGGTAGGTCGGCTGCTCGTTGGTGCCGGTGACCTTCAGCGTTCCCGTCGGCGTCGGGCGGTCCGGGCTGCCGATTGACGCCGGATAGAACGCGACCAGTCGCCCGGAGCCCTCATAAGCCTTCAGCGTCGCATGCGCCTTGTCGATCTCGATGCGAGCCACGCGCGGCAGCTCTCGCCGCGCCGGCACGTTGGCGACGACGATCGTCTCGCCGACCTTGTCGAAAGCTTTGCCCGGATTGAGCGCCTTCACCAGCTCCTCGCTCATGTGGAATTTTTCCGAGAGACCTTCGAGCGGGCTGGTGTAGCTCAGCGCCTCCAACGACTTCATGTCCTCGAGCTTGGCGGGCAGCTTCTTGAGGAACGGTCCCTTCACGTCCGCATCGGCAAGTTTGTAGTCGACGATAACGGGACCTTCGCTTGCCGCGCTCAGCTTGTCCCAGAGTTCGGGAGCGATGGTCTTGTCGATACCAAGACCATTCTGCTCCGCAAACGCCTTCAGCGCCTTCTGCGCATTTTCGCCGAACTTGCCGTCGATCTGGCCAGGAGAAAATTGCGCGCGATCGAGCAAGATCTGAAGTTTCGTCACTGCAGCGCTGGCCTTGTCCGCAGCCGGCGCCTTTTCTGGGCGCGTTGCGTCGTTCACGGCCTTTGCATCGAGAGAGCCCGCGAGCGCGGGGCACACGAACCACAGCGACATCACGGCGCCAAGCATTCTTCGCATCATGATCGCTCGTCCCATCCTGAAAACAATGATCCGCAAATCTGCGGGCAGTTTCTTCTTGGGAACACCGTAGTAACACCGAAGGAACCGGCGATATCGCAGCTTTGCCGCAATCGGAAGGTTAAGAGCTTCTTATCGCCGGCGCAGCGCTGGCCGTTCATCCCACAGTTCGAAGGCTCTCCACGCAAATGCGATTTGTCGTCGCGGCTTGCGCCGCGTTCATGATTCTGATGTGCGACCTCGATCCGTCGGCGTCCCGGCAAGCATCGACTTTCGATCACGCCGTTCTTCAGAACGATCGGCCCTCCCCACTTGTTCCTGTGGTCGAACTCTTCCTGGCAAGCGTGCAGGCGATCGAGCTCGCCAATGCCCGCGCCGCCTACGAGCAGGTGATCGAGCCGCCGCGCACGGCCGAGCCGGTCGTCGAGGCGACGGTGTCACCGACCGAACGGTTCTGCCACGCGCTTCGCGAAGCCGCGGAGGCCAGTGGCATTCCCGTGCCGTTCTTTGCCCGGCTGCTCTGGCAGGAGAGCCGCTTCAAGTCCGACGAGGTCAGCCAGGCCGGCGCACAGGGCGTCGCGCAGTTCATGCCGGAAACGGCCGCCGAAGTCGGGCTCGACGATCCCTTTGATCCCATGAAGGCACTGCCCGCATCGGCAAAGTTCCTGCGCAAGCTGCGCGATGATTTCGGCAATCTCGGCCTTGCCGCAGCCGCCTACAATGCCGGCCCGGGCCGCGTTCAGAAGTGGCTCGCCAAGGAAAGCGAGTTGCCCCGCGAGACGCGTGACTATGTCCGCATCATCACCGGCACCAAGGCCGAAGACTGGACCGAGCGGTCGGAAGCCATCGCGATCCGCATCGACCTGCCGCGCGAGGCACCATGCGAAGGCGTCGGCAGCCTGTCGAAGATCAAAGACGTGGCCTGGGTTCCCGTCAACCTGACGCCATCAGCCGTCGCGTTCATCCGCAAGGCCGAACAGCTCGCCGCGCGGCTGGCGACGAGCCGCGCCCGCAAGCGGTTCGCAACGCTGCTGCGAAAGAGCGCATCCGCCCACGGCAAGGCGCGCAGCATGATTGCAGCGCGCGCCGCCGGAAAGAGTGTAAAATCCCGCAACATCCGACTGGCCTTGCGCGAACGGCCGTCGGGTTAAGATTTGGAGCCGCCCGCCCTGGGCGGTTCCAACGTCGATCGTCACGCCCGCACGGAACCTGCGATGCCATCGAAGAGTGCCGGGATCATCGCCTATCGGAAGCGTCAAGAACTGGAGCTTCTCCTCGTTCATCCCGGCGGGCCATTCTGGCGCAACAAGGATCTCGGTGCCTGGTCGATTCCGAAGGGGGAATATGCCGACGCGGAAGATCCGGAGGCCGCCGCGCGGCGGGAATTTGCCGAAGAGCTTGGACTTGAGCTGTCGGAGTCGCTGACCACCCTTGGTCAGGTCAGGCAACGCGGCGGTAAGCTCGTGACCGCCTTCGCAGCCGAGCTCGATCTCGACGTGAGAGGCATTCGCAGCAACACATTCGAAATGGAATGGCCGCCACGGAGCGGCGAACGACAGACTTTTCCAGAGGTCGATCGCGCCGAGTGGTTCCCCCTCGATGTGGCGCGGGAGAAGATCAACGCGGGACAACGACCGCTGCTCGATCGGCTGGAGAAGCTGGTGGCCGGCGAATAGAGGCGCCGCTCACACCGGCTTGTCGTCGTCCGTCACCGGCGAGGTCACCACCAGGAAGACGAGATCCGTCATTCCGGAATTCGAAATGGCGTGCTCGACGCCGGGCGGCAGGAAGATCACGTCGTGCTTGCGTACCACGTGGTTCTTGCCTGCAATCTCCATCAGCCCCTCGCCTTCGAGCACGTGATAGACCTGCTCCTGCACCTTGTGGTGATGCCGCGCGACGTGCGCCATCGGCTGATACATCGAGATGCGGTAGTCGATGCGGCGCGAGCCCGCCGTCTCCGGCATCACCAGGGGCTTCGACAGCGCGCCGCCGAAATGGTTGGGGAATTCGCGCCAGGGCACTTCGGCGATGTTTCGGATGAAGGCGCCGCCAGTTTCCTCGATCATATCAGTGCTCCCTAGTTCACCAGCGCGCCGCCGTCGATGTAGACGATCGAGCCGGTGGCAAAACCGTTCGCCATGAAGCTTCCGATCTGCTGCGCGATGTCCTCGGCCATGCCGACGCGGCCGACCGGCAGCGCGGCGGCCGTCCTGGCCAGCATCTCCTTGCGCGCTGCTTCCGGCATCGCGGCCCGGATCGGCGTGTCGATCACGCCGGGCGAGACCGCATTGACGCGCACCGGCGCCAGTTCGAGCGCGAGCGCGCGGGCGAGCGATTCCAGGGCCCCGTTGGCCGCGCTGATAATCGCCGAATTCGGCCGCGGCCGGACGCTGAGGAACCCGGTAACGAGCGTCAGCGAGCCGCCGGGCCGAATCTCGGCCTCGCGCGCGACGCGCCAGGCGCCCCAGAATTTTCCTTCCATCGTCGCGCGCACATCTTCCATGGCGACCGTCTTGAAAGGCCCCGTGCGAAGCTGCGCGGCCGTCAGGACGACGTGATCGACCGGGCCGGTGCGGCGGAACAGCTCGGCAACGCTCTCGTCGCTGGTGACATCAGCGGGGATCGCCGTCACCTTCAGCTGCTCGGCGACTGGGCCGAGCTTTGCGGCGCTGCGCGAGGCGATGACGACGTCAGCGCCGGAGCGCTTGGCGAGCTCCGCCGTGGCAAGTCCGATGCCGGAGGAGCCGCCGACCACGACGACCTTCTTCCCTGCGAGAGTCATTTCTCTCTCCCTGATCAGTTCTTGATTGATGACTTGCGATCAACCCGGCTGGAAACGCGTGCCGATGCCCGCCTTGCTCTGGCCGAGACCGGGCAGCTCCCAAACGCCGGCGCCGGCAGGATTGACGTCGGCGGCGATGTCGACGTCGATCAGATAGGGCCTGTTGGCGGCAATGCCCTTGCGGATGGCTTCGCCGATGTCGCCGGCGCGATCGACCCGCACGCCCTCGACGCCGCAGGAACGCGCCATGGCCGCAAAGTCGGGATTGTAGCGCTCGCCCGTCTCCGGATGCTTGAAGTCAGTCGCAAGCTCGCGGCCGCCGAGATAGCCGCGCTGAAGGCCTCGGATCGAGGCATAGGCGTAATTGTTCCAGACCACCCAGACCACCGGCAGATTGTACTCGACCGCGGTGCCGAGCACGTTCGCATGCATGAAGAAGGCACCATCACCGCACACGGAGACGCAAGGGCGATCCGGAGCTGCGAATTTCGCGCCCATCACGCCGGCGACCCCAAAGCCCATCGGACCGAAGCCCATCGAGCCGATCAGCGAATCCGGCCGCTTCGGCTTGCAAAAGCCGAGCAGCCAATTGTGGTGCACGCCGATGTCGGAGACGAGGATGGCGTCTTCCGGCAGCGCCTTGTCGATCTCTGCGGCGGCGCGCTGCGGATTGATCGGCGTGGTGTCATCGGAGAAACCGGGCGCGACGAACTTGTCCCATTCCTTGCGGTAGCCGTCGATCTGCGCCAGCCATTTCTTCCGCGCGTCCGACCTCTTGAAAAGGTTGTCGCGGCGGTCGAGCTCGGCGTGCACCTGCCGCAGGAAGGTGCGGACGTCGGCCATCAATCCGAGCGCGACGGGATAATTGCGGCCGATCTCCTCGGGATCGATGTCGACATGGATCAGGCGCGTCGGCGGGATCGTGAAGGAATAGCCGGGGATCCACGAGCTCGAGGTCCGGTCGTCGAAGCGGACGCCGAGCGCCAGCAGCACATCGGCCTGGCGTGTCGCATGATTGGCCTGGTAATGCCCGGCGCGCGCGACAAGGCCGAGTGCGAGCGGATGGTTGACGTCGAGCGCACCGAGCCCGCTTGCCGATGCCGCCACGGGAATCTGCAGCCGCTCGGCGAGCTTGCGCAGCTCCTCCGCCGCGCCGCCATAGCGCACGCCCTGGCCGACCAGCATCACCGGCCGCTCGGCCGAAAGCAGCATGTCCACGGCCTTCTCGACACCTTCAGGATCGGCGCCGCAGCGGCTGGAAATGTTGGCACTCCAGTCAGCCGCCTTCGGCGCCTCCTCGGCCGCGGACTCCATGAAGACGTCGAAGGGGACATCCACCACCACGGGCCCGGGTCGCCCCGTGACCATGGTCTTCCAGGCCTGCCGCACCGCGAGCGGCACCATCTCGCCGCGCGTCGGCTGAAACACCTTCTTGCAGATCGTCTTCACGGTGGAGGGAAAGTCGGCCTGATAGTGCCGGTACATCTCTTGAAACGCGCCGCGATTGAATTGACTGGTCGGCACGTTGCCGGTGATCGCCATGAACGGCACGGAATCGAGGAAGGCGTTGGCCAGCGAAATCGGCAAATTCGCCGAGCCTGGGCCGCACGAGGTGAAGGTCGCCGTCGGCCTGCCCGAGACGCGGTAATAGACGTCGGCCATGAACCCCGCGACGCTCTCGTGATGCACGGAGATCGTCTTGATCTCCTGCGAACGCTCGTACAGCGCGTCGATGAACTGGATGTTGCCGTGACCGCAGAGCCCGAACACCTGCGGAACCTTCTCCTGGATCAGATAATCGACAATGACCTGGGCGCCATTGAGCATGTTCTTCGGCATCAACCCGTCTCCCTTTCAGCCCACGACTTCTTGTGGACCGAGGCGGAGAACACGGCGCGGTCGTCGCTGAGCCGCGGGCACCCTATTTCTCATAATGCTGTACGTCAATTTATATTGTGGTATGCTTCCCGCAGCGAAATTGCGGGCTCTGGCTCCGACGATGGCAACGTTGCGTGCTACTGTCGCGGCATCGAGTCACGAATTTGCCAGAGGGGGCCTCGGCCTTGAGATCGCGTACCAAGCCTACGGCCGGCGAGAAGCCCGCAAGCCCGCGCAAGGCCGATATTGCCAAGCTGGTCCCCGCTCCCAAAGCCGATGGCGACGATGAGGCCGAGGACAAGCAGCGCGGCGGCGGCGTTCAGTCGCTCGGTCGCGCCTTCTCGATCCTCGAGGAAGTGGCGCACCACCGCGAAGGCATCGGACTTGCGGAACTGAGCAAGCTCGTCGGCCTGCACAACTCGACCACTTTTCATCTCGCCAAGACGCTGGTCTCGCTCGGCTACCTCCGTCAGGAGAAGGACAACAAGCGCTACCGGATCGGCCGCCCGCTGTTCGCGCTCGCGGCATCCGCGCTCGACGAGATCGAGATGGTCAATGTCGCAACGCCGATGCTGGAAGAGCTGTCGCGCCAGACCAGCGAAAGCAGCCACTTTGCCGTGCGAATGGGCGACGCCGTCATCGTCATCGCGCGCACCAGCGGCCCCGGCGCCTTCCAGCTGACCGACCGCGTCGGCGTGGTGCGTCCCGCCCATTGCACCGCGCTCGGCAAGATCATCCTGGCTTCGCTACGGCCCGATCAATTCAAGCGGTTTATCGATCGCGCGGAGCTGAAGCCGTCGACGCCGAAATCCATCACCGATGCCGGTGTGCTCTCGCGCGAGATCGCCGAGGTGCAGCGCACCGGCGTTGCCTTCGACGACGGCGAGTTCAATCCGGAAGTGCGCTGCGTTGCCGTGCCCGTCACCGATTTCACCGGGCAGGTGATCGGCGCGCTCGGCATTTCCGGGCCGATCTGGCGCCTCTCCAACCAGGCCCTGCACGAGGGCGCGCAGATCGTGCAGGCCGCCGCCGACCGCCTTTCGGCGGAATTCGGCGCCAAGGACCGCGCCCACAAGGCGTTCAAGCAGAAAGTCTGAGCGGCGCACCAACCGCGATTTTGCCGGTTGACACCGGCGATGACGTTCGGGATTATCCTCCAGCATTAGAAAAACGTCTCTCACAATATCGGACACCCGATTTGAAGAAGGGACAACCGATGCACCCGGGAGGAGACAGACATGATCCGCTATCCGCGACGGACGGTGTTACGCGCGGGCGCAGCCTTCGTCGGCGCGTCCGCACTGGGGTTTCCGGCCATCGTCAGAGCGCAGGCCGACAAGATCCGGATCGGCCATCTGACGCCGCTGACGGGCTTTCTCGGCGTGATCGGCAGCTATGCGCAGCTAGGCGTGAAGCTCGCGGCCGAGGAGATCAACGCCTCCGGCGGCGTGCTCGGCAAACAGATCGACCTCATCTCGGAAGACTCGATCAATCCAGCCACCGCCGCCACCAAGGCGCAGCGCATGCTGGAGCAGGATGGCGCCGTGGTGCTGCTGGGCGAGATCTCCTCGGCGTCTTCGCTCACCATCATGCAGGTCGCCGAGCGCAACAAGAAGATGTTCTTCTCGACCGGCGCCCGCTCGGACGCGCTGCGCGGCAAGAACTGCAACAAATATTCGTTCCACTGCGACATCCCGAACACCGTGATGGTGAACGCGGTCGGCACCGCGCTGTCGCAAAAGGGCATGGTGAAGGGCAAGAAGTTCTTCACGCTCACGGCCGACTACATCTTCGGCCATGACCTGTTGAAGGCCGCGAAGGCCTTCTTCGGCACGCACGACGCCAATCTGATCGGCGACGAGCTGATCCCGACCGATGCCACCGATTTCAGCCCGTATCTGCTGAAGGTTCGGCAGGCCAAGCCCGACGTGGTCTGCTGCAATCTCGCCGGCAACCAGGTCACCAATCTCGTCAAGCAATATGCCGAGTTCGGCCTGCCTTATCCGCTGGTCGGCTTCAACCTCAACACCGGCGATGCCTGGGCAGCGGGCGCCGGCAATCTCAGCGGCACCTGGCCGACGGTCTGGTATCACACGCTGGACAATCCGGCCTCGAAGGCCTTCGTCGCGGCCTTCACCAAGAAATACGGCAAGCCGCCGGAGAACCACGCCTGGATCGACTACGTCACGTTGAAGCTGCTGGCGGAGGCGATCAACACCACGAAATCGACCGAGAGCGGCGAGCTGATCGCCTATTTCGAGAAACAGACCCAGTTCGACATCGGCAAAGCGCGAAAGGCCTATTTCCGCAGTTGGGACCACCAGCTCGTGCAGGAGGCCTATCCCTTCACGGTGAAGCCGAAGGACCAGATGAAAGACCAGTGGGACATGCTGGTGCTGGGCGAGGCGGTGCCGGCGGCGAACGACCCGCTGGAGACGATCTATCCGACCAAAGAGCAGAACCCTTGCGAGATGAAGGCCTGACGCGCGGCCTGGACGCAACATGCAGTTCGAGTTCTTAGCGGAACAGGTGGTGAATGGCCTCGTGCTCGGAGGCTATTACCTGCTCATCGCGCTCGGGCTGTCGCTGATCTTCTCCGTGGGCGGCATCGTCAATCTCGCCCATGGTGCCTTCTATGCGTTAGGGGCCTATGTCTGCGTCGAGCTGACGAAGCGTCTCGGCTTCGGCCCCTCCGTTGTTGTCTCCCCCTTCGCGGTCGCCCTGCTCGGCATCCTGTTCGAGCGCTTCATCCTGCGCCGGTTCTACACCGCCGATCCGATCCTGAGCCTGCTCGTGACCTTCGGCCTTGCGATGGTCGCGGAACAGGCGATCCGCATGATCTGGGGCGCCGCGCCCGTCTCCACCGAAATCCCGCAGAGCTTTCGCGGCTCGGTCATCGTCGGTGATTTCCTGTTCTCGCGCTATCGCCTGCTGATCCTCGCCGTGGTCGCCGCGATCCTGCTCGGCGTCTGGCTGCTGTTGCAAAAGACCTCGTTCGGACGTGTGGTGCGCGCCGGCATCCAGCGGCCCGACATGGTCGCCGCGCTCGGCATCCGCCTGCAGCCCTATATGACCGCGATCGTCATGCTCGGCGTCGGCATGGCCGCACTCGGCGGCGCCTTCTTCGCACCGATCACGACGGTGCACCCGGCGATGGGCGCCGAGATCATGACCATCGCCTTCGTCGTGGTCGTGATCGGGGGCCTCGGCAGCTTCTGGGGCGTCGTCATCGCAGCACTCCTCGTCGGCGTGGTGCGCGGTGTCGCCATCCATTTCGAGCCCGCGGCCGGCGAAGCCTCGATCTACATCTTGATGTTCCTGGTGCTGCTGGTGCGTCCGCGCGGCCTGCTCGGCGAACGCATCGAGAAGTTCGAATGAGACCGGCCTCCGCCATCGACAGGCTGAAGCCGCTCTTGATCGCGACCCTTGCGGTCATCGCGCTGCCGTTCCTGCTGAGAGCATTCGGGCTGTCGCTGAACACGGGCACGTGGATCGTCGGCCTTGCGATCGCGACGATGGGGCTCAATCTCTGCATCGGCTATACCGGCCTCGTCTCGTTCGGCCACAGCGCCTGGTTCGGCGTCGGCGCCTATGCCGCCGGCCTGATCCAGCTGCGCTACTTCCCTGGTGAAATCTGGCTGCCGCTCGTGGGATCGATGGTCGTCGTCGCCATCGCTGCGACGGCCATCGGCATGCTGATCCTGCGCCGGCGCGGCGTCTATTTCTCGCTGCTGACCTTGGCACTGGCAGCCCTCGTCTACACCACCGCCTTCCGCTGGACGAGCCTGACCGGCGGCGAGGACGGGCTTGGCGGGCTGAAGCGCGGCAGCATCGGCACCCTCAGCCTCGACGCCGCGCTCAACTACTATGTCGTGGTCGCGCTGATCGGGCTTGCGGTGCTCTACGTGCTGATGCGCCTGGTGCGCTCGCCGTTCGGCCATGTGCTGGTCGCAATCCGCGAGAACCAGTTGCGCGCGAGCTTTCAGGGCTATCCGGTCGAGCGCTACAAGCTCGCGGTGTTCGTGATCTCGGCCGTCGTCACCGGGCTCGCCGGCGCGCTGATCGGCTTTCTCAACTACCTCGTCTCGGCCGAAGCGGTCTCGGTGCCGTTCGCCGGCGAGCTGCTGGCCATGGTCGTGATCGGCGGCATGCGCAGCCTGCTGGGTCCAGCACTCGGCGCACTGTTCTTCATCCTGTTCCGCGAGCTGTTCTCGATCTGGACGTCGGACTGGCTGTTCTGGTTCGGCCTCACCTTCGTGGCCTTCGTGATGTATTCGCCCGGCGGCCTCGTCGGCATCGGTTCGCTGATCATGCGGCGCCTGCGCCCCCTCACGGAAGAAACCGCTGCGATGAGCCGCCGCAAGATCTATGACGGCCTGCCGCTCCCTGACTTCCTGCGGCCGGAGGCACTCAAGGGCACCGTGTTGGACGTCAGCGGCGTCTTCCGAAATTTCGGCGGCATCCGCGCCGTCGAGAACGCCAGCATCACGGTTGCCGCCGGCGAGATCCACGCGCTGATCGGGCCAAACGGCGCCGGCAAGACCACGCTGTTCAACCTGATCTCCGGCCTCTACGCGCCCGACCGCGGCACCATCCGCCTGAACGGTCGCGACATCGCCGGTGTTCCCGCCGATCTGATCTGCCATCAGGGGCTGGCGCGCTCGTTCCAGATCACCAATCTGTTTCGCGGCCTCTCGATCTACGAGAACCTCCGCCTGTCGCTGCAGGCGCGCCGGCCCATGCGCTTCAACGTCTGGAACGACATCGATGCCTACCAGGACATCCACGCCGAGACCGCGGCGCTCGTCAAATTCCTCGGGCTCGAAGGCATCGAGGAGATCGAGGGCGGCGAGCTCTCCTATGGCGGGCAGCGCCTGGTCGACCTCGGCATCGCGCTTGGCTCAAAGCCGCAGGTGCTGCTGCTGGACGAGCCGCTGGCGGGTCTTGCCGCGGCGGAGCGCGAGCGCGTGTCGAACCTCGTCAGGAACATCGCGGCCAACATCCCGGTGCTGATCGTCGAGCACGACATCGACCGCGTGCTCGGCTTCTCGCAGATCGTGACCGTGATGAACCAGGGCGCCGTGCTGATGTCGGACTGCCCCAAAGCCGTGCGCGCCGACCTGCGGGTGCAGGAGATCTATACCGGCAAGGGCATTCCCGCCGTTGTCCATCAGCACAACATCGGAGATGCCGGTGCCCGCGAGACCGTGTTGCGGCTCGAGGGCGTCAACACCTTCTACGGCAAGAGCCACATCCTCAACGACGCCGCGCTCGACGTCCGCGCGGGCGAGATCGTCGCGCTGCTCGGGCGCAACGGCGCCGGCAAGTCGACGCTGCTCAAGACCGTCGCCGGCCTCGTGCCGGCGGCCTCAGGCTCCATCGCCTATCGCGGCGCGGATATCGCGCGGCTTCCCGCACCCGACATCGCCCGCCGCGGCGTCGGCTACGTGCCACAGGGCCGCGGGCTGTTCGCCGGCATGACCGTGCGCGAGAACCTCGCGCTCGGGCGCCTCGCCCGCAAGACCGACGGCAGCGACGGCGTGGTGTGGGACGAGGAGCAGATCCTGCACTATTTCCCGCGCCTGAAGGAACGCATGAACATCGCCGCCGACTACCTCTCCGGCGGAGAGCAGCAGATGGTGGCGGTCGCGCGTGCCATGTCGGGCAATGTGCGCCTGTTGCTGCTGGACGAGCCGTTCGAGGGCCTCGCGCCGGCGGTGACGCTCGAGCTGTTCGGGGTGTTCGACCAGCTCCGCACGCAGATGTCGATCGTGATCGTCGAGCACAATCTCGACCTCGTGCTTGCGCTCGCCGACCGCGTCTTCGCGCTGGAGCGCGGCGCGGTGTTCCATCAGGGACCGGCAGCGCCGCTGCGCGACGATCTCGGCTATCGCAAGCAGATTCTTTGGCTCTAGCCGCGCCTACTCCGCCTTGATGTTCGCCGCCGCCACGACCTCGGCGAGGTCCTTCGTCTCCTTTGCGATCTTGGCGGCGTAGTCGGCGGGGCTGAGCACGCTGACGACGCCTTGCGAGCCGAGCTTCTCCGCGACCGCCGGATCCCTGGCCGCCGCGATGATCTCCTGGTGCAGCGTCTGAAGGATCGGCGCCGGCGTCGCCTTCGGCATGAAGAAGCCGACCCAGAACGAGATGTCGAAGCCGGGATAGCCAGCTTCCGCAACGGTGGGCACGTCGGGCAGTGAGGGCAACCGCTCGGCCGAGGATACTGCGAGCGCACGCAGCTTGCCGGCCTTGACCAGCGGCACCGCGGAGAGCGGATCGAACACGGCCAGCACCTCCTGCGCGAGGAGGCCGACCTCGGAGGCCGAGCCGCCACGATAGGGCACATGGATCAGCTTGATGCCGGCCTTCTGACTCAGCAGCTCCATGGCGAGATGGGCAAGGTTGCCGTTGCCGCCCGAGCCGTAGGCGAGCGCACCGGGCGCGGCCTTCGCGGCCGCGACGAGATCGGCGACAGTCTTGATGTCAGCGGTCTTGGGATTCTCCGGATTGACCACCAGCACCAGCGGCGCCGAGACGACGGTGGTGAGCGGCGCGAAATCCTTTTCAGGGTCGTAGCGGATATCCTTGAACAGCGTCTTGTTGAGCGTGATGGTGGAGGAGTTGCAGGCGAGCATGGTGTAGCCGTCGCCCTCGGCATGCGCGACACCTTCGGCGGCGATCATGCCGTTGGCGCCGGCACGGTTCTCGACGACGAAGGGCTGCCCGAGCTTGTTACTGATGCGATCGCCGATGATGCGCGCGACGACATCGACCGGCCCGCCCGCGCTGAAGCCGACCATGACCTTGACCGGCCGCACCGGATATTTCTGGGCCATGGCCCCCGTCGACAGCGCAGCGGCGCACAATCCGGCGATGACAGCCAGCAGACGGGCGGTTCGTTGCATCGGTTTTCTCCCCAGACCTCGCGGCGCCGCTTGTGCATGTTTGTTGGTGCGGCGCATCCGGGGATCATGAATAGCCGTCGCGCCGGATTTCGCAATCGCGTTTGGGCGCCGGCATTCCGCCGCACGGCAGGTCCACACCGCTTCCAACAAAAAATGCGAAAACAACCCCATGCACAGTAGACGGCCCCTGTCGAAACAAGGACTTACGCCAGGCCGAAGCCTTCGGATGTTACGAAATCGATTTTGACTCGTCGGGCAAAACAGGGGCATATTGCCATCATCGCGATCCGCGTGAGCAATCGGCCTCCATCCTCATGTGGGCCTCGCCTCGATCGCGCACAAGCCCAGCATCGACATTCGAAAACGCAACCGCCGCACGGCAACCGACAGGGCCGGCTTCGCACGAGGAGCCTGCTCGCGCGTGCCGTGGGCTCAGAGGAGACATCGACATGACAACAGCCATGACACGCAACAGCACGACGCCAATCGCCAAATACGGCAGCAGGTCCACCCCGCGGGTCAAGCTCACCGGACAGCGGATCGCAATTCAGCATCCGGACGCGGAGACCGGCGAGCATTTGATGGGCGAAGCGCTCGGCGCCGTCGATCAGGACGCCCTGCATGGCATCCTCAAGCAATTGATGAAAGCCAGCGTAATCCTGCAGAAGCCCGACGAGGACAATCTAGCTTTCATGATCTCGATGATGAAAGGCATTGCGCCGCGGGATTCCCTCGAGACCATGCTGACGGCGCAGATGGTGTCCGTCCACGTCGCGACCATGCGCTTTGCCTGCCGCCTCGCCTTTGCCGAAGGCATTCCGCAGCAGGAGGGCCTTTCGCGCACATTGACCCGGCTGGCCCGCACCTTCGCGGCGCAGATGGAAGCCCTCAATCGCCACCGCGGCAATGGCGAGCGCCCGATCACGGTGCAGAACCTGTCGGTGCAGGACGGCGGCAGCGCGATCGTGGGGAATGTCGCGCAGCACGCGCATCTGATCGCTGCCGAGCCGGGCACGGCGATACATCAGGGCCAACACGAACACGACCGCGCCAACGCCTCGATTGGCGGCGCCCCATGAGTGCTGGTCACACCCGCAACACGGGCGCGATGTCTTCGAGCCCGCGCTGCGGCGCCGGGACTCGCGCAGGCCACACCTGCCGCGCGCCGGCGATGCGCGGCAAGACCCGTTGCCGCCTGCACGGCGGCGCCCCAGGATCCGGGGCGCCACGGGGCAACCGCAACGCGCGCAAGCACGGCGCGTTCACGAGCGACGTGATTGCAGAGCAAAGAGCCGCAATGGAGTTGCTCGATGAGACGGGGAGGATGCTACGAAAGTTGAAGCCATAGCGGCCGCTAAAGCCAACTCCCCTGAACAGAGATTCTTGCTGGCCTCAGACGAAGCCTGCTCGATGTGCTTTCGTTCGAATTTTAGCCCGCCACCTAGCCTTCTACAGAGCTACATACTCCGGCACTACAGAATGCGAAGCGCTACATCTGGCGCGGGTGCTAGCTTGAAAAGCAAACTCAAAGATGCTCTCATCCAATAGCAAGCAACAAGCGAACCGTGCAATGCATCATATACGCCGAATTGAAGTGGAAGGATTTTGGGAGACTCATAGTCTTAGGCTCAGGCTCGATCCCGATGTCAACTTCTTCATTGGCCCGAACGGTACGGGCAAAACAACACTAATCAATCTGATTGCTGCTGCGCTCACGATTGATCTTCCGACGCTAGCGCGAATTCCCTTTAAGAAAATCACCATCATACTGAATTCGACAAAAGAAGAAAAATCGCCGTCCATAGTTGTCACGAAGATTGTAGCAAACGAACGCTCCAATACCGCCATCGAATGGCGCATACGTAAAACCGAAGCTGGCGAAGAAGCTCGATTCGTGATGGGCGACCCCGAAGAGGTCGTACTCCGAGGCGATCGTGTCGTTCGCCGATGGACCACCGAGGCTCATCGACGACGATCTCCCGCGTTGTCCAAACTTCTATCAGATTTGGTCCAAGTCCAATGGTTATCGGTCCACCGCGCCATTTCCGACTATTCGGAGCGGGACGCTCGCGCTTATGAATCGATGGTCGATAGAAAGCTTGAAACCTTATCGAACGAGCTGGTCCGCTACTTCGCGACATTCTCCAAACAAAAGGACGACAAAGTCCGAGAATTCCAAGAATACATTTTCGTTTCCTTACTTCAGCTCCCTAGCGTCGGCCAGATTTTCGACAGGAACGAAGTCGGCCGATCCCAAGAACACGAAATGACGATGGCCGAGATCTTCAAGGAACTACACGTTCAGAATTCTGGGATAGACAAGCTCATTAAGTCGTTCTTTGAACGAGCCCAAGCCGCTCTCAATAAGGCGACAGATCAAGGAATAACCGCCGAAGACTTCGCTCTTCTTGTTTCCCTAAGAAAGATAAGCGAGGTAACAGAGCGATGGCACAAACTACAAGAGCAACTAAAGGTTATCTTCGCCCAGCGAGATCAATTTATTACGATCGTCAACGATCTACTTCAGAGAAAGAAAGTTGAGATTAGCGACAGCAATGAACTTGTCTTCATTAGCCGCAGCGGAAAAGCGTTGACCGCCGAAATGCTATCCAGCGGAGAGAAGCAGCTTCTCATCTTGCTCAGCGAGGTTCTCCTGCAGCGCCAACGCCCCTCAGTTTATATAGCGGACGAACCTGAGCTGTCGTTACATGTGAGTTGGCAGGAGAAGCTTGTACCTAGCTTGCGCGCTCTCAATGAACACGCGCAAATCATTGCGGCTACACATTCGCCTGACATCGTTGGCTCTCTGGCGGACAAGACGTTCGACATGGAGACTATAATCCCATGAGCTTTCGTCGGACTCCGAGCGGGATAGCCAATCTCCATCTGTTTTTTCGCGTAGACTCGATCGTATTTTGCGAAGGCGGGGAGCCATTGGGAGTAACTGCGGCTCTTTCTGGCGGCGGCGACGAATCCACATTGGACTGCGATTTTTGGCGTCGCACGGCATCTTTTCTTGGTGCGAAGCGGACTTACCATTTCAAGTCGATTGGCAGTAAATCGACGCTAAAACTGATCGCACAGGACGCCACAACGCATTCCATAGCCACGGCAATCGTTTGCTTTGACCGAGATTTCGACTGGCATTGTCAGCGTGAGCTGACCCAGAGTAGGGTAGCTTATACTTACGGATACAGTTGGGAGAATGACGCGATCTCAGAGATTGCATTGGAAGGTGTTTTTCTTCGATTTTTTCCACGTGATGCTAGAGGCCAGGAAATTTTGACGAGCATCTCGAATGAAATGGCTCGCTTTAAGAAGGACGTACAGCCTTGGTGCGAGAGCGAAATCGCTCTTTCGTTTCGTGGCCATAAACCTATTTTTGATAGGAACAAGCCTCTTGCTTCGATCGACCTTAATGCAACGCCCCCTCGATTTTCCCATGAGAGAGCGCGTCAAATGCTAATTGGGGCCGGCTATGCGCGCCGCCCAAGGCGCAAAATTATGGTCTCCAACTCGCATACCCTGCAGCATTGCTGGGGCAAAATGGTGTCGCGATTTGGCTTCCACTTGTTCACAAAATTGGTGACACAGGTTCACGCGGAATTTCGTCTGACCTACGACGCATTCATGAGGTTGATGACGTCTGAAACGTTTGAAGCCATGTCCAAGGGAAAGCTTCCCGAACTTGAAAAGCATTTTAAGCGGTATACGGAGATCTTCACGTAATTTGAAATGTTGCTTCACGTGGCGCTTTGGGGATACAGGGAGCGCTACGGCACCGATATGAGAAGATCATGACGATCACGCGCAAAACATTAAGGTTCCCCTAGATTGAGATCTAGCTACTGCGCGCGCTTGAGGCGACTATTGCAGAACGACACTGCTGGAGCTACCGCGCTCGAGTTAGAGATAAACTAGACGAGATCAAGACATTAAGGTGCTGAGCTTATTCGGAAAGAGAGTTGAACGCTGCCTTCATTGTTGTAAACAATTTGGCGTCACCTTGAGAGAGGGTAGGCGGCGAAGCTCAGATCAGTGCTTGGTGGTGTCCGCGAAAGCGAGCGTCCCTCGTTCGAGCGGACCTAGAGCGCGCGACTAACACACCACATTTCGGAATGAGATGGAGGCCTCAGCTGCCAAGATTGGCTGTTCCCTTGCCACCTCGTATTCCATCCCAAAGTTGCCGGGACGAAACACTCATGGAGACTGCCACCACCGACGACGCGGGACATGCGACCCGCGCACTGATTTTTGCGCTCGTCGCGCTCGCCTGCGGCCACATGCTCTCGACATTGCTGCGCACCATTCCCGCAATCAGCCTCGACCTCATGGCCGCGGATTTCCATCTCGAGCCGCAGGCGCTGGCGAGCCTCACTTCGGTTTATCATTTCGCTTTTGCCGCGTCGCAGATCCCGGTCGGCGCGGCGATGGACCGCTTCGGCGTGCGACCGGTATCGCTGAGCCTGCTTGCGGGAACCGTGGTCGGCGCGATTGCGTCGGGGTTTGCGACCGACGCTGCGAGCTTTGCGGTCGGACAGTTCATGCTGGGGGTTGCGACCTCGGGCATGCTGATGTGTCCGATGACGCTGGCGGCGAAGCAATTGTCTGCGGCGCGCTTCGGCCTCTGGTCCGGCGCGATCCTCTCGATCGGCAATATCGGCATGCTCTTGTCGGCGAGCCCGCTGGCCTTCGTGGTCGATCAATATGGCTGGCGCGCGGGGTTCTGGATCTCGGCGCTCGGCGGCGTCGCGGTGGCGCTGGCGGTGTTCGTGCTGGTGCCGAACCAGCCGGCCGAGCACAAGGACTCGTCCTCGCCGCTGTCGCAGATGATCGAGGTGCTCAGGCTCGGCCTGTCGCGGCCCCTGCGCGGGCTGATCGCGCTCGCGATGGTGTCGCTGGCGACCTCGCTGGTGCTGCGCGGGCTGTGGGGCGGGCCATGGCTGATGGAGATCAAGGGCCTGTCGCGGGTCGAGGCCGGCAATCAGCTCGGCGCCTACACGCTGGCGATGATCGCGGGCCCGCTGCTGATGGGCATGATCGACCGCAAGGTCGGCCGCCGCCGCGACCTCGTCGCCGGCACGCATGCAGTCGCGGCCGTGCTGGTTGCTCTGATGGCGCTGGGCGCACCGCATTATGCGGTTGCCTGGCTGTTTGGCGTGCCGGTCATGCCGCCGCGATATGATCTCGCGCTGTTCGTGCTGATCGGGCTTGCGACCTCCGCACAGCCGCTGCTGTTCGGCATGTGCCGGCAATTGGTGGACGCGCAAACCGCGGGCAAGGCGCTGGCCGCGGTGAACCTCGCCTTTTTCCTCGGCACCGCCCTGATGCAGTCGGTCACCGGTGCAGTGGCCGCCTTCGCCGGGCTGCCGGCGGTGCTGCTGTTCATGGCAGCGATGCTGGCATTCGGCGTGCTGGTTTTCCTGGCCTATACATCGCCGCTGCGCGGGACGAGCTGAGCACTTCGCTCACGCCATCCCCAAGCTTCGCGGCCGCCGTGGGGCCCGATCAGTACTTCGCGACCACCGGCCCGCCGAAGCGATAATTGACCCTGACGGTAGCCTGTTCGACGGTCAGGCGGGAACTCGAGGTGCCCGTTGCGAACACGCCGCCCAACCCGTCGGGAACGGTGAAGGTGACGCTGCGGCTGCCGAAGTCGGTGTAGCGGTATTCGCCGGCCAGGCTCCAGTTCGGGTTGAACGCCCATTCGACGCCGCCTCCGACGGTCCAGCCCCAGCGCGTGGTCGAGCCGCCGTTCGTTGCCGTGAACGTTCCCGCCGGGATGCCAATGCCCGGCCCGTTGACGACGGTGGTTCGCGAACCGCCGATCTCGGCGACGGCGGCACCGCCAGTGACGTAGAACAACGTCCGATCCACCGTGACGCCGGCGCGACCGCGGAAGCTGGCCATCCAGTCGATATGACCAAAATCGACCGTCACCGTCTGGGTCACGGCAGGCGCAAAGAGCGGGGCGCCGAAGGTGCGCGATGCGCTGGCGCTGGACCCATTCAAGCCGGTGCCGACCACGTCGGCCTCGACGCCGAGCACGAACTGCTGGACCTGCCAATTGTAGCCGATCTGCCCGCCGCCGATGACACCGCTGCGGCGGCCATCACCAGCAAGGGTGCCGATCTGACCAGGGACAAGTGTCGGCACGGCTGCGACCGGAGGAAGGACGATAAAACCAGGGAACAGCAATCCGCCATCACTGCCGCCGCTGCTGGGAGTCCAGGCGCCACCGACATTGGCGCCGACGTAGAAGCCGGTCCAGCTGAAGGCCTGTGCGGCGACCGGCATCGGTCTCGCCTTGACCGCCATATCCGCGGCATTCGCCGCCCCGACACCGAACAATAAGGCACTTCCCGCAATGGCCGCGATCCGCATCATTGCCCCCAATATGTTTCGGCAAGGTCTTGGCGTGCCGCGGCGCCAGAAAACACCTTAGGCTAGAGGCGAATCGCGGCCGAAGCTGTCACCAGACAGCAACATCCGGACACATTATGCGCGCGACGCCATGCCCGCGTCGGCCGATCCCTCGCCCGGCCCCAGGGCGAGGTCGAGGCCGCTTCCGGGACCATGCGCACCTGGCAACGCAGCGCCAGACTTCATGCGTCGAGGCCGCCTTGCACAACCGCGTGCTGCGGGGGATGCTGACAAGCATCGCGCATCAAGGGAATGAACTCATGCCTGTCGACACCAAAGCCGCCACCGACCGCCTCATGCGCTTCCTCGCCGTCGAGGGCGTGACCGGACAGGAGGCGGCGATCGGGCGCGAGCTCACGGCCGCGCTGACGGAGGCCGGCGTGCCGGCCGAGGCGATCCGCCTCGACGATGCCAACACGCGCATTCCCGTGCCGACCGAGACCGGCAACCTCATCGTCGACCTGCCCGGCCGCGGCGCGCTGCACAACCAGCCGCGCATCATGTTCATGACCCACATGGACACTGTGCCGCTCTGCGCCGGCGCCAAGCCGAAGAAATCGGGCCGCAAGATCGTCAACGAGGCCAAGACCGCGCTCGGCGGCGACAATCGCTGCGGCTGCGGCGTGCTGGTGACGCTGGCGGCCGAGCTCGAGAAGCAGAAGCTCGATCACCCGCCGATCACGCTGCTGTTTTGCGTCCGCGAGGAGAGCGGGCTCTACGGCGCGCGCCACGTCAAGCTGGACGAGCTCGGCTCGCCCGTGATGGCCTTCAACTATGACGGCGGCTCGGCCTCGAACGTCGTGATCGGTGCGGTCGGCGCCGATCGCTGGACTGTCGAGATCTTCGGCCGCGCCTCGCATGCCGGCGTCGCGCCGGAGCGCGGCATCTCCTCGACCATGATCATGGCGCTGGCTTTGGCCGACGTGAAGGCCGGCGGCTGGTTCGGCAAGGTGGTGAAGGGCAAGGGCGCAAGCGCGCGGATGGGCACCAGCAATGTCGGCCCCGTCACCGGCGGCGAGGGCCGCCCCGCGGGCGATGCCACCAATGTCGTCACCGATTACGTGCATGTGCGCGGCGAATGCCGCAGCCATGACGGCAAGTTCTTCAAGGAGATCACCAAGGCCTACAAGACCGCGTTCGAGAAGGCGGCCAGGAAGGTGACGAACGCACAAGGCAAGTCCGGCAAGGTCAAGTTCAAGGCCGAGACCGACTATTTTCCGTTCCGCATGAAGGACAGCCAGCCCGTCATCAAGCGCGCGGTCGAGGCCGTGTCCGCGGTCGGCGGCACGCCGAACGTCCGCACCGCCAATGGCGGCCTCGACGCCAACTGGATGGTCCGTCACGGCATTCCGACCGTGACCTTCGGCGCCGGCCAGAACGAGGCGCACACGGTGGACGAATGGATCAACCTCGACGAATACGACCGCGCCTGCGCGCTGGCGCTGCACGTTGCGACAATGCGGTGAGAAGTCCGTAGGGTGGGCTAGCCGAAGGCGTAACCCACCAACTTCGTTCGGCAAACGTCGAAGCATGGTGGGTTACGCTGCGCTAACCCACCCTACGAAGCAAAAAGAAAAATCGGGAGGCCCCATGCCGCGCATCGCAAATATCGAATCCGCCCTCTACCGGATCCCCCTCCCCGTCACGCTGTCCGACTCTACCCATGGTGAGATCACCGCGTTCGAGCTCATCACCTGCCGCATCCGCGATGCCGACGGCGCCGAGGGCGTGGGCTACACCTATACGGTGGGGCGCAATGGCGGAGCGACGGCGGACATCCTCAAGCGTGAGATCCCGCCACTGGTCGAGGGCCGCGAGGCCGACGATACCGAGGCGATCTGGCATCACGTCTGGTGGGCGCTGCATTATGGGGGGCGCGGCGGGCCGGTGGTGCTGGCGCTCTCGGCGCTCGACATCGCGCTGTGGGACTTGAAGGCGCGTCGGGCCAAGCTGCCGCTGTATCGATTGCTCGGCGGCTTCGACGCGCGCGTGCCCTGCTATGCCGGCGGCATCGACCTCGATCTCTCCGTGGAGGAACTGCTCGCGCAGACCGACGGCAATCTCGCCAAGGGCTTTCGCGCCATCAAGATGAAGGTCGGCCGGCCGGACCTGAAATCCGACGTCGCCAAGGTCTCCGCGATGCGACAACATCTCGGCGACGGTTTTCCGCTGATGGCGGATGCCAACATGAAGTGGACGGTCGAGGAGGCCATCCGCGCCGCCCGCGCCTTCGTGCCCTACGACCTCACCTGGCTGGAAGAGCCGATCATTCCCGACGACGTCGCCGGGCATGCGCGCATCATGCAGGCCGGCGGCGTGCCGATCGCGGCAGGGGAGAATCTGCGCTCGCTGTGGGAGTTCAAGAACTACATCACCAGCGGCGCGGTGTCCTATCCCGAGCCCGACGTCACCAATTGCGGCGGCGTCTCCGCCTTCATGAAGATCGCACGGCTGGCGGAGGCCTTCAACCTGCCCGTCACCAGCCACGGTGCGCACGACATCACCGTGCATCTGCTCGCCGCCTGCCCGAACCGCTCTTACCTTGAGGCGCACGGGTTCGGCCTCGACAAGTACATCGCGCATCCGCTGGTGCTCGAGGACGGCAAGGCATTGGCGCCGGATCGCCCGGGACACGGGATCAGCTTCGACTGGAAGGGGCTGGCGACGCTGGCGGCGTAGAGCTCCGTCATGCCCGGGCTTGTCCCGGGCATCCACGTTCTTTGTGCCGAGCGGAAGACGTGGATGGCCGGGTCAAGCCCGGCCATGACGATGTGCCTGCACGCGAGCCATTCCCCAACGCGGGATGCGAGCCGCGGATAATCCGCTATGGTGGCGGCAACCGACATTGTGCGAGAGACCGCGACCTTGACACCCGAGCTGCACCAGAAACTGACCGCGTGGCGCCAACACCTGCATGCGCACCCGGAGCTGTCGCTCCAGGAACAAGCCACCGCTGCCTTCGTGCAGGACAAGCTCACCGAGCTGGGCATTCCCTTCGAGGCGGGCATCGGCGGCCACGGCGTCGTCGCGACCTTGACCCGCGGGCACGCGCAAAGGCGGGTCGGCCTGCGCGCCGACATGGATGCGCTGCCGATCACCGAGGATACCGGGCTTGCCTACGCCTCGAAGACATCGGGCGTGATGCATGCCTGCGGCCATGACGGACACACCGCCTCGCTGCTCGGCGCGGCCGCGCTGCTCGCGGCCGACTCCAGCTGGAGCGGCACGGTCGATTTCATCTTCCAGCCGGCCGAGGAAGGCTTTGGCGGCTCGCGCGCGATGGTCGCGGCCGGCCTATTCGACCGCTTTCCGATGGAGCGCGTGTTCGGCTTTCACAATTGGCCGGGCCTTGCCGCCGGCACCGTCGCCGTGCACGACGGCGTCGTCATGGCCTCGGGCGGCCGCATCACCATCACCATCGAGGGCCATGCCGGGCACGCCGGCATGCCGCATCTGACGCGCGATCCGGTGGTGGCGGCCGGTCATCTGATCGTGGCCCTGCAATCGGTAGTCGCGCGCAGCGTCGATCCGCTCGACACCGCCGTGCTGTCGCTCTGCACCATCGAAGGCGGCACCGCGCCGAACCAGATCGCCGGACGCGTGACCATCCGCGGCACGCTGCGCTACCACCGCGAGGCTGTGAAGGACGTCATCCTCGACGGCATCGAACGGAGCTGCGCCGGGGTCGCAACCAGCTTCGGCGTCAAGGTGACGCCCGAAATCGTCTGGGGCGTCGGCGTGGTGGTCAACACGCCTGATGAGGCCGGCCTTGCGCGCATCGCCGCGGAGAAGGTGCGCGCCGAGCTGCGCCGCGACCTCGCCCCCAGCATGGCCGGCGAGGATTTTGCCCATTATCTGCAGCAGCGGCCGGGCGCCTTCGTCTGGATCGGTAACGGGCCCTTGCGCGACGGCGCCGAGCTGCACGGCCCGCGCTACGATTTCAACGACGCAATCCTGCCCGTAGCGTCGGGCTGGATGGCCGAGGTGGCGAAGGCCGCGCTCGCGTCGAACTAGATGATCCCGCCTTGCCGAAGCGCCGCTATCTCGGCTTCGTTGTAACCGAGCTCTCCGAGCACGAGATCGGTGTGCTCGCCGAGCGTCGGCGGGCGGTGCGCGATCTCGCCCGGCGTCTCCGAGAGACGCACGGCCGCCCGTGTCACCGGCGCAGGCTTCGGCAGGCCGGGATAGTCGACGTCCTGCATGAAGCCGGCGGCGCGGATATGCGGATGATCCAGCGCCTGTTGCGGCGAGAGCACGGGCCCGGTCGGGATCATGGCCTCGCCCAGCGTATCGACGGCCTCCTGCGTGGTGCGCTCGGCGCACCAGCGCGCCATCCGCTCGCTGATGACCGCGCCGTTGTTGCCGCGGCTGATGTCGTCGGCAAAACGCGGATCCTTCAGCCACAGCTCCTCCTCGCCCATCAGCCGCGCCCAGCGCTTGAACAGCGGATGGCCGGTGACCTGGCACAGCACCCAGCCATCCCTGGTGCGGTAGATGTCCGCGGGCGCTGCGGTCTGGCCGAGATTGCCCGTCGGCACGCGATTGACGTTGATGACCGCCTGCTCGATCAGCGTCGCATTGGTGAAAGACAACGCGGTTGCGAGCAGCGCGCCCTCGACGACCTGCCCGCGCCCTGATTTGCCGCGCTCGATCAGCGCGGCAAGCGTGCCGAACGCGCAATGCAGCGCGGTGCCGAAATCGACCCAGTTCACCGCGGCGCGATACGGCGGATCGCCCGCGCCCGTCATGTACACCGATCCCGACATCACCTGCCCGACGCCGTCGAAGCCGACGCGATCGGACCAGGGCCCCGGCCCGCCGAACGCGGTTGCCGTCGTCAGGATGATGTCGGGCTTGATCGCCTTCAGGGACTCGTAGTCGAGCTTCATCGCGCGCAAGGTCTGCGGCGGCAGATTGGCGACCACAACGTCCGCGGTCGCGATCAGCCGGCGCATCACCTCCTGCCCTTCCGGCTTCATCGGGTCGAGCGTGACGCACTTCTTGTTGCGGTTGACCTGGAGAAACAGCGCGCCTTCGCCGTTCTCGCCGACCGGCGCCACGAAGCGATCCTCACTGCCGTCACGCTTCTCGACACGAATGACCTCGGCGCCGAATTCGGCCAGCAAGGTCGCACAATAGGGACCTGCGATATAGCGCCCGAAATCGAGCACACGCACGCCCTCCAGAACTCCTCCCATCGAACCCTTCCCTGTTGTTTTGACCAGATTACAGGGACTGGCTGGCAGGGCAAGTTGGGAAGCGACACAAGCGGCTGTCGCCTAGGGCGCGACGGCCTCGTAGATATCCTCCTCCTGGGCCGTGTGCATGCGCACCAGCGTTTCGATCGCCTCGATCACGCGCTGAGCGTCCCGAATAAGGTAGCGGTCGATTTTCTCCGACGGCAGGTCCTCCGCGATCCGGGCGAGCAGCCGCGCCAGATGCAGGATCTCGCGATGCGCACGGCTCATGGCAGAGAGTCCGTGGCGGTCGCGCAAGACTTCCGTGAGCTTCGGATAGACGCTGTCCTCATCCTCGCGCTCGTGCATCACGACGCTGCCCTGGACCAGTCGGTCGGCTTCACCAATCAAAGCGGCGGCGGATTCGGGCACCGCATCGTCCAGCGCATCGACGATATGGCGGAGACGATCGAGATCCCTGAGCAGGGCCTGATGATCGTGATGCAACGTCAGCCCCTGCTCCGCGGTGAGGCGCGGACCGCCCCTCGGGTGGGGCGGATTCAGCGCTCGCAATGCGTTCAGAATCACGGCCACGTCGATCACCTCCTGAACGATCGCGGCGGGTACCGGATCGAGCCAGCCAAGGCTGGCAGCCGCCATTGCCGCCAGCGACAGCCCCATTCCGACGAAGATGCTTTGCAGGGCAATGCGCCGCGCGCGCTGCGCGATGACGATCGCTTCGCCGACCCGATCGAGCCGATCGGTGAGAATCACCACATCTGCCGCCTCGGAGGAGGCGCTTGCGCCGCGTGCGCCGAGCGCAATCCCCGTGTCAGCCACGGCCAGTGCCGGGGCGTCATTGATGCCGTCGCCGACCATGATGGTCGGATGCAGCCGCTGTTCGCTCCGCACGGCCTCGACCTTGTCCGAGGGAACGCGGTCGGCCAGCACGGCATCGAGATCCAGCGCTGCCCCGATGGCCTGCGCCGCGGCGGCGCGATCACCCGTGACCATCACCATCCGCGCGATGCCGGCATCGCGCAGCAGCCGGATCGCACGCGGCGTATCGGCGCGCAATTCGTCCGCGAGCAGCAACGCGCCGACGAGACGCCCGTCCACCGCGACGAAGACGATCAGCGCCGAACGCCACGAGGCACGTCGAATCGCCCGCAATTCCCATGGCGAGAGCTCGGCGTGCGAGAGCACCATCTCCCGCGAACCCGCCATGACCTGGCGTCCGTCGATCCGGCCGCTGAGGCCGGAGCCCATGGTCTCCTTGACGTGTTCCGGCGGCTTCAGCGTGAGCCCCCGGGCGAGGGCCGCAGCGACGACGGCCTTCGCAAGCACGTGGTGCGAGGCCTGCTCGAGCGAGGCCCCGAGCATGAGGACCTCATCCGGATCCTCGCCCGGCGCAACCTCTACGGACAGCAATCGCGCCCCGCCCACCGTCAGGGTGCCGGTCTTGTCGAACAGCACCGTGTGCGCACGGGCCAAGGCCTCCAGCGCCTTGCCGCCCTTGACCAGGATGCCGCGGCGGGCCGCTCGCGCCACCCCGGCGATGAAGGCGACAGGTGCGGCCAGGATCAGGGGGCACGGCGTCGCGGCCACCAGCACGGCAAGGCTGCGGGTCACGTCGCCGGAGATGCGCCATGCCACAAACGAGATGACGAGCGTTACCGGCAGATAGATCAGCGCATACCGGTCCGCCAGACGCACGAAGGGAGCTCTCGCCGTTTGCGCCGCAGTCACCATGCGCACGATGCCCGCATAGGTGCTCTCGCTGGCCGCCGCGGTCACGGTCAATTGGAAGGTCTCGCCCGCATTCAGAGAGCCGGACAGAACGGCGCTTCCGCGCCTCTTCTCCACCGGAATAGGCTCGCCGCTCACCGCGGACTCGTCGATCGCAGCGAAGGCCGACGCAACGACACCGTCGACCGGCACGATCTCGCCGGCCTTCACCAGCAGTTCTTCGCCGACCGCGACGTCCTCGATCGGAACATCCTCGATCCGCACGCCGGACTTGCGATGGACCTGCCGCGGCGCCCGGTCAACCAGCGATCGCAGATCGTGCTCCGCCCGTGCGATCGCGATCTCCTCCAGCACGTTGCCGCCGGAATACATCAGCGCGACCACGGCGCCTGCGAGCGGCTGTCCGAGCGCCAACGCCGCGCTCATCGACAGCAGCGCGATCGCGTCCACGCCGACGCGGCCTCGCAGGAGGTCCTGGACGATCGAGACCGCCAATCCCGCAATCACGGGCGCCGTGCCGATCGCCCACGCGGCATCGGCGAGATCAGGCCGGCCCGCCGCTCGCGCGAGGATACCTGCAGCCAAACCTGCGATTGCGATCGCAACCAGAGCCCATCGCAAGATTCGATCAAACGACATGGTTTGCAAACAACATGGCTTGGCGCGCCCGCCCTTCGCTTTCCACGCGCTATTGCTGCGGGGCGGCGCTCTTGTTCCGGTGCATGAACGTCATCATCTCGTCCGGCGTGAGCTTGCCGTCCTTGTCGCGATCCATGGCCTTGAAAATTCGTTCGTGCGCGGCTTGAAACTCGGGCAGCGAGACGGTCCCGTCGCCATCGGCATCCATCAGGGCGAAGATGATGCGGAAGGCAACCGGCGGCGCCATGGCGTCAGCGCCCATCGCGCCTTGTCCCTTCATGCCCATCATTCCGCGCCCCATCATTCCCATCATGTCTCCACCGCGCGTCGGGCTCTGCCGTTCGACGGGTGGGTTGGCAGGAGGACTCGCCTGCGGCGACGCCGGCGCCTGCTCCTGTCCGGGATGATGGCCCTGATGGTCCGCCGACGATTGAGCCAAAGCCGGATGGCCCAGGATGGCGAACAGCAACGCTGCAGCAACGGTTCGACCTAGCATGGCACGTCCTCCGGCCCTGTGTGGGCTCCAAGAGGTTGTCGAACTTTGCCGAATGTACCTTGAGCCAAGTCAAGAAAGCGGCGAGATCGCGCAACGGAACCTCCGCCGGCACTGCCGGCGGCCCCCACGCGACCTCTTCTGCCGATGAGGCTGACCTAACCGCCGGCGGTGCGGGCGCAGCCGATCGCCTCTTTCAGCACCTCGCGGTCGCCGATGTGATTGGCGAGCAGCAGGATCAGCCGGGCGTTCATGCGCAGCGCCTGCTCCTCGTCGAGATCGCGCTGGTTGTTGATCAGCTCGGCGTAGAAGTCGTCGGGATCGGCGATGTTCGGTGAGAGGTTGAGCATCATGCCGCAAGCTCCGTCCGGTCGGCGGTGTCGTGCCCGGAGGCGCGCAGCGCCGCATCCGTGATCTTCGCTTCGTCGAATCCGCTCCAGCGTGCGGCGACATATTGGTCCGGGCGGAACAGGTAGGTGGTCCCGGGCGAGGCGCCATAGCGCTGCGCAAGGACACCGGTGGGATCCTCGATGTCGCGGCCGACGAGAATGAGCTTCGCCGTGAACGGCCCCACGGCGATCTCCGTCTTGTCGCTCACCTTGCCGAAGGCCACGACCGTGAAGCCGTCGCCGAGACAATGCAGGAACCAGCCCGGCTTGCCATCCATCGTGATCGGCGCATCGGCCGCATTCGTGCCGGGCCGCAAGCCGCCCGGCACGGCGCCGTGGTCGGGCGTGTTGAGCGCCGACGTCACGTAAGGGGTCGGCGTCGAGAGCCGGCCGCTGTTGACCAGCGGCCGCGCAAAGCCGTGATGTCGGGCGAGCTCCAGCACCGCGTCGCGGAAGTAGCGGCTCGGCTTCGTCTTCGGCGTGATGAAGTCGGTGGCCCGCGTCGAGTTCAGGATGTTGTCGTCAGCGGCATAGGCACGCTCCTCGTGATAGCTGTCGAGCAGCGCTTCCGAGGCTTCGCCGCGCAGCACCATCGCGAGCTTCCAGGCGAGATTGTCGATGTCCTGGACGCCGGTATTGGCACCGCGGGCACCGAACGGCGAGACCTGATGTGCAGCGTCGCCCGCGAACAGCACCCGGCCTTGCCGGAAATTGTCGATGCGCCGGCAGGCGAACTGATAGATCGAGACCCATTCGAGCGCGAACTCGGTGTCCTCGCCGAGCATGGCGCGGATGCGCGGGATTACCCGCTCGGGCCGCTTCTCCTCCTCGGGATTGGCGTCCCAGCCGAGCTGGAAGTCGATGCGCCAGATGTTGCCCGCCTGCCGATGCAGCAGCACCGACTGGCCGGGATGGAACGGCGGATCGAACCAGAACCAGCGCTCGGTCGGGAAGTCCGCCTTCATGGCGACGTCGGCGATCAGGAAGCGATCCTGGAAGAACTGCCCGGTGAACTCGGCACCCACCATCTTCCGCACGTCGGAGTTGGCACCGTCACAGGCAATCACCCATTGCGCCTCCATGGTGAAGATGCCGTCGGGCGTTTCCACCGCCAGCGTCGCATGGTCGGCGGCCTGCTTGAGACTGAGGAGACGGTGCTTCCAGCGCAGCTCGATCAGCGGATTGGCCCGGCATTTGGCCACCAGCATCTCTTCCAGGTGATATTGCTGCAGATTGATCATGGCCGGCCATTGGTGGTCGGCCTCGGGCAACAGATCGAACTGGTAGGACAGCTCGTCCTGGAAGAACACCTTCCCGACATTCCAGCTCACGCCGCGCTCGACCATGGGCGCCGCGCAGCCGAGGCGGTCCCATATTTCGAGCGGACGCTTGGCATAGCAGACCGCGCGCGAGCCGATCGAGACGGTGTCGTTGTCGTCGAGCACCACGACCGGCTGGCCGCGCGCCGCGCAGTCGAGCGCCGCGGTGAGGCCGATGGGACCCGCGCCGACCACCACGATCGGATGCCGCTTCACGATCCCCTCGGCCTGCTCCCGGGAACGCCGATAGCCGAACTTCGGATAGATGTAGCTCGTCATGTTCGCTTCCTGATGCACGTGCCGGGGATCAATGCGCGTCCGCGAATTCCTTTTCGTGCATCCAGGCGGTGTGGCGCGGCGGACGCTTGGTGCGCGACCATTCCTCGACCATCTCGTGCGCGACCGACTTCATGCGCTCGATCTGTTCCGGCGTGGCCGTCCAGGCCGCGATCTCCAGGCGGTGGCCGCTGGGATCGCGGAAATAGATCGATTTGAAGATGGCGTGGTCGGTGACGCCGACGACATCGAGGCCGGCGGCTTCCGCGCGCGCCTTGGCCTCATCGAGCTCGGCAAGGTCCTTGACCTGGAAGGCGATGTGCTGGGTCCAGTCCGGCGTGTTGGGATCGCGGCCCATCGGCGGCGAGTTCGGCAGCTCGAAGAAGGCGAGGATGTTGCCGTTCCCGGCATCGAGGAAGATGTGCATGTAGGGATCCGGCGCCTTGGTCGAAGGCACGCGATCCTCGGCGATGGCGCCGAGCAGATCCATGTTCATGACCTTCTTGTAGAACTCGACCGTGGCCTTGGCGTCGACGCAGCGATAGGCGACGTGATGGATCTTCTCGATCTTCATGATTTTCGCTCCCTGGTTTTGCCGTTGCGAAATTCGTATCAGATGTTACTATTTTCTGGATTTGATCTGGATCAACCGGCTCGGAAGAATCTGCCATGGACCGGCGAGGCGGAAGCGGCGTGATGGGACGTTCGGGCGAGTCGCGAGGGCAGGAAGCGACCGAGCGCGGTGCGGCGCAGGATAATGGCGAGCTCGACCTGCAGCGTTATTTTCCTTACCGGCTGGCGCGTCTCGCCGAGCAGGTGTCGCTGGCCGTTGCCGAGGTCTATTCCGAGCGCTTTGCGCTGACGCGGCAGGAATGGCGTGTGCTCGCCATTCTCGGCGCACGCCCGGAGATTGCGACCAAGGAGATCGGTCCGCTGACGACGCTCGACAAGATGCAGGTCAGCCGCGCCGTCCAGGGACTGGAAGCGCGCGGCATCGCGAGCCGCAAGCACCATCCCGACGACCGGCGCGAGCTGATCGTCTCGCTGACGCCGGCCGGCCGCGCGCTCTATCGCAAGATCGTGCCTTTCGCGCTGGCGCGCGAGACCGAGCTGCTCGGCGCGCTGACCGCCGCGGAGGTGAAGGTGCTCGACCGTGTGATGCACAAGCTGTCGGCCGCGTTGGGCTAGCTGGTGCGGCTCAACCCAACGTCATCTCGCCCTCGGCGACCTTCCGGATCGCATTCAAACCACGAAGACCGGCGCGAACCCACCGCCGGGTGTCCGGAAATTCGTCGCCTGCCCCTGATAGAGACGAGCTGCCGTCAGCAATACCTGGCCATGGTAGAAGTAGAGCCGAACATCCATTTTGCGAGGTTGAGCCATTCCGTCCAGCCGGACAATACGTTCGCTCGGTACTGCAAACTCCTGGGCGACATATCCGCCTTGGATAATTTCGGCCCATGCACCCTTGGTGACTTTGGCGCCTCGATACACCGCCTTGCTGCCATAGCCCGTCGCCGGCTTGAAGAACCAGTTCTTGCGTGTCGTCCAGAGGTGTTCTGCGTTCTCCGATGTGACGAGAACGGTGCGCGGGACCCCGGCGAGAGCCTGAAGCGCATCCGCCGGAACTCCCCACGACTTCAACAGCGCCCGATCGGAGAGCAGCGCCAGATTGCGCTTGTCAGCGAACAGGGCATGCACGTGCGGATTGGGCGTCACAACGACAACCCCATCAAGGTAGGCCGCCCGCAGATTCGCATGCTCAGGCTTCTCAAGGGCGAAATCGACCACGCGATTGTAGACGAGATCAATGGTCCGGTCGCCCAACCTCAACTCACCGTCGGCGTAAGCCAGAGCACGCGAATCCGCGATGACTGCATCGATGCCGTGCCTCAGGAAGAACTGTCTTGCCAGCAGGAATTCCGGATACAGATATTGCCCCTCCGGATCGTCGTCGACGATGGCAATCCGTCCAGGCCTGCCCTTCCCTCGCTGGCTGATCCACTCATCGATGAACATGCGCAAGACGGCGGGTTCGAATTCATCGAGGTGAGACCTCATCAGTCCGGTCTCGACCTCACGGCAGCAGGCGCGCTGCGCCTTGGCGAGCAGGGCATTGAGAAAGGCGCCGCCCGCATTCGTGTTCACCTCGATCAACTTGGGGCCGCTAGAACCGACATGGAAGTCGTAACCCATGAAGGATCCTCGCGGGCCAAAATTCCTTGCAGCAATCGGAGGAGCCCAGGACAACGACGCATCCCGATAGGCCGGCACTTCCGCCACGGTCTCGATCGCGCGAACGACCCGAGCCATCTCTCGTGTGACCGCCTCCGACAGAAATACGGGCGCATTCGAGAAGAGGTTTGGGCGCTCTTTGGCAAGGCTCACGCAGATCTCGCGATCGCCTGCTTCCCTTTCCACCTCCCGGCACAGGGCGTCGTGGTCGAGCGTAATGCAGAAGCATTCGCGATTGAGAAGATCGGAAATTGCCGAGGCGCGTAGAATGTCGTCCATCAAATGATCCTCGGTTCTAGGCGCGATGCGCTGGAGCTAGGATGTCAGCCAGCGCGCCAGATCTTCGGGCTTCGGCAGGCCGCCTGCATGCATCACCTTGCCGTCGATGACGACGCCCGGTGTCGCGGCGATGCCGTAGCCGGCGATGGCCGCATAGTCGGTCACCTTCTCGATCTCGACGGGAACACCGAGCTTGTCCGCCTCCTTCTGAACCATCTCGGCCGTCGCGACGCAGCGCTTGCAGCCGGGGCCGAGAACCTTCACTTCCCTCATGATCCTTCTCCGTAATGGCTAGAAGAGGAGATTGAACAGAAAGCCGACACCGAGAATGCCGGTGCCGACGACCCCGACGAAGACGGCGATCAGCCGGATCGTCAGGACCTTACGCAGGATAATCAGCTCGGGCAGCGACAGCGCGATCACCGACATCATGAACGCCAGAACGGTTCCAAGCGCTGCTCCCTTCGCGAGCAGGGCCTCGACGATCGGGATGATGCCGGCAGCATTGGAGTACATGGGGATGCCGATCGCGACCGCGGCGGGCACCGACCACCACGCCCCTCGTCCCATGATGGTCGCCAGCAGATCCTCGGGCACATAGCCGTGGATGAAGGCACCGACGGCGATACCCGCGATGATCCACGGCCAGACCTTGCCGACGATCTCATGGACGGCATCAACGCCCGCCTTGATACGATCGACGACCGAGAGTTCTTCCGCCGGAAGATCGGCCGCGCCGGCACGGACGTTGCGGACCCACTCCTCCAGCCAATGCTCGAGCTTGAACCGACCGATGACCCAGCCGGAGACGATGGCAACCGCGAGCCCGAAGCCAAGATAAGTGAGCGCCACTTTCCATCCGACGAGCCCGAACAAGAGGCCGAGCGCCACCTCATTCACCATCGGCGCCGAGATCAAGAACGAAAAGGTGACACCGAGCGGCACGCCGGCGCTGACAAAGCCAATGAACAGCGGAACGGCGGAGCAAGAGCAGAAGGGGGTGACGATGCCAAGCGACGCCGCCAGCACGTTGCCGACCCCCTCGCGCTTGCCGGCAAGCAGCGCCTTCGTCTTGTCCGGCGAAAAGAAACTGCGCACCACGCCCATGCCGAACACGACGAGCGTGAGCAGCATGAGCACCTTCGGCGTGTCATAGGCGAAGAAGCTGATGGCTTGGCCGAGTTGACTGTTCGGATCGACGCCCGTCGATGCGACGACCCACCGCGAGAATGGAATGAGCTGGCTGTAGAGCGTGCCCCAGGCAAGCAATGCGGCGGCTGTCCATCCAATCCATTTTGCGGCCGATGAGCGCGCGCCCGGCACTTGCTCGGAGACGAAATTGAAGCTCATGCGGCCAGGCCTTTCCCCGATCGTCCGGCAGCGGGGGCGATCCCCTCGTAAGCGCGACCACCTTCCGGAGAGCGCTTCGGCCCCCGGCGATTGCCGCCCCACCGGTCGTCGCGAAAGCTTATGCGCCGGACCGCCAACTCGATTTGCGATTGATCAATCTTCGCCCCTTCGCAGCGCCTCGTGCCTCATGCAGAGTTGCAACAGGGTTCTCGAGCCAGCGGCAAGCCTCCAGCTGCGAGCATGGCAAAAGCCGACAGAGCGCCCCGGTGCCAGCGGCAACGTGTTGCAGATCGGTGCAGCAGATCCCCAGCAAGGCGTTGCGCCAGCAATTTCAGGACCCGCGGAGCTGCTGGCTGGGGCGGGAGGGATCGAACCTCCGAATGGCGGAATCAAAATCCGCTGCCTTACCGCTTGGCTACGCCCCATCAGCGGGGAACGGCGGAAGACCGGGCTACCGCAGATTCCCTCGAGTGTTGCCGGTCTATAGGGAGAGAAGCGGCATTTCAACCGCCTGAAGGGGCAAAATACCACAGGTGCCGGCCGGGAGCCGCGCCACACCTTATTATGGGGATTATAGGGGCGGGTAGAATTCCGATGCGGTGCCGTATCGCACCCATTGAGACCTCTCCCGTTTCATGGGAATACGGCGGCAATATCTGTCCACGGGAGTGAACCATGACCTACCGCGCGCCGATCAATGACATGCTGCTGTCGCTCAACCATGGCGCCGGCCTCAAGGCCGCCGTGGAGGCCGGTCATTACGGTGATTTCGACACGGATATCGCCGCGGCCGTGCTGGAGGAAGCCGGAAAGTTCGCAACCGACGTGCTCGCCCCGCTGAACAAAGTCGGCGACGAGCACGGCATCAAGCTCGATGCCGGCAAGGTCACGACCGCGCCGGGCTGGCCGGACGCCTACAAGCGCTGGACCGAGGGCGGCTGGAACGCGGTGTCCGGCCCGGAAGATTTCGGCGGCCAGGGCCTGCCGATCGCGATCAATGCCGCCTGCACCGAGATCTGGAGCGCCGCCAACGTCGCCTTCGGCCTCTGCCCGCTGCTGACGGCCTCGGCGATCGAGGCGCTGGATGCGCATGGCAGTGACGAGCTGAAGACGATCTATCTGGAAAAGCTCGTCTCCGGCGAATGGACCGGCACCATGCAGCTGACCGAGCCGCAGGCCGGCTCCGACGTCGGCGCGCTGCGCACCCGCGCCGAGAAGCAGGCCGACGGCACCTATCGCATCAAGGGGACGAAGATCTTCATCACCTATGGCGAGCACGACATGACCGACAACATCGTGCATTTCGTGCTGGCGCGCCTGCCGGACGCGCCCGCTGGGACCAAGGGCATCTCGCTGTTCCTCGTGCCGAAGTTCATGGTCAATGCCGACGGCTCGCTCGGCGCCCGCAACGACATCTTCGCCTCCGGCGTCGAGCACAAGCTCGGCATGCATGCCTCGCCGACCTGCACCATGACCATGGGCGACCATGGCGGCGCGATCGGCTTTTTGATCGGCGAAGAGAACCAGGGCATGCGCTGCATGTTCACGATGATGAACCAGGCCCGCCTCGGCGTCGGCCTGGAAGGCGTCGGCGTTGCCGATCGCGCTTATCAGCAGGCGCTGTCTTACGCGCAGGAGCGCAAGCAGGGCCGCGCGGTCGGCAAGAAGGGCGACGGCTCGGACGCGATCTTCGTGCATCCGGACGTCAAGCGCATGCTGATGCGGATGCGGGCGCAGACCGCCGCCGCGCGCACCATCTGCTATGCCACTGCGGTCGCGATCGACGTCTCGACCCGCGCCAAGGACCCCAAGGTGCGCGCCGATTCCGCCGCGCGCGCGGCGCTGCTGACGCCGATGGCAAAAGGCTATTCCACCGACATCGGCAACGAGGTCGCCTATCTCGGCGTGCAGATCCATGGCGGCATGGGCTTCATCGAGGAGACCGGTGCCGCGCAGCATTATCGCGATGCGCGCATCACCGCGATCTACGAGGGCACCAACGGCATCCAGGCGATTGATCTCGTCACGCGCAAGCTGGCGGCCAACGGCGGCGCCTCGGTGTGGGCGCTGCTCGACGAGCTCGCGGCCACCGTCAAACAGGTTGAAGCCTCCAACGATCCCGCCTTCGGCACCACCGGGGCAAAACTGCGTGAAGCGCTCGACGCATTGACGCGCAGCAGCAAATGGCTGCTGGAGCGCGTGACGTCTGCGCCGAACGAGGCGCTGGCCGGCGCAACGCCCTATCTGCAGCAATTCGGCGCGACGCTCGGCGGCTGCCTGCTCGCCTCCGAGGCACTGGCCGCGAAAGCCGACGGCAACACGGACGCCGCGCGCTATGTCTCGCTCGCCCGCTTCTTCGCCGAGAACATCACCGTGCAGGCCGGCGCGCTCGAGCGCACGGTGACGGAGAGCGCGGAGTCGGTCGCGGCGGCGGATGCGGTGCTGCTGGGGTAAGTCCGTCATCCTGAGGTGCGAGCCATGCGACGCAAAGCGTCGCATGGAGAGCCTCGAAGGATGAGCGGCCGAGATATCGCAGCCGGGCCGTCGCCCTTCGAGGGCCGCTGAAGAAGCGGCCACCTCAGGGTGACGGTGATAGAGTGTGAGAATCTTCCAGCCTCCTCCCCGGCCGCCACAGCACGAGGCCGGCGGCCACCAGATCGAGCGCGACACACAGCGCAAAAGCCGTCGTGCAGTTGCCGGTGAGGCTGCGCACCACGCCGACGAGCCCTGGACCGAAGGCGCTGACGACGCCGCTGATCGAGGTGCCCAATCCCATAGCAGCTGCGAAGGCGCCTGCGCCGATCTCGCGCTGGATGATCAGGGGCGGGAACGTGATCATGTTGCCGATCGAGAAGCCATAAACGGCGCAGCACAGCAGCAGCATGGTCGGGCTCGCGCTCTGCAGGAGAACGAGCAGCGCCGCCGCCTGGCTCGTCATCGACGCCGCGCAGCCAAGGCGCGGATCGAGCCGGTCCACGAACAGGCCGCGACAATCATCGATCGGGCAATCGGTCAAATGGAACCACGGGATCGTGCACCACAACCAGCGGTTTTTCAAACGAAACATTGGAGCCGATTGTTGCGATGCGTGACGGCGACGGCTGCCATGCGCGGCCTCGCCAAATCCGGCGGCGAAAACTTTGACCCAGCGCATTGGCACGCCTGCGGGATGATGTAGGCTGATGCTCGGCGAGGCTCGCAAAGCGGCAAGCGTCGCGGCGACTCGCAGGGAGTTCTCATGCCGAACGGCAACATCGTCGTCACCGAAGAGCGCGGAACGCGTGTGATCACCCTGCGACGCCCGGGCAAGAAGAACGCGATCACCCAGGACATGTACCGGGAAATGGGTCGCGCGATCGACACCGCGCAGAACAACCCCGATATCCGCTGCATGATCATCACCGGCGGCTCCGGCGTGTTCACCGCCGGCGACGACATCGACGATTTCATGCACGCCGACACATCGCGCCCGGAGACGCTGTCGGAAGGCGCCAAGTTTCTCTATTCGCTCGCCCTCAACGTCAAGCCGATCATCGCGGCCGTCGACGGCGCCTCGATCGGCATGGGCACGGTGATGCTGTTTCATTGCGACTACGTGCTCGCCTCGAACGCTGCGACCTTTTCCGCACCCTACATCCATCTCGGCCTGGTGCCGGTCGGCGCAGCCAGCCTCTTGATGCCGAACACGATGGGCTATCAGCGCGCCTTCGCCATGCTGGTGATGGGGCGGACCTTCTCCGCCGCGGAGGCCCATGCCGCCGGCTTCGTCAACTCCGTGGTGTCGCCGGGACATACGGAGGTCGAGGCGCGCAAGGTGGCGCGCGATATCTGCCGCCTGCCGGCCGAGGCGGTCGCAACCTCGCGCAAGCTGCTGCGCGCGCCGGCCGAAGAGCTCACCCGCCGCATCGACCAGGAAGGCCATCTGTTCGGCGAGCGGCTGAAGTCGGACGAAGCGGTGGCTGCGTTCAACGCGTTCGCGAACCGGAAGAAGCGGTAGGGCGAACCCGCGCCAAGCCAACAGAATCGCAGGGTGGGCAAAGGCGCACTTGCGCCGTGCCCACGCCTTAAGACGTGGGCACGCTCCGCTTTGCCCACCCTACGAGACCGTGGTTGAGGACAGATCTCTCATCCCGCACGTTCACGACAATGCTTCGTGAAATCTTCGCGCGGACCGACTAATCTGGTTCCATGCGATACCGATCCATCCTTGCCGCTCTCGCGCTGACGCTCACCTTTGCCCTCCCCGCTGCGGCCCAGACCGCCGCCGCCGTCGAGTTGCGGATCCTTGCGATCAACGACTTCCACGGCAATCTGCGCCCGCCGCCGGGCGGCATCCGCATCAGCGATCCCGAGGACAAAAGCAAGAAGGTGATGGTCGCGGCCGGCGGGGCCGAATACATGGCGACGCTGGTCAAGCAGCTGCGCGAAGGACACAAGAACACGATCTTCGTCGCCGCCGGCGATCTGATCGGCGCGAGCCCGTTCCTGTCGGCGATGTTTCACGACGAGCCCTCGATCGAGGCGCTCTCGATGATGGGGCTTGCGATCACCTCCGTCGGCAACCACGAATTCGACGAGGGCAAGGCCGAGCTGCTCAGGATGCAGAACGGCGGGTGCCATCCGGTCGACGGCTGCCAGGGACCACATCCCTTCACCGGCGCCAAATTCCGCTATCTCGCGGCGTCCACCGTGGAGACAGCGACCGGTAAAAGCGTGCTGCCGCCCTACGAGATCAGGGAATTCGACGGCATCCCCGTCGCCTTCATCGGGCTGACCTTGAAGGAGACGGCGGGCATCGTCTCGCCCGCGGGCATCGCCGGGCTCGAATTCCGCGACGAAGCGGAGACGGTGAACGCGCAGGTCGCGCAGTTGAAGGCGCGCGGCGTCGAAGCGATCGTGGTGCTGATCCACCAGGGCGGCGAGCCCGCCGGCGACTACAACGAATGCCCAGGGATCACGGGGCCCATCGTCGATATCGTCAAGAAGTTCGACCGCGCCGTCGACGTGGTCGTCAGCGGCCACACCCACCGCGCCTATGTCTGCGACATCGACGGGCGGCTGGTCACCAGCGGCGACAAATACGGTACGCTGGTCACCGCGATCGACCTCAAGCTCGATCCCGGCACGCGCGACATCGTCAGCGCCAAGGCCGACAATATGCTCGTCGCCAACGCTTCGCTCGCGAAGGATCCCGAGCAGACCGCGCTGATCGACGCCTACGACCGGGTATCCGCGCCGATCGCCAACCGGCCGGCGGGATCGGTGACTGAGACGCTGTCGCGCATGCCGAATGAAGCCGGCGAAAGCGCGCTCGGCGACGTCATCGCGGACGCGCAGCTTGCCGCGACCAGGTCGGCCAAGGATGGCAGCGCCGTCATCGCGCTCACCAATCCCGGCGGCATACGCACCGATATCGTGCCGAAAGAAAACGGGGCGATATCCTTCGGAGACGTCTTCGCCAGCCAGCCGTTCCGCAACCGCCTCGTCACGATGACGCTGACCGGCAGCCAGCTCAAGGACATGCTGGAGCAGCAATGGCTCGACCCGAAGCGGCCGCGGATCCTCCAGGTCTCGAACGGATTCAGCTATGCCTGGGATGCGTCCAAGCCATTCGGTGAGCGCGTGATACCCGAGCGGATGATGCTGAGCGGCCGGCCGATCGAACCTGGAAGCGGCTACCGCATCACCCTCAACGATTACCTCGCCGTCGGCGGCGACGGTTTTACCGTCGCCAAACAGGGCACCTCGCCGCAATATGGCGGCTACGACGCGGACGCGCTGTTCGCGTTCTTCCGGGCGCACGGGCCGATCGGTCCGCTACCGCCCACCCGTATCCTGCGGGTGAATTGATCCGGATCAATCGGGCCGGCTCGCCCCTTTGCCATTGCCATCCAAGCGCATAGATTGTGTCAGGCGTTGCGTTTTGGCGCCGGATGCGTCAAGCGACGACAAGAGCCCGTTTCCTGTGAGGCCGACCTGATGAGCACGCTTCTTCTCTCCCACAAGGCCTGCCTCGACCACGTCACCCCACCGGGACACCCTGAAAGGCCCGATCGCCTGCGTGCCGTGGAAGAAGCGCTGTCGCATGAGCGCTTCCAGTTCCTGGCGCGCGATCTGGCGCCGGAGGGCGACCTCGATCTCGTCACGCTCTGCCACAACGAGCATTACGTCACCGAGCTGCGCCACATCGCGCCCAGCAGCGGGCAGGTCTATATCGACGGCGACACCTCGATGTCCCCCGGCACGTGGGAAGCGGTGATGCGCGGCGTCGGCGGCGCGGTCGCAGCGACCGAAGCGGTGATGAACGGCGAGCATCGCAACGCCTTCGTCGCGGTGCGCCCGCCCGGACATCACGCCGAGATCGGCAAGCCGATGGGCTTCTGCTTCTTCGACAATGTCGCGATTGCCGCGCGCCACGCGCAGCGCAAATTCGGCATCAAGCGCGCCGCCATCGTCGATTTCGACGTGCATCACGGCAATGGCACGCAGGACATCTTCTGGTCCGATCCCACCGTGATGTATTGCTCGACGCACCAGATGCCTCTGTTTCCGGGCACCGGCGCCAAGGGCGAGCGGGGCGATCACGACACCATCGTCAACGCGCCGCTCGCCTCCGAGGACGGCGGACCGGAATTCCGCTCCGCGTTCGAGAATTTGATCCTGCCGCAGCTCGAAAAATTCAGCCCCGAGCTCGTGGTCATCTCCGCCGGCTTCGACGCGCATTACCGCGATCCGCTGGCCTCGCTGAATCTGCGCGCGGAGGACTATGCCTGGGTGACGCGCAAGCTAATGGATCTCGCCGACAAGACCGCGGGAGGACGCGTTGTGTCCGTGCTCGAGGGCGGCTATGACCTGCAAGGACTGAAAGAATCTGTTACGGCGCATGTCGGCGCCCTGATGGGCGCTTGACGCACCCGCCACATTAAGCCCGCAAAACCCGCCTTCACTGCGGGTCAAGCGAATCGGGCGATCGGAAACGGATATGGCCGAAAACACCCAAGTCGACGTCTCCAGGCTCACCTTCGAGCGCGCGATCGAGGAACTCGAAACGATCGTGAAGCGGCTCGAGGATGGCAAGGTGCCGCTCGAGGAATCCGTGACGATCTACGAGCGCGGCGAGGCGCTGAAGCGCCGCTGCGAGGAATTGCTGCGCCAGGCCGAGGCGCGCGTCGACAAGATCACCACCGATGCCAGCGGTCAGGCCGCCGGCACGGCTCCGCTCGACGTCCAGTAGGCCGCCCCTTCCCAATCCGTTGCCGACCGCGTTTCCGTGAAATTTCTTCGCGGCGAGGCACCGCCGTCCGTCTCGCTTTCGTGATTGCACGGTGCCCTGCCTTCCGGCAGGCCGTGGTTCCATCCGGACGGGCCTGGACCCCAGTTGCGGATCAGCCCTCTTCGCGGACCAAAAAGGCGCTCATTCGGTCCAAAAAGCCGCCAAAGAACCGGGCAGGCCAGGAACCCCCGGTCCCCGCCCGCGGTTAACCACTCTGGCCCGGCAGTTGCACCTGCATACCCCTAATCGGTCCGGCGGGTTGGCTTTGGCCCAAGCTTTGGTGTAAAGCTGCGCGGAGTGTGGCTTTTTGCAAGCCTTGCGTGGGCACCGATTACCGACGACAAGCGCTTCAAACTGCTAATGAAATTGGCTGGGACGGACGAAGCCGATCTAAGTGACAGGGATCACAGAGACTGAACCGGAGCGCACTTAAGCTTACCTAAGCTTGAAGACGGGGTTGTCAGCTTGAAGAAGAAGCTTGGCCCCATGCAGGTGGCTCCGACGGTTTGAGGACTCGCGCTGCGCCGATATTGTGCAAACCCATCGCGCACCGGAATGACCTTCCGGCGCTGACAAATTGGAAATCGCCGTGAACGCATATAGCAAGACGCCGCTTCTCGACACCATTCGGACGCCGGAAGACCTGCGCAAGCTCAAGATCGAGCAGGTTCGCCAGGTTGCCGACGAGCTGCGGCAGGAGACCATCGATGCCGTCTCGGTGACCGGTGGTCACTTCGGCGCGGGTCTCGGCGTGGTCGAGCTCACCACCGCGATCCATTACGTCTTCGACACGCCGCGCGACCGGCTGATTTGGGACGTCGGCCATCAGGCCTATCCGCACAAGATCCTCACCGGTCGCCGCGACCGCATCCGCACCTTGCGCACCGGCGGCGGCCTCTCCGGCTTCACCAAGCGCAGCGAGAGCGATTACGATCCGTTCGGCGCGGCGCACTCCTCGACCTCGATTTCGGCCGGCCTCGGCATGGCCGTCGCGCGCGACCTCTCGGGCGGCAAGAACAACGTTATCGCCGTGATCGGTGACGGCTCGATGTCGGCGGGCATGGCTTACGAGGCCATGAACAATGCCGGCGCGATGAACTCGCGCCTGATCGTCATCCTCAACGACAACGACATGTCGATCGCGCCGCCGGTCGGCGCCATGAGCGCCTATCTGTCGCGCCTCTACTCCGGCAAGACCTATCGCACGCTGCGCGAGGCGGCCAAGCAGATCAACAAGCGCCTGCCCAAGATCATTGCCAACCGCGCCAACCGCGTCGAGGAATACTCCCGCGGCTTCATGATGGACGGCGGCACGCTGTTCGAGGAGCTCGGTTTCTATTACGTCGGCCCGATCGACGGCCATAACCTCGACCATCTGCTGCCCGTTCTGAAGAACGTGCGCGACATGGAGACCGGCCCGATCCTGGTCCACGTCGTGACGCAGAAGGGCAAGGGCTACGGTCCGGCGGAAGCCTCCGCCGACAAGTACCACGCCGTCGTCAAGTTCGACGTCGCGACCGGCACGCAAGCCAAAGCCAAGCCGAACGCGCCGGCCTACCAGAACGTGTTCGGCCAGAGCCTCGTCAAGGAAGCCCAGAAGGACGACAAGATCGTCGCCATCACCGCGGCGATGCCGTCGGGCACCGGCGTCGACATCTTCAACAAGGCCTTCCCCGACCGCACCTTCGACGTCGGCATCGCCGAGCAGCACGCGGTGACCTTCGCCGCCGGTCTTGCGACCGAGGGCTACAAGCCGTTCTGCGCGATCTACTCGACCTTCCTGCAGCGCGGCTACGACCAGATCGTGCACGACGTCGCGATCCAGAACCTGCCCGTCCGCTTCGCGATCGACCGCGCCGGCCTCGTCGGCGCCGACGGCGCGACCCATGCCGGCTCGTTCGACAACGCCTATCTCGGCTGTCTGCCGAACATGGTGATCATGGCAGCTAGCGACGAAGCCGAGCTGGTGCACATGGTGGCGACCCAGGTCGCGATCAACGACCGTCCGAGCTCGCTGCGCTATCCGCGCGGCGAAGGCCGCGGCGTCGAGATGCCCGAGGTCGGTATTCCGCTCGAGATCGGCAAGGGCCGCATGATCCGCCAGGGCAGCAAGATCGCCCTGCTCTCCTTCGGCACCCGTCTCGCCGAATGCGAGAAGGCGGCCGACGAGCTCGCCGCCCATGGCCTCTCGACCTCGATTGCCGATGCGCGCTTCATGAAGCCGCTCGACACCGAGCTGGTGCTCAAGCTTGCCCGTGACCACGACGTGCTGATCACCATCGAGGAAGGCTCGATCGGCGGCTTCGGCTCGCATGTCGCGCAGTTCCTGACCGATCAGGGCGTGCTCGACACCGGCATGGTCAAGTTCCGCTCGATGGTGCTGCCCGACGTGTTCCAGGACCACGACACTCCCGCCGCGATGTACGGCCGCGCCGGTCTCGACGCCAAGGGCATCGTCGCCAAGGTGTTCGAGGCGCTCGGCAAGGACGTCAAGGCCGAGACGGTCAAGCTCGCCTAAGGCTGCTCTCTTCACCTCTCCCGCTTGCGGGAGAGGTCGCGCCGCAGGCGCGGGTGAGAGCTCTGTCCTCTTGGGGTTCTCGCTTGTGGAGACATCCCACCCCAACCCCTCCCCCCGCAAGCGGGAGAGGGAGGAGAAACTGCGCACTGCGGCTCGCACCTCGATCCAAATTTTTCCGGCTTTGGCTCCATGAAGATCTATCTGGCAGGCCCCGACGTGTTCCTGCCGGATGCGATCGAGATCGGCCGGCGCAAGGTCGATATCTGCGGCCGCTACGGCCTCACCGGCCTCTATCCCCTCGACAACGCCATCGATCTCGTCGCGCCCGATGCTGCGCGCCAGATTTTTTGCGGCAACGAGGCGATGATGGATGCGGCTGATGCCATCATTGCCAACCTCACCCCGTTCCGCGGCGCCGGGGCCGATCCCGGTACCGTCTACGAGCTCGGCTACATGGCCGGCCGCCGCAAATTCTGCCTCGCTTATTCCAACGATGGCGCCACCTACGCCGACCGTGTCTCGCGCTTCATGGACGTCACCTCCGAAGACGGACGACTGGTCGATGCCCAGGGGCTGACGGTCGAGGATTTCGGCCTCGTCGACAACCTCATGATGATCCATGCACTGGAGCTGCACGGCTGCCCGCTGGTGACGCCAGCCACCATGCCGATCGACGTCTGGCACGATCTGGCCGCGTTCGAGACTTGCGTCCGGATGGCGGCCGGGCGATTGATCGCACCATAAGCGTCAGTCCCTGTTGAGAGAACCGATGTCCCCTGCCCGCAAGCGCGCGGATGTTCTTCTGGTCGAGCGCGGCCTGTTCGAGAGCCGGGCGCGGGCGCGCGCGGCCATCGAGGCCGGGTTGGTCACGGCCGACGACAAGCCCGTGGCAAAGCCCTCGGAGACGATCGCCGAGGACGCGGTGATCCAGGCCGAGCCCGCCCATCCCTATGTCTCCCGCGGCGGCGTCAAGCTCGCCGGCGCGCTGGAGCGCTACCCCATCGAGATCGAGGACCATGTCTGCCTCGACGTCGGAGCCTCCACCGGCGGCTTCACCGAGGTGCTGCTGGCGAACGGCGCGAGCCTGGTGTTCGCGATCGACGTCGGCACCAGCCAGCTGCATGCCTCGCTGCGCGGTCATTCCAAGATCGTGTCGATGGAGGAGACCGACATCCGCAGCTACGAAGGCAAGCGGCTGCCGGCGCGGCCCGATGTGGTCGTCATCGACGTCAGCTTCATCTCGCTCAAGACCGTGCTGCCGGTGGCACTGTCCCTCGCCGCGGCGCCGATGAGCCTGCTGGCGCTGATCAAGCCGCAATTCGAGGCCGACCGGAAACACAACAAGAAGGGCATCGTCCGCGATGCCGCCGTGCATCAGGAGATTTGCGACGACATCGCCGCCTTCGCCGCCTCGCTCGGCTGCACCGACATCAAGGTGTTCCCGTCGTCGATATCGGGCGGGGACGGCAACATCGAATTCTTCCTGGGTGCGCGCCGTGGTTGAGCGTCTGACCATCGATCACGTCGGCCATCGCGGCGATGGCGTCTGCGTGACCGCGGGCGATGCGCTCTACGTGCCCTACACGCTCGGCGGCGAGACCGTCGAGGTCGATCACGTCATCGGACATCACCCTGATCGACGCAAGCTGCTCGCCGTGGAGGTCGCAAGCCCGGAACGCATCGCGCCGTTCTGTCCGCATTTCGGCGTCTGCGGCGGCTGCGCCATCCAGCATTGGGCGGCCGAGCCCTATCACGCCTGGAAGCGCGGCATCGTGGTGGAGACGCTGGCGCAGGCCGGCATCGATTGCGAGGTCGCGCCGCTGGTCGATGCCCATGGCGCCGGACGCCGGCGCATCACCCTGCACGGCCGCTTCGGCACGCATGACATCCTCAAGGTCGGTTTTTCCGCGACGAGCTCGCACGACGTCATTCCCATCGATCGCTGCCCCATCCTCGATCCCGCGCTCGACGGCGCGCTCGAGGCCGCCTGGGCGATCGCCGAGCCGCTGACGTCGAAGATGCCGGTGACCAAGCCGCTCGACATCCAGGTCACCGCGACCGCCAACGGCCTCGACGTCGACGTGCGCGGCTCCGGTCCGCTGCCCACCGCGCTGGTCACGGCGCTGTCGCGCGTCGCCGAGCAGCACCGCCTGGCGCGGCTGACGCGGCATGGCGAATTGGTGCTGCAACGCCTGCCGCCGACGGTGAAGATGGGCCGCGCCGAGGTGACGCTGCCGCCGGGCTCGTTCCTGCAGGCGACGGTGGCGGGCGAGGAAACGCTGGCCGCGCTCGTCACTGAGCGCATCGGCAAGGCCAAGGAAGTTCTCGACCTCTTCTGCGGCGTCGGGCCGTTCGCATTGCGGCTTGCCGAGAAGGCCCGCGTCACTGCCTACGACAGCGATGCCGGAGCCGTTGCTGCGCTGGCGAAAGCCGCGCGCGCGCCAGGCCTGAAGCCGATCAAGGCCGAGCCGCGCGACCTGTTCCGCCGCCCCCTGGTGCCGCCGGAGCTGCGCGACTTCGACGCCGTCGTGTTCGATCCGCCGCGCCAGGGCGCGCAGGCACAGGCGCTGAAGCTTGCCGCCAGCAAGGTGCCCGTGGTGGTCGCCGTGTCCTGCAACGTCGCCACCTTTGCCCGCGACGCACGGCTCTTGATCGACGGCGGCTATCGGCTTGAGGCCGTCGTGCCGGTCGATCAATTCCGCCACACGCCGCATGTCGAGCTGGTGGCGCGGTTCACGCGGTAGTCCGCAAGCTCATAATCGAGCAAGCGTCCTCCAAGCTTGATGCCAGTCAATCGCGCCAGGTTCGCTGACGTTAAAAGCGTCCTGCGCAATTCAACGTGGAGCGGACGTCCGTGGTTGACCGACGACAGTTCATCGCAGCCGCGCTCGGCCTTTCCGGGGTAGCGATCGACACCGCTGCAGCTGCGGCCATGACCTACGATGAAGCGGTAGCGGCGTCGCGCGCTCCACTGCAGTCGGCGCCGCGGGATCGCGAGCTCGTGCGCTTTGCCACCCTCGCCGCCAACAGCCACAACACCCAGCCGTGGATCTTCTCGGCACGCGGCAACGAAATCGCGATCTCGCCGGATTATTCGCGCCGCTGTCCGGCCGTCGATCCGGACGACCATCACCTGTTCGTCAGTCTCGGCTGCGCCGCCGAAAACCTCATCCTCGCCGCGTCCGCGCTGGGCTGGCGCGCCAACCCGGTCATCGACGGCGACCGAATCGTGGTCACGCTCGAGCAAGCGCCGCCGGCCGCATCGGCGTTGGCAGCCGCGATTCCGGTCAGGCAATGCACGCGCGCGACGTTCGACGGCAAGCCGGCCACGCCCGAGACCTTGCGCCGGCTCGAAGATGCCTGCCGCGAACCTGATGTCACGGCTCTCCTGCTGACCGAGCGCGCCGCGATCTCTGGAGTTACCGACTATGTGCTCGAAGGCAATTCGGCGCAAATGCGCGACAAGGCCTTCATGCGCGAGCTCGTGAGCTGGATTCGCTTCAACGAGGCGGAGGCACTTGCGACCATGGACGGGTTGTTCGCGCCCGCCTCGGGAAATCCCTCTTTGCCCTCATGGCTGGCGCGGTCGCTGCTGAACCTCTTCTTCACCGAGAGCGGCGAAAACAAGAAGTATCGCGAACAGCTCACCAGCTCCGCGGGCATCCTCGTGCTCGCCGCCGATCGCAGCGACAAGTCGCACTGGATCGCGGTCGGCCGCGCCTGCCAGCGCTTCGGCTTGCAGGCGACCGCGCTGGGACTCAAATATTCCTTCGTCAACCAGCCGATTGAGGTGGCGGCGCTGAGGCGGCAATTTGCGGCCTCGCTCGATCTTGGCGAACGCCGCCCCGACATCGTGATGCGCTTCGGAGCCGGTCCGGACCTGCCGAGATCGCCGCGGCGTCCGCCGGAGCTGGTGATGCGACCCTAACGCCGAAGGCCGCTCAGGGCCGGCGACTCGCCGGGCAGCATGTTCGATCGGATGTCGCTGTCCATGCGGCCGGAGTCCAGCTGGGTGAACCCGGCCCCGAACGACAGGCTGAGATTGGAGGTCGGCTTGAACTCAACGCCCGCAAATGCGCTGGTGCCGGGCGCCGTGCCTGATGTCAGCGGCGCAACCGAGCTGCCGATGCCGTTGCCGAATTTCAGCGTATCGACACCCGCAAAGAAGGTGACAGGCATGCCGCCCAGGCTTTTGGTGGTGTAGCCGAACTGCGTACTATCAAAGGACAGCGCGCTGAAATTATTGGCAAGTCCGGCCTGATTGAATCCGGCCTGACTGAGGCCGCTCCAATTGAGATTGCCGCGCTGGCTGCCGACGAAGAAGCCGTTCGCAAAATTGGTGCGCCCGCCGGCCTCGTCGGTATTGAAACCCGAAAAACTGCCGTAAGGATCGGAGCTCTGGCCGTCGCTGCCGCCAAAGCCAAACGGTCCGCCCGGTATGAAATATCGCAGCGGCGCGACTTGCGCATGAACCGCCTTCCCGCCGAGGCAGAGCAAGGCGAGAGCTGCAAGAGCGCATGTACGTCCGAGGTCGAACATTTTGGCTACCGTCTAAACCACCGCAAAACTATACTCCTCGACCATCATCAATGCCAGCGGAGTGACCGGGCCGTCCTCACGCCCGCAGGTCTTTTGGGGAACCGCGCCCTATGTCGCACGATCCGTTGCTCACCCGCCTCACACCCGTTCTTGCCGCGGTACCTGGCGTCCAGGCCGTGGTGCTCGGCGGCTCACGCGCACGCGGCACTGCGCATTCCTCCTCCGACTATGACATCGGGCTGTACCGCTCCGCCGCTCGGTTCGACACGGATCGACTGCTGACAGTGGTGAAGAGCATCGCCGACGATCCCGACGCCGCGATTGTGACCAGAATCAACGAATGGGGATCGTGGATTGTGGGCGGAGCCTGGCTTTCGATCGAGGGACGAAAGGTCGACCTGCTGTACCGTAACGTCGATGATGTCGAGCGGGTCATGTCGGCCTGCAGGGACGGTCAGGTTCTCATGACCTACCAACCCGGCCATCCTCATGGCTTCTGCTCAACTATATGGATGGGCGAGATCGCATATTGTCAGCCGCTGCATGATCCGAACGGAATGATCGCCCGGCTCAAATCGATCGCACTTCCCTATCCGGAGACTCTGCGTATCGTCCTGATCCGACGCTTCCAATGGGAAGTCCTGTTCAGCATCGAAAATGCCGAACTCGCGGCCCCACGTAACGAGCGGACCCATGTGGCGGGATGCCTCTACAGATCGCTTGCCTGCGTCGCGCAGGTGCTGTTCGCGCTGAACGAGCGCTACCTGATCAACGAGAAGGGAGCGCTGCAGGAGGCCGCCGGCTTGCCGCTGACGATCCCAGATCTTGTGGAGCAATCCGATGAAGTCTGGCGATTGATCGGTGCAGGCGGTTTCGCACAGGCCTGCGCGATTATGCGACAGCTCGACCGGCAGTTGAAAGCATTGACGCAAGGCGGCAAGACGCAGCCGTGAGAGCTATGCGGTCCTGTCCACCGAGGACGATGAATCCGCGGGCGGATATTTCGTCACCGGCACCACGAAGGATTTGGTGCCGACCTGGTAGATGATCTTGCCGTTCTGCCCGTCATCGGTCGCGATCTGCGCCTGGCCGAACATGATGACGTTCTTGTAGACGTAACCGGTGCCCTGACGGGTGACGCCATCGGTGGTGACACTGACCTGGGCTTCCTTGCCGTTCACGGACAGCACCTTGAAGCTCGCGCTCTTGCCGTTGTCGCTGGAATAGCCGCCCCAGCTTCCCATGAGACGGCTGTCGGAGGCCGGCGGGTCCTGCTTCTCCAGGTTCGCGGTCTGCTTGCCGGCGCCGCCGAAGGAGAACAGCATCACCATGTTCTTGCCGTCCTTGGTGCCGACCGTGACCCCGCCGAAGGTAATGAGCGTGCCCTGGACCTCGGCAAAGCCGCGCTCGGTGTGCCCGTTATGAGTGTATTCGACCTGCGCCCGGGCACCGCGGATGTTCACGACCTTGAAGCCGACGGGTTGGTTGCCGTTGCCCACCCAATTGCCCTTCCAGTCGCCGATCAGAGCGCTCTGGTGATACAGGCGCTCGTTGGCTGGCGAAATCTGACTGGTGCTCGATGTGACGATGGCCATTGGATTGCTCGGGGACGGGCCTGACAAACCCGCTTTCGTCCGCCTCGGCAATGTCAGGATGCCGAACGGAAACGAACAGAAACCACGCGATTAGGGACCCACGCCGGTTAACGATCGATTAATTTCAACTGCCGGCTGCGGTGAGGCAAATGATCTCATCTCGGGTAGGCCCAACCGGTGTTCTAGAAGGCGAGCCTCATCCCGCCGCGCCCGCCATACACCACGCTCGAATCCGACGCCTTCAGGTAGTCGCCGGAAACGAAGAAGCTGGCCGCGCCGCGGCTGAGTTCGAGGCCGCCCCCACCCAGAACACCCCAGATCGTGCCTGCGCCCGGCATTGCGAACGGAATGGCCTGGCCAAGCAGCGTGGCGTTCACCGCCGCACCGCCCATACGTTGCGCGCCGAGCGCGCCAACACGGAGGTTTCCGGTAATCACCGCAAAATCGGCGCTACGGAGCGTTCCCGACAATTTCAGCTCAGCGCGCTCCTCGAGCTCCGACAGCCGGCGTTCGCCTACCGTCAGGTCCGACGTCGAACCGCTCTCGTTGTAGCCGCCGAGGTTGCCGGCGAGATAGCGGATGCGTCCCACCGGGGTTAGCCGCCACATCGTGCCACCCATCTCGCCCAGCTCGATGTGACGCCCGAGCCCGAGTTCGGGGATCGCGTAAAGGCCGGCGTAGTCGCCCAGGGCGGTCTCGATTCCGGTGGGCGCCAGATTGTTGCTGACCAAGCGGGAGCTATGTCCTGACAGGCGGCCGAGTTGGATCATCATGTCGAGAAAGGTGTCACCGAACGTGCCACGGACGAAGGCGCCGCCGAACGCGACATCCGAGCTGACGCTATTGAGATTGAGATCTTCCGTGCTCCGCATAGCGCCCGCGCCGACGAATGCGCCGAAACGAAAGAACGGATTGGCCTGCCAGTCTCCGCCGATGAAACCGCCCTGGAAGCGATTGACGGTGTGGAGCAGCGGACCCGTCGCCGATTGATCGCGCTCGCCGGCGAAGCCGCGCGCCCACAGGGTCACCCCGCCGCCGTAGACGGCGGTCGGCCCCTGCGGCGTCATCACCGCGGCGAAGGCCTCGCGCGCGGCCTGCGCAGATCTGACCGTCGTGGCGTAGCTCATCGCCGGCCCCACGGCGGGCGGAGGTGGCTCCGCCAGCGGCAGCGCCGACGTCACTGCCGAGGAAAACGCCAGGATGTTGCGGTTGGTCGCCGCGAACGGCGTGGGATCGACCGTGACGACCCGCGATCCCTGCACGATGTAAGGCACGGCCGAGTTGACGGTCACGCCCGCGAGCGAGTTGAACGTATAGTTGAAATTGCCACCGCGGAAATCCACCCGATCGGCGCCGCCGCCGAGATCGATGCGGCCGATGATCCGGGAGCCGGCGAACGATGTGAGCGTATCCGCTGCAGAGCTCAGGGAAATCGCCAGGCTGCTGGTGTCCGCCGCCGCTATCAGGCCGGCATTACTGATGTCGGCCCTCAACGCATAGATCGCTGAAGCGCCGGGATTGCTGACGGACACCGTGCCCGTGTTGAGGAGCGTAAGATCGTTGGCGGTGATCGCAATGGCTCGTCCCGCGATCGTTCCGGAATTGTTGATCGCGGCGCCCCCCGCATCGATCGCAACCGAGTTGGAGAGGATCGTACCGGAATTGTCGATGGTGGCCGAGTTCACCGAGAGTGCGGAGAGGCCTCCGAACAGGGTGCCGCTATTGACGAGCCTGACGCTGGAGAACGAGGCGATGCCGTAGGAGCCGCCGGAAATGCTGCCGCTGTTGGTGATGTCGCCGGCGCCGGCTAGGTTGATGGCCCGCGAATTCCCGACGATCGAGCCGGAGTTGACGATGGTCGCGCTCGCGGCATTGAGGCCGTCGGAAGTGCCGCGCACCAAGCCTGAATTGGTCAGCATCAGGCTGCCGCTGAGATCGATGCCAGCGCCGCCGCTGGCGGTGATGGAGCCGGAATTGGCGATGCTGGCCGTGGCACCGTGAACACCTGACGTCACGCCGCTGACGGATCCGGAATTGGCCAAAGTGAGGGCCGTGACATCGATCGCCGCCGCCGCGGCTGCGGCGATCGAGCCCGAATTGGTGATGGTGGCGGTCGGCGCGACGATCGCCGTCGTCTGTCCGCTGATCACGCCCGAATTGACCAGCGCGAGGTTGACGAATGCCTCGATGGCGGTGCCGCCGGTGCCGCTGATCGTGCCCGAATTGACGATGTTGCCGACGTTGGTGAAGATGCCGAACTGGCCCGAAACGCTTCCGGAATTGTCGAGGTTCAAGGTGAAGCCGGAAGTGGCGATGCCGATGCTGGCGCCGCTGATCGTGCCGCGATTGGCGATCGTTGCGCCTGCGGAATCGACGGCGGTGCCGCCGGACAGGATCGTACCGCTATTGTCGATCGTCGCGCCGTTCGCCGCCAAGGCGGCATTGTCGCCGTACACCAATCCGCTGTTCGTGAGCTTGACGGTGGCAAACGAGACAATACCGTAATTGCCGGAAATGTTGCCGCTGTTGGTGATGTCGCCAAAGCCGCTCAGGCTGATCGCCTGGCCGGACGTGCCGACGATCAGGCTGGAATTGGCGATGGTCGCAGTTGCCGCGCGAACACCGTTCTGGCTGCCTTGCACCGATCCGGAATTGGTCAACGTCAGGCTGCCGCTGAGATCGATAGCGGTGCCCCCGCTCGCGAAGATCAGGGCGGAATTGGTGATCGTGGCCGTGGCGCCGAGAACGCCCGACGTGACGCCGCTGACCGTGCCGCGATTGAGCAGGCTCCCGGTATTGAACGTGATGCTCGCAGCCCCCGCCGTGACCGTGGCGCCGATGTCCACGGTGACGTTCAGATTGGTGAAACCGGCACCGCCGTAGCCGCCCGCGGTCGCGCCGGTGCAGACGGCCGACACGTCGTTTCCGGCCGCGGGCGTGCATGCGGCTTCGGCCCGTGCCGTCAGCAGCATCGAGACGGAAGCGCAGGCGGCGGCGATCGCCACGCAGCGGGTGGCTACGGCGCCAATTTTCGAAGCGATGTGTGCAGGCAATGATGCGGCAATTGCGTGTGCGGGATGGGAAACGAAGAGAAACCAACACTCAACTCTTAGGTTGCTTTGCAACGGCCGGCAATCGAGTTGGAACCGGCTTGAACGCGGCTCGCCCGGTTTGTGGCTAATCCGCCACAAAGCCGACTGCGACCTTGCGCATCATTGCGATCGACGTCACGAGAAACGGTAGCAACCAAGGTCGGCGCTTCAGGCCGCTCAGCGCCCCCAGCGATCCGACCAGATCTTCTCGCCGATCAGGCAGTTGACGCGTGGCTCCTTGTCGGCGACACGCATCACCGGACGCTCGGGCGTGCGGCCGGCCACCTCCATCAGCAGCTTGGTGCGGATCGCCTCCTTGAACTTGTCGCGGTCCTTGATCGTGATGACGAACGATCCGGGACCTCCGACGACGCAGTCCTCGTAATAGAGATCGAGATTGTCGATATCCATGGTCGAGTAGGACGGCTCCTTGACCATGATCGGCAGGCCGTTGATGACGATGCCCTTCTCCAGCGCGGCATCGCGCGCCACCGTGACCGGGCCGCCATTGTTGTTGGGGCCGTCGCCGGAAATGTCGATGACGCGGCGCAGGCCCCGGTAGGGATCCTCGTCGAATAGCGGCATCGCGAACATGATCGCGCCGGAGATCGAGGTGCGCGAGGCGCGCCGGATCGGCGTCTTCATGATCTCGGCGGCGACGGCATCGGCCGTCTCGGGGCCGTCGACCAGCCGCCAGGGAATGATGATCTTCTGGTCGCTCGAGGCGGCCCACTCGAAGTAGGTCACCGCGATCCGGCCGTTCGGGCCGAGCTTCAGCGCCTGGAGAAACTCCTTCGACTGGATCGCCTGCGCATAGCCTTCGCGCTGGATCGCGAGCTCGTCCATGTCCATGGAATAGGACACGTCGACCGCGAGGATCAGCTCGACGTCGACCGTCTGCGCATCTCTGTCGGCCGCAAGCCGCTGCGGTTGCGTTTTGGGCGGCTCGAATTTCGGCCCCGGTGCCGCGATGCCCGCGACGTCCCCTCCGGCAAACACGCCGGCAACCAGTACAGCCCCGATCGAGAACAGCAAGCGCATCGCAGCCTCCCGTCGTATGACGTGATGGTGACATGCAATCGCCTTGCCGCAAAGCGCGAAGATCGCTTGTGCTTCACATTCGAGTTAGGAATCTGCGGGTTAGGAGTGCACGCGCTTTGCGCAAAGCTGCCGCCATATTGCCGCGCTCGCGCCGCCGGAACACGCCCACTCGCTTGCACGATCGGGCTCACGATGCGCGAAGCGGGAGCGACACGTCACGGGACAGAGCTCTCGCACCACTTGTCCAGCCCGATTTCCGTGCTAGGTTGGCTGCACAGATGGGGATGGAGTCCCCCGATAACCGCCCGGCGGCCTTGAACCCGAATGTTGGACCGTAGTGGGCTGATGACTCCTGCTTGAGGAGGGGCAATCATTGGGCCCCTGCCTTCGGCGGGAGCATGGACAAACCCGCCGGTGGCGGGTTTTTTGTTGTCTGGTGACTAAAGGCGAAGACGTGACGACGACGACACCGAACACTGCACGTAGCGCGCTGCCTAGGGGGATCTGGGTGCTCGGCTTCGTCTCGATGCTGATGGACGTCTCCTCCGAGATGATCCACGCGCTGCTGCCGGTCTATCTCGTCACCGTGCTCGGCGCTTCGACGCTGACCGTCGGCTTCATCGAGGGCATGGCGGAAGCGACGGCCTCGATCACCAAGATCTTTTCCGGCGCGCTGTCGGACTGGCTCGGCCGGCGCAAGCTGCTCGCCGCCCTCGGCTACGGCCTTGCCGCCTTCACCAAGCCGCTGTTCCCGCTTGCGCCCAGCGTCGGATGGCTGGTGGCGGCGCGCTTCGTCGATCGCGTCGGCAAGGGCATCCGCGGCGCGCCGCGCGATGCGTTGATCGCCGATATCGCGCCCGTCGGCCTGCGCGGCGCGAGCTTCGGCCTGCGGCAATCGCTCGACACCATCGGCGCCTTCGTCGGGCCGCTGATGGCGATCGGCCTGATGTGGTGGACGGCAGACAATTTCGCCCTCGTCTTCTGGTTTGCCGTGCTGCCGGCCTTCCTGTCCTTCGGCCTGATCACGTTCGCGGTGAGCGAGCCGGATCCGGACCCGGGCCGGGAGCCTGCCAAGAACCCGCTCAATCTCGCCGCGATGCGCCAGCTCGGCGCGGTCTATTGGCGCGTCGTCGCCGTCGGCGTCGTCTTCACGCTCGCGCGCTTCAGCGAAGCCTTTTTGATCCTGCGCGCGCAGAACATCGGGCTCAATGCGATGTGGGTGCCGGCGGTGCTGGTGCTGATGAACATCGTCTACGCGCTCTCCGCCTATCCGGCCGGCGCGCTCTCGGACCGCATCAACCGGACCGGCCTGCTCGCGCTGGGCCTCGTTTTCCTCGCTGGGGCCGATCTCGCGCTCGCGCTGCTGCCGAGTCTGGCGGGCCTTACTCTCGGCGTCGTGCTGTGGGGGCTGCATATGGGACTGACCCAAGGCCTGCTCTCGGCCCTCGTTGCCGACGCCGCACCGCCCAGCCTGCGCGGCACCGCATTCGGCTATTTCAACCTGTTCACCGGCCTTGCCCTGCTGGCCGCGAGCGTGATCGCGGGCGCGTTGTGGGACGCCTATGGTCCGGCCGGAACGTTCCTCGCAGGGCTCGGCTTCGCGCTGGTTTCACTGCTGGGGCTGCTCGCGGTCGGCAATGGACTGGCCACGGAGGACAAACAATGACGGGAGGCCGTTCATCGTGCTGAGCGGAGCAATCGCGATCATGATCGGCAGCGTCCTCGGCGGCTGCGCACGCTACTTCGTCTCCGGTGCGATCGCGCGGCGGCTGGGCGAGACCTTTCCGTGGGGCACCATGACCATCAACGTCACCGGCGCCTTCCTGATCGGCATTTTCGGCGCGCTGGCGACCCATCCGGGCTCGATCTTCGCGACGCCGAATCCGTGGCTGTTTGCGGTAACAGGCTTTCTCGGCTGCTACACCACGGTATCCTCGTTCAGCCTGCAGACGCTGACGCTTGCGCGCAGCGGCGAGCCGATGCATGCGCTCGGCAATGTCGTGTTCTCGGTCGGGCTGTGCCTTGCCGCCGTCAGTTGCGGTTTCCTCCTTGCGGACAGCCTTGGAGGCTAGCGTGCGATGAACTCTCCCTCCTCCGAGCGCTGGCGCACTGCGATGCTGTATGCCTGGGTTGCCGCGGGCAGCGTCGTCGGCGGACTGACGCGCTATCTGGTCGGGCTGGCGCTCGACACCGGTCCGGGCTTTCCTTTCGCGACGCTGTTCATCAACGCCACGGGCTCGCTGATCATCGGCTTCTACGCGACGCTGACCGGCCCCGACGGCCGCATGCTGGCGCGGCCCGAGCACCGGCAGTTCGTCATGACCGGCTTCTGCGGCGGCTACACCACCTTTTCGACCTTCAGCCTCGAGACCTTCCGCCTGTTCCACGGCGGCATGAAATACACCGCGCTCGCCTACATCGCCGCATCCGTGATCTGCTGGCTGGTGTCGGTATGGATCGGCCATATGATGGCGAACCGCTACAATCGCTTGACAAGGAGCTGAGCATGCAAATTCCCAATCAGGCAGTTTCGCTCCGGATCTTCATCGGCGAGAGCGATCATTTCGACGGCAAGCCGCTCTATGAAGCGATCGTGATGACGGCGCGCGAGCGACACCTCGCCGGCGCCACCGTGCTGCGCGGCCCGATGGGCTTCGGCAAGTCGAGCCGGCTGCACACCTCCAAGATCCTGCGATTGTCGGAGGATCTGCCGCTGCTGATCGAGATCGTCGACAGTGAGGACAACATCAACGCATTCCTGCCCATCCTGGATGGCATGATGTCGAGCGGCCTGATCACCTTGGAGAAGGTGCAGGTCCTGCAATATGGTGAGAAAGCCGCGAGCTGATCGCTCCGGCAGCAACCCCAGCCCACCGTGTCCAGGAGGCGGAATGAACGACACCGTCACCAAGCCGAAGACGCGGACCAGGACCAAGGTCGAGCGACCGAAGCTGCACAAGGTCATCCTGATCAACGACGACTACACGCCGCGCGAATTCGTCACCATGATCCTGAAGGCCGAGTTCCGCATGACCGAGGATCAGGCCTACAAGGTGATGATCACCGCCCACAAGCTCGGCGCCTGCGTCGTTGCCGTGTTCACCAAGGACGTCGCCGAGACCAAGGCGACGCGCGCCACCGACGCCGGCCGCGCCAAGGGCTATCCGCTGCTGTTCACGACAGAGCCCGAGGAGTAGCGGCGCTAGCGGCCGCGTCGGGCGCGCGCCGCCTTGCCCGGGCTGCGTTCGGGTGGATGCTCCTGAACGTGTTTCCAGAATGCCTCCGCCGCAGGCGTCAGCCGCGATCTCGGCCGAAACACGTGGATCTCGATCGGAATCTCCCATTCCCGTCCGCCGGCCCTCACCAGCTCGCCCGATGCGAGTTGGTCGGCGATCAGGCTCTCCGGAAGCCACGCCATGCCGCGGCCGGCCTGGACCATGGTGACGAGAAGCTTTGCAAGATGTGACGTGAACGCCGGCTTCAGTTGCGGCTTCAGCGGCGAGGTCGAACGGACCGCTTCGAGGATCTTTCCCATCCCGGACTCGGGCCGGAAGCTGAGGAATTGCGTCGGCGCGGCCTCGGTTCCGGGAAGCCTGAAGCGCGGGATCTTGCCCGATCTCGAGACAGGCACGGATGCCGGGATCAGACGGTCGTCGCCGACATGCGCCGAGCGGAATTGCGGTGTCGTCACCGCTGCGACCACGGCCGGATGATGGTGGCACAGGAGGAAATGCACCTCGCCGGCCAGCAGCATGCGCTCGCACGCCTCCATGTGGTTGGCGACGAGCTGGACGCTCGGCACGAAGGAAAGTTCGGTCTCGATTCCGCGCAGCCAGTCCGGGAAAAAGGTCAGCGACAGCGCGTTGGTCGATGCGAATTTGAGTACGTCCGACGAGCCCCGCGCCAGCTCCTGGGCCTCCAGACGGCCCGCTGAAAGCCGGCGGATGACGTCCTCGGCGGTGAGGCGGAACGCCTCGCCCGCGGCCGTGAGGCTCACCGCATGCGTCGTGCGCTCGAACAGCGCAGCGCCTGCCCACAGCTCCAGCGCCTTGATCCGGCGGCTGAGCGCCGGCTGCGACGAATTCCTCTGCTCTGCGGCGCGTGAAAAGCTGCGCGTCGCCGCCACCGCGATGAAATCGTGCAGCCAGTTGATCTCCATGATCCCGCCTCGCTTATGCAAATTCTGCATAATCATATCATGAGCTGACATTGGATTTCCAGAAGGGCCGCCTGCACGGTCGGGGAAAGTCAGAACTCCCATGGAGGCGGAATGTCCGGGCGCACGCTCTACGACAAGCTCATCGACGCGCATGTGGTGCGCAGGCTCGACGACGACGGGCTCGTGCTGCTCTATGTCGATCGCACCGTCCTGAACGAATACACCAGCCCGCAGGCCTTTGCGGGCTTGCGCGCCACCGGCCGGAAGGTGCGCAACCCCGCCGCGGCGCTCATGGTCGTCGACCACGTCAATCCGACCGCGGCCCGCCGCACGCGGCAGATGCCGGACGCCGACGCGGCGCGGCAGGTCGACTATTTCGCCGACAATGCCCGCGATTTCGGGATCGAATATTTCGACATTCTCGATCCGCGCCAGGGCATCGAGCATGTCGTCGCGCCCGAGCAGGGCCTCGTGATGCCCGGCATGGTGATCGCCGCCGGCGACAGCCACACCACCGCCTATGGCGCCTTCGGTGCGCTCGGCTACGGCATCGGCACCTCCGACATCGAGCACTATCTCGCCACATCGACCGTCCGCTATCGCCGCCTGAAGACGATGCGCATCAACGTGACCGGCTCGCCGCCTCTCGGGGTCACGCCGAAGGACGTCGTCATGGAGATCATCTGTCGCATCGGCGCGGACGGCGCCACCGGTTATGCGGTGGAGTTCGCAGGCCCCGCCGTGGCGGAGATGAGCGTCGAGGGACGCATCGTGATGTCGATCATGATCGTCGAGGCCGGCGCGCGCGGTGTCGTCATCGCGCCCGACCATAAGGTGCTCGACTATCTGAAGGGACGCCCGCGCACGCCCAAGGGCGAGATGTGGGATCGCGCGACAGCGGCGTGGTTGCAGCTTCGTTCCGATGCGGACGCTCGGTTCGACCGCGAGATGACGATCGACGCAGGCGAGGTCGCCCCGCTGGTGACATGGGGCACCAGCCCGGACCAGGCGATCCCCGTCACCGATCTCATTCCGGACCCCGACACCAACCCGGCCGCGGACCGCAAGACGGCCGCCACGCGGGCGCTCGCCTATATGGGTCTCGCGCCGGGAACGCCGATCCAGTCGGTGCCGATCGACTTCGCCTTCATCGGCTCCTGCACCAATTCGCGCATCGAAGACCTGCGCGACGCCGCGCAAATCTTCAGGGGCCGCCACGTCGCCTCGGGCGTCCGTGCGATCGTCGTGCCAGGCTCGACGCAGGTCCGCGCGCAGGCGGAGGCCGAAGGCATCGCAAAAATCCTGATCGATGCGGGCGTGGAGTGGCGGCAGTCCGGCTGCTCGATGTGCCTTGCAATGAACGACGACATCCTCGCGCCCGGGCAGCGCTCGGCCTCCTCCACCAATCGCAATTTCGAGGGACGTCAGGGCCCCGGTGCGCGCACGCATCTGATGAGCCCGGCAATGGTCGCGGCCGCCGCCGTCACCGGCCGCATCACCGACGTGCGCGAGCTGCTCGGAGGAGACGCGCCATGACGCCGTTCCACCGCGTGTCCGGCGTTGCCGCGCCGATGAGGACGCCCAACATCGACACCGACGTGATCATGCCGAAGATGTTTCTGAAGGGCGTCGATCGCAGCGGCCTCGGCGAGGGCGCCTTCAACCTGCTGCGTTTCGATGCGGGCCGGCCGAACCCCGACTTCATCCTGAACCGGGACGGCTATCGCGAGACCTGCTTTCTCGTCGTTGGCGCGAATTTCGGCTGCGGATCGAGCCGCGAGCATGCGGTCTGGGGGCTCCAGCAGCTCGGCATCCGCGCCCTGATCGGCACCACCTTCGCCGGCATCTTCAGCGACAATTGCGCCAATAACGGCCTGCTGACCATCAGTCTCGACGCAGCCACCGTCGGCGGGATCGCCGACATCGTCGCAAACCCCGCGAGCAACCGCCTCAGCATCGACCTCGAACAGCAGCTGATCCGCATCGACGGCGGCGGCACCGTGCCCTTCCCGATCGAGCCCGCGCGGAAGGAAGCGTTCCTCACCGGACGCGACGCGATCAGCTCCACGCTCGTCTTTGCCGACGACATCGGCGCTTTCGAGAGGCGGCGCTGGGCGGACAATCCCTGGTTCTGAGCGAACACAGGGGCAATCAAAACGAAACAGCAGAGGGAGGCTTCCTTGACCGACACCACCATGAAACTCGACGACACGGTGCAGGCCGCTCAGTCGTCTGCGCGCGCCGCGCTCAAGATCGGCCCGCTGCCGATCACCGTCTATCTTGCGGCCGTACTGGTTTGCGCGGCTGCCATCTACACCGGCAAGCTTCCCAACGACGTGATCGGCGGCCTCTCGGTGCTGATGCTGATCGGCTTCCTGCTCGGCAAGCTCGGCCAGACCGTTCCGGTGCTGAACCGGATCGGCGGCACCGCGATCCTGTGCCTGTTCGTGCCGGCCGCGCTGGTCGCTTACGGGCTGATGCCGGAGCCGGCGCTCAAGGCGGTCGCGACGACATTCCGCACCGCCAATTTCCAGTATTTCTTCATCGCCTGTCTGGTCGCAGGCTCGATCCTCGGCATGCCCCATCGCGTCCTGGTGCAAGGCTTCATCCGGATGTTCGTGCCGCTGCTGATCGGCACGCTGAGTGCGATCGCCGGGGGCATCACCGTCGGGCTGCTGTTCGGCCATAGCCCGAAGGAGACATTCTTCTTCGTGATCATCCCGATCATCGGCGGCGGACTTGCCGAAGGCGTGCTGCCGCTGTCGATCGCCTATTCGGAGATGCTGCACCGGCCGCAAGCAGAGCTCGTGGCGCAGATGGTGCCCGCCGCCTTGCTCGGCAACGTCGTCGCCATCGTCGCAGCCGGGCTGCTCGCGCGTCTGGGGGAAAAGCGCCGCGACCTCAACGGTCAGGGCATGCTGGTGAAGACCGGCGACAACGACATTCTCGGCCCCGCCCGAGCCGATCAGCCCATCGACCTCGCCCTGCTGGGCGCGGGCATCGTGCTGTCCTGCGTGCTGTTCGTGCTCGGCATGGTGCTTGCGCCCCATACCGGCATCCCCGGCCCGATCCTGATGATTATCGCCGCGGTCGCGCTCAAGCTGACAAAGCTGCTGCCGGCGGAGATGGAGCTCGGCGCCTACCAGATCAACAAGTTCATGTCGACCAACCTCACCTTCGCGATCCTGGTCGCGATGGGAACGTTGCTGGTGTCATGGCAGCAGCTCGTGGCTTCGTTCAATCCCGGCTACATCGCGGTCTGCACCACGACGGTGCTGGCGATGGTCGCCTCCGGCTTTTTCGTCGGCCGGTGGCTGAACATGTATCCGGTCGAGGCCGCGATCGTGACCGCCTGTCATTCCGGGCTCGGCGGCACCGGCGACGTCGCCATCCTCGGCGCAGCCGATCGCATGGGCCTGATGGCCTTCGCCCAGATCGCAACCCGCGTCGGCGGTGCCATCATGATCGTGATCGCGACGCTGGCGATGAAGGTGGCTTATTAACGCGCGCCGGCGCGGCGGCGGACGATCACGTCTGCCGCCGCGTCACGCCATCGCCACCGGCGTCTCTTCGCCGAGCCCATATACCCGCTGCGCCTTGGAAAATCCGGCGATCGGAAACTCGCCGAGTTCGCGCCAATCGTGGCGGCAGGCATTGGCAAAGCCTTCCGAGGCGACGACCGTCCGCCCAAGGCGGCTCGTGATCTTCTCGAGCCGTGCCGCGAGATTGACGGCGGGGCCGATGCAGGTGAAGTCGAGCCGGTTGCCGCCGCCGATATTGCCGTAGAGGATGTTGCCGACGTGGAGCGCGACGCCGAAGCGGAAGCGCTCGACGACGTCGCCGACCGGAAAGGCCAGCGCCTCGACGCTGGCGCGGGATTCGTGCGCGGCCTCCAGCACGCGCGAGCAGACATGGGTGGCATCGCCCACATATTCGTCGATCGGGAACACCGCGAGCAGGCCGTCACCCATGAACTTCAGGACCTCGCCGCCATGGCCCCGGATCGCGGTGACCTGACAGTCGAAATAATGATTGAGGATCTGGACGACCGTTTCAGGCGGCAGGCGGTCCGACAGCGCGGTGAAGCCGCGCAGATCCGACAGCCAGATCGCGGCCTGCATGGTGTCGTTGTGGCCGCGGCGGATCTGGCCGCCGAGGATGCGCGCGCCGGCGCGGTTGCCGACATAGGTGTCCAGCAGCATCTCGGCGGTGCGGCGCAGGCTGATGATCTCGCTGACGCGCGCCAGCGGCGTCACGATGGAGCGGATGGCTGCGACATGATCGTCGGTGAAGCCGCCGGGATGCCGTGTCACCCAGCTCGTCGCGTGGACCGAGCCGTCGAGAAACGGCATGGGCACCGCGAGATAGTCGGTCGCCCCTTCGGCCTGCAGATCGTCGAGAATCGGAAACCGCCCGCCGTCGTGACCGCCGATGCGGCCGCGAACTTCCACTCCCTGCTCAAAGACGATGCGGAGCGGGCTAGCGGCGAATTCGGGCGTGTCCAGGATCGCGAAATCGACGGTGCCGATCTCGACCTCCTGGCCCTGCCGCCAGATGAAGTTGCGGCCGAAGATTTCAGGATGCAGCGTGCGGATGAAGATGCCGAACCGCCACAGCGGCAGGCCGGCCGCGACCAGATGCTCGCAAACGTCGGCGATCATCTCGGCCGGAGTTCCGGACGACCTCGCGCCGTCGATCAGCCAGTTGGTGATACGGTGGAGCTCGGAGTTTTGCATGCCCGCATTTGCGGACGAAGTTGCGGGATCGTCAAGCTGGGCGGTGGGCTAGTACCGCGACAAGCAGACCGTTTGCTAGCGCCCCACCTGCCCGCGGTCGCGCAAGAAATGATCCGCCAGCACGCAGGCCATCATGGCTTCGCCGACCGGGACGGCGCGGATGCCGACGCAGGGGTCGTGGCGCCCCTTGGTGAAGATCTCGGTATCGGCGCCGTGGCGGTCGACGGTGAGGCGCGGCTGCAGGATCGACGAGGTCGGTTTCACCGCAAAGCGCACCACGATCGGCTGTCCGGTGGAAATGCCTCCAAGGACGCCGCCGGCATGGTTGGACAGGAAGCGCGTGCCGTCATTGCCGGTGCGCATCTCGTCGGCGTTCTCTTCGCCAGTCAATTCCGCCGCGCCGAAGCCGGCGCCGATCTCGACGCCCTTCACGGCATTGATGGTCATCATCGCACCCGCCAGATCGGAATCGAGCTTGGCGTAGATCGGCGCGCCAAGGCCCGCCGGCACGCCTTCGGCAACGACCTCGATGACCGCGCCGATCGAGGAGCCGCTCTTGCGGATGCCGTCGAGATAGGTTTCGAAAAATGCCGCCTTGTCCTTGTCCGGGCAGAAGAACGGATTTTTGGCGATCTCGTCCCAGTCCCACTTCGCGCGGTCGATCTTGTGCGGACCGATCTGCACCAGCGCGCCGCGCACCTTCACGTCGGGCAGCACCCTTCGCGCGATGGCGCCGGCGGCGACCCGCGTCGCGGTCTCGCGCGCCGAGGAGCGGCCGCCGCCACGATAGTCGCGCAGGCCGTATTTGGCCTCATAGGTGAAGTCGGCGTGACCGGGCCGAAACTTGTCCTTGATCTCGGAATAGTCCTTGGAGCGCTGGTCGGTGTTCTCGATCAGGAGTCCGATCGGCGTGCCCGTCGTCACCTGCACCCCGGTCTCCGGATGCGCCATCACGCCGGACAGGATCTTGACCTGATCCGGCTCCTGGCGCTGGGTGGTGAAGCGCGACTGGCCGGGCCGGCGGCGGTCGAGGTCGCCCTGGATGTCGGCCTCGGTCAGCGGGATCATGGGCGGGCAGCCGTCGACCACGCAGCCGATGGCCACCCCATGGCTCTCGCCGAAGGTGGTGACGCGGAACATGTGGCCGAAGGTGTTGAAGGACATTGCTGCTCGCAGGCTCGTAAGTCAGTGCTGACTTAACTCGCCCTGAAAAGAGGGTCAAATGCCCGCCAAGCTCGTCATGGCCGGGCTTGACGGCGGAGGGTGGGGCAATGCCTCGCCCCTAACTGAACTTCTCCAGCCGCCCGTCGCGAAACACGTAGACCGCGCCCTGCTCGATATAGAGCTCGGCAGCGCTGAGCGGGGTCTCCAGCCCGAGCGAAACCATCAAGGCCCGGCATGTCCCGCCATGGGCGACCGCGACGGTGTCGGTCTGCAGCTGGTCGTACCAGGCGCGCACGCGGACCTGGACGTCGGCATAGGTCTCCCCGCCGGCGGGGCCCACGGTCCATTTGTCGGCGAGGCGCCGGGCGTACACGTCGGGATCAGTCGCCTCGCTCTCGGCCAGCGTCAGCCCTTCCCAGCTGCCATAGCCGATTTCGCGCAGCCGATCATCGAGCCCATAGTCGGCGACCGGCAGTTCGAGCTTGCCGCGTGCGAGTTCCATGGTCTGGCGCGCACGGCCGAGCGGGCTCGACACGTAAGGCAACGAAGCCTTGTCGCGCCCCTCGCGCTTGAACAGGTCGGCGAGAATGCTGCCTGCCTGTACGGCCTGGCCGCGCCCGCGCGCATTCAACGGAATGTCCTTGGTGCCCTGAAGCCTGCCGAGCGCGTTCCACTCGGTCTCGCCGTGGCGAAGATAGTAGATCGTGGGCACGGGCATCGCGTTTCGAAGGCTAGTCCTTCCCGCCGAACGAGATATCCGGCGCGTCCGGGCGCTTCATGCCGAGCACGTGATAGCCGGAATCGACGTGATGCACCTCGCCGGTGACGCCGCGCGAGAGGTCGGAGAGGAGATACAGCGCGCTGCCGCCGACGTCCTCGGTCGACACGTTGCGCCGCATCGGCGAATTGTTCTCGTTCCACTTCAGGATATAGCGGAAGTCGCCGATGCCGGACGCCGCGAGCGTCTTGATCGGACCTGCCGAGATCGCGTTGACGCGGATGTTCTTCTCGCCGAGATCGGCGGCGAGATAGCGCACGCTGGCTTCGAGCGCCGCCTTGGCCACGCCCATCACGTTGTAATGCGGCATCCACTTCTCGGCGCCGTAATAGGAGAGCGTGATCAACGAGCCGCCGTCCGTCATCAGCTTCTCGGCGCGCTGCGCCACCGCCGTGAACGAGTAGCAGGAGATCAGCATCGACTTGGAGAAGTTCTCTGCCGTGGTGTCGACGTAGCGGCCGTCGAGCTGCTCGCCATAGGCGATCGCGTGCACCAGGAAGTCGATCTTGCCCCACTTCTCCTGCAGCACCGCGAACGCGGCGTCGATGGTCGCGGCATCGGTGACGTCGCAATGGCCGAGCACGAGACCACCGATCTCGGCGGCGAGCGGTTCGACGCGCTTCTTCAACGCATCGCCCTGATAGGTGAAGGCGAGCTCGGCGCCGGCGGCGTGGCATGCCTTGGCGATGCCCCAGGCGATCGAGCGGTTGTTGGCAAGGCCGAGGATCACGCCGCGCTTGCCTTGCATCAGACCTGAATTCTGCGCCATTTTTGAACGTCCCGTCGCACTCTTGGTAAGGTCTGGAGGTACACCAGCCCTCCCCTGCGGTACAGCCCTAATACGCCGCGTTAACGCTGTTTCGAGCGCCGGAATAGCCGTTCCATTCGGGTGTTATGATCGCTATGGGCGCTCGCGCCCGACATCAGGACGTCAAGACCGCAATGAGTGCGTTTCGCCAGAGTGTGGAAGCCATGATCCCGGCGTTGCGCCGCTACGCCCGCGCGCTGACGCGCGATGCGGACGCGGCCGACGATCTGGTGCAAGACACGCTGGTGCGGGCCCTGCGTTCGGAGCGCTTGTTTCTCGGAGGCGACGTCAGGAGCTGGCTCTACACGATCCTGACCAATCTCAACAAGAATCGGCGGCGCTCGCTGGCAAGGCGGCCGCAATTCATGCAACTGACGGAGAACAACCCGGATGCCAGCGGCACCGAAGCCGAAGGGCGCGACATCGAGAGGGCTCTGGCGACGCTCGTCGAGGAGCAGCGCTCGGTGCTGCTGCTGGTGATGCTGGAGGGCATGAGCTACCGCGAGGTCGCCGACATCCAGGGCGTGCCGATCGGCACCGTGATGTCACGCCTCGCCCGCGCCCGCGCCCACGTCAAGGCCTCGCTGGAGGGCGAGCGCCCGGCGCTCAGGCGGGTGAAATGATGGCAGGGTTGATGCATCGCGTGTGTTTCGCCTGCAGCTTTCCGGTGCAGCGAACGAAGTTGAGCTTTGAACGACTTTTAGGGCCACAGAGCCAGAGACGATCGATATGAACGACCGCAATATCCCAGTGACCGAGGACGAACTGCACGCCTATGTCGACGGCGAGCTGCCGGCCGAGCGCCGCGCCGATGTCGAGGCCTGGCTTGCCGCCCACCCCGAGGACGCCGAACGGGTGCAGTCCTGGCGGTCCATGGCGGAGATGCTGCACGCGCGCTACGATTCCATCGCCCAGGAGCCGGTGCCGGCGCGGCTGGAGCTCGAGCGGCTGGAACGCCGGCCGCGGCAATGGCTCTATGGCGCCGCCGCGGCCGTGCTGGTCGCTTTCGTGGCCGGCGGCTCGGCTGGCTGGGTCGCGCATGGCGCCGCCAGCGCGCCCTCGGCCTTCCAGAGCTTTACGGCGGACGCGCTCGACGCCCACCGCCTTTATGTCGTCGAGGTCCGCCACCCCGTCGAGGTCGGCGGCAACGAGCGCGACCACCTGCAGGCCTGGCTGACCCGGCGCTGCGGCTGGACCGTGTTCGCGCCGAATTTGGAGGCGAGCGGGCTGAAGCTCGTCGGGGGCCGGCTCTTGCCGGGCCCGAGCGGCCCGGCCTCGTTCCTGATGTATGAGGGCACGTCGGGCGAGCGCTACACGATCTACACCGCCAAGACCGAGAATGGTGCGACGCAAATGCGCTACGCCAGGACGGACAAGGACGGCGCATTGTTCTGGGCCGAGCGCGGCGTCGGCTACGTCGTCAGCGGCGGCGGCGACCGCGAGCGGCTGACCAAGGTGGCGCAGGCCGTCTACGATCAGGCCGAGAAAAACGGTACCTAGACAACCCGCCATAGCCCAAGCTTCGCTTGGGCGTGCTTCAAAAGGCGCGGTGCCTAGATTCCGTCATTGAAAATTTGGAATCAAGACATCGGCGCGTCTCATTATCGCACCGGGTGATCACGCGATTATGAGTAGCGTTCGATCCGCCGATCGACGCGGGCGGCCTCGATTGGGGTTTTTGGTACCGCGCTGGTCCCCCTCTCGAGGCCGCACCTTTTTATCGGCTGCCCCGCCGGACAGCCGACACGTCGAGTGCATGAAGCGCTACCACGCCTCCGGCATATGATGGGCATCATCTCCCGGACGATGCCCTAGGCCTTTAGGAGAACCCCTTTAGTTCGAACGCCTAACCAAGCCCGCTACGTGGATTGTAGGGGTGCTGGTCCCGCCACTTCTCCATCAATGCTTCAAGCTCGGCGTCGTTCCCATCCGGTAGCATAATCCTGATGGTGACGAAGAGATCCCCGGTTCCACCAGATTTTGGCAGACCTTTGCCCTTGAGGCGGAAGGTCCGGCCGCTGGAGGTGTTTTTGGGGACCGAAAGCTCGACGGCATTGCCGAGGGTGGGCACGCGGACCTTGCCGCCCAGCACCGCCTCGTAGAGCGTGACCGGCAGGTCGATCCTGAGGTCGGCACCGTCGACCTTGAAGAACGGGTGCGGCGCGATGTTGATGGTGATCAGGAGGTCGCCAGGCGGATGGCCCTGCGCGCTCTCGCCCTGTCCCCGGAGCCGGATCTGCTGGCCCTCGGTGACGCCAGCCGGAATCTTGACGTTGAGCTCCTTGCCTGTCGGCAGCCGGACGCGCTTCTCGCCACCTCCGACCGATTCCTCCAGCGAGACGGACATGGCGACGTTGACGTCGAGATCGAGCCCGACCCCGCCGGTGTCAAATTCGAACTGCCCGGCACCGCCGGCCCCGGGACGCGCGCCGCGCATCCCGCCGCCGAACATGCTGTTGAGGATGTCCTCGAACGCGCCCCCGCCCGCGCCGGGGCCCCCGCCGGAGCGGAACGAATAGCTTTCGAACCCGCCGGGACCGGCACGGCCGCGCGGCCCGCCGCCGCCCGGAAACCCCTGGAAGCGCGGCTTGCCCTCGGCGTCGATCTCGCCGCGGTCGAACTGCTTGCGCTTGTCCTCGTCGCCGACGATCTCGTTCGCCGAGTTGATCTCGGAGAAGCGCTCGGCGGCTTTCGGGTCGTCCTTGTTGCTGTCGGGATGATGCTTCTTGGCAAGCTTGCGATAGGCGCTCTTGATCGCGGCAGCGCTGGCGCTCCGCGGCACCCCCAAGACCTCATAGGGGTCGCGCATCCGTCACGTCTCCTTCAAGAAATCGAATTGTTCAAAGGGCTCCCCGCCCCACCTGCCATCCATGTGGGGGCGGAGTGGCATTTTTGCAACTAGTCAGGCGAACGAATCCTAGCTCCGCCACGGCTTTAGCGTATGAATCTCCCAACGGCCACGGCTGCTTTGGCAGCCGGCGCCCTGGAGCCAGCTCTCGGTCTTGCCGTTGACGTAGCTCGCCAGGAAATCACGGCATTTGCGGCCGTCCTCAGCGGCATAGGATTGCGCGATCGGCGTCACCGAGCCGCGTGCCCCGGTGTCCGGATTCTCCCAGTGCTGGCTGGAATCCTTGTCGCCCTTGCTGAGGACGTCGGAAGCGGCGTTGCGGGCAAAGGCAAGATCGGTCTCGGTCGGCGGGGCGTCCCTGGCCGGCGTCGCAATCGAACCGGTCAGGTCACTGTCGTCGGCCTTGGCGTAGGCACTCTTGTCGCCGCGGGAAAAGCTGCAGCCGCCGGTGCCGAGCCCGATGAGAATGATCGTCAGGGCAACGCCGGACGGCCGGATCGCCGATAGGCCAACGCGTCCCCATGCCCTATATAGGGCGGTAGCGGACAACAACGCGTTTTGGGCCGCGGGACGCAACTCGGACTCCAGACATGACCGACACGACCTCGATGAAACACCAGACACCCTTAACATCCGGTGATTTCACCGCCGCCGACGAGCCCTTTGCGCTGTTCGATGCTTGGCTGAACGAAGCCATCAAGAGTGAGCCGAACGACCCGAACGCGATGGCGCTTGCAACTGTCGACCCTGACGGCCTGCCCGATGTGCGCATGGTGCTGATGAAAGGCTTCGATACCGAGGGTTTCGTGTTCTACAGCCACATCGCGAGCCAGAAGGGCCGCGAACTCGCCGCAAATCCTAAGGCCGCTTTACTTTTTCACTGGAAGTCGCTGCGCCGTCAGGTCCGCATCCGCGGCAACGTGACGCCGGTGACCGACACTGAGGCCGACGCCTATTTCGCCACCCGGCCCAAGCAGGCGCAGATCGGGGCCTGGGCGAGCAAGCAGTCCGAGGCGCTGGAGAGCCGCTTCGCCTTCGAGCAGGCCATCGCAAAGGTCGCGGCCAGACACGTCATCGGCGAAGTGCCGCGGCCGCCGGGCTGGAGCGGCTGGCGCATCACGCCCTCGCGGATCGAGTTCTGGCACGACCGCCCGTTCCGCTTGCATGACCGCATCGAATTTCGCCGTGACGCGGCCGGCCAACCGTGGTCCAAGACGCGGATGTATCCGTAAGATTGGGCCGACCTGAAAGATGTCCATGCCGCATTCGTCCAATGCGCCGCGCCGCACGCTGCTCCTGACTGGAGCCAGCCGCGGGATCGGCCACGCCACCGTGATCCGCTTCTCGTCGGCGGGCTGGCGCGTCATCACCTGCTCGCGGCATCCCTTCCCGGAGGACTGCCCGTGGGACGCCGGGCCCGAGGACCACATCCAGGTCGATCTCGGCAATCCCGAGGACACCGCGCGCGCGATCGCCGAGATCCGCGACCGGCTCGAGGGCGGCACGCTGCATGCGCTGGTCAACAACGCCGCGATCTCGCCGAAGGGCCCGGGCGGCTCCCGGCTCGGCTCGGTCGATACCGATCTCGACACCTGGACGCATGTCTTCCACGTCAACTTCTTCGCGCCGATCATGATCGCGCGCGGGCTGATCGAGGAATTGAAGGCAGCCAAGGGCTCGGTCGTGAACGTCACCTCGATCGCCGGCTCGCGCGTGCACCCCTTCGCGGGCGCCGCCTACGCCACCTCGAAGGCCGCGCTCGCCGCGCTGACGCGCGAGATGGCGTCCGATTTCGGCCGCGTCGGCGTGCGCGTGAATGCGATCGCGCCGGGTGAGATCGACACCTCGATCCTGTCGCCGGGCACCGAGAAGATCGTCGAACAGCAGATCCCGATGCACCGCCTCGGCACGCCCGACGAGGTCGCCAAGATCATTTACGTGCTGTGCACGGACACCAGCTCCTACGTCAACGGCGCCGAGATCCACATCAACGGCGGCCAGCACGTGTGATCCGTTCGAGTCATGGCGCGTCAATGTCAGGGCACGAGAGCGGCGTGTGGCACGAGTTCTCTCCACGTTTGTCGTTGCGATGCTCCAGTGCACATCCCAGCGGCGGCGTAGGGTGGGCAAAGGCGCACTGCGCCGTGCCCACGATCTCCTTCCATCAGCAACAGGACGTGGGCACGCTTGCGCTTTGCCCACCCTACGAGATCGAGGTTGTGGCACGCAGCGCTTGTAGGATGGGTAGAGCGAAGCGAAACCCATCACGCATCCTCCTCGCGGAAGGACGATGGGTTTCGCTTCGCTCTACCCATCCTACGATCTTGCCAGACATGACTTCACGACCTCGCGGCTTGTTTCGCCCGAGCTTTGCTCGATCGCATCGCCCTCACATCCAAGAGCAACTGGGAGGGAAGTAGACCTGCGATCAGACGGGCTCAAGGCTGG
>NZ_CAKZJO010000042.1 GCF_936943645.1 uncultured Bradyrhizobium sp. | reverse complement strand
CTCCCCCTCACCCCGACCCTCTCCCCGTAAGAACGGGGAGAGGGAGAAAGCCCCCATCCTTTTCAGCTTGAACCGCGGCCCGATCCCGGGAAAATAGCCTTCAAACAAGGCCGGCAATTGATCCTAGTCATGGCGGGACGCCTGTCCTGCCACGAGGTTCGGGGCCAGGCAAAAAGGGAACGGGAGCGCGGGAATGAACGTCGACGGTAAAAGTCGCTATCACGAAGTCCATGCGCGCTCCCTCGCCGACCCCGACGGCTTCTGGGCCGAGGCGGCCAAGGAGATCGACTGGATCGAGCCGCCGAAGACGATCTTCGACCCCGGCCAAGGAACCTACGGCCGCTGGTTCACCGGCGGCGTCGTCAACACCTGCTACAACGCGCTCGACCGCCATGTCGAACGCGGCCGTGCCGACCAGGTCGCGCTGATCCATGATTCGCCGCTGACAGGCTCGATCACAAGGCTGACCTATGCCGAGCTGCTGAACGAGGTGCAGGCGCTTGGCGCCATCATGCAGGATTTCGGCGTTGCCAAGGGCGATCGCGTCATCCTCTACATGCCGATGGTGCCGGAGGCCGTGGTCGCGATGCTCGCCTGCGCGCGGATCGGCGCGGTGCACTCGGTGGTGTTCGGCGGCTTTGCCGCAAAAGAGCTCGCCACCCGCATCGACGACGCGCAGCCGAAACTCATTCTCTCCGCAAGCTGCGGCATCGAGCCGGGCCGCATCGTGCAGTACAAGCCGCTGCTCGACGAGGCGATCAAGCTGGCCGGCAGCAAGCCGAAAGCCTGCATCGTGCTGCAACGTCCGCAGCTCACCTGCGATCTGACCGCGGGCCGGGACTATGACTGGGCCAGCCTGCGCCGCAAGGCGCTGAACGACGGCAAGAAGGCGCCCTGCGTGCCTGTTGCCGCCACCGATCCGCTCTACATCCTCTACACCTCGGGCACCACGGGCATCCCCAAGGGCGTCGTGCGCGACAATGGCGGCCATCTCGTCGCGGTGAAATGGTCCATGTTCAACCTCTACGGCGTCAAGCCGGGCGAGGTGTGGTGGTGCGGCTCCGACATCGGCTGGGTGGTCGGTCACAGCTACATCGTCTACGGCCCGCTGCTGCATGGCGCGACGACGATCATGTATGAGGGCAAGCCGGTCGGCACGCCCGACGCCGGCGCGTTCTGGCGCGTGATCGCCGAGCACAAGGCGGTTGCGTTCTTCACCGCGCCGACCGCGTTCCGTGCGATCCGGAAAGACGATCCGGAAGGAAAGTTCATCCGGCAATACGATCTCTCGAAATTCCGCACGCTCTTTTTGGCCGGCGAGCGCGCCGATCCGCCGACGGTGGAATGGGCGGAGGCGCAGCTGAAGGTGCCGGTGATCGACCATTGGTGGCAGACCGAGACCGGCTGGTGCATCGCCGGCAATCCGGTCGGGCTCGGCATGCTGCCGATGAAGCACGGCTCGCCGACCGTGCCGATGCCGGGCTATCAGGTCGACGTGGTCGACGAGGCGGCGAAGCCGGTGGGGCCCAACACCATGGGCTCGCTCGTCATCAAGCTGCCGATGCCGCCGGGCTGCCTGCCGACGCTGTGGAATCAGGATGCGCGCTTCAAGGAAGCCTATCTGAGCGAATTCCCCGGCTACTACAAAACCTCGGACGCCGGCTACAAGGACGAGGACGGCTATGTCTTCGTGATGGGCCGCACCGACGACATCATCAACGTCGCCGGCCATCGGCTTTCCACCGGCGGCATGGAGGAGATCCTGGCCTCGCATCCTGATGTCGCCGAATGCGCCGTGCTCGGCGTCAAGGACGCGATCAAGGGCGAGGTGCCCTGCGGCTTCCTGGTGCTCAAGGCCGGCGTTAAACGTGCGCCTGCCGAGATCGAGAAGGAGATCATCGCGCTGGTGCGCGACAAGCTCGGCCCGGTCGCCGCCTTCAAGCTCGCCATCACCGTCGGCCGCCTGCCCAAGACGCGCTCCGGCAAGATCCTGCGCGGCACCATCAAGAAGATCGCCGACGGCGATTCCTGGACCATGCCGGCGACCATCGAGGATCCCAAGGCGCTCGACGAGATCGGGGAGGCGCTGAAGGGGCGGGTGTGATCGCCCTTCGGTGCCGTTGAGGGCGATCGGTCATCGCTAGGGATCCTGCGAACACCCCTGAACAGTGGATGATCCCGTACGTGACTGGCACTTCGTGCCAGCCACCGCATTTGTCGCCAAAACTAGAATCGCAGCGAGGCAGATAAACGGAAGAGAGCGAGGAAGCGTGAGCTTGATAAACATGATCGTCGTCCGTGATGATTATTGGAGACACGCAGTTGCGGAATTGAAAAAGTTGATTTCATTCGAGTTTGATGCTGGTACGAAGGGCTTTGGAAGGTCTGCCTTTCCTGTCTCGGATTTCAGAACGCCAAATGCAGTGAATTGAACGCAATCCTGCCCAAGCGAAGCAAGCTCAGTGTCGCTCAACTGCTTTTCCAGGTTGCTTTGGTTGGAGATATTGTAAGGGCCCAGTACCAGATCATACTGTCCCTGACTGGCTGCGGTAGCATCCTTTTTCCTCACCCCCACGTAGACCGCGTATTTGTTCTTCAAGGCGGGCGCCACGTATAGCGAGGTATTCATCCGATCTTCCTCGAAGCCGAAAGCGATTTTCTTTACTTCAGGCGAAAACTCCCAATTCGTAAACCGGACTCGAGTGAGTTCACTTTTCAAAATTGATTGGTTCAGCGCTGCCAGTACCAGTGGTCCCTGTGAAAGGAAGAATTCGAGTAGTACACCGGCGATCAGGAATGTTAGTGCGGCGCGGCGGAAATTGCCAATCGCAGCTAAGAAGAGGGGGCGTGGGTCTGCGGGATTACCATCCTTATTCTTCAGAGCTTGCTCATTTTTGAGCAGCTGGAACGAAAGTAGTAAGAAGGCAAGGCTTGCTCCGATTGCACCCAGCTTCACCAAGTCGAGTAGAATGCTCATAAGAACCTCGAGTCAAAGTTCTTGGCCAAAAGCCCATATTTGCAGCTAATGGCCGATTTTACAATCTAGGATTGATGGTTGTGCTCGTCGGAGGGAGGCGCTGCGGGAGGTCAGTCCACACTTGATCCCTGGACATCCCTGCGGGAACAAGCAAATGCCTTGATTTTGATGGACTGCGATTGTTCGGTGCCGCTCGGAAATGGACCAATTTGCATAGGATCGACATGCTTGTGATCGTTGCGCGTTTTCTCGCAATTGCCCTGCTTGCTTTCGCTCTTTCCGCCTGCTCTGCGCGCTACCAGACACCGGTGGCGGTGGGCGGCGACGACGATGACGCGGTCTGCCAGAGCCGCGGCTATGCACAGGGCTCGCCGGAATACGTGGCCTGCCGCAAGGACCGCGACGTGCAGCGCAACGCCGCCACCGCGCGCGCCGACCGCCGTCAGCGCGATCTCGGCGAATACATGCTGAACCATCCCGACAGGCCCTGATGCAGGCTGCGGCACTATCATGCCGCGCCGCGCATCCGGGATGCGTCCTTTCCGTGACACATCTGCAACGCCATGGCCAAATCGTGGCGACGTTTGCCTGAATTGATCGAGGTCAAATCCTCCAGCGGTCCCTTTCTGCTCTGACGCTCATGTCGCGCAACGACGCGCGAGAGATGGCTGAAGGGGACTGAAATGCAGAGAACGACAAGAAACCTGGCGCGGCTTGCGACGCTCGGCGCGATGATCGCGGGCACGTTTGCTTCGGCGCAGGCTGCCGATTTGCCGGTTTACAAGAAGGCGCCGCCGCCGGTCGAGGCGTTCAATCCGTGGATGGTGCGCCTGCGCGTGCTCGGCGTGTTGCCGGATGCCGGCGGCTCGACCGTCAATGTGGCGGGCGTGCCTTCGCTGTCCTCGCCGAATTCCGGCCTGTCGATCAGCGACCAGGTCGTCCCCGAGCTCGACATCAGCTATTTCTTCACCAAGAACATCGCGGCCGAATTGATCCTCGGCGTAACCCGGCACTCGATCAGCGGCACCGGCTCGCTCGCGAATTTGCCGATCGGCAAGACCACGCTGCTGCCGCCGACGCTGACGCTGCAATATCACTTCGACCAGTTCGGCGCGTTCAAGCCGTATGTCGGTGCCGGCGTGAACTACACCGTGTTCTTCAACAATTCCGCCGCCAATGCACCGGCCGCAATCGCCGGTCCGCCCGCCATCGTCGCCACCACCACCAATTTGCATGTCAGCAACGCCTGGGGCGGCGCCGTGCAGTTCGGCTTCGATTACATGATCGACCGGCACTGGGGTCTCAACGTCGACGTCAAGAAGCTCTGGCTGCGTCCGGATTACAGCGCGACCGTCTCCGGCCTGCCGGTCACCGGCACCGCCCATATCGATCCGTGGCTGGTCGGCGCCGGCGTGACGTACAAGTTCTGAGTGGCGCCAAAAGAGAACATTGGCGTCGCGACAAATTCCGCTGTCGTCCCCGCCTGGTGCGCAACTGCGCACGGGGCGCGGGGACCCATACCGCGGAAGCTATCGATTGAAAGCGGTAGCAGTACCGAACGACGAGTCTTCGCCAAACGCCTCCCTGGGGTTATGGGTCCCTGCGTTCGCAGGGACGACGCCGAAGGTGGGGTGGCAAAACAAAAACGCGGCGGGATTTTCCGCCGCGTTTGCATTTGATGGTGAATGAACGAGAGGAGAGCCTTACTCCTCCTCGTCTTCCTGCTTCTTGCCGCCGAGCGTCTTCAGCTTGGCGAACACGGCATCGACGTTGAGGTCGTCGCTCGAGCGTTCGGCCGGCTCGAACTCGTCCTTCTTGGTGGTCTCGGAGGCCGGCAGCAGCGTGGCGCCGCCATAGGCTGCGTCGATCGGCTTTTCCTTGGCCGCGCGCGCCACTTCGAAATCGAGCTCGATCTGCGAGCAGAGGCCAAGGGTGACAGGGTCGATCGGGGTCAGCTGGGACGTGTTCCAGTGGGTGCGGTCGCGCACGCTGGCGATGGTGCTCTTGGTGGTGCCGACCAGGCGCATGACCTGGGCGTCCTTGAGCTCCGGGTGGCTGCGCAGCAGCCAGAGGATGGCGCTCGGGCGCTCGTGGCGGCGCGAAACCGGAGTGTAGCGCGGTCCCTTGCGCTTGGGCTGGGGCGGCAGCACCACCTTGCTCTCCTGGAGACGGAGCCGGTAATCCGGGTTCTTCTCGCCCTTCTCGATCTCCTCGCGGGTCAGCTGGCCATTGGAGAGGGGGTCCATGCCCTTGATGCCCTGGGCCGCATCGCCGTCGGCAATCGCGCGCACCTCGAGGGGATGCATCTTGGTGAAATCGGCGACCTGGTCGAAGGTCAGCGCGGTGTTGTCGAGCAGCCAGACGGCGGTCGCCTTGGGCATCAGAGGTGCGTTGCTCATGGCAAATCTCCTTTGTGCTTCGCCCACCCCTCTGGAGGCGAAACCGGTGGTCATCAGCGATGACAGGGAATTCGCGCTATATAAGCCCGGAGGGGGTGGCCACGCAATGGTTCTGCTATAGATAGTGCCTTGACAGCGCCCGAAAGGGGGCCCAATTCCCTTAGAAATCGCGGTATAGTAATAGCCGACCGTTTTAAGCTCCATTCATCCCATCGACCGCCCCCGCCAGAAGGCGAAACGGGTGATTCGGTCCCGAGATCGCTCAATGTCAGCCAAACCAGACCTCAAGATCGTGCTTTGTTCTCCCCGCGGCTTCTGTGCCGGGGTGGTCCGGGCGATCGACACCGTGGAACGGGCCCTCGATAAGTACGGCGCCCCCGTCTATGTTCGCCACGAGATTGTGCACAACAAATACGTCGTCGACGGGTTGAAGAAGAAGGGCGCCATCTTCGTCGAGGAGCTCGCCGAAATCCCTGAGAACACCACCGCCCCGGTGGTCTTCTCGGCCCATGGCGTGCCGAAGTCGGTTCCGGCCGACGCCCAGTCCCGCAATCTGTTCTCGCTGGATGCGACCTGCCCGCTGGTGACCAAGGTGCACCGCGAGGCGGCGATCCATTTCAAGCGTGGCCGCGAGATCTTCCTGATCGGCCATTCCCATCACCCTGAGGTGGTCGGCACGCTCGGCCAGCTTCCGACCGGCGCCGTGACCCTGATCGAGACCGCCGAGGACGCCAAGACGATCTCCCCGAAGGACCCCAACAACCTCGCCTTCGTGACCCAGACCACGCTGTCGATCGACGATACCGCGGAGATCGTGGCGCTGCTCAAGGAGCGCTTCCCGAACATCAACGGCCCGCACAAGGAAGACATCTGCTACGCCACCACCAACCGCCAGCTCGCGGTGAAGAAGGTGGCGCCGGTGGTGGACGCCTTGATCGTGGTCGGTGCGCCGAACTCCTCGAACTCGCAGCGCCTGCGCGAGGTTGCCGAGCGCGAGGGCTGCAAGATCGCGGTGCTGGCGCAGCGCGCCACCGACATCGACTGGACCAAGTTCGGCAACATCACCAGCCTCGGCATCACGGCCGGCGCATCCGCGCCTGAGGTGATCGTCGAGGAGATCATGGACGCCTTCGCCGAGCGCTACACGCTGCACGTGGAGACGGTCTCGGCCGCGGAAGAGAACGAGTTCTTCCCGTTGCCGCGTCAGGTGCGCCCCGAAGCCGCCGCCGAGTAAGCTTTTATGGCGGTCTACACCGACGTTGCCGCCGACGAGCTTGCGGATTTCCTGAAGCAATATGATCTCGGCGAATTGCTCTCCTACAAGGGCATCGCCGAGGGCGTCGAGAACACCAACTTCCTGCTGCACACGAGCAAGGGCTCGTTCATCCTCACGCTCTACGAGAAGCGCGTGGCGAAGAACGATTTGCCGTTTTTCCTCGCGCTGATGACGCATCTGGCCGAGCACGGCGTCAATTGTCCGCTGCCGGTGAAGGGAAGAGACGGCGAGGCGCTGCGCGAGCTGGCGGGACGTCCCGCCGCGATCATCACCTTTCTCGAAGGCATCTGGCCACGCAAGCCGAACGTCGTTCATTGCGCCGGCGTCGGCGAGGGGCTCGCCACGATGCATCTGGCCGGCGCCAATTTCGCGGTTCGACGCGCCAATGCGCTGTCCGTCGCGGGCTGGCGGCCGCTGTTCGATGCGGCCTCGAGCCGTGCCGATGAGGTGCAGCCTGGCCTGCGCGCGTTCCTCGCGGCTGAGCTCGATTATCTCTCGGGCGGGGTCTGGCCGACCAATCTGCCCGAGGGCGTGATCCACGCCGACCTCTTCAACGACAACGTCTTCTTCCTCGGCGACAAGCTCTCGGCGATCATCGACTTCACCTTCGCCTGCAACGACATGCTGGCCTATGACGTCGCGATCTGCCTCAACGCCTGGTGCTTCGAGCCCGATCATTCCTTCAACGTCACCAAGGCGCGCGCCTTCCTCAATGCCTATGGCCGCGTGCGCAAGCTCTCCGAAGCCGAAGAGGCCGCGCTGCCGCTGCTGGCGCGTGGCGCTGCGATCCGGTTCCTGCTGACGCGGCTGGTGGACTGGCTCAACGTCCCGCCGGGGGCGCTGGTGAAGCCGAAGGACCCGCTGGAATATTTTCGCAAGCTGCGCTTCCACCAGAGCGTGACGAGCGCGCGCGACTACGGGCTGATGCCGTCGGGGCTGGTCGCGTGAGCGAAAAACCCAATGTGACGATCTACACCGACGGCGCCTGCTCGGGGAATCCCGGGCCGGGCGGCTGGGGCGCGATCCTGAAGTTCGGCGACAAGGAAAAGGAGCTGAACGGCGGCGAGCGCCACACCACCAACAACCAGATGGAATTGATGGCGGCGATCTCCGCGCTGGAAGCGCTGAAGAAGCCGTGCACCGTCGATCTCTACACCGACAGCCAATATGTCCGGCAGGGCATCACGGGCTGGATTTTCGGCTGGAAGCGCAACGGCTGGCGTACCGCCGACAAGAAACCGGTGAAGAACGTCGAGCTATGGCAGCGCCTCGATGCCGCGCTGAAAGCGCACGAGGTTCGCTGGCACTGGGTCAAGGGCCACGCCGGCCACCCCGAGAACGAGCGCGCGGATCAATTGGCGCGGGACGGGATCGTGAAGGCGCGGTTGCAGCAGTAGGTCTCTCCGCGCGTCATGGCCGGGCTTGACCCGGCCATCCACGTCTTACTGCGTGGAGCCAAGAACGTGGATGCCCGGGACAAGCCCGGGCATGACGTCGTCCTTGGAACGCGATGGGCCTAAGCTTACAGCTGCCCGAGCAGCGTATCGCCGCCGGAGACCTCGACCTTGCCGGGCATTGCCTCGAGATTCAGCTTCTTCACCACGCCGTCCTCGACCAGCATCGAATAGCGCTTGGAGCGGATGCCGAGGCCGTTGCCGGAGGCATCGAGCTCCATGCCGATCGCCTTGGCGAAGTCGGCATTGCCGTCGGCGAGGAAGATCGCCTCGTCGCGCTGGTCCGTGTCGCGCTTCCAGGCGTTCATGACGAAAGCGTCGTTGACCGAGACGATGGCGATGGTGTCGACGCCCTTGTCCTTCATGGCATAGGCGTTGAGGAAGATGCTCGGCAGATGCATCTTGTGGCAGGTGCCGGTGTAGGCGCCGGGCACCGCGAACAGCGCCACCTTCTTGCCCTTGAAGATATCGTCGGTGGTCTTCACCTGCGGACCTTCCGCCGTCATCACGCGGAATTTCGCCTCGGGCAGCTTGTCGCCAGTCTGGATCGCCATCGTCAGTCTCCCTGAATATCGGTCCCGCTTTTTAGACCGTGCGCCGGGCCTGCACAATATTGCCGGCGGCGAAAGCGGCGAGGGACGCGGCCCTTCACCGTGATGTCATCAGCCGGCAAAGCCGCCGCCGTCGAGGAAGGCCTGCTCCTCCTCGGTGGTGTCGCGGCCGAGCAGACGGTTGCGGTGGGGAAAGCGACCGAACCGCTGGATGATATCGGCGTGCTCCCGCGCGTATTTCTGGTTCTCGGCATTGTCGGTGTTCGCAAACAGCGCGACGCAATGCAGCTGGTCGGGCAGGTGCTCCGAATGCATGAAGGGCAGATAGAGGAACTCGAGCAGGGCCGGATCGACCCTGATATCCACACCCCTCGCGATGGCGCGGCGGGCAACGTCACGCGCCAGGCCATCGCTGGCAAAGGCCCGGGGCGTGCCGCGGAACATGTTGCGCGGGAATTGGTCGAGCACGATGACGAGCGCGAGCGCGCCCTCGTCGCTGTCTTCCCAGGATGCCAGCTCGCCGGCGCTCGCCTTCTGCCAGAGCGCGAGAAAGCGGCGCTTGACCTCGGCGTCGAAAGCGTCATCGCGCTTGTACCAGCGCTCGTGGCCGGCCTCGCGCCAGAAGGCGAGGACGGCCGATGATGTGACGTCGCCGACCGCGGTCATGAAGCGGAGACGCGGTTACGCCGCCTGCGCCTTCTTCTCGTCGCGGAGCTCGCGCCGCAGGATCTTGCCGACATTGGTCTTGGGCAGGTCGCTGCGGAATTCGATGTGCTTGGGCACCTTGTAGCCGGTGAGCTGCTCGTGGCAGAACTTGATCACCGCCTCGGCGGTGAGGTTTTGATCCTTCTTCACCACGAAGGCCTTCACCGCTTCGCCCGACTTGGAATCGGGGATGCCGATCACGGCGCATTCGAGCACGCCCGGGTGGCTCGCGATCACTTCCTCGATCTCGTTCGGATAGACGTTGAAGCCGGAGACCAGGATCATATCCTTCTTGCGGTCGACGATCTTGGTGTAGCCCTTCTCGTCCATCACGCCGATGTCGCCGGTGCGGAAATAGCCGTCCGCGGTCATCACCTTGGCGGTCTCCTCCGGCCTGTTCCAGTAGCCCGACATCACCTGCGGGCCCTTGGCGCAGATCTCGCCGGGTTGGCCGAGCGGCACTTCGTTGCCGTCGTCATCGCGGATCGAGATCCAGGTCGACGGCACGGGAATGCCGATCGATCCCGAGAATTCGGTCGTGGTCGCGGGATTGCAAGTCAGCGTCGGCGAGGTCTCGGACAGCCCATAGCCTTCGGCGATGAAGCAGCCGGTCACCGCCTTCCACTGCTCGGCCACGGGGCGTTGCACCGCCATGCCGCCGCCGTTCGAGATCTTCAGCTTGGAGAAGTCGAGCTTCTTGAAATCGGGGTGGTGCATCAGGCCGTTATAGAGCGTGTTGACGGCCGGGAAGCTGTTGACCTGGTACTTCGCCAGCTCCTTGACGAAGCCGGGGATGTCGCGCGGGTTGGGGATCAGGAGATTGCAGCCGCCGGCGCGCACTGCGAGCAGGTAGCAGGCCGTCAGTGCGAAGATGTGATAGAGCGGCAGCGCGCAGACGATCATGAGCTGGTCGACATGCGGCGGTGCTGCGAGCGCCGGCTGCAGCCAGGCGTCGTTCTGCAGGACGTTGGCGACGATGTTGCGGTGAAGCAGGGTGGCGCCCTTGGAGACGCCGGTGGTGCCGCCGGTATATTGCAGGAAGGCGACGTCGCCCGGCGAGAGTTTTGGCTTGTTGAAGCTCATGCCGCGTCCCGCGGACAGCGCGTCATTGAAGGAGACCGAGCCGGGCAGCGACCACGCCGGTACCATCTTCTTGACGCGGCGAACGACGAGATTGACGATCACGCCCTTGAAGCCGAGCAGGTCGCCCATGCTGGCGACGATGACGTGCTTCACCGGGGTCTTGGCGATCACCTGCTCGACGGTGTGCGCGAAGTTCTCGAGCACGATGATGGCTTCGGCGCCGGAATCCTTGAGCTGGTGCTCGAGTTCACGTGGCGTGTAGAGCGGATTGACGTTGACCACCGCGAAGCCGGCGCGCAGCACGGCCGCGGTCGCGACCGGGTATTGCAGCACGTTCGGCATCATGATGGCGACGCGGGCGCCGCGCTGAAGGCCGCGGCCCTGCAAATAGGCGGCCATCGCAACCGACATCTGGTCGAGGTCGCGGTAGCTGATCGACTTGTCCATGCAGATGAACGCCTTGCGGTCGGCGAACTTGGTGAAGCTCTCCTCCAGCAGGTCGACCAGCGATGCGTATTGGGTCGGCTCGATATCGGCAGGCACGCCGGGCGGATATTGCTTGAGCCAGATGCGCTCCATGGAAAACTCCCCTCATCTACCAGAGCCCGTTGTGTCTCGGGCTTGCCTCATTACCGCCAGTATCGAACCTGCCGGAACGGGTGGCAAGCCGTCGAGGCTTAGGGCAAAGGTTGGGGAGTGGCTACTGGAATCGTCGCAAGCGGCGCTGCCGCAGGTGCGAAGCGTCGGCCGTCGCAGTCAGCGGCGCCGTTAACTGTTGTTGGCCGGCTTCGCGGCGGGCTTGGTCGCGGACTTGGGCTTGGCGGGCTTCTGATCGCCGCTGGCTGCAGGCTTCTCGGCGGATTTTGCTGCAGTATCATGCCTGGCCGCAGTGGCGTGCTTGGGCGCCGCCGGCTTCGCCGCAGCCTTGGTGTCGTTCTTGACGTCGTTCTTGCCGCCGCTCTTGGCTTCAGCCGGCTTGGCTGCCGCCGTCTTGGTGTCCTTGCCCGCGTCTTTCGGCTTGTCGGCCGCATCCGGCTTCTTGGCCACGCGCGACTTCTTGCCACGCGGCTTGGACGCCGCCTGCTGGTCGGCGTCGGCCGCGACCGCCGCGATCAGGGCGGTGCCGGTGCGGGTCGGGCCGGTATAGACCAGCACGGGCTCGGCCGCCGCCGGCGCCGAGGCCATCAGCTCGGAGGCCTTCATCAGCGGCGGCTGCAGGCCGGCGGTGAAGAAGGTGACCTGGGCTTCGCCGCCGGTCGCGGAGGCCGATCCCGACGGGCTGCCATTGGCCGCAATCAGTGCATCGTCGTCGTCGCTGGCCGGCCGCTTGCGATGGGGCCCGCACATCTCGTCGCGCAGGTTCGGCGGCGAGGCGTCGACCGGCACGAGGTTCTCGACCGTGCCGAGCGAAGGGCGCAGCCACGTCAGATTATCCTGGCTGAAGCCGCGCTCCAGCAGCTGCGCCGCCTTCACCGCGCGCGCCGTGCCGGAAGTGGAGCCGAGCACCACCGCGATCAGCCGGCGGCCGTTGCGCGTGGCCGACGCCACGAGATTGTAGCCAGATGCGCAGATGAAGCCGGTCTTGAAGCCATCGGCGCCGGGATAACGGCCGATCAGCTTGTTGAAATTGCCGGTGATGCGCTTGCCGAAGCGGATGGCCGGGATGTGCACGAAATATTCGTATTCCGGCAGGTCGCGCAGGAACGAGCGCGCGAGGATGCCGAGGTCGCGCGCCGAGGTGATCTGGCCGTCGGCGGGCAGGCCGTTCGGATTGACGTAGCTGGTCTGCGTCATGCCGAGCTTTCGCGCGGTATCGTTCATCATCGCCGAGAAGCCGTCGATCGAGCCGCCGACGCCTTCGGCCAGCACCACGGCCATGTCGTTCGCCGACTTGACCATCATCATCTTCAGCGCGTTGTCGACCGTGAGCTGCGTTCCCGGACGGAACCCCATCTTCGAGGGCGATTGCGAGGCGGCCGTCGGCGACACCGTGAGCAGCGTGTCCAGCGTCAGCCGGCCGTCCTTGACCGCCTTCAGCGTCACATAGGCCGTCATGATCTTGGTGACGGAGGCAGGATACCAGGGAACCGTCGCATTATCGGCCTGCAACACCTTGCCGCTATCGGCCTCGATCAGCAGCAGCGCTTCGGCGCTCGCCGCGCGCGGCGCAAGCAGCGCGGCACAGGCGAGCGTCGCAGCGAACAGGTTGAACAAGGATTTGCGAAGCAGCGGGCGTAGGGCGTGCACTATCCGATTCCGGTCCTTGGAGACCCGCCTGATACGGGCGGCTCTCGTGATCTGATTGTCGGTTCTGAAATCCAGCGCCGCCGCTTGCGGCGCCGCAAACCTATACCGGCTGGTGCGTCGAGAATAGGGGGCTCGGTGCGGTATTCCGCAATGAAATAGGCCGAATTTCGACGGTGTTGTGGGGACTTGCTAGGGGGATTTGGCAGCCGTCGCGGCAGCCTCAGACGCCGTCACGCTGGCCCGCGCGCTGTCCTGCACCATGAACTGAGCCCTCGCAAGCTCGGCAAAATGGCCGTCTTTGGCGACGAGTTCATCGAAGGTTCCGCCTTCGATCACGCGGCCGTTCTCGAACACCAGGATCCGCGTGGCATTGCGGATGGTGGAGAGGCGATGGGCGATCACGAAAGTGGTGCGGCCCTTCATCACTTCGTCGAGAGCGGCATTCACCTTGGCCTCGGTGACGGCGTCGAGCGCGGAGGTCGCCTCGTCGAGGATCAGGATCGGCGGGTCCTTCAGCAGCGCGCGGGCGATCGACAGGCGCTGCCGCTCGCCGCCGGACAGCATACGGCCGCGCTCGCCGGCATTGGTCTCGAACCCGCCGCTGCGCTCGATGAATTCGAGCGCCTGCGCGCGCTCCGCCGCCTTGCGCATCTCGGCCTCGGTCGCATCCGGCTTGCCGACGCGCAAATTCTCCGCGATCGACCGGTTGAACAGCAGCGCTTCCTGGAATACGACGCCGATGTTCCGCCGCAGCGAGGTCAGCGTCACGCCGCGCACGTCCATGCCGTCGATCTTGATGAAGCCGGACTGCGGATCGAAGGCGCGATGCAGCAGCGCGATCGCGGTCGATTTGCCGGCACCGGTCGGGCCGACCAGTGCGATGGTCTGGCCGGGCAGCGCGGTGAAGGTGAGGTCCTCGATCGCCGGCCGCTTGCCGTCATAGGAGAAGGTGACGTCGTTGAACTCGACGAGGCCGGACAGCCTGCCGGCATCGATCGCGTCGGGCCGGTCGTGCACCGCGGGCACGGCGTCGAGCACATTGAAGAACTCGCGCAGCCGCGGCGCTTCCATGAACACGTTGTTGATGAAGCTCACGACCTGCTCGAGCTTCTGGATCAGCATCGTCGCGAAGCTCACGAACATCACGATCTCGCCGACTGAAGTCAGCCCCTGGTCGTGCAGGGCGATGCCGAGTGAGAAGATCGCGAGCACCGTGATGGTGGTGGAGGCCCGCGTGATGACGGTGACGAGCGCCCACCACGACAGCACCGGCATCTGCGCGGCCAGCAGATCGTCGGCGACGGAGCGCAGCCCCTTCACCTCGGATTCGACGCGCACGAAGCTCTGCACCAGCGCGACGTTGCCGAGGGCGTCGGATGCGCGCGCGGACAGCTCGCTGTAGTGTTCCTCGACCTCCATCTGCATGCCGAAGGTCTTGCGCACCACGAAGGTCGTCAGCGCGGTGAAGACGATGCAGAGCACGAACAGGAGGATCGCGAGCCGCCAGTTCAGGTAGAGCGACAGCGGCAGCAGCACCACGACCGAGAGGATCGCGGCAAAGTGCTCGCGGAAGAAGCCGAGCCACAGCCGCCACAGGGCGTCGGTGCCGTTGAGCATCACCTTCATCAGCCGGCCCGAATGGGTGCCGGAGTGGAAGGTCAGCGGCAGTTGCAGGATGTGCTCGAAATAGTCGGTCAGCACGGCCTGGCGCTGGCGGTGCGAAAGCCGGTCCGCCTGCAGGGCCACGAGCGCGCTGCATAGGATGGTGAAGAGCCCGAACGCGACCCAGGCGATGAGGAACGGCCAGGCCGAATTCGAGCCGGCCACCGTCTTGCCGGAGAGCACGTCGACGATCCGGCCGAACAGCACGGGCTCGGCGAATTGCGAAGCCGCCAGCAAGAGGTTGGCGACCGCGAGCAGCCAGCCCAGCCGCGCCTCCTTGCCGAGCAGCTCGAGAACGCGGGTATAGAGACGGAAGATGGACATGCGGGCGACGAACTCAGGCGGGTGACGGAGCCTGTATTCTAAGCAGGGATCGCGCGCGAGATATAGCGGAAGCTGTCAGTTTTTCTCAGTTGATCAGCCGGCCCGCGACCGGTGGCAGGAACCGGTCGTCGAAGATGTCGCTCGCGGTCGGCCGCTTGCGGAATTTGAAGTCCTGCGCGACCTGGTCGATCGAACGCTCCAGGCGCAGTGGCTCGATACCGCCGAGACCGTTGCGCTTGACCTCGTCGGTCAGGACGTTGTCGGCGAGGACGGTGCGCAGGCGTTCGAGCTCGAGGTCGCGGTCACCCCCGTCGATGCGGCTTGCGGCCTCGTCCGCTGCCCGTGCCGGCTCCTTGACGGTCGCGGCGATGCCGGCAATCAGGGCGCTGATGAAACCCTTCACGGCATCCGGCTTTGCTGCGGCGAAGGCGGCATTGGCCACCACGGCGAAGCCATAGGCCTCACAGCCATAATCGGCATAACGCAGCACGACGAGATCGGCTCCGGGCACGCCGCGATCACGCAGGTTCACCGCGGAGAGATAGCTGAAGCCCGCGACGGCATCGACCTGTCCCGCGGACAGGATCGGCTCGCGGACGGCTGCGCTCATCTTGTGGAATTTGACATGCGATGTCGCGATGCCGTTTTGTTGCGCCAGCGCAGGCCATAGCCGCATCGACAGATCGCCGTCGGCAACGCCGACAGTCTTGCCATCGAGATCCGGCAAGGCATTGATGCCGCGGCTCTTGCGCGCGACGATGGCGTAGGGCGCGCGGTTGAACAGCACGAACACCGCCTTGATCGGCGCCGCATCGTCCTTGTTGCGAAACCGGATCAACTCGTTGATGTCGACGAGTGCAAGCTCGCTGTCGCCCTTGGCGACGCGCGCGAGCGCCTCCGGCGATCCGGTCGCGCTGCTGAAGGTCACGTTCAGACGCTCAGTGCTGAACCTGCCATCCTTCGCCGCAAGGAAAAACGGCGCCATGCTCGCATCGAACGGGCGGTCAAAGGTAAAGTGAATCGCAACGGAGGACGGCGCAGCGGTCTCGACCGCGCTGACACCGCGTGCGACGAGCGTTGCAAGCGAAATCGAGAGAGCCAGCAGGCAACGAAGGGCCGTCGTCTTGAATTTCGACATCGGTTGCGCCGGTCCCGCATTGTTATGGTTTGGTGACGCTCGCAGCGCCGGCTGGCGTTCAGTCTGTCCATGCCAACATGAACGGAGGATGAGCGGCGGTTGCGTCACGATTACGCAACCCCGTTCAGCTTGTGTTGGGGTTGGGGAACCCAACATGGGGCTGCGTGTTTGAAAGACATGAGCCTTGTCTGCAGGCACCATTCGAGGTCCCAAGGAGGGTCCAGAACATGTTTGACAGCTTTTCGAAGTTCACCGGCCGCAAGGCCGTTCTCGCCACTGCCGCCGTGCTGGCACTGACCGCGGTCGCCCCGACTGCCTCCTACGCTGGTGGCCGCCACTGGCATGGCGGAGGTGGCGCGGCCTTTGCCGGCGCCGCCATCGCCGGCGCCATCGGCACCGGCCTCGCGATCGCCGCCACGCGTGACGCCTACGCCTATGACGCGCCCGCCTATTATGGCGGCGGCCCGGTCTACTATGACGACGGTCCGGTCTATTACGGCGGTGATTCCTATATCGGCCCGCGCCCGTACCACCGCTGCGGCGGTCCCTACCAGTCCGCCCAGGGCGGCCAGGGTAACATTTCGACCTGCTACTAAGCAGGGCGACCGACCTTAACCTGAACAGGCCGTCGCGCTTGCCGCGGCGGCCTGTTTTCTGCTTTTGTTGCCGTGCGTTAACACGCTCGCCATTTGTTTAGAGTAGTTTTGAATACCATGAGTGATTCGCTTGAGCGGCTATATCTGGCTGTGCTCGCGGCCAGAGATCTTGATCCGGCAACATCGCGTACGGCCCGGCTGTTTCAACGCGGGCCCTCCAAAATGGCAAAGAAGCTCGCCGAAGAGGCCATCGAGGTCGTGATCGATGCCGTCAATGGTGACACCGACGCCGTGATCCGCGAAAGCGCCGACCTGTTGTACAATCTCACCGTGCTGTGGGCCTCCGCCGGCGTGCGCCCCGAGGACGTCTGGCGCGAGATGACCCGGCGGGAAGACATGCTCGGCATTGCCGAAAAGCTGCCGAAATCGTCGATGAAGCTGCCCAAGGTCGCGTCACCGCGGGTGGCCGCCAGGCGGCCAATCGTCGCGCTCGAGGGCCGCGCCGCGCGGAAGCGCCACTAGAACGTCACAAACTCGCGATGGACAAATCCGTCCCATGGTGCTTCATCGCGGCGCCATGCTGAAACGTATCTACGACTGGTGCATCGACGCCGCCCACAAGCCCTACGCGCTCTGGATCATGGGCATCGTGTCTTTCGCCGAAAGCTCCTTCTTTCCGGTCCCTCCGGATGTGATGCTGATCCCGATGTCCCTGGCGCGCCCGCAGCGTGCCTGGCTCTATGCTGCCGTCTGCACCGTGACCTCGGTGCTCGGCGGAGTTCTCGGCTACGCCATCGGCGCGCTGCTCTATGACTCACTGGGCCATTGGCTGATCCAGCTCTACGGGCTCGGTGATCAGGTCGACGGCTTCCGCGCCAAATACGCCGAATGGGGCGCGGTGATCATCCTGCTCAAGGGGCTGACGCCGATCCCGTACAAGCTCGTCACCATCACGTCGGGCTTTGCCGGCTACAATCTGCTTTTGTTCGTCCTGTTCTCCGTCGTCGCGCGCGGCGGGCGCTTCTTCATTGTCGCGATCCTGCTCAACCGCTACGGCGACTGGATCCGCGTCAAGATCGAGAAGCATCTCGGTCTCGTGGTGGCGGTCGGTGCCGCGGCACTGGTGCTGGGCTTCGTCATCGCCATCAAACTGATCTAGAGCTTGATCCGGACCCGGAGGGCCGCGCCAGCGCAAAGGGCGAAGCGGCTTTCCCTCGCGACAAACGCGTAACGCGTTTGCGCGGAGATCATGCTCAATCAATAGACCCCAAGGCGGCTTTGCCGCCGGGCCGGCTTCGGTTACGGTTGCTATCATGATGGTTCGATCCGGCAATCCGGCGGCGTGGCAGGGGACGCTGATGTCAGCGGCGCTGCTGCTCCTGCTCGCTGCCGGCGGGACGGCCTGGCCGCAATCCGCGCCTCCGAGCCTTGGCCTGCAGGACCAGGGACCGCAGGCCGCGCCGCCCCCCTCGACACCCGCTCCTTCGGCGCCGCCGGCGCACGAGGAAAATCCCGGGCTGATCCATGAAATGGGCAAGCTGTTTGACAAGCTGCCCTCGATCCTGCCGCCGATCAAAAGCCTCAGCGAAACCATGAACGACCTGTCGCGGCTGGCCAAGCCCTCGACCATGGTGTCGGGGCGGGTGGCCTGTCCGGCCTCGTCGAACGGCGCGCCCGACTGCAAGCAGGCCGCCGACCAGCTCTGCCAGAGCAAGGGCTACAAGGAAGGCAAGAGCCTGAATGCCGACTCCGCCGAGAAATGCTCGGCCAAGGTCCTGATCCCGGGCCGGCAACGCAAGCCGGACGACTGCCGCACCGACACTTTCGTGACGAGCGCGCTGTGCCAGAACTGACGTGATCTCGCCGCGCGCAAGCAACTAAGGAGCGCCCATGAGCCGTACGGAGCAGGACTTCCTCGGACAGCGTGAGATCGCCGACGACATCTACTACGGCGTCCAGACCATCCGGGGGAAGGAGAACTTCCACATCACCGGCATTCCGATGAACCAGGAGCCTTACTTCGTGAAGGCGCTCGGTTACGTCAAGAAAGCCGCCGCCATGGCCAATCGCGACCTCGGGGCGATCGACGCCAAGGTCGCGGACGCGATCATCCTCGGCTGCGACCGCGTCATCGCCGGCGACATGATGGACCAGTTCGTCACCGACTTCATCCAGGGCGGCGCCGGCACCTCCACCAACATGAACGCCAACGAGGTGATCGCCAATCTCGCGCTCGAGTCGCTCGGCTTCGGCAAGGGCGACTACCAGCACGTCAGCCCCAACGATCACGTCAATTACGGCCAGTCGACCAACGACACCTACCCGACCGCCTTTCGCCTTGCGCTGATCCTGCGGCTCGAGAGCTACATGACCGCGCTGCGGCAGCTCCAGGAAGCCTTCTTCACCAAGGGCCGCGAGTTCGACCGCGTGCTGAAGATGGGCCGCACGCATCTGCAGGACGCAGTGCCGATGTCGTTAGGTGCCGAATTCCGCGGCTGGGGTACCACCATCGGCGAGGAGGTCGACCGCATCTCGGAAGCGCGGGCGCTGCTGCGGGAGATCAATCTCGGCGCCACCGCGATCGGCACCTCGGTGACGGCCGCGGTCGGCTATCCCAAGCTCGCGGTCCGGCATTTGAGTGCGCTCACCGGAGTCGACTTCATCCTCGCCGGCGATCTCGTCGAGGCGACCTCGGACACCGGCGCCTATGTGCAGCTCTCGGGCGTCCTGAAGCGCACCGCGAGCAAGCTGACGAAGATCTGCAACGACATCCGCCTGCTCGCCTCCGGCCCGCGCGCCGGCTTCAACGAGATCAACCTGCCGCAGCTGCAGCCGGGCTCCTCGATCATGCCGGGCAAGGTCAATCCCGTGATCCCCGAGGTCGTCAACCAGACCAGCTTCCTCGTCATCGGGCTCGACACCACGGTGACGCTGGCCGCTTCCGCCGGCCAGCTCCAGCTCAACGTGATGGAGCCGGTGATCTCGTTTGCGCTGTTCTTCTCGATCCGCACCATGGAGCGCGCGGTCAACAGCCTGCGCGAGAATTGCGTCGTTGGCATCACCGCCAACGAGGAGCACACCCGCAACATGGTGCTGAACTCGCTCGGCATCGTCACCGTGCTGAAGCCGCTGCTCGGCTACAAGCAATGCGCCGAGATCGCGCGCGAGGGCTACAAGAGCGGCAAGTCGCTGCACCAGATCGTCGTGACCGAACGCAAGCTGCTGACGCAGGAGAAGTGGGACGAGATGTTCTCGTTCGAGCGGCTGATTAATCCGGATCTGATCGGGTAAGCTACCGCCCGTCATTCCGGGGCGCGCGAAGCGCGAGCCCGGAATCCATCGGGCCTCAGCGCGAATAGCGAAATGGATTCCGGGCTCGCGCCAAGAGGCGCGCCCCGGAATGACAGCAACGGAATTCCGCTGCTTGGAATTGCGGCAACCGCTTCAGCCCGGCGGCAAAACGCAATACTTGACAGTGGAAAGATTGCCTTGTTGGTATGGCGCCCAACCTGCCATTGACCGGCCAACAGAGGATCGTTCCGAAATGTCCATGCCTGCCTTGTTCAAAGGGCGCCTGTCGATCCCCGTGATCGGCTCGCCGCTCTTCATCATCTCGGTGCCCGATCTCGTGATCGCGCAGTGCAAGGCGGGGGTGGTCGGCTCGTTTCCGGCGCTGAATGCGCGGCCGCCGGAGCTGCTCGACGAATGGCTGGCGCGGATCACCGAGGAGCTCGCGGCCTATGACCGTGCCAATCCCGACAAGCCGTCGGCGCCGTTCGCGGTCAACCAGATCGTGCACAAGTCGAACAACCGGCTCGACCACGACATGCAGCTCTGCGCCAAGTACAAGGTGCCGATGGTGATCTCCTCGCTCGGCGCGCGCGAGGAGCTGAACCAGGCCGTGCACAGCTGGGGCGGCATCGTCTTCCACGACGTGATCAACCAGAAATTCGCCCACAAGGCGATCGAGAAGGGCGCCGACGGCCTGATCCTGGTCGCGGCCGGCGCGGGCGGCCATGCCGGCACGATCTCACCGCTCGCCTTCGTCGCCGAGACGCGGAAGTGGTTCGACGGTCCGATCGCGCTGTCGGGCGCCATCGGCAACGGCAAGGCGATCCGCGCCGCGCGCATCCTGGGCGCCGACTTCGCCTATATCGGCTCGGCCTTCATCGCGACCAAGGAGGCCAACGCGATCGAGAAGTACAAGGAGATGATCGCGGGTTCGACGGCCGACGACATCGTCTATTCCAACCTCTTCACCGGCGTGCACGGCAACTATCTGAAGCCGTCGATCCTGGCCGCCGGCATGGATCCGGAGAATCTTCCGACGTCCGATCCGTCCAAGATGAATTTCGGCACCGACGCCTCCGGCGAACGCGCCAAGCCGAAGGCCTGGAAGGAGATCTGGGGCTCGGGCCAGGGCATCGGCAGCATCGACAAGGTCCTTCCCGCAGCCGAGCTGATCGCGCGCTTCAAGAAGGAATATGACGAAGCGATCGATCCGCCGTTGTAGAACACTGTCGTCCCGCCTCTCTCCACCGTCGTCCCGGGCAAGCGTTAGCGCAGACCCGGGACCCATAGCCACAGGGAGGAGTTTGGCGAAGACTCGGGGTTTTCAGTCTCGCGCAACAACTTCTCCCTGGGGTTATGGGTCCCTGCGTTCGCAGGGACGACAGTTTTTGCTAAGCTCCGACATTCAAAGCCAGCAGAGAGTTGAGTGATGACCGCCATCTACAGCGTCGACGGCAATAACGTCGTCACCAGCCCGGATGCCGCCGGTCCCTGGGACCGGCGCATGCAGCACGGATCGGCGCCGGCCTCGCTGGTGACATGGGCGGCCGAGCGCATCCCGACGCCTGCTCCGATGGACATCGCGCGCGTCACCATCGATCTGATGCGGCCGGTGCCGGTGGCGCCGCTCACGATCGAGACCGAGGTCTTGCGTGAGGGCCGCAAGATTCAGCTCTGCGAGATCAAGCTGCTGGCTGATGGCGTGCAGGTCGTCGGCGCCACCGTGCTCAAGATCAGGCGTCAGGCGCTGACCCTGCCCGCCGAGGTCGAGCAGCCACCGGTCACCTTGCCGTCGCCTGAAGACTCTCTGGTCGAGGACGGCCACGCCGCCACCAGCCCGTTCGTACGATCGGTTTCGATGCGCGCCGCGCGTGGCCGTTTTGGTCAGGCCGGTGCCGGCGCGATCTGGTTTCGTGTCGATCATCCGCTGATCGAAGGCGAAGCGATCTCGCAGGCCATGCGCGCCGTGGTCGCCGCCGATTTCTCCAACGGCACCGCCTCGACGCTCGATTTCCGCGCCTGGACCTACATCAATGCCGATCTCACCGTGAGCTTCGCGCGCCAGCCTGTCGGCGATTGGATTTTGCTCGACGGCGACTCCTGGATCGGTCCCGATGGCGCGGGCCTCGCGATGTCGCGGCTGGCGGATCGGCAAGGCTATTTCGGCCGCGCGGTGCAGAGTCTGGTGATCGAGAAGCGGTGAGGCGCACGACCTCCGTGCGTCGTTCTCTCTGTCATGCTCCGCGAAAGCGGGGCATCCAGTACGCCGCGGCCCATCGATTCAATCGCAGCCGTCTCGGCGTACTGGATCGCCCGGTCGAGCGGGCGATGACAGCTGTTGTGTGGTCGCTGTGTCGAATATGCGGAGGCTCGCGGGTGCGCGGACCGATGGAACGGCAGGCTTCCGCCGCCGCGGAAGGGATGTTCGGTCGTGTCGACCAGAGCATCCTGCCAGTTCACATTCCGTAGAAGATCTTGATCTCCCACAGCACCACGATGATAGCCGTGATCAACGTGACCGCGGCGACTGCACTTTCCAGGGAAGCGACTCTCATCTTACTCTCCGCTTCCCAGCCCCATCAGCGGTCTAGGTGATTCCCCGATTCGCCGGCAATCGCGCGGGGCTCGCCGGCATGCACTCCGTCGCACGTTGTGGTGCCGGGGCCACAATGGCCCCGTAGAAATCCGGGGTATTTACCCCACCATGCGGTCCCGACCGCTCCAGAAACCCGCCCGCAGCACCTTCTTGTCGACCTTGCCGACGCCGGTCATCGGTAGCTGCTTGACGAACTGGATCTGCTTGGGCGCATGGGCGGAGCCCTTCCGGGTCCTGACCATGTTGATCAGCTCGTCCGGATCGGGCCTTGCGCCCTCGCGCGGCACGACGATGGCGGTGACGGCCTCGCCCCATTTCTCGTCGGGGATGCCGACGACCGCGACCATGGCGACATCGGCGTGTTGCGACAGCACGTCCTCGACCTCGCGCGGGAAGATGTTGAAGCCGCCGGAGACGATCATGTCCTTCTTGCGGTCGAGGATGAACATGTAGCCGCGCTCGTCCCGGCGCGCGATGTCGCCGGTGTGAACCCAACCATTCTTCAGCGTCTCGGCGGTGATGTCCGGCCGCTTCCAGTACTCCGCCATCACATGCGGCGCGCGTACGCAGATCTCGCCGGCCTCGCCCGTCTCCACCTCCTGGTCGCTGTCGTCGAGGATCCTGACCTCGCAGGCCGCGATCGGGAAGCCGCAGGACAGGAACAGCTCGGGCGTCTTGGGATCGTGATCCTTCTTGCGCAGCACCGAGACCGGGTAGCATTCGGTCTGGCCATAGAGCTGCGAGAACACCGGCCCGATGCGCTCGAGGCCCTCCACCAGCCGGCTCGGCGACATCGCCGACGCCCCGTAGAGCACCAGCTCGAGCGAGGACAGGTCGGTTTTGCTGAGCGCAGGATGATCGAGCAGTACATAGATCATGGTCGGCACGAACAGCGTGAAATTGATGCGCTCGCGTGCGATCGTGGCCAGCACGGCCTCGGGATCGAAACCCTTGAGCATGTGCACGGTGCCGCCGCGCATCAGGGTCGGCAGCACCTTCGTGCCGGCGACATGGCTGATCGGGGCGACCGTGAGATAGCGTGCCGCGTCAGGGATCTCGAAATCGGCGAGGATCGCAGCGGCGGCTCCGGCATTCTCGCGGTGATAGCGCAGCGCGCCCTTGGATTTGCCTGTCGTGCCGCCCGTGTAGTTCAGCGTGGAGAGATCATCGGAGCCGGCAAGGTTCTGCGCGCTGGCGTGGCCCGCGCTGTCGATGGTTGCGAGCAGATCGACACCATAGCCGGCCGGCCCCATGGTGAAGACCGCTTTCAGCCGGCTTGCTTTCGCGGAGAGCTCGCCGCCGCGGTCGCGGAAGGCGGCCGCATCGACCACGAGCATCTCCGCCTCGGAGTCCTCGAGCTGGAAGAGCTGGTCTTCCAGCGATCCCAACGGATGCAGCCAGGTGATGCAGAGGCGCGACAATTGCGCTGCGACGCCGGCGCACCAGGTGTCGGCGCGGTTCGCGGTGAGGAAGGCGACGCGCGCGCCCGGCTGCAATCCGAGCCGCATGAACACGCCCTGGATGCGTCCGATCAGGTCGATCGTGCCTTGATAGCTCAGCGATCCCCCGGGCCATGCGAAAGCGGTGCGGCCTGGATAGCGCGACAGCGCCCGTAGCGTCTGCGCGCAAGTCGGGGACGATGCGTGAAGCGGATCGGACATATGTTTCCTCGTTGCTTTGTCACCGGCTTCTGGCGTGCCAATGTTGCCGATGACGCTAGCACAGAGACTGCGGGAGAAAACCACAAAGCCCGCACGAGGGAAGCTGCGTGACGAGGAGATTGGCGTGACATCAGATCGACTGCAACGCTTCGGTGATCGTCTCGCCCTGCCGCTGATCGCAGCTCCGATGTTCCTGGTGTCGGGCGTCGAGCTCATGGTCGCTTCCTGCCGGAGCGGGGTGATCGGCAGCTTCCCCACCGCGAATTGTCGCAGCACGGACCAGCTCGATGAATGGCTCACCGCGATCGAGGCGCGGCTGCGTCAGCACGAAGACCAGACCGGCCGCAAGGCCGCGCCGCTCTGCCCGAACCTGATCGTGCACCGCTCCAATGTGCGGCTGGAGCAGGATCTTGCCGTCCTACTGCGGCACAAGCCGGACATCGTCATCACCTCAGTGGGCTCCCCGGCGCCGGTGTTGAAGCCGCTGCATGATGCAGGCGCGCTGGTGCTGGCGGACGTCGCCTCCATCCGGCATGCCGAACGTGCCGCAGCAGCGGGCGCCGACGGGCTGGTGCTGCTCACCGCGGGAGCGGGCGGACAGACCGGCTGGCTCAATCCGTTCGCCTTCGTCCGCGCGGTGCGCGCGTTCTACGACGGCATCGTCGTGCTCGCGGGCGGCATCAGCGATGGCCATGCGCTGCATGCGGCCGAACTGCTCGGCTGCGATCTCGCCTATATGGGCACCAAGTTCATCGCGACGCGCGAGAGCATGGCGGACGATCGATACAAGCAGATGCTGGTCGAGAGCAGCGCCGACGATATTCTGCTCACCACCGCGTTCACGGGCCTGCAGACCAGCATGCTGCGGCCGTCGATCGTGGCGGCCGGGCTTGATCCCGACAATCTGCCGACGCGTGGCGCGATCGATATCGCCGAGGATATCGACATCGCCGCGCGCGAAAGCCGGCCGAAGCGCTGGCGCGATATCTGGAGCGGCGGACATTCCACCTCCGGGGTCACCGAGGTGCTCGCCGTCGGCGATCTCGTCGCGCGAACGGCAGCCGAATACCGGGCGGCGAGGGCGCGCCCTTCCCCGTAGAATTGCGGGACGGCGCGAGTTGCCATTCCGATCACAGTTAATCGAACGCGCGCGCGACATGCCTTATTTAACGGCGGATTAACCAAGGCCCGCCAACAATCCCCTCACGGCCGCCAATCAGGACGAGAGGGACAGGCGATGGATTTCGATTATCTCAACAGCAAGACCGCCGCGACGCTGGACGAAATCCGCGTTCGTGTCGCCCACGCGCTGGCCCGTCATCCGCTCTGCCGCAATGTCCGCTTCGACATCGTCAGCGTCCCCCGCACCCGCCGGGGCGGCAACTGGACGGTGACCCTGCAATCGGTCGAGCCCCGCGCGGTCTGGGAAGCCTCGGAAATCGTCGCCGATATCCAGGACGCCTACGATCTGTCCGCAGCTGCCTGATTTCCTTGGCTTTTGCGCGATGTGTCGCTGCAGACATGCCGATTGTCGCAACGAAGGCACACTCAAGCCTTAATTCGTTCCCTTTTCACGGGCAACGTTAACAAACTCGTGAAGCGGCGGTTCCCGGAGAGACGTTTGTCCAAAGCCATCACCATCGTCGTGCTGACCTGCTTCCTCGTCCTCGGCGCTGCCACCACCGCTATTCTCGGCCGCGACAGCGTGCCCAGCGTCAGCGAAGAGATGATCTCGCAGACGCCTCCAGCCAAGCCCCTTGCAACCAATCGCGCGGCCAAGGCCGACCGTCTGGTCCCGACCCTGGCCCTGGCTTCGGCCGCGATCGAGCCGGTCCAGGTGCCGGCCGACAGGCTTTCGCAGGCGCCCGTGCTGGCCGAGCCGCTGCGCCAGGCCTTTGCCGCCGCCACGCCGGCCGATTTCCCGATGCCCAAGGAGCCGTTGAAGGCCGCGCCGGCCGCGTCCGAAGCGCCCGCCGCCGCTGAGGTTCCCGCCGTCGAAGTTCCGGCCAAGCCGAAGGTTGTGGCCAAGCCGCAGCCGCAGAAACATTATACCTTGCTGTCCGACGCACAGATCTCCGGCATCAGGGATCGCCTGAAGCTGTCCTCGTCGCAGGAATATTACTGGCCTTCGGTCGAGACCGCCCTGCGCAACGTGGTCCGCAAGATCTCGGCCAACAAGCTCTCCAATCCGAACGCGCCGCCCAGTGCGCAGATCGATCCGAATTGTGACGAGGTCCAGCAGTTGAAGTCGGCCGCCATGCCGCTGCTGTTCCAGCTGCGTGACGATCAGAAGGAAGAAGTGCGCAAGCTCGCCCGCCTCATCGGGCTCGAGAAGGTCGCGCAGCAGATCTGAGGCGGGGTTTCCTCCGGGAACCGCTCCTGCATCAGGAACATCTGGCAATCAAAGTGCGTTGCTCGCTCCAAAGAGGGAGTGGATCAATGCGCGCCTCGACTGCCTATTTCGTCGGTGCCGGAACCATCATCGCGGCCATCGCCATTGGTCTCGGCGGTGGCATCGTCGCCGGCAACATCATGAATCCGGTCGCTTCCAAACAGGGTCCGGACACCAGCAAGATGGCGCAGCGCGCCGAATCCGCCGGCGCGCCGGCCGCGACCAACGCGCCCTCGGAACGCGTCAACTATCTCACGGGTACGCAGGCCTTCGGCGCGATTGTCGCGACCCCCGCGCAGGCTGAAGCAAAGCCCGATACGCAGCCCACTCAGGCGAGTGCTGAACCGCCCGCACCGCCGACTTCGCAAGCGGCTGCGGTCGAGCCGTCCAAGGAACAGTCCAAGGAACAGTCCAAGGAACAGTTCAAGGAACCGCCGAAGCCAGCGGTCGCTGCGCTATCCAAGGCGGCAAAACCCGCCGAGCAGCAGGTCTCCGCCGATCCGACATCGTCACCTGACAATGCCTTTGCCAAGGCGAAGGATTCCGACGTGAAGCGTGCCGCGTCAGAACGGCGCCGGATGGAGCGTCGCGAGCGCTGGGCCGAACGTCGCCATTACGATTCTCGCGAGCCGCGCGGCATGCGTGACCGCACCGATTGGGACGATGTCGCGCGCAATGTTCGCGAGGATTCCGATGCGCGCGATTACGCCAGCCGGCCTCGCGGCGGCTTCCCGCAGATCAGGCTGTTTGGGGACGACGACGACTAGTGCTCAGCTGTCGATGATCGCGCGCGCATGTTGCGCCACTGTCACGCCAACCCTGCGCGCCGCAATCCTTCCAGATAGTGCGACCGATCCTCGTCGCGCAGCATCGGCAGTTCGCGCGTGATCCAGGCGAGTGAGACCTCGGGCTGGGCGCGGCGCAGACCTTCCAGGGCTGAAGCTGCGAGTGCCGGGTCTCCTGACATCCCGGCCGCCGCCGTCAGCACGCGGTGGGCGCCGACGAAATCGCCGCGCTGCCGCATCGATTCCCGCGCCATCTGCACGGCTCCCTCGTAGTCGCGGCCGACGAAGCGGGCATAGGCCGCAACCCCGCAATAGATCGCCGCCAGCGGGTCGCGCGGGCTCAGCCGCAGCGCACGGCGCGCGGCGGCATCGCCATCCTGCCATCGTCCGGCGTAGCACAATGTCACGCCGTAAAAGGCATGTGCCATTGCGAAGTTCGGATTGAGCCGCAAGGCCAGCTCGAACTCGGCCAGCGCGTCGTCGAAGCGGCGGCGGAACAGATAGGCGTAGGCCAGGCCGTGGTGGGCGAAGGCGTCCTCGCGATCAGCCTCCACCGCGGCAAGGGCCGCGCGTTCGGCGATAGGCACCGTCGCTTCCATGTCGGCCCAGCCCATATGCGCGCCGAAGATGTGACTGGTTGCGAACAGGCCGAGCGCCTTGCCATAGGCGGGATCGATCGCGACCGCCCTTTCCAGCAATGCTTGCGCAACGGCGTTGTCCTCGCGCGTGATGCGCCAGTGATGGGATAATGCGCGCATCACGAGGTCCCAGGCGTCCAGACTCCCCGGCGGCTTCTGCTGGGCGCGAAAGCTTTCGGCGGCGTAGAGCTGCGGCTCGATCGCGGCGACGATCGCCTCGGTGATCTCGTCCTGGACGGCGAAGATGTCGGCAAGCTCGCGATCGTAGCGCTCGGCCCAGAGATGGCTTCCGGTCGAGACGTCGTTGAGCTGAGCGGAGATGCGCACCCGCTCACCGCTCCGCCGCACGCTGCCTTCCACCACGTAGCGCACGCCGAGCTCGCGCGCGACCTCGCTGAGGTGCACGGCGCGGCCCTTGTAGACGAAGGAGGAGTTGCGCGCGACGACGAAGAACCAGCGCAGCTTCGACAGCGCGGTGATGATGTCCTCGCTGATGCCGTCGGAGAAATAATCCTGCCCGGCCTCGCCGCTCATATTGGTGAACGGCAGCACCGCGATCGCAGGCCGCTCGGGAAGCGGGAGCGCCGCGCGCGGCACCCATGCGGTGCGGCCGGAAGCCGCCGCGATCGCGTCCCCTATCGTGCTGTCTTTGGCCTCGACGTCGCCGACGAAGCGAAACCCCTTGCGGGCGATGGTGCGGATCAGGGCCTGGCTGGCGCCGGTGTCGCCGACCGCCTTGCGCGCCGCGTTGATACGGCTGGTCAAAGTGGATTCGGAGACGCTGCGCCCGTGCCAGATCTTGTCGATCAACTCGTCCTTGCTGACCACCCGGTCGCGGTTCTGCATGAGGTGGACGACGAGATCGAAAACCTGCGGCTCCACGGCAATTGGAACCTGTTCGCGGCTCAGCTCGCGCCTGTCGGTATCGAGAAGATGGTCCCGGAACAGAAACTGCACGTCGAAAACTCTGGTCTCATGACGAAACAGGCAAGCAAAACGACAAAATGAAATTTGGGTCGAAAACCGTGAGTCTGCCGACAGGCATGCTTGGTTCACCGCGAGGGGGTGATGGCAGCCATGCCTTCGGGCAGGGAATACAATCGCGGGTGGAATGTTTCTGTGGGCCGATTGCCGATGAGGCGTTCATCCCGAGGCTCCTCCTGCGCTGCCCCGCATCGCGTGCCTCGCTCCTTTGGGATGGCGAAGTGATCAATCGTGAATGTCCTTTCCCGGACAATGCGGTCTGCGTAAGCTATCGCCCACTGAAAAAACACCAGCCACGAAGAAACGCCCCATGCCCGCCTTCCCTGCCTCCACCACCGTGCTCGATTCCATGCTGTTCCGCGACGCCTTCGGCACGCCCGAGATGCGGGAGGTGTTCTCCGACGTCGCGCTGGTCGCGCGCTATGCCGAGGTCGAGGTGGCGCTGGCGAGGGCGGAGGCGAAGTGCGGCGTGATCCCACAGCAGGCGGCCGAGGCGATCGCGGCGCGGACGGACGTGACGGCGCTCGATTTCGATCTGCTCAGGCAGGAGACGGACATCGTCGGCTATCCGATCCTTCCTTTGGTGCACCAGATGGTGAAGCAATGCGGCGAGGCCGGCCGCTACGTGCATTGGGGCGCGACGACCCAGGACATCATGGATACCGCCGTGGTGCTGCAGCTCCGCGCTGCGCTGGAGATCGTCGAACGCGACATCGCCGAGCTGCGCAGGATCCTCGCCGATCTTTCCAAGCGATATCGCGACACGCCGATGGCGGGCCGCACCCACCTGCAGCAGGCGCTGCCGGTCACCTTCGGCTACAAGACCGCGATCTGGCTCGCCATGTTCGATCGCCATACCGAGCGGCTGGCGCAGCTGAAGCCGCGGGTGCTGGTCGGCCAGTTCGCCGGCGCGGCCGGGACGCTGGCCTCGCTCGGCGACAAGGGGTTCGAGGTGCAGGAGGCGCTGTGCGCCGAGCTGAAGCTCGGCGTTCCCGCCTCGACCTGGCACGTCGCGCGCGACGGATTTGCGGAAGCCGTGAACTTCCTCGCCCTCGTCACCGGCTCGCTCGGCAAGATCGCCCTCGACATCATGATCATGGCCTCGACCGAGTTCGCCGAGATTTACGAGCCGTTCGTCAAGGGACGCGGCGCCTCCTCGACCATGCCGCAGAAGCGCAACCCGATCTCATCGGAACTGATGCTTGCGGCGTCCAAGGCGGTGCGCCAGCATGCCGGCCTGATGCTGGATGCGATGGTGCAGGATTTCGAGCGCGCCACGGGTCCCTGGCACGCCGAATGGATGGCGATCCCCGAAAGCTTCGTGCTGACTGCCGGCGCGCTGCACCAGGCGAAGTTTGCGCTCGCGGGTCTCATCGTGGACGAGGCGAAGATGAGCGACAATCTCGCCATCAGCCGTGGCCTGATCGTGGCCGAAGCGGTCATGATGGGGCTCGCGCCGCAGCTCGGCCGGCAGGAGGCCCACGACGTGGTTTACGACGCCTGCCGTCAGGCCAACGAGAAGGGCATGAGCCTGGCCGATGCGCTGTCCGCGGACACGCGGATCACGAGCCGCATCGATCGTGCCACAATCGAGGCGCTGACCTCACCGAAAAATTACCTCGGGCTCGCGCCCGCCATGGTTGACCGGGTGCTGAAATCGGCAACGCGTTGAAAACCAAAATGCGCAAAACTGCGTATCTTCCCCGTGCCGCAAGGTGCTCGCACACTTGCGCCTTGCGATGCTAGACTTAGATTGAACGAGAGACTTTCGGCAGAGGGCCCGGCATGATTGATCACCGCAATTCCACCACTCCCATCGATCCCGTCAAGCTCGACCGGCTGGCCGAAGTCGCGGTGAAGGTGGGCCTGGGCTTGCGGCCGGGACAGGATCTGCTTCTGACGGCGCCCGCGATCGCGCTGCCGCTGGTGCGTCGGATCGCCGTGCACGCCTACAAGGCCGGCGCCGGTATCGTGACGCCGATCCTGTCGGACGAGGAGATGACGCTGGCGCGCTATCGCCATGGCCACGACAACAGTTTCGATCGCGCCGCCAACTGGCTCTACGAGGGCATGGCCAAGGCGTTCTCGGACAACACCGCGCGGCTCGCGATCGTCGGCGACAATCCGATGCTGCTGTCGGGCGAAGATCCTTCCAAGGTGGCGCGCGCCAGCAAGGCGAACTCGATGGCTTATCAGCCCGCCCTGGAAAAGATCGTCAATTTCGACACCAACTGGAACATCATCGCCTATCCGAGCCCGTCCTGGGCCAAGCAGGTATTCCCTGACGATCCCGAGGACGTTGCGGTCGGCAAGCTCGCGGATGCGATCTTCGCGGCCTCGCGCGTCGATCGTGAGGATGCGATCGGCAATTGGGCGAGCCACAATGCGGTGCTGCGCGAGCGCACCAACTGGCTTAACGGCCAGCGCTTCCGCGCACTCCAATACAACGGACCCGGCGTCGACCTCACCATCGGCCTTGCCGACGGCCATGAATGGGAAGGCGGCGCCTCGTCCGCCAAGAACGGCATCAGCTGCAATGCCAACATCCCGACCGAAGAGGTTTTCACCACGCCGCATTGCCGCCGCGTCTACGGCCATGTCGTGAGTTCGAAACCGCTGTCCTACCAGGGCACGCTGATCGACAACATCGCCGTGCGCTTCGAGGACGGCAAGATCGTCGATGCCAAGGCCTCGCGCGGCGCGGAGGTGCTGAACAAGGTGCTCGACACCGACGAGGGCGCGCGCCGGCTGGGCGAAGTCGCGCTGGTGCCGCATTCTTCGCCGATCTCGCAAAGCGGGCTGTTGTTCTACAACACGCTGTTCGACGAGAACGCGGCGTCTCACATCGCGCTCGGCCAGTGCTATTCGAAGTGTTTCATCAATGGCGCCCAGCTCACGCCGCAGCAGATCGCGGCGCAGGGCGGCAACCAGAGCCTGATCCATATCGACTGGATGATCGGCTCGGCCGAGACCGATATCGACGGCATCCTGCCCGACGGCAGCAAGGTGCCGGTGTTCCGCAAGGGCGAGTGGGCGAAGTAACGCGCGCTCGGTTCCTGCCGAACGGCTCACGCCGCCGCGTTGCGCAGCATTGGATTGTTGTCGATGCTGAAGCGATTGAACAGTGTCGTGAACGGGCTGCCGTCGGTGGCCCGTACGATGGCGTCGGAAGCCGCGATCGCCTCGTAGAGCGCGGCGACCGGATCGTCCGCTTCACCCAGGTCGAGGCTCTTGCGGATCTCCTCGCGGGTCTGGTTGATCTCGTCCTCGTCGTCGAGCGTTGCCTCCAGCGCCTCCGCCGCGCGACGCATCTCCAGGAGGTCGCCGCCCCCGGAAAATTTGAGGATGTCGAGCCAATAGGGGCGGGCGACGACGAGCTGGATGAACGCCTCGAAAGTGTCGGCGATCATTCCCGCGCGTCCCTCCGATGACACGTAAAGCACATTCTGCGGCGGCATCAGCACGAAGGCGCCGCCGGAGCCGTCACTGCCGATCTGCCGGGGGTTTTCGACGCCGTCGACGGTGAACCAGGGCTCCTCGTCCGGCACGAAGGAGACGCCGAGACTGGCGAGCCGGGCGACGACCGTGCGATTGGCTGTCACAACCTCGGGCGTGAGGGGCATCGGCATGGCTCCGTTTTGGTGCTTCCGCGCACTTTGTCGCACCCCAAAAAGGATGGGTTCATGTGCGCGATTTTGCAGGGAAATCGCGACGTTAACCGCGTTGCGCCTGCAACTTCCGGCTGATTTTCGAGGCCTGCGTAAGAAAGAATTAAAAACCGGTGACTAGCGTTCCAACATCATTCGAAACAATCCGGGCCGAGACCCGGCCATACTTATTATATCGCCTGGGGAAGAAGATGTCGCGTTCATTGATTGAAATCGGTAGTTGCAATGTGGACCTCGAGTTGCGGCCGATCGAGCCGTCCTGGATCATCGAGGGCAACCCGGTATCTCGCTCGCACATCCTGTCCACCAGCGCCGACGGCACCGCCTCGACCATCATCTGGCACTGCACCGAAGGCCGCTTCAACTGGTACTACGATATCGACGAGACGATCATGATCATGGAAGGATCGATCGTGCTCGAAAGCGACGGCATGCCGCCGAAGCGTTACGGCCCCGGCGACGTCATTTTCTTCCGCGACGGCGCGCATGCCAAATGGCATGTCGAAGGCTACGTCAAGAAGATTGCCTTCTGCCGCAAGACCAATCCCGTGATGATCGGCTTCCTGATCCGGGTCGTGAACAAGCTCAAGAAGACCTTCGCCTTGACCGGCGAGCGCCGTCCGGCATCGCTGATGGGCGCCGGCTAGAGCTCACATAAGGTTTCAAGGACGCTTCCCAGCGGCCACGACGAAGAGGGGTCGGGATCACATCCCGGCCCCTCTTCTCGTCATGACGGCAGCTCGAGCCGGTAGACATCGGTTGCGGTCTGCGAGAACAGGGCCGTCTTCTCGGCCTCGCTCAGCGGCGCGGCGATCCGTTTGAAGGCGTTGAAGATCACCTGGTAGCTGCACTGGCCCTTGTCGGGCGGGAAATTGCTTTCGAACATCGCGCGCCTGGCGCCGAACGCCTCGATGCAGGTCTCGACATAGGGCCGCCACGCCGCGGCAAGCTCTTCCGATGTCGGCGGTCTCTCGCGCAAATGGAAGTCATAGCCAAGCAGGCACATCGCGAGCCCGCCGAGCTTCACCACCACGTTCTCGCATGTCGCGATGTCACGGATCGAGGCGCGCCATTGCGCAAACACCTCCTCGCGCTTTCCTGCGAAGCGGCCGGTTCCGGCCGGGCCGCCGCAATGATCGAGCACGATCCTGGTGTCGGGGAAGGCGCGCGCCAACTCGGTCAGTTCGCCGATCTGCGGATGGAACAGCCAGGCATCGAAGCTGAGGTTCAGCGGGGCGAGGCAGGCAAATCCCTTGCGGAAGGCCGTGTCCTGCAACAAGCCCTTCGGCCGGTTCGCATACATGCCGGCGACGACGGGATCCTCATCCCAGGCCGAGGAATGCCGGATGCCGCGGAAGCGGCCGTTGCCGGCCGCGATCTCGGCCTCCAGCACCGCCTTTGCGGTGTCGCCTAGCAACAGATTGGCGTGGCTGACAATGCCGGCGCAGATCGCGGCCTTGCCGTAGCCGCCGCTGGCGCTCATCGCGGCGACGCCGTTGGCGAACTCGACCTCGCCGACGGGCCGGAATGCCTCGGGCCCATGCGCGCGGTACATCGAGCGGCAGTCGACATAGACGGTGGCGATGACGTTGTGGCCGGAGGCGACGTCGGCGGCCATCTCCTCGATCAGATAGCGGTGCCCGCGATTCCAGAGATGATGATGGGGATCGACGATCGGCCGCGAGGGATCGATGATCTCCTCCCGATGCAGCGCGAGCCAGTCCTCGCGCGGCTCGACGAACAGCCCGCTCGTATTGGCGGGCACACTGCTTGCAGCCATCGGCGTTCGCTCCCTCGCGTTTCTTGTGAGGAGAGCCTAACACCTCATATCGTCCTGCAGCTGCGCGCGTTGCGCAACCGCACCCGTCTTCGCGAGCACAGCGGTGCCTCGGTCAGCCCTTCCGCCGCCTCGCCCTTACGTCGACCGTCAGCCGCCAATCGGTCGCGGGGGGCGGCTTGGCCTCGCCGAGCCAATGGAAGGAATCGGTGGTGATCTCGGTAAAGCTCCAGCGCGTCAGTTCGCCGACCTCAGTCGTTCCCTCCTGCACGATGTCCTGTCCGCGCGGACGGCCGATCTGCTGGCGGAACACGCAGCGCGCGGGATCGAACCAGCAGATCCGCCATGCGGACATGGTGGGATCGTAGACCCGTAGCGTCGTGCCGTACCAATTGCCGGCGATCGGAAAGGCCGGCGCGCCTGCGGGCCGGGGGATGATCCAGACATCCTGCACGGCGCGGCCCTCCAGCACCCAGCCGAAATGGATTTCGCCGGGCGCTATGTGTTTCGTCCCGTCGGGGCCATGCGCCGTGATCTCGGCGTCCCAGTCGCCGACGAAGCGGCCGTAGAGCTGCAGCGCCGCGGCGTGTTCCGCATTCGGACCATCGGCGTGCAACAATCTCGCAAAATCGGTCATGTCGATCTCCTCTGGCGAGGAGAACAGCACCGAAGGGCGGCAGAAGGCTTGGAGAAAATTGCGCCTCAGACGCCGTCGAGGATGATCACCGTCGGCTTCGACGGCAGTGCATCCCGCGACATCCGGAAAGACCGTCCGGTGCGCCGGTCGATCTCGAACTCCTGGCCGATCCGCTGCATGAAGTCGTCGAGCGGAGTGGCGAAGCGGTGCATCGGCAGCACCACCGAGGAGCGCAGGCGCTTGGTGATCTCGGAAATGCCGCCCAGCGACATGGTGTAGGTGCCGTCGATCGGCACCATCACGATATCGAGCCGCCCGATCTGGGCGAAATGGCTGTCGTCGAGCTTGTGGTGGAGGTGGCCGAGATGGCCGATGCAGAGGCCGGCGACCTCGAAGATGAAGATCGAATTGCCGTCGCGGATCATGTCGGTGCCGGCATCGTCGCCGAAATAGCGGCGGATGTCGGTGGTGACGTTGCGGATGAAGGTGTCACTGATGCGCTTCGACACGATCGCCGGCTTGCCGTCATCGCTCCAGCCGTGCAGCACGTGGGGAATGCCTTTGTCGGGAAACAGCGAGTAGTGCGTGCTGTGGGCCCGGTTCATGGTCACGACGTCGGGGAGCCGTCCCACCTGATAGGCGCCGCTGTAATCGGTCGCAATGCGCAGGCCGCCGGGCGTGTCGATGAAATAGGTGGAGTGGCCGGCATAGGTGATCTCGACCTCCGCCGCGGTCGCCGCCTGCCGGAATGCAACGGGCACGGCGCGCGGTGTCGCGTTGGCCATCGCCAGGCATTCGCTGCGCTGGGGCTGCTGGGCGAGGGTAGGGGTCAGAAATGCGCCGAACAGCGCCAGAGCCGCCGAAACCAGTCGCCGCATGGATCCGTCCCCGATGACTTCACGGCGAAGTCTAGCGTGCAATGCAGCGTCTCGCCAATGGGGTGGGATCAACAACGCGTCAGTGTCGCACCTATTGCTCGCGTTTTGGGCTGAACTTCCAGGTGATCGCGACGAGACCTGCGGTGATCAGTCCGCAGATGAGGCCGGCGATCGGCAGCGCGAGCAGCAGCGCGGCGCTGGCGGCCCAGCCGATCGAGGAGAAAGCTTCGGCGAAGGTCGCCAGCCGCGACGAGGTCTGGCGGCGGCGGAATTGGCTGCGCCGGGCTTGGACCCGGAACCAGAGCTGGATCGCGGTCGCCGAGGCCGCGCTGATGATGATCGCGGCGGCGCTGACCGCGGCCTGGTAAGGTGAGGCGATAGCGAGTGTCGCAACCAGCGGGCAGAAGATGACGGTGATCGCGATCAGCACCACCTCGATCTTGGCGCGGATGACGCCGGACGGCGTCAGCGGCGCGGTCGCGACCAAATCGGGGGCGTCCTCGCCCGAGATCGTCAGCCAGGCAAGTCCGCCGGCAAGCTGTCCGGCCGCCATCACGATCACGGGCGTGATCAGTGTCAGCGCCGCGGAGCTGTCGGCAAAATTGCGCCAGAGCAGCAAGGCCGGTGGCACCAGATAGAGCAGCTGCATCAGCGTCTGCGAGATCAGCCAGGGATCGCGCCAGAGCAGCGAAAACTCCTTGCGCCGCAGCGCCTGCTGCCGCGACCCGCCGCGGAACGGGCGCTCCTTCGCGCGCCTGCTGCCGGGGCTGCCATAGGCCGCGGCATCGATCGCGGTGTCGGCAAAGCGGTGCGAGAACATCGCCATGACGCTTCCGAGCAGCACCAGGGCGAGCGCCAGAAGCAGCAGCAGGGCCTTGCTGTCGCCCATCACCGCCCGCGCCGGCCACCACCAGATGCTGTCGGCATCCGGCGCGTAGGCGACGACGCTGCCCGAGGTCAGGATGGTGAAGCGCGACAGCGTGCCGTAGGACATGATCGCCGCGACCTGGAGCGCGATCACGAAGCCGGCGCCGATGATCGCGGCGAGGATCTGGGCGATCAGGCGCGTCCGCGCCGGGCCGATCAGGCGAAACAGCAGGATGGTGACGGCGATCGCGATCGCCGCGGCCGACAGGCCCATCGCAACCACCACGCCGAACGCCGCGAGCCAGCGCGGCCCTCCGCCGATCACGAGCACGTCGATGAAGGGCGTCGAGAACAGCACTGCGATCGCGGTGACGGACAGCGCGATCGAGGCGATGCGGACGGAGAACAGATTGGCCAGTGTCGCCGGCGAGGACATGATCAGGTCGAGATCGGCGCGGGCGTAGAACACCCGCGTCACGGATTCGATTGCCTGTGACAGCATCAAGGTCCAGGCCAGGAAGATCGTCGCCGAGATCACGATCAGCGAGGATTTGTCGAGCGGCAGTTGCAGATCGGCGAAACGGCCGATCACCGCCCAGGCCGGCAGGTGCAGCAGAGCGGCGAAACAGAGAAGGCCGATGATGGCGGCGCGCGTCCGCTTGCGCCGCCCGCCGGTCATCATGGCGAACCATTCGCGCCAGGCGAGCCGGAGCTCGTGGCGGGCGAACCAGGACAGCGCGGTTGCCGAGCTCATGCCGCTTCCGGCAGCGTCACCAGCGCGATGAAGAGATCCTCCAGGCTGGTGTCGGCATGGCCGTTTTGCTGGCGCAATTCGGTCAGCGTGCCCTCGGCGACGAGGCGACCCGAGGCGATCACGCCGATGCGGTCGGCCATCCGTTCGGCCACTTCGAGAATATGCGTGGTCATGATGACGGTGCAGCCGGCGCGGACGCGTTCGCTGAGCAGGCCCTTCACATGGCGGGCGGAGACCGCATCGAGCCCCGTCAACGGCTCGTCGAGGATGATGAGGCGGGGATCGTGCACCAGCGCGCCTGCGAGCGCGACTTTCTGGCGCATGCCCTTGGAAAAGCCCTCGCAGCGTTCGTGACGATGCGGCGCGAGGCCGAGCGACTCCAGCAGGTCCTGCGCGACGGGCTGCGAAACCGACGGCGCGATGCCCCAGAGGCCGGCGACGAATTCGAGATATTCGAGCGGGGTCAGCTTGTCGTAGATCATGGGCTCGTCCGAGACCCATGCCATCACCTGCTTGGCGGCGACGGGACTCTGGAGCGCATCGATACCGAAGATCGAGACTGCACCGGCGTCGGGACGCAGCAGGCCCGCAACCATGCGCAAAGTGGTGGTCTTGCCGGCGCCGTTGGGGCCGACCAGGGCGTAGAATTCACCGGCGTGAATGGTGAGATCGAGGCCGTCGACCGCCAGGCGGTCAAAACGCTTCGTTAACCCCTTAACGTCCAGCGCGGAGCTGTCCGGCTTCATGACGGCCACACCATCCGGTTTTGCATCGCTCGCGACCATGACCTGAAGATGTTTCGGCACCGTGAATCGCGCAGCAGCAAATTCCGGCATACGGGTTGGACTAAAGGCAAGTCACCGTGCAAGTCACCGTTTGTTGACAGCGCTCAGCGGTTCAGGCTGAATTGGTTCCGGACAAATGGAGCTAACGCGGCGAAACGACTGCGTAGCGACTGGACACAAGATGCGGCAAGGCGGCCAAAAGAGGCGCCGTTGCATCGGGAGGAAGCGCGGCGATGCTGGATTTCGTTCAGCAGCTGGTCAGCGGTGTTGCGCTCGGCTGCGTCTACGGCCTGATCGCGCTCGGCTTCGTGCTCGTCTACAAGGCCACCGAGGTCGTCAATTTCGCCCAGGGCGATCTGATGATGCTCGGCGGCTTCTTCGCCTTCACCTTCATCGGCATGATGGGCCTGAACTACTGGATCGGCTTCGCCGGTGCGGTGGCGGCCATGGCGCTGTTCGGCATGCTGGCCGAGCGCGTGGTGGTACGGCCGATCCTCGGCTATCCGCAATTCTCCATCATCATGGCGACGATCGGTCTCGGCTATTTCCTGCGCTCGATCGCCGGCATGATCTGGGGTACGGACGATCTGAAGATCGAGACGCCGTTCAGCCAGGGCGTGCTGCGGATCGGATCGCTGGTGCTCGCCTATGACAAGCTGTCGGTGATCGCGGCGACGATGATCCTGTGCACGCTGCTCTGGCTGTTCTTCAACAAGACCACGCTCGGCACCGCGATGCGCGCCAGCTCCGAGAACATGCTCGCCGCCTATTACATGGGCATTCCGGTCAAGCGCGTGGTGTCGGTGGTCTGGGCGATCAGCGCGGCGGTCGCGACCTGCGCCGGCGTGCTGCTGGCGCCGATCACTTTCATCCATTCCAATGTCGGCCTCGTGCTCGGCCTGAAGGCGTTTCCCGCCGCCGTGCTCGGCGGCTTCGGCTCGATCCCGGGCGCCGTGGTCGGCGGCGTCCTGATCGGCGTGATCGAGAGCATGGCAGGGTTCTACCTGCCCGAAGGCTGGAAGGACGTCGCACCTTACATCGTGCTGCTCGCCGTGCTGCTGCTGAAGCCCGAAGGCCTGTTCGGCCATCACGTCCGCAAGAAGGTCTGAACGCCATGCGCTTCCTGTTCAAGACCGACTATGAGGACGACATCAGGCTGTTTCCGCATTCGGGCTATTTGGTCTCCTACGGCATCCTGCTCGCGGTGCTGCTGATCGCGCCCTATATGCTCTCCAGCTATCTGATGAGCCAGCTCGTCTTCGTCTGCATCTATGCAACCGTAGGCGTCGCGCTTCTGATCCTGACCGGCTTCACCGGCCAAGCCTCGCTTGGGCATGCTGCATTTCTCGCCATCGGGGCCTACACGGCGGCCTATTTGCAGAAATACAACGTGCCGTTCCCGGTCTACTTCCTCGCCGCCGGAGGCTTGACCGGCATCATCGGCGCGATGGTCGGCTTTCCCGCCCTGCGCCTGACCGGCATCTACCTCGTCATTGCCACCATCTCCTTTGCCCTGATCGTCGAGGAGATCCTGGCGCGCTGGGAGAGCGTCACCAACGGCAACGAGGGCATGCGGGTCAAGACGCTGTCGCTGCTCGGCGTCACCGTGCCGCGCGACAGTCCGACCTTCTACTATCTCTGCTTGGCCGTTCTGGTGCTGACCATCGTCGGCACGCTCAATCTGCTTCGTTCGCCGACAGGGCGCGCCTTCGTCGCAATCCGAGACAGCGAGACGGCGGCGCGCAGCATGGGGGTCAATGTCGCGCTCTACAAGGTGAAGTCCTTTGCGATCTCGGCGGCGATCACCGGCTTTGCCGGCGTCCTGTTCGCGCACAAGCTGTCCTTCATCTCGCCGGAGATGTTCACGCTGCAGCTCTCGATCGAGTTCATCATCGTGATCCTGATCGGCGGCACCTTCAGCCTGCACGGCGCGGTGCTGGGCGCGATCTTCATCGTGATGATCGATCCGTTCCTGACCTATCTGAAAGACGACATGCCCGGCATGATCGCCGGCATCGCCGCGACGTTCGGCGCCGGTCCGGCCGCCGCGGGAAGCATCAAGTCGAACGTCGCCGCCTTTGCCTCGCTCAATGGCCTGAAGGGCGCGATCTACGGCATCATCATCGTGCTGTTCGTGCTGTTCGAGCCGCTCGGGCTCTACGGCCGCTGGCTCAAGATCAAGCTCTTCTTCCAGCTGTTCCCGCTCTACAAGCGCGCCACCTTCAAGCGGCAGAAGATCTACGTGAAGTCGGAGCGGAACCGATGAGCTATTTCCGCGCCGAGAATCTGTCGTTGCATTTCGGGGGCCTCAAGGCCGTTGATGCCGTGTCCTTCGCGGTCGAGAAGGGCGAGATCCTGTCGATCATCGGTCCCAACGGCGCGGGCAAGAGCTCGATTTTCAATCTGATCTCGCGGATCTACCGGCCGACCTCGGGCCGCATCTTCTTCGAGGACCAGGACATCACGGAAGAGCCGCCCTACGACATCGCCAAGCTCGGCATCGCCCGTACTTTCCAGAACATCGAGCTGTTCGAGAACGCCACCGTGCTCTCCAACCTGCTGGTCGGCCGCCATCGGCATTCGACCACGCAGCTCTGGCAAGAGCTGCTGTTCCTGCCGAGCGTGCGCGCCAACGAGAAGGTGCACCGGCGCCGGGTCGAGCAGGTCATTGAATTCCTCGATCTCGAACCCTATCGCGACAAGCTGATTTCCGGCCTGCCTTACGGCGTGCGCAAGGTGATCGAGCTGGCGCGCGCGCTGTGCTCCGAGCCGAAGTTGATCCTGCTCGACGAGCCGTCAAGCGGCCTCAATGTCGAGGAGACCGACGACATGTCGTTCTGGATCCGCGACATGAAGAGCGAGCTGGGGATCACCGTGCTGATGGTCGAGCACGACATGTCGCTGGTCAACCGCGTCTCCGATCGCGTCATCGCGCTGAACTACGGAAGGGTGCTCGCCATGGGCTCGCCCGCCGAGGTGCAGCAGCACCCTGATGTCGTCGCCGCGTATCTGGGAGCCTGACGCATGGACGCTGCCGTGACGCCTGATGTCATCCTCAAGCTCTCCAACATCGAGAGCTATTACGGGCCGATCATGGCGATCCGCGGCATTTCGCTGGAGGTGCCGCGCGGCCGCATCGTGACGCTGCTGGGGGCGAACGGCGCCGGCAAGACCACGGTGCTGAAGACGATCTCTGGCATTCTCGATCCGCAGAAGGGCTCGATCGAATTCCTGGGCAAGCCGATCCAGCGCATGGAGGCCGACCGCATCGTGCGGCTCGGCCTCAGCCATGTGCCGGAGGGGCGCGAGGTGTTCCCGTTCCTCTCCGTGCGCGAGAACCTGATGATGGGCGCCTATCCGCGCAAGGATCGCGACGGCGTCGCTGACGATCTGGAGCGGGTCTACGGCTATTTCCCGCGCCTGAAGGAGCGCATCAACCAGCCGGCCGGACAGCTCTCGGGCGGCGAGCAGCAGATGCTCGCGATCGGACGCGCACTGATGAACCGGCCGACGCTGCTGTTGCTCGACGAGCCCTCGCTCGGCCTCTCGCCGCTGCTGGTGAAGGAGATCTTCACCATCATCCGGCGCGTCAACGAGGAGCAGGGCATGTCGATCCTGCTGGTCGAGCAGAATGCCAAGGTGGCGCTGGAGACCGCGCATTACGGCTATGTGCTCGAGATCGGCCGCATCGTCATGAACGACAGCTGCGACCGCTTGATGCATTCCCAGGACATCCAGGAGTTCTACCTTGGCGCCAAGGAAGCGGGTGCGCGAGGCGAGCGGCGCTGGAAAAAGAAGAAGACGTGGCGGTGAGGACAAGCTGGCAGTAAGATGAGCCTGCCATCCGCAAATTTAGACCGCCGGCAAGGCAGGCAGCGGAGGCAGGCGACAGGGAGGAGAGGCGCATGGCCCGAACGGCGGTGCTGACGGTCGCTGATACGATCGCAAAGAGCTTTTTGCGCGCCGCCGAGACGCGGGGCGACAGGCCGGCGATCCGCGAGAAGAAGTTCGGGATCTGGCAGCCGACCAGCTGGCGCGAATGGCTGGAGATCTCCAAGGAGATCGCCTACGCGCTTCATGCCTCGGGCTTCCGGCCCGGCGACGTCGCCTCCATCATCGCCAACGCCATCCCGGAATGGGTTCACGCCGACATGGGCGTCCTCTGCGCGGGCGGCGTCTCCTCGGGCATCTATCCGACCGACGCCTCGTCGCAGGTCGAATATCTCGTCAACGATTCCAGAACGAAAGTCATCTTCGCGGAGGACGAAGAGCAGCTCGACAAGATCCTCGCCTGCCGCGGGCGCTGCCCGAGCCTGCAGAAGATCATCGTGTTCGACATGGAGGGGCTCAGCGGTTTCACCGACGATATGGTGATGTCGCTCGACGAGTTCCGCGCGCTCGGCCGCAATCACATGGTCGGCCGCGAGGCGCTGTGGCAGGAGATGATCGACAGCCGCAGTGCCGGCGATCTCGCCATCCTCGTCTATACCTCCGGCACCACCGGCCCGCCCAAGGGCGCGATGCACGCCAATCTCAGCGTCACGCACCAGATGCGGCACGCCAATGACTTCATCCCGGCGCAGGAGGACGAGGATCGCCTGATCTTCCTGCCGCTCTGCCACGTCGCCGAGCGCATCGGCGGCTATTACATCTCGGTCGCGCTCGGCTCCGTGATGAATTTCGCCGAGAGCCCGGAGACCGTGCCGGACAATCTGCGCGAAGTGCAGCCGACCATCTTCCTCGCGGTGCCGCGGATCTGGGAAAAATTCTATTCCGCCATCACCATCGCCCTGAAGGATGCGACGCCGCTGCAGCAATGGGTCTATCGCCGCGCCATCGACATCGGCTACCGCACGGTCGATTACAGGCTCGAGGGCAAAAAGCCGCCGCTGTCGCTGCGGCTCGCAAGCCGCGTCGCCTATCGCGTCGCATTCCGCAACATCCGCCGCATGATGGGGCTCGACCGCTGCCGCATCGCCTTCACCGGCGCAGCGCCGATCGCGCCGGAGCTGATCCGCTGGTATCTCGCGCTCGGCATCGACATGCACGAGCTGTACGGCCAGACCGAGAATTGCGGTGTCGCCACCATGATGCCGGCAGAGCGCGTCAAGCTCGGCTCGGTCGGCACCGCCGTGCCCTGGGGGGAGGTCGCGCTGTCGCCCGAGGGCGAGATTCTGATCAGGGGCGACTTCCTGTTCATGGGCTATCTGAATCAGCCGGAGAAGACCGCCGAGACCATCGATTCCCGCGGCTGGCTGCACACCGGCGACGTCGGCACCATCGACAATGAAGGTTTCGTCCGCATCACCGACCGGATGAAGGACATCATCATCACATCAGGCGGCAAGAACATCACGCCGTCCGAGATCGAGAACCAGCTCAAATTCTCGCCTTACATCTCGGATGCCGTCGTGATCGGCGACAAGCGGCCGTATCTCACTTGCCTCGTCATGATCGACCAGGAGAACGTCGAGAAGTTCGCTCAGGACCACGACATTCCCTTCACCAATTACGCCAGCCTGTGCCGGGCCATGGAGATCCAGGACCTGATCGGCCGCGAGATCGAACAGGTCAACGGCAATTTCGCCCGCGTCGAAACCATCAAGAAGTTCTACCTGATCGAGCGTCAGCTCACGCCGGAGGACGAGGAGCTGACGCCGACCATGAAGCTGAAACGCGGCTTCGTGAACAAGCGCTATGCCGCCGAGATCGAAGCGATGTATCGCCAGCGCGCCGTGGCGTGACGCATGCGCACGCCCCGGAAAAGTGGGAACCGGTTTTCCGGGAAGGGGCATGCGCAAGAAAGAAAAGTCGGATTTGAGAAAGCGAAGGAGCGACGGCCCCCGCCCTCCGCGTAACACGGGCCCTTTAGGAGAGGAGACGTCAATGTCGAAATCGTTCAACGCGTTCGGCCTTGCTGTGAGTGCCGTGGTGCTCACCTGTCTGCCGGCCGCGGCGCAAACCAAGGTCACCAACGAGGGCATCTCGGCAAGCGAGATCGTCGTCGGCACTCACCAGGATCTCTCAGGTCCCATCAAGGGCTGGGGCGTGCCGGTCTCCAACGGCATGAAGATGGCGGTCGAGGAGATCAACGCGGCGGGCGGCGTCAACGGCCGCAAGATCCGCCTGGTGGTCGAGGACAGCGGCTACGATCCGAAGAAGGCCGTGCTGGCGTCGCAGAAGCTGATCGAGCGCGACAAGATCTTCGCGATGGTCGGAGCGATGGGATCGCCCACCGTGCTCGCGGCGCAGGACATCCTGCTCGACGCCGGCGTGCTTCAGCTCTTTCCGCTGACGGCGGCCGAGTTCACCTTCAAGTTCGATCCGGCCAAGCCGCAGGAGCGGCTCAAGTTCAACAATCTGCTGCCCTATGTCGAGAGCACGCGGGCGGCGCTGAAATACATGATGGAGTGGAAGAACTTCAAGAAGCCCTGCATCATGCATCAGGACGACGAGTACGGCAAAAACGTGCTCGATGGCTTCAACCAGCAGCTCACCGCCATGAAGGTGCAGCCGGCCTCGATCACGAGCTACAAGCGCGGCGCCTCCGATTTCAGCGCGCAGATCGCCAAGATGAAGTCCGACGGCTGCGACCTCGTCGTGCTCGGAGCGGTGTTGCGTGAGCCGATCGGCGCCATGACGGAGGCCAAGAAGCTCGGCTGGGACGTCACCTTCCTCGGCGCGACGCCCACCAACGTGATGGAAGTGCCGATGCTCGGCAAGGAGGCCGTCGAAGGCCTCTACGCCGCGAGCGGCTTCGAGATTCCTTACGAGGACACCGCGAAGGGCAAGGTCAAGGATTGGCTCGTGAACTACAAGAAGATGTTCGGCACCGACGCCAACACCCAGGCGATCATCGGCTACAATGCGATGATGACGTTCGCATTCTACGCCACCAAGGCCGGCAAGGACCTCACGGGCCAGAAGATGCTGGACTCGCTGGAGTCGGGCGAAAAATTCCTCGACATCTTCAACTCGCCGCCGACCAAATTCTCCAAGACCGACCATCTCGCCAACACCATCACCCAGGTGCAGCAGGTCAAGGGCGGCCGCTGGGTGCTGGTGAAGGACAATCTGATGTTCTGATGAAGGGCGGCTCTCGCGACACGAACGGTGCACCCTCTCTCCTTGCGGGAGAGGGTGGCTTCGCGAAGCGGAGCCGGGTGGGGGATCTCTGCCCTACGATGCTTTCTTACCCTCCCCCTCCAGGGGTCCCTCCAAGGGAGGGTAAGCGCCCTACGATCCCCCGCTTGCCGTGCCTGAGTTCACCGGCGCCAGCTCGTCCTCGCGGCAGCGCCAGCCGTCGGCAGCTTTGACGAACGCGAAGGTCCGCTGGATGCGCAGGCGCCGCGTCACGTTGAAGGCTTCTGCCGCCCGCTCCTTGTTGGCGGCGCCTGGCTGCGGAAGACCGGTCCTCGCGTCCCAGCAGGTGCCGGTGCAGGTGGAGGCGACCTTGCTACACACAGTGAAAGGCGCCAGCACGGCCATCTCGATCTCGCCGGTGACCTGTGCCTCCCGCTCGGTCACCTGGCTGTCGAGCGCGTAGACGCGGTTGATGCGGAGGAAATTGCCGCAGGAATTGGCCGCATGGATTCGCGCCGCGCAGAAGTCGACCGCGTCGGTGTCGGGGATGCGGGCCGCGACCTGCCGGCCGAACACCTTTTTGGGGTCTCCCTTTGCCGCACGGATCTCGTCGGTCCTGCGCTTCAAATGCTCGGCGAGACAATCTTCCGCGGATTCGAGTTCCTGCAGCGGCACGTTCTCCTTGCCGACGAGATTGCATTTGCGGTCGCGTTCTCGGGTCCACCTGCCATATTCGGCGAAGGCAAAGCGCGCTGCGGTCGGGTCCAGCTTGGCGATCAGAGCGCGCACCTGGCCATTGAGCTCGGTCTCGGCTTGCGCCAGCGCAGGGTCCGCACAGATCAGGGCGCCGGCTGCGGTGTTGGCCGCGAGGCAGTCGAAATCAGGGTCGCCCACGATCGCCGCACGCTCCTCGGTCACCTTGAGCAGGCATGCCTTCACCCGATCGAAATCGTCGGCGCGGACCGCGGTCTGGCCGACGATGCCGCAGCTGAGATTGCGCTGGCGGATCCAGATCGCATTCTCCTCGATCGCGGGCAGGCGATCGGGCAGACGGGCAAGGCGCGCCTCGACGGCCGTGCTCAGCTTCTCGGCGGCGGCGGCCAGTGTGGGATCACCGCAGAACAATTGATTGCCGGGGTCGCGAATCTGCTGGCAGTCGTTCTTTGCAAACAGCGGCAGCCGGTCGGCGAGAGAGGGGGCGGACTGTGCGAACGCGGGAGCGGCGAGCGCCAGCAGCGCAAGCACAGACAGCACGATGAACCGCATTCCAGTCGCCCCCGCATGGAAGGCGCCATGCTAGCGTCTGGGATCGCGCGGCGAAATGGCTTTGTGGCGAATGTCGCCCGAAGGAATCAACGCGCCTCGGCGGCCGCCACCGAGACCTGCACCGGCTCGTCGACATACTTCATCACGGCCGACTGGTAGAGTGTGAACAGCGGTTGGTAGCTCCGCGCAGCGCCATCCTCGACCATCGTCATGCGGCGGTTGTCGAGCATCAGCCAATGGCCGTCGAGCCTTGCTGCGGCAACCGCATGCTCTTCGCCGGCCCTGACGTCGCGCACCACGACGATACGAAGGTCTTCGGCTGCAATGCCTGCCAGCCGCAGCGCGGCCAGCTTGGCGATGGCGTAGTCCTCGCAGTCGCCGGCGCCGCGGGCGAAGGTCGCAAGCGGCGAGCTCCAGACGTCGTCAATGCCGTCATTGGCGGCCCGGATGGCGAGGTTGACGGCGCGGTTGGTCTCGCCGAGCCGCGCCCGGCCGTCGCGGGCGCGGGCCTGGTCGACGATGCCAAGCAGTTTCAGGGCCGCGGGCGAAGCGCAATTGTCCCGGTCGCCGTCGCATAGTGCGAGCTGCACCATGTCGTCGTCGAGCCTGCTCTTCAGGTCCGACCATTTCTGCTGGAGACTGCCGGACGAGATGGCGAAGGCGAACACGCCGAACGGCTCGGCGGATTTACGCACGAGCATTCCGGCTCCCGGCGACAACAATGTGCCGGCGCGAAGCTCGGCGGCCGATCCGAGCAGGACCAGTCCGCACAGGACAAGGATTGCGCGCCAGGCGCGCGAGCGAGCAGCGGTCTCCATCTGACATCCCCTTCCCAGGCTTCGTCAGGTCCCCCTCGACCTCGGCGTGCCGGGCTTTGTTGCTTTCGCGGAGATAGTGCGAGATTGGCCGTTTTGTTCTGCTTAATGCGCCGGCCGGGGGCCCAAAAACCGGGGAACAGGCTGAAACCCCCCTGCTCAAATTGCGTAAAATTTTACGATTCGCGGGCTAGGAGGTGTCCTCTTGCCGCGAAATGGAACCAATTACAGGCACAAGTTGTGGGGAGTGCCGAATCTGGATGCCATGGCTAACGACCCCCTATTTCATGGGGTTCTGTTAGTTGGGTCACAGATTTAACTCCGTATTTGCCGCAGGATGCCGCGGGACCTCGCGAAGGAAAGATGACGCAAGTACCTGCTCCGTGACTATACGGAAAGTTACTTTGGATGACTGGAAATGCGTGGAATCAGGTCGAATTCGACTTCCGAATATTTGATGGATTACTTTCGCTTCTCTCTAGCGGTGCCCAGCCGCATGGCCTCCTTGGGCCAAGTGATGCGAAATCACACAAGCAATAGATGGTATCCCTAAGGACTTGCTAATGCTATGCAAGCTTAGGCGGTCGATACTTACTTAAATTTTAACCCTTTTACGGTGCCCGGTTGAATTACGCTGGCCAATTTGACGGCGCGATTTCCTTGGACGGCCTGGGTTCCCGCTCGCCCGCCGACGCCCATGTCGATTCCTTTACGGCGAAGGCACATGGTCACGTGCCTGAGGGCGCGTTCGTCGTCCCCGACCCCAACCTGATCTTCAACGGCGAATTCAAGCGCACCGGTCTCGATCTCGTGCTGTCCCACGAGGGGCACGAGTTCGTCGTTCACGATTATTTCCGGGGCGACAAGCGCGCGGCGCTCGCCTCGCCCGACGGCGCCCATCTCACCGGCGACATCGTCAACGCGCTCACGGGCCATGTGCAGGTTGCGCAAGCCGCGCCCGGCGCCACTGCGGCCCAGGTCATCGGCCACGTCACCAAGCTCGTGGGCAGCGCGACCGCCGTCCGCAACGGCGTCTCGGTCATCCTGAACAACGGCGACAATGTCGAGAAGGGCGACGTGGTCTCGACCGGCGCGGATTCGACCCTCGGCATCACCTTCATCGACGGCACCGTGTTCGGCCTGTCCTCCAATGCGCGGATGGTCCTGAACGAGATGGTCTACGACCCCAACGGGTCGAGCAATTCCTCGCTGCTGAGCCTCGTCGCCGGCACCATCACCTTCGTCGCCGGCGAGACCGCCAAGCATGGCGACATGAAGATCGACACGCCGGTCGCCACCATGGGTATCCGCGGCACCGCCGTGCTCACCCAGATCAATTTCGTGGTTCCCCCCGGCGGCGGCGATCCGCAGCCGCAGGCGAACTTCCAGGTCCTGGTCGAGCCGAACGGCACGACGGGCTCCTACATCCTGTTCGACAAGATCACGCTGCTGCCGATCGCGACGGTCAATCAGGCCGGCCAGATGATCCAGATCAGCGGCGGCAACGTCTCGATCTCCAATGCGCTGATGTCGCCGGACATTCAGAAGCTGATCACGGACGTGTTCACGCTGAAGTTCACCGACAACAACACCAACACCAAGCTGACCACGAACTTCACCGACACGCTCACGCCGATGAGCACGGACGTGGTGTTCAAGTCGGGCTCCGGCGCCGTCGCGACCGCAACCTACGTCAACCTTAATCCGCAAGGATCTGAGACGCCCAACACGCCCCCACCGTCGTCCACGCGCATCCCCGGCCAGCCGATCGCGCAGAGCTTCGACGCCAGCGGCAACGTGAAGACGGCGTTCGCGTTGACGGAGCGCGCCGACACGACCGGCGACACGCATAGCGACACGATTTCCGGCTTGATCAGATTCGTCGATCAAAACCTCGGCGACCGGCCGACGGTGAGCATCAGCCTCGCTGATGCGCCGAACTACGTCTACAAGGATGCCGGCCAGCACGACGTCACCGGCTCGCTCTCCGCACTGCAGAAGCAGGATATCGCGGCGACGCAGATCCAGATCGGCGTCGTACCCGACGCCGGCAACGAGAACAACGGCTCGGCGGTCTGGACCTACACGATCCCGGACAACGTCTTCGATTTCCTCGCGGCCGGCGAAACGCTGACGCTGACCTATATGGTCCGGGTCGACACCAATTTCGCCGTCAACCCCGAGAGCAAGTTCATCCCGATCACCATCACGGTCACGGGCACCAACGACAAGCCCACGGTCGCGACGGCGGGCGGCACCGTCATCGAGAAAGTCGGCACCGGCAACGAGGCGCTCGACACCATCACCGGCACGGTCACCTTCACCGACGTCGATCTGACCGACCGGCCGATCGTGAGCGCGGCACTCTCGTCCACCCATCCGTTCAAATATCTCGACGCGCAGGGCCACGACATCACGTCGACGCTGACGCCGCAGCAGCTCGCGGCGATCGCCGCCGTCGAGGTGCCGTTGACGGTGGTGCAGGGCGCGGGGAACGGCAACAACGGCTCGGCCACCTGGACCTACAGCGTTCCCGACCATCTGTTCGACTTCCTCGCCGAAGGCGAGACGCTGACCCTCAACTACGTCGTGCAGGTCGACGACGGGCATGGCGGTGTCGTCAGCACGCCGATCACGGTGTCCATCAACGGCGCGGACGTCAACGTCGAGGGCACCAACGACGTGCCGACGATCGTCGGAGACGACACCAATCCGGCCGGTGCGGTGACCGAAGATGATTCGGCCACACTCGCGGCCAACGGCACCATTGCCTTCAATGACCCTGATCTCACCGATACGCACACCGCGAGTTTCTCGCTGAAGTCGACGGTTTCGAGCGCGCATCTGCCCGGCTTCACCGACGGCACGTCGCATATCGGCACGTTCGCGCTCGATCCGGTGGTCGAGAGTCCCGGCGCCAGCTCCCGCGGCTCGGTGGGCTGGACCTTCACGCTCGACGACGACGATCCGGTGCTGCAGTCGCTGGCCGAAGGTCAGACCATCACGCAGGTCTACACCGTGACGGTCGACGACCACCACGGTGGGACGGTCACCCAGGACGTCACGGTGGTCATCACCGGCAAGAACGACGCGCCGACCGTGACCAGCAGCAACGCGGCGGCGACGGGCAAGGTGATCGAGGATGCCGGCCTGACGCTGTCGATCGACGGCGTGCTGGCGATTCAGGATCTCGACCTGATCGACACCCATACCGCGAGCGCGGTGTTCAAATCGTCGTCCTCGGACGCGCATCTGCCCGGCTTTGTCGAGGGTGACACCAATATCGGCACCTTCACGATCGATCCGTCGGTGCTCGAATCCAATACGGACACCAACAACGGCGCGACGCTGGGGTGGCACTTCACGCTCGACAACAGCAATGCGATGCTGCAGTCGCTGGCCGAAGGTCAGACCATTACCCAGGTCTACACCGTCACCTTCACCGACAATCACAATGCGACCGTCACCCAGGACGTCACCGTCACGATCACCGGCGTCAACGACGCGCCCACGATCACCAGCGACGCCGAGGCCGCGGCAGGTCATGTCGTCGAGGACGCAGGCCTGACGCTCTCGATCGACGGCACGCTGGCGATCCAGGATCTCGACCTGATCGACACCCATTCCGCAAGCGCGGCTTTCAAGTCGTCGTCCATCAGCTCGGCTCTGCCGGGCTTCGATGCCGACAGCACGAATCTCGGCACGTTCACGATCGATCCGTCGGTGCTCGAATCCACTACGGACACCGACAACGGCGCGACGCTGGGTTGGCACTTCACGCTCGACAACAGCAACGCGATGCTGCAGTCGCTGGCCGAAGGGCAGACCATCACGCAGGTCTACACCGTCACCTTCGACGATCATCATGGTGGCGCTATCACCGAGGACGTTACCGTGACGATCACGGGCGTCAACGACGCGCCGACGATCACGAGCGATGCCGACGCCGCAAAGGGCGCCGTCACCGAGGATGACAGCAGCTCGCTCACGGCCGACGGCACGCTGGCGATCCAGGATGTCGACCTCACCGACACCCACATGGCGGAATGGTCGTTCAAGTCATCGTCCGTCAGCTCGGATCTGCCGGGCTTCGGGACCAGCTCGCATATCGGCACGTTCTCGATCGATGCGGTGTCGGAATCCGCGACCGACACCGACAACGGCGCGACGCTGGACTGGCACTTCACGCTCGACAACAACGACCCCGTGCTGCAGTCGCTGGCGGAAGGGCAGACCATCACCCAGGTCTACACCATCACGTTCGACGACCAGAATGGCGGCAAGATCAGCAAGGACGTCACCGTCACCATTACCGGCACCAACGACGCGCCGACGATCACGAGCGACGCCGACGCCGCAAAGGGCGCCGTGACCGAGGACGACGGTGCCTCGCTCACGGCCGAAGGCACGCTTGCGATCCAGGATGTCGACCTGACCGACACCCACACCGCGGAGTGGTCGTTCAAATCGTCGTCCGTCAGCTCTGACCTGCCGGGCTTCGGCGCCAGCTCGCATATCGGCACCTTCTCGATCGATTCGTCGGTGACCGAATCCAACACCGACGGCGACAACGGCGCGACGCTGGGCTGGCACTTCACGCTCGACAACAGCGATCCCGTGCTGCAGTCGCTGGCGGAAGGGCAGACCATCACCCAGGTCTACACCGTCACGTTCGACGACCAGCATGGCGGCAAGATCAGCAAGGACGTCACCGTCACCATCACCGGCACCAATGATGCGCCGGCGGTTTCCTATGTGATGTCGGACTACATGAATTTCGACGGCCATACGATCGCGGTCGGCGATGTGCCGACGGTCGCGTCCAACGACGTGACGCTGGACGGCTGGGTGAACTGGAACGGGAGCTCCGATCCCGGCCACGGCCAGATCCTGTTCTACAACGGCAATACCTCGACCACCGGCTTCGGCCTGCTCGGCACCGTCAATGTCGATGGCACGATGGAGCTGCAGATCCTCGCAGGCGGCGTCGAGATCGCCGATACCGGCGTGGCGCTCGCGGCCTCGCAATGGCACAACATCGCGCTGACCCGCGACAACGGCACCTTCACGCTCTATCTCGACGGCAACCTCGAATATTCGCAGGCCTGGTCGGTCAACGCGATCGACGGCAGCCCGTCGAATCCGTCGCACTCCTACATGATGATCGGTGCTGCGAGCGGGCCCGACGCGGCCGGCTTTGGCGCAGAAGGCTTCTTCGGCTCGATCGCCGATGTCAGCGTCTGGACCACCGCGCTCACGCAGGCGCAGATCCAGTCGATCGATTTCACCGCGCTCACCGGCAGCGAAGCCAATCTGGCGGGGTATTACCAGCTCGCCGACGGCAGCGGGACCACGGCTTCCAATACGGCCAACCCGGCCCAGGGCCTTGCCATCGAGGGCGATGCGGACTGGGCCAGCAGCACGTCAGGCCCGGGCGGCGCGCGCGCCGACCTCGTCGAAACCAATGCCGGCCAGCTTGCGCACGGCGTGCTGGCGGTCTCCGACGTCGATGCGACCGATCACGTCACGGTGTCGGTCGACGCGTTGAACGTGACCCTTGGCGGCGTGACGCAAACCGGCAGTGTCGGCGGGCTGTCGCATGAAGCCTTGTTGAACTATCTCTCCGTTCCGTCCGGCGACATCCTCGACGGCACGGCGACCCACGCCCAGTTCACGTGGCAATTCAATTCGGGCGGCCAGGCCTTCGATTTCCTCGCCGCCGGCCAGACGCTGTCGCTGCAATACACCATTGTTCCGGAGGACGGGGTTGGCGCCGGCACGGGCGCAATCGTCACCGTCAACATCACCGGCAGCAACGACGCGCCGACGCTGGCCGATCTCCACATCGGTCCGCTCGCGGATACCGCTGCTCCCGACACCTTCGCCGACCTGACCGGCACGCTGGCGGGCCACGATGCCGATACCGGCGAGACGGCGACGCTCACCTACGCCGTCCTCAATGCTGATCATCATGCGGCCACGACGGTTGCGGGACTCTACGGCTCGCTGACGGTCAATTCCGACGGCAGCTACAGTTACGCTGCCAATGCGGAGGCCATCAACGCGCTGGCGGAAGGCTCCTATACGGATATTTTTACGGTTCAGACCACGGACGTGCACGGTGCGACCGGCACGGCGACGCTCACGGTGGACGTGACTGGCACGGACGATGCCGACGGCCCGGTCATCAACACCGAGAGTTTCCAGGTCGAGCACTTCAACGAGGGCAACTCCGACCTCATCACCAATCTCGTGGTCATCGAGGCCGGAGCTGAGACCCACAACTTCAACGTCGCGGTGTCGACCGCGCATCCGGGCCTCAGCCAGGTCGACTTCTATCCGACGTCCGGCTCGCTTGATGAAATCAATTTGGGCTTCGAGACAGGCGCCACCTACAATCCGACAGGCGCCAGCTCCGATCCCGAAGCCCAGCCGCCGTCCACCGAACAGATCACGCTGACGGTGACTGACAAGACCACCGGCCTGTCCGACACCGTCAACTTCATCTTCAACGAGGCTGGCGACACCGGTCAGGAGGTCCTGCTCGAGGGCACCAGCGGCAAGGACGTCATCTTCGCGACCGATACCAACGACACGCTGACCGGCGGCGGCGCCAAGGATCAGTTCGTGTTCGCGCCGGGCTTGATGTACGACGGCAACGGGCAGCCCGTCACCGAGCTCTCGCATACCATCACCGATTTCGAGATCGGCCTCGACAAGATTGACCTGAGGCAGTTCTCGGATGTCACCTCCATCGCCAACCTCAGCATCACCCCGCAATCCGGCGACATCCTGGTCACGTGGCAGCAACAAGTCCGTCCGTTCGAAGGCGCGCCGTTCACCGAGCACGAATCGCTCCTGCTGAAGAACGTCGTCGGAAACCTTCAGGCCAGCGACTTCATCTTCGGCAGCAGCCACGTGACCTGATCAACGCGGCCACGGCATCGAGTCCGGCGAAAAATCCATCCGCCTTGGCAGCTGGGCCATAGCCAATCGCCCGTCGACGCTCCATGATCGGCACGCCCGGCGCGGTCCGGGGCAGGAAGTTCGACCGAAATGAAACGTCTCAAGATCCTGCGGCGGTGGTTTGCGCAAAAGTTCGGCTTCGCGCGGCTGATGTGCCTTGCGCTGCTGGTTGTGTTCGCCGGCGCGCGCCTGTGGGATCCGCTGCCGATCCAGGAATTGCGGCTGCGCACCTTCGACATGTTCCAGCTGATCGATCCGCGCCACAAGGCGGCGCGGCCGGTCGTCATCGTCGACATCGACGACAAGAGCCTCGCCAAGCTCGGCCAGTGGCCATGGCCGCGGACGCGGATCGCGGATTTGATCCAGAACCTCACCAGCAGCGGTGCGGTCGCGATCGGTTTCGACGTGGTGTTCTCCGAAGCCGACCGGCTCAACCCGGATCAGGTCGCGAGCCAGATGCGTTATCTGGACGATGACACCCGCGCCAGGCTGCGCGAACTGCCGAGCAACGACCAGGTCCTCTCCGACGCAATCAAGCGTTCGCGCGTCGTGCTGGGCGAGACCGGACAGCGGGCGATCTCGTCCGAGATCGACAAATCGCTGCCCTTCACCGGCGTCGCTACCGTCGGGGAGGAGAGCGCCGAGCGCTTCCTGTTCGAATTCCCCGGCCTGCTTCGCAACGTCGCCGTCATCGAGAAGGTCGCGGCCGGCCGCGGACTGTTCACGATCAGGCCCGAGCGCGACGGACTGATCCGCCGCGTGCCGATGATCATGCGTGCCCAGGGCAACATCATGCCCTCGCTCAGCCTCGAGATCCTGCGCGTGGTGACGGGCACGCCGACGCTGCTGGTGCGGACCGACAAGACCGGCGTGCGCGCCGTGCGGCTCAAGGGCGTCGAGATTCCGACCGACAAGAACGGGCAGCTCTGGGTGCATTATGCCCGCCCGGACCCCTCGATCTACGTCTCCGCCGCCGACGTGCTCGACAACACCGTGCCGCCCGCCAGGATCGCCGGCAAGCTCGTGCTGGTCGGCACGTCCGCGGTCGGCCTGAACGACATCAAGACCACGCCGGTCTCCCGGGCGATGCCGGGAGTCGAGATCCATGCCCAGGTGCTGGAGAGCGTCTTGAGCGGCGCGGTGATCTCGCAGCCGAATTACGCGCTCGGGATCGAGCTGCTCGCGGCGCTGATCATCGGCCTGCTCGTCATCATCTTCACGCCGAACCTCGGCCCCGTGCGCCTCGTATTGGCGGGTGCGACCTTCGCCGCCATCCTGATCGGCGTGTCCTGGTTCTTCTACGCCCAGTACCGCTTCCTCATCGACTTCACCTATCCGCTGCTCTCGACCACCGCGGTCTATCTGACGCTGATCTTCGCGAGCTTCGTGCGCGAGCAGCGCCAGCGCAAGGAGATCCGCGGCATGTTCGCGCAATATCTGTCGCCGGAGCTGGTCGAGCAGCTCACGCCGGAGAAGCTCAAGCTTGGCGGCGAGGAGCGCGAGATGACGATCATGTTCTCCGACGTGCGTGGCTTCACCTCGATCTCGGAGAGTTACAAGCACGATCCGCAAGGGTTGATCACGCTGATGAATCGGTTCCTCACGCCGCTCACGAACGTGATCCGGGCGCGCAAGGGGACGATCGACAAATACATGGGCGACGCCATCATGGCGTTCTGGAATGCGCCGCTCGACGACGGCGAGCATGAGATCAACGCCTGCGAAGCGGCGGTCGGCATGCTCGAGAAGATCGACGAGGTCAACAAGGAGCGTGAGCAGGAGGCTGCCGACGGCGGTCACGTCTACATCCCGCTCAATGTCGGCATCGGCCTCAACACCGGCATCGGTGTTGTCGGCAACATGGGGTCCGACCAGAAGTTCAACTATTCGGTGCTCGGCGACAGCGTGAACCTCGCCTCGCGCCTGGAAGGGCAGACCAAGGAATACGGCTTTCCGATCATCGTCGGCTCCCGCACCGCGCTCGCCGCCAAGGACAAGTTCGCGATCCTCGAGCTCGACTTCATCATGGTGAAGGGCAAGAGCGAGCCGGAGGTGATCTACGCCATCGCCGGCCGCGAGGACGTGATGCATTCCGGCGCCTTCCAGCGCCTGCGCAACATCACCATCGAAATGCTCGGCTGCTACCGCGGCCGCGACTGGCAGGGCGCGCTGGATGCGATCGAACGCGGCCGCAAGAGCGAGGACGCGGACACGCTGGAGAAGCTGTTCAAGCTGTATGAGGCGCGCATCAAGGATTTCCAGGTCAATCCGCCGCCGGAGAATTGGACCGGAGCGTACGCACTGCTGACGAAGTAGGGGGGCGGGTGATGTTGGCGTCGCCGGCGCCACATGCTCGCTGTCGTCCCTGCGGAAGCAGGGACCCATAACCACAGGGAGTGGTTAAGGCGCGAGCTGGCAACTCCGAGCCGTCGTCAAACCACGACCTGTGGCTATGGATCCCGGATCTTCGCTTCGCTCGTCCGGGACGACAGCGGTGGTTGACGCGGCAAATTGGCTCGAACGCCAACGACGTCCACAACTCCGTAAGGTGGGCAAAGGCGCACTTGCGCCGTGCCCACGAACTCTTTCCAAACGCCGCATTGGTGAGCACGCTTCGCTTTGCCCACCCTACCGCACCTGCGCCCGCCCTCACTCCATCCCGATCGTCGTCAGGTCCTGGAACCAGTGCTGGGCCTGCACGAACTGCTTGATCTTCGGCGACAGCGCGTGAGGGTTGGTGTCGTGGACGACCCAGACCAGCGCGGCATCGTCCACGATCAACGCATGCGCCTGCGCCAGCAGTTCGTCCTGCTTGGTGCTGTCGAAGGTCTGCTTGGCCTCGTCGATCAGCGCGTCCACCTTCGGGTTCTTGTAGCCGCCCCAGTTGACGCCGACGGGCGCGACCTGGCCGGAATGGAAGAAGCGGACGATGGCGTAGAGCGGGTCCGAGGTGACATAGGCGATGTTGTTGGCGGTGATGCCGGCGTTCATCTCGTCGGCGGCGCCCTTGCGCCAATGCGTATAGAGCGTCTCGAGCTCGACGACCTTGAAGTCGATGTCGATGCCGATCTCCTTGAAGCTCTGCTGCAGGAATTCGTTCATCGGCAGCGACAGCATCTGGCCGGTGCCGCCCTGCGCGATGATGAAGGTGGTCTTCAGCGGCTTGGCCTTGGAGTAGCCGGCTTCCTCGACCAGCTTCTTGGCGGCGGCGAGATCATATTTCAGCTCGAAGCTCGGCTTGCCGAACCACGGACTGGACGGATCGACCTGGCCCTTCGCCGGCTTGGCAAGGCCATTCATCAAACCGACCACGGCCTCGCGGTCGATGGCGAGGTTCAGCGCCTTGCGCAGGCGGATGTCGGTCCAGGGTGAGCCGGGCAGCACGCTCAGGTGATAATTCCAGACATGCGGCGTGACGTTGTCGACGAGTTTCATGCCGGCGGCTTTGAGCTGCGGCACCGCATCGGGCGCCGGCGTCTCGATCAGATCGACCTGTCCCGCAAGCAGCGCATTGGTGCGAGTCAGCGCTTCCGGCATCGGCACCAGCACGATCTTGTCGGCCTTCGGAATGCGCTTCTTGTTCCAGTAGTCAGGGTTCTTGCTGAGTTCAGCGAGCTCGCGCGGTACCAGCTTGGTCAGCTTGAACGGCCCGGTGCCGGAGGGCTGGCTGGCGAACTTGTCCCAATCCTTGCCGAGCTTGTCGTACTGCGCGGGGCTCGACACCAGAAACCACAGCATCTGATAGGGAAAGAAGGAATCGACGGTCTTTGTGGTGATCTCCACGGTGAAATCGTCGATCTTGGCGTAGCTGGCAACGGAGGGCAGGCGGGTCTTCACCTGCGCGCTCTGCCGCTTGTCGAATTGCGGCGCCTTGTCGTTGAGCACCTTGTCCAGATTCCAGATCACCGCGTCGGCATTGAACTCGCTGCCGTCGTGAAATTTGACGCCCTTGCGCAAGGTGAAGCGCCATTTGGTCTTGTCGTTGTCGTCCACCTTCCACTCGGTCGCGAGGCCCGGCACCAGCTTGCCGGGGCGATCGGCGACGTCCATCTCCCAGGCGACCAGCGGATCGTAGATCGTGTAGGCCGTGAACTGATAGGCGCCGGCGCCGCGATCGGGTTGGCCCGTGGTCAGCGGGATGTCCGCCATCGAGATTCCATAGCGTATGACGGTTTCGGCGCGCGCCGAGATTGCGGACAGCGCCAGCGCAAGCACGGCGAGACAAATCGATTGACGAATACGCATGGTCCAGAGCTCCCAGAGGATTTCAGGACCAAACTTGCAATCTTGATGCCAGAATAGGCAGCGTGCCACGTGCACCCGCCTGCGATCCATAAGGACTTGTCGTCGCAGGGCCAAATTGCGGAATAAGTTTCTCTTTGGCATAGCCATTGCATACGATTGCATCAAAAATAGTCATCGAAGCCGGAAAAGGATTGAGGCGATGCTTACGAAGAAGAACACGCGCGCGGCACTGATCGCGGTGCTGGCTCTAACGACGGCGGCTGCATGGCCGCGTGCGGTCAGCGCCGAGACCGTGCTGCGCATCGGCATGACCGCTGCCGATATTCCGCGCACCCTGGGCCAGCCCGACCAGGGTTTTGAAGGCAATCGCTTCACCGGTCTGACGATGTATGACGCGCTGACCGGCTGGGACCTGTCCTCTGCCGACAAGGCGAGCGTCGTGATTCCCGGCCTTGCGACCGAGTGGAAGGTCGACGATGCCGACAAGACCAAATGGGTCTTCAAGCTGCGCCCCGGCGTCACCTTCCACGACGGATCGCCGTTCAACGCGGACGCCGTGGTGTGGAACGTCGAGAAGGTGCTGAAGCAGGACGCGCCGCAGTTCGACGCCAGCCAGGTCGGCGTCACGGCCTCGCGAATGCCGACGCTGGCCTCCGCGAAGAAGATCGACGACATGACGGTCGAGCTCACCACCAAGGAGCCCGACAGCTTCCTGCCGATCAACCTCACCAATCTCTTCATGGCGAGCCCGGCAAAATGGCAGCACTTCTACGACAAGGCGGAAGGCGCCGACGCCAAGGCGAAGTCGCAGGCGGCATGGACCGCGTTCGCCAAGGACGCCGCCGGCACCGGCCCGTGGAAGATGGCGAGCTTCACGCCGCGCGAGCGGCTCGAGCTCGTCAAGAACGCGAACTATTGGGACAAGGCGCGCGTGCCCAAGATCGACAGGATGGTGCTGCTGCCGATGCCGGAGGCGAACGCGCGAACCGCGGCTCTGCTCTCCGGGCAGGTCGATTGGGTCGAAGCACCGGCGCCGGATGCGCTGCCCGAGCTGAAACAGCGCGGCTTCAAGCTCTACGCCAACGAGCAGCCGCATGTCTGGCCGTGGCAGTTCTCGCGCGTTGAGGGCTCGCCCTGGAACGACATCCGCGTACGCAAGGCCGCGAACCTCTGCATCGATCGTGAAGGCCTCAAGGACGGCCTGCTCGCCGGCCTGATGGTGCCCGCGACCGGCACCTTCGAGCCCGGCCATCCCTGGCGCGGCAAGCCGAGCTTCGAGATCAAGTACGACAAGGCGGCTGCCCAGAAGCTGATGCAGGAGGCCGGCTTCGGCCCGAACAAGAAGCTTAAGGTGAAGACGCAGACCTCCGCGTCGGGGTCGGGCCAGATGCAGCCTTTGCCGATGAACGAATACCTCCAGCAGGCCCTCGCCGAGTGCTATTTCGATGTGCAGCTCGACGTCATCGAATGGAATACGCTGTTCACCAACTGGCGCCGCGGCGCCAAGGATCCAAGTGCCAACGGCTCGAACGCGACCAACGTCACCTATGCGGCGATGGACCCGTTCTTCGCGCTGGTGCGCTTCCTGCAATCGGGCATGGCGCCGCCGGTCTCGAACAATTGGGGCTTCATCAACAACCCCAAATTCGACGAGCTGGTGAAGAAGGCACGCCAGACCTTCGATCCCGCCGCGCGCGACGCCGCGCTCGCCGAGCTGCACGCGGCCTCCGTCGACGATGCCGCCTTCCTCTACGTCGCCCACGATGTCGGTCCCCGCGCAATGAGCCCGAAGGTCACGGGCGTCGTGCAGCCGAAGAGCTGGTTCATCGACTTCTCGCCGGTGTCGATCGCGCAGTAGTCCGCGCCACGTACTCGCTGCACCCTCTCCCCCTTGTGGGGCCCTTGTGGGAGAGGGTGGCTTCGCGATAGCGAAGCCGGGTGAGGGGTCTCCTTCCGCGAGCGACCCTTTCGTTCATTCGGTAATGCTGTAACCGCGGATAGATATCCCTCATCCGGCGCTTCGCGCCACCTTCTCCCACAAGGGGAGAAGGAAGAAAAAAGAAGACCCGTGCTCGCCTATATCGCCAGACGCATCGTCTATGTCGTCCCGATCGTCATCAGCGTCGCGCTGGTGTGCTTCCTGCTCGTGCACATCACGCCGGGCGATCCGCTCGTTGCCGTGCTCCCTGCCGATGCGTCGCAGGAGCTGGCGGCGCAGCTGCGTACCGCCTACGGATTCGATCGGCCGTTGCCGGTGCAGTTCGGGCTGTGGCTGCTCCGTGCCCTTCATGGCGATCTCGGCAATTCCATCGCGACCGGGCGTCCCGTGCTCGCCGAGGTCATGCGCGCGGTCGGCAACACCGTCACGCTGGCGATTGCCGCCGCCATCATCGGCTTCACCATGGGCATCCTGCTCGGCCTGATCGCCGGCTATTTCCGCGAGACCTGGATCGACAAGGTTGCGACCTCCTTCGCCATCGCCGGCGTGTCGGTGCCGCATTACTGGCTCGGCATGGTGCTGGTCATCATCTTCTCGGTGCAGCTGAACTGGCTGCCCGCGGTCGGCGCCGGCCCCAACGGCTCAAACTCCTGGGCCTGGGATTGGGCGCATCTGAAATATCTGGTGCTGCCGGCGATCACGACCTCGGTGATTCCCATGGGTATCGTCACCCGCACCGTGCGCGCGCTGACCGGCGACATTCTCAGCCAGGACTTTGTCGAAGCCCTGCGTGCCAAGGGCCTGCATGAGCGCGGCGTGTTCCGCCACGTCATCAAGAACGCCGCGCCCACCGCACTGGCGGTCATGGGTCTGCAGTTGGGCTATATGCTCGGCGGCTCGATCCTGATCGAGACCGTATTCTCCTGGCCGGGGTCGGGCTTCCTGCTCAACTCCGCGATCTTCCAGCGCGACCTGCCGCTGCTGCAGGGCACGATCCTGATCCTGGCGCTGTTCTTCGTCTTCCTCAATCTGCTGGTCGATATCGCGCAAGCCGCGATCGACCCGCGCATCAAGCGGGGCTGACGGGATGAGCGAGCTCCCTCTGTCCGCCACCGCCGATGCCGCGCTGCAGGCTGCGCCCGCGACCAGGGCGCGCGGCTATTGGGCGACCGTCGGCCGCCGCATCACCCGCGACAAGGTCAGCATGGTCTGTGCGTTCGTTCTGCTGCTGATCTTCCTCTCCGCCATCCTCGCGCCGTGGCTCGGTCTCGAAGACCCCTACAAGGGTTCGATGATCCGTCGCCTGCGTCACATCGGCACCACCGGCTATCCGCTCGGCACCGACGAGCTCGGTCGCGACATGCTCGCGCGTCTCGTCTATGGCGGCCGGCTGTCGCTCGTCATCGGTATCCTGCCCGTGATCCTTGCCTTCTGCATCGGGACCTCGCTCGGCCTGGTCGCCGGCTATGTCGGCGGCCGGCTCAACACGGCGATCATGCGCACGATCGACGTGTTCTACGCCTTTCCCTCCGTGCTGCTCGCGATCGCAATCTCCGGCGCGCTCGGCGCCGGTATTCTCAACTCGATCGTGTCGCTCACGGTCGTGTTCGTGCCGCAGATCACCCGCGTCGCCGAAAGCGTCACCACGGGCGTGCGCAACATGGATTTCGTCGAGGCCGCGCGTGCCTCCGGCGCCGGCCCCTTCACCATCATGCGCGTGCACATTCTCGGCAATGTGCTGGGCGCGATCTTCGTCTATGCGACGAGCCTGATTTCGGTCTCGATGATCTTGGCCGCGGGTCTCTCCTTCCTCGGTCTCGGCACCAAGCCGCCGGAGCCGGAATGGGGATTGATGCTGAACACCTTGCGCACCGCGATCTACGTCAATCCCTGGGTCGCGGCGCTGCCGGGCGCGATGATCTTCGCGGTCTCGATCTGCTTCAATCTGCTCTCGGACGGTCTGCGCAGTGCCATGGACATCAGGAACTAGGCCATGAGCGAGAGCAACACATCCGTCGAAATGCTGGAGCCGGTCGAGGACGTCGGCGGGCTCGCGCAGCCGCTGCTGCAGGTCAACGGCCTGACCAAGCACTTCCCAGTGCGGGGCGGGCTGTTCGCCGCCAAGCGCACCGTGCGCGCCGTCGACAACGTCTCCTTTGCCGTCGCCAAGGGCGAGACTGTCGGCATCGTCGGCGAGTCCGGTTGCGGCAAGTCCACCACTGCGCGCCTTCTGATGCATCTGATGCCGCGCGATGATGGCGACATCATCTATGACGGCATGACCGTGGGACAGTCGCTTTCCTTGCGTGAGCTGCGCCGCGGCATGCAGATGGTGTTCCAGGACTCCTACGCCTCGCTCAATCCGCGCCTGACGATCGAGGAGTCCATCGCCTTCGGTCCCAAGGTCCACGGCATGGCCGATGGCGCCGCCCGGACGCTGGCGCGGGAACTGCTCGGCAAGGTCGGGCTGCGCCCCGAAAATTTCGCCAACCGTTATCCGCACGAGATTTCCGGCGGCCAGCGTCAGCGCGTCAATATCGCGCGCGCACTGGCGCTGTCGCCGCGGCTGGTGATTCTGGACGAAGCCGTCTCCGCGCTCGACAAATCCGTCGAGGCGCAGGTGCTCAATCTATTGGCGGATCTGAAGCGCGAGTTCGGCCTCACTTATCTCTTCATCAGCCACGACCTCAACGTCGTCCGCTACATCTCCGACCGCGTGCTGGTGATGTATCTCGGCGAGGTCGTCGAGCTCGGCCCGGTCGATCAGGTCTGGGACAGCCCCGCGCATCCCTACACCCGCGCGCTGCTGGCGGCGATGCCGTCCTCGGACCCTGACAGACGCACCGAAAAACCGCCGATCACGGGCGATCCGCCCAATCCGATCGATCCGCCCCCGGGCTGCCGTTTCCACACCCGCTGCGCGTTTGCGGAGCCGCTCTGCGCAAATGCGGCACCAAAGCTCACGGCGCTCGATAAGATGGGCCACGAGGCCGCTTGCTACATGGCCATTCCGGGTTCTGGCCATAGCCGCGCGCCGAGGGAGACAACCGCATGACGAGACCGACACCGAAAGAGATCAAGCCGATCGCGCAAATCGCCGGCGTTCCCGTGGATGACGAGATCGCGACCCGCATCTCCAGCTCCATCGGACCTGCCTTCGAAGGCTTTGCCGCCATTGCCGGCACGCTGCCGTTCGACCTCGAGCCGGCGCTCTATCCGATCGCGCAAGCCGCGAAGGTGTCGAAATGAGCCTTGAACCCGCATTGATGACGCTCAGCGAGGTCGCGCGCGCGATCGCGATGAAGCAGGTGTCCTCGCATGAGGTGACGCGCGCGCTGCTGCATCGTATTGCGCAGTGGCAGCCGCATCTCAACGCTTTCATGTCGGTCGAGGCAGAGCCCGCGCTGAAGGCGGCGGAAGCTGCCGATGCCGAGCTTGCCAAGGGCAATGTCCGTGGCCGCCTGCATGGCGTGCCGCTCGCACACAAGGACATGTATTACGACGCCGGTCATGTCGCGACCTGTGGCTCGCTGATCCGCCGCGATTTCGTGCCGACCGTGACGTCCACCGCCTTGCAGCGGCTGAAGGACGCCGGCCAGGTTCGCTTGGGTACGCTGCATCTTGCTGAATTCGCCTACGGCCCGACCGGGCATAACCATCATTATGGTCCGGTGCGCAATCCCTGGAACGTCGCGCATATCACTGGGGGCTCGTCCTCGGGATCGGGCTCGGCGGTCGCGGCGCGGCTGACCTATGCCGCGCTCGGCTCGGACACCGGCGGCTCGATCCGTATGCCGGCGCATTTCTGCGGCGTGACCGGACTCAAGACCACCGTCGGCCGCGTCAGTCGCGCCGGTGCGATGCCGCTGTCGCAATCGCTCGACACTGTCGGCCCGCTCGCCCGCACGGCCGAGGACTGCGCGCTGCTGCTGGCTTTGATGGCCGGCGCCGACCCCGCCGATGCCACCTGCAGCCACGAGCCGTTGTCCGACTATGTCGGGGCCACGAAGGGGTCGCTGAAGGGCCTGAAGATCGGCGTGCCCGCGTCCTTCTATGTCGACGATCTCGACAGCGAGGTCGCGCGCGTGCTCGACGAGACCATCGCGGTGTTCAAGCGCGAAGGGGCCGACATCGTCAAGGTCGAGCTGCCGGACCAGCGGCAATTGTCTTCGGCGAGCCAGCTCGTGCTCGCCGCGGAAGCCGCCGCCTTCCACAAGCGATGGATGATCGAGCGTCCTCAGGATTATGGCGCGCAGGTGCTGATGCGGCTGCAGAACGGCCTCGCCGTTCCCGCCATCACCTATCTCGAGGCGATGCGCTGGCGCGGCCCCGCACTCGCTGCCCACAACGCCGCGACGGCAGGCGTCGATGCGGTGATCGCGCCGGCCTCGCCGGTGCCGGCACCGACCATCGAGGAGAGCGATGTCGGCGGCGGCCCGAACGCCCCGGCGCTGCTGCAGCGGCTGACGCTGTTCACCCGCCCGGTGAATTTCCTGGGCCTGCCGTCGCTCACCGTGCCTTCCGGCTTCACCAAGAGCGGCCTGCCGGTCGGCATGCAGCTGATCGGACGTTCCTTCGATGAAGCGACCCTGCTGACCATCGGCGCGGCCTTCCAGCGCGTCACCGACTATCACGATCGATTGCCGAAATTGCCGTCATGACAAAGCTCGTCGAGATCTCAGGCCTCAACATCCGCTTCACCGGCGAACGCACGGTCTACGCCGTGAACGACCTCAGTCTGTCGCTGGGCGACGGCGAGGTGCTGGGCCTGCTCGGCGAATCCGGTTCGGGCAAGAGCGTGACCCTGCGTGCGCTGATGCGGCTGCTGCCGAAGAAGCGCACGCAGATATCGGGCAAGGTCAACGTCATGGGCCGCGACGTGCTCGCCATGAATGACGAGGAATTGTCATCCTTCCGCGGCCAGACCGTCTCGATGATCTTCCAGGAGCCGGCGCTCGCGCTCGATCCGGTCTACACCATCGGCGCGCAGATCGCCGAAAGCGTCGTCCGCCACGAAGGCAAGAGCTTTGCGGAGGGCAGGGCACGCGCACTCGAAATGCTCGAGGTCGTGCGCATCCCCTCGGCGAAACGCCGGCTCGACGCCTACCCGCACGAGATGTCGGGCGGCATGCGCCAACGCGCGATGATCGCGCTGGCGCTAACCTGCCGTCCCAAAATCCTGCTGGCGGACGAGCCGACCACCGCGCTCGATGCCACCGTGCAGATCCAGATCCTGCTGTTGCTCCGCGAGCTGCAGCGCGAGTTCGGCATGTCCGTGATCTTCGTCACCCACGACATTGGTGTGGCGATCGAGATTTGCGACCGCGTCGCGGTGATGTATGCCGGCCAGATCGTGGAGCAGGGCACGCTGCGTGACATCGTCCGCACCCCCATGCATCCCTACGCCAAGGGCCTGCTCGCCTCGACCATCCACGGTGCCAGGCGGGGGCAGCGGTTAGAGACCATCCCCGGCACGCCGCCCTCGCTGGCCGAACAGCCCCACAACTGCTCCTTCGCCCCCCGCTGCAAGCTCGCCGAGCCGCGCTGCCTGGAGCAATTGCCGGCGAATGTGGACGTCGGGCCGGGTCGTGCGGCGCGGTGCGTGCTGGCGGAGCCGGTGGCGGCGACGTAGTCGGCGAATTGCCGCCCCGGCGTCGGTGCGCTCCCTCGCCCCGTTCTTACGGGGAGAGGTTAAGAGCACCGCGCGTGCATCTCCAAAATTCCCCCAACACGACACCGACTTGTCACACTTCACAGCGCGCGGCCCGCAGGCGCCCTTCTACTGTGCATGGGGTTGTTTTCGCATTTTTCATCCGCCCTGCATTCAGACCCCATTCATCCCGGTTCCCGTTCCATGCCGGGCATTAAAGGAGAGGGACCTTACCGATGCACATTTCCAATGAAGGCCTGCTTGTCATCCTGTTCGTCGGGCTCGTCGCCGGCTGGCTGGCCGGCAAGATCGTGCGGGGCGCCGGGTTCGGCATCATCGGCGACATCGTGATCGGCATCTGCGGTGCGTTGGTGGCGAGCCTGCTGTTTCCAAAGCTGGGCATCCGCCTCGGCACCGGCCTGGTCTCCGAGATCGTCTATTCCGCCATCGGCGCGGTGATCCTGCTCTTGGTGGTGCGGCTGGTGCGCGGCGGCGGCCGGCTCTAGCGACCGGCCGGTTTGATCGATCGGAACTGACCGCCTCTCCCTGCGCTCGGTGAGGGGCGGTCGCCTAGCACCAAAAAGCCGCAAAGACTGTGAAATACCGGACTTGCGTGCAGGGCCGTCAGGGGTAGATGTGGCCTACGGGCTCCGGATGGACCCGGCCCGCGTTGGACGCAGCGCCAACATGATGTTAATTCGGGGCGCGTACCCTGAATTAACAGTGAAATCAGGGGCTTTGGCCCCCACCTGAAAGAGATCAGACTGATGGCAGCCGGTCCTGGCGTCCGCCGTTCAGAGCTCGGGGACGCCTTGCGCGCGTGTCGCACGGCGTTCGTCGGCGTCGGCTTGATGAGCTGTATGATCAACCTGCTCTATCTGACCGGGTCGATCTTCATGCTGGAGGTCTACGACCGCGTGCTGCCGAGCCGCAGCGTTCCGACCCTGGTCGGCCTGATCATCCTCGCCAGCTTCCTCTATATGGCGCAGGGCGTGCTCGACATGATCCGCAACCGGATCCTGGGCCGGATCGGCACCGCGCTGGACGAGGCCCTCAACAAGCGCGTGTTCGACACCATCGTGCGCCTGCCGCTGCTGGTCGGCAGCCGCAACGAGGGCCTGCAGCCGCTGCGTGATCTCGACAACGTCCGCTCCTTCCTCGGCGGCATGGGCCCGAGCGCGTTCTTCGATCTGCCCTGGCTGCCGCTGTATCTCGCCATCTGCTTCGCCTTCCACGTCATGATCGGTGTCACCGCCTTGGTCGGCGCCATCATCCTGGTCGGCCTGACGCTGGTCACCGAGTTCATGTCCCGTCAGCCGGCGAAGGAGGCGATGGGCCTTGCCGCCCAGCGCAACGATCTCGCCCAGTCCAGCCGCCGCAACGCCGAAGTCATGGTGTCGATGGGCATGACCGGCCGGATGAACCAGCGCTGGAGCGAGGCCAACGAAAAATATCTCGCCGGCAATCAGCGTGCGAGCGACGTCGCCGGCGGTCTCGGCGCGGTCGCAAAGGTGCTGCGCATGATGCTGCAATCGGCCGTGCTCGCGGTCGGCGCCTATCTCGTCATCCACCAGGAAGCGACCGCCGGCATCATCATCGCCGGCTCGATCCTCTCCGCCCGCGCGCTGGCGCCGGTCGATCTCGCCATCGCGCATTGGAAATCCTTCGTCGCGGCGCGCCAGAGCTGGCACCGCCTCACCCGCCTGCTGGAGCAAATGCCGGCGCGGCCGATGCCGACCCAATTGCAGGCGCCGACGAGCCGGCTCTCGGTCGAAGGCGTCGCCATGGTGGCGCCCGGTGATCAGCGCCTCATCGTTCAGGACATCACCTTCGCGCTCGCCGCGGGCAACGGCCTTGGCGTGATCGGTCCGAGCGGTTCCGGCAAGTCGTCGCTGATCCGCGCGCTGGTCGGCGTTTGGCAGCCGGTGCGCGGCAAGGTGCGGCTCGACGGTGCAGCGCTCGATCAATGGTCGTCCGACATGCTCGGCCGGCACATCGGCTATCTGCCGCAGGACGTCGAATTGTTCGGCGGCACCATCGCGCAGAACATCAGCCGGTTCGATCCCGAGGCGACCTCTGAGGTCATCATCGCGGCAGCGAAGGAAGCCGGCGTGCACGAGATGATCATCAAGATGCGCGAGGGCTACAACACGCAAGTCGGCGAGCAGGGCACCGCGCTCTCCGCCGGCCAGGCGCAGCGCGTGGCGCTGGCGCGCGCGCTCTATGGCAACCCCTTCCTGATCGTGCTCGACGAGCCCAACTCCAATCTCGACACCGAAGGCGACGAGGCGCTGACCCGCGCCGTCCGCGCCGCGCGCGAGCGCGGCGCCATCGTCGTCGTGGTGGCGCACCGTCCGATCGGCGTTGAGGCGGTCGACCAGGTGCTGGTGCTGCGCGACGGCCGCATGCAGGCATTCGGGCCGAAGGAACAGGTGCTCGCCCAGGTGCTACAGCCGCGGGTGACGCCGCCGGCACCGATCAAGATCGTCAGCGAAGGCGGAGTGGCCAAACCATGAGCACGATGGCGATCGGCGGGCCGAAGCCCGCCGCAAAGAGGACCGTGCGCGAATCCATCAAGTTCCACCTCCTGCTCGGACTTGGCATCGTGCTGGTGCTGGTCGTCGGTCTCGGCGGCTGGGCCTCGACCGTGCTGATCTCGGGCGCGCTGATCGCGCCGGGCCAGATCGTGGTCGAATCCAACGTCAAGAAGGTGCAGCATCCGACCGGCGGCGTGGTCGGCGAGGTGCGCGCCCGCGACGGCGATCTGGTCAAGTCAGGCGACATCGTGGTGCGGCTCGATGACACCGTCACCAAGGCGAACCTTGCCATCGTCACCAAGAATCTCGACGCCGCGCAGGCCCGCGCGGCGCGCTTGCAGGCCGAGCAGCGCGGTGTGGACAGCATCGAATTTCCGCAAGCCCTGCTGGATCGCGCCGGCGATCCCGACGTCAAGCTGCTGCTGTCCGCCGAAACCAAGCTGTTCGACGTCCGCGTCAACGGCCGCACCGGACAGAAGGCCCAGCTGCGCGAGCGCATCACCCAGCTCAACGAGGAGATTGCGGGTCTCAGCGCCCAGGAGAAGGCCAAGGACCAGGAGATCGCGCTGGTGCAGAACGAGCTCACCGGCGTGCGGGACCTCTACGACAAGCGTCTGGTGCAGCTCTCGCGCCTGACCCAGCTCGAGCGCGACTCGGCCCGTCTCAACGGCGAGCGCGCGCAGTACATCGCTTCGCGCGCCCAGGCCAAGGGCAAGATCACCGAGACCGAGCTGCAGATCATCCAGGTCGACAAGGACGTGGTGAGCGAGGTCTCCAAGGACCTGCGCGAGACCAACGACAAGATCGGGGAACTGATCGAGCGCAAGGTCGCCGCCGAGGACCAGCTTCGCCGTGTCGACATCCGTGCGCCGCAGGATGGCATGGTGCTGCAATCGACGGTGCACACGGTCGGCGGCGTCGTCACCGCCGGCGACACCTTGATGCTGATCGTGCCGCAGGCCGACGATCTCCAGGTCGAGGCCAAGGTCAATCCGGTCGATATCGACAAGCTCCAGATCGGCCAGAAGACGCTGCTGCGCCTCTCCGCGTTCAACCAGCGCACCACGCCGGAGCTCAACGGCCTCGTCAGCCGCGTCTCGCCGGACGTCACCACCGACCAGCGCACCGGCCAGAGCTACTACACCATCCGCGTCTCGATGCCGGCCGAAGAGATCGCCCGTCTCGGCGACGTCAAGATGATTCCCGGCATGCCCGTGGAAGCCTTCGTCCAGACCGGTGACCGCACCATGCTGTCCTATCTGATGAAGCCGCTGCACGACCAGCTGATGCGCGCGTTCCGCGAGAAATGACGCGCGAAAGCGCGTCATCCCGGAGCGCGCTTAGCGCGCATCCGGGATCTCGGGCCACACACTCGCTCTCGCAGGGTGGGCAAAGGCGCAAAGCGCCGTGCCCACCATCTTTAGCTCAATGAGCACATGGTGGGCACGCTTCGCTTTGCCCACCCTACGGCACTGCCTTCTTTGCTATAGTTCGACTCAAGCCCATCAATCCGGCGGTCGAATCATGCAATCCCCAGCCCCCATCGCCACCAAATCCTTCTCTGACGCGTCCGCGGCCGTGGGCCGCCTCGAAGAGATCTACGAGCGCAACACCAAGTTCCTGCGCGATCGATTCGAAGCTTACGTCAGCGGTGAGGCGATCACGACGCGGGTGAGGGCCTATTATCCCTTCGTGCGCCTCACCACCGCGACGCATGCGCGGCTGGATTCGCGGCTGGCTTATGGCTTCGTCGCCGGGCCCGGCGTGCACGAAACCAGCGTCACGCGGCCGGATCTGTTCCGCAGCTATCTCGTCGAACAGATCGGATTGCTGATCCAGAATCACGGCGTGCCCGTCGAAATCGGCGAGTCCGCCGAGCCGATCCCGATCCACTTCGCCTATCGCCGCGACATCAATATCGAGGCTGCCATCACCACCAGCGAGAACTCGCCCGTGGCGCGGTCGCTGCGCGACGCGTTCGACGTGCCGGATCTCGCCACCATGGACGATTCCATCGCCGACGGCACCTTTGAATTGCGGCCCGGCGCGCCCGAGCCGCTGTCGCTGTTTCGGGCCGCCCGGGTCGATTACTCGCTGCGCCGGCTCTATCACTACACCGGCACCGATCCCGAGCATTTCCAGAATTTTGTGATCTTCACCAACTACCAGTTCTATGTCGATGCTTTCGCGGAGCTCTGTCAGCAGCGGCTTCAGTCGGGCGAAGCCGGGCTCGAAGCGTTTGTCGCGCCCGGCAATGTCATCACGCGCAATGGTGGACACACGACGGGAGCGGGACCGGCGCGTACACCGAACATGCCGGCCTTCCATCTGGTCGCGCCCGGCTATCGCGGCATCACGCTGATCAACATCGGCACCGGCCCGTCCAACGCGCGCAACGTCACCGACCACGTCGCCGTGCTGCGCCCGCACGCCTGGCTCATGCTTGGCCATTGCGCAGGCCTGCGCAATACGCAGCGGCTCGGCGACTACGTGCTCGCACACGGCTATGTGCGCGAGGATCATGTGCTCGACGGCGAATTGCCGCTGTGGGTGCCGATCCCGGCGCTGGCCGAGATGCAGGTCGCGCTCGAAGAGGCCGTCGAGGATGTCACCGGCCTCGAAGGTTTCGAGCTGAAGCGCCTGATGCGCACCGGCACCGTCGCCAGCGTCGACAACCGCAATTGGGAGATCTCGGGCCCCGAGGTGATCCGCCGTCTGTCGCAGTCGCGCGCGGTGGCGCTCGATATGGAATCGGCTGCGATCGCCGCCAACGGCTATCGCTTCCGCGTGCCCTACGGCACGCTGCTCTGCGTCTCCGACAAGCCGCTGCACGGTGAGATCAAGCTCGCTGGCATGGCCAGCGAATTTTACCGCCGCCGCGTCGGCCAGCACCTCGAGATCGGCCTGAAGGCGCTGGAGCGGCTCAAGCAGCAGGAATCGGAGCGGCTGCATTCGCGCAAACTCCGCAGTTTTGCCGAAGTCGCGTTCCAGTAGGGCGCAGCAGCGCTTTGCTGCTGACAATCGGTGCGATTTTCAGCATTGTCCGGCGCGGGGCTCGACTGGGACGACTTGATGCCGCTGACGCGCGACAGGATCATCGGCCATGACCTCGAACGGCTGGCCTTTCGCTTCACCATGCTCAATGACGACGAGGTCGTGCAGTGCCAGATCAGCGACGCTGCGATGGACGAGCTCGCGGGCATGCAGGGTACCGAAAGCAGCGCGCGGCAGGCGCAGTTCCTGTCGCTGCGCGAGACCATCGAGCGGATCGCGTCGGATGTTTACGACGAGGGGCCGCGGGTCCAGGGCTATGTGGTGCGGATCTTCATGCGGCATCTGAGGCGATGAGATTGTACGTAACCGCGAACGCCAATCTCTCACCGTCACCCTGAGGTGCTCGCCTCTTCGGCGAGCCTCGAAGGGCGACGGCCCCGCTGCACCTCGGCCGTTCATCCTTCGAGGCTCTCCACGTGGCGCGTTGCGCCACGTGTCTCGCACCTCAGGATGACGGTATTGAAAGCGTGATCGCTGCGAGGGATACCACCATCACCCCTCCAGCTTCCGCAGCAATAGTTTCAGCGCCGTCGCCGCAAACACCTGCATGTTGCCGAACCGGTCATTGCCACCCGTCTCCAGCGTCATCACCTCCGACGCAGGTCCTGCAACCGCCATGCAGCTATGACCGGCGGCGTCGCCGTAGCGGTTGCCGGTGGGGCCGGCGGCGCCGGTCTCGGACAGGCCCCAGTCGCTGCCAAAGCGTGTTCGCATCTGATCGGCCAGCAGCTGCGCGTAAGGTTCCGACGAGGAGCGAAAGCCCTTCATTCCTTCGTCCGAAATATCCATCAGCACACGCCTGGCATCGCGGGTGTAAACCACCGCGCCGCCGAGGAAGTAGGCGGAGGCGCCGGGCACCGCGAGCAGGCTGGCCGCGATCAGGCCGCCGGTGGAGGATTCCGCCACCGCAATGGTCTGTTTGCGCGCGATCAATCTGGCGGCGACCTGTTTCGCGATGCCGACGAGCTCTTTCATTCCGCAACCCCCATTCCTTCGCAACCGAGCTCAGCCTTCCTAGCATATGGCAGGACGCTTGGCCGAGTTGCGGGCGGCGGGCAGGCCTGCTTGAATGTGGGTACAAGAAGAGACGAGCGAGGAAACGTGAGAAGGGAAACGTGATGGCGTCCCTGATCGCCGGCGGCATTGATTGCGACGTGCATCCGGCCGTGCCGCATCTGACCAGCCTGCTGCCCTACCTGAACGACTATTGGCGCGATCAGGTGACGACGCGCGGCATGGTCGATCTCGTCTCGCAATCCTACCCGCAGAATTCGCCGATCACGGCACGGCCGGACTGGCGCCCCGAAACGGGAAAGCCCGGCGAAAATCTGGAGGACATGCAGCGTCATGTGCTCGATCCCTTCCAGTTCAAGTTCGCGATCTGCAATCCGCTCTACGGCGTGCAGATGGTGTTTTCCGAGGACATGCAGGCCGCCTTCTGCCGCGCGCTGAACGACTGGCTCGCGAAGGAATGGCTCGATCGTGACACACGGCTGCGCGGCTCGATCGTGATCCCGGTGCAAAGCATCGAGAAAGCCGTCGCCGAGATCGAGCGCTGCGCGAAGGACAAGCGCTTCGTTCAGGTGCTGATGCTGGTCATGGGCGACACCCCGCTCGGCAAACGCGCCCTGTGGCCGATCTATGAGGCTGCGGAGCGCCTGGAACTACCGATCGGCATCCACGCCGGTTCCGCCTATCACAATCCACCGACCGCGGTGGGGTGGGGCTCCTACCACATCGAGGATTATGTCGGTCAGGCCCAGGCGTTCCAGACCCAGCTCACCAGCCTCATCGTCGAGGGCGTATTCGCCAAATATCCGCGGCTGAAAATGGTGATGCTGGAATCCGGCGTGTCCTGGATCTCGCCCTATCTCTGGCGCCTGCACAAGTTCTGGCGGGGCGTGCGGATGGAAACCCCGTGGGTCGATCGCGCGCCGCTGGACATTGTGCGCAGCAACATCCGCTTCTCATTACAGCCATTTGATGCACCGCCAGATGAGGCGACATTAAATCGCCTGTTTGATCATATGCAGTCCGATCAATTGGTCCTATTCTCCACGGACTATCCGCACTGGCAGTTCGACGGCCAGGACGCGCTGCCCGAAGGTCTGTCCCCCGATCTCGTGCGCAAGATCATGATCGACAATCCGTATGCGACCTATCCCCGCCTGAAATGAGCCCGCTGCCAAAGGAGGCAAGGCGATGAATATCCAGTTCCGCGAGAACCAAGAAGCCGCTTCCCCACTGACCGTCAAAGCCGCGATCGCGGACTGCGACATCCATCCGGCACGCGCCACCCGCACCGAGCTCTATCCCTATCTCGCCAAACGCTGGCAGCATCATCTCGAAGTCTACGGCGTCCATGCCTATCAGGGCATGATGGAAGGCCCGCCTTATCCCAAGGCGCAGCCCAACGCCTCGCGCCGCGACGCCTATCCGCCGGAAGGCGGGCCGCAGGGCTCCTCGCTCTCCTTCATGCAGAAGCAGCTGCTCGACCCCAACAACGTGCAGCTCGGCGTGCTCAATCCGCTCAACACCGGACAGGGCATCCGCAATCACGAGCTCTCGGCGGCGCTATGCTCGGCGATCAACGACTGGCAGATCGACAAATGGACCAGCAGGGATAAGCGGCTGAAGGCGTCCATCGTCGTCGGCAATGAGGATGGCCTCTCGGCTGCGGCTGAAATCCGCGAGCGTGCCGGCGACAAGAACTTCGTGCAGGTGCTGCTGCTCAGCCGCAATGTCGAGCCGCTCGGCCAGCGCCGCTATTGGCCGATCTATCAGGCCGCGGAGGAAGCCGGCCTTCCTGTCGGCGTCCATGCCTTCGGCTTCGGCGGCAACCCGATCACGCCGTCGGGCTGGCCGTCCTATTACATCGAGGAGATGGTGGGGCACTCGCAATGCCAGCAATCGGCGCTGGCGAGCCTTGTGCTGGAAGGCGTGTTCGAGCGCTTCCCGAAACTGAAGATGGTGATGATCGAGGCCGGCTTCGGCTGGGCGCCGTCGCTGGCGTGGCGGCTCGACAAGGCCTGGCAGCGGCTGCGCAGCGAAGTGCCGCATGTGAAGCGTCCGCCGTCGGAATATATCCGCGAGCAGGTGTGGTGGACCACGCAGCCGATGGAAGATCCGGAGCGGCGCGAGGATCTGTTCGACGTCATCAAATGGATCGGCTGGGACCGCCTGCTGTTCGCCACCGACTATCCGCATTGGGACTATGACGAGCCGTCGCGCGTGCTGCCGGCGGGCGTCAGCGAAGCCAATCGCGAGGCGTTTTATCTCGGCAACGCCAAGAAACTGTACGGCATTTCCTGATGGCAAGAATTTCCTGATGGCAAGACACGTGATTGCGCCGGTCGACGAGCTTCCGCCCGGCACGCGAAAATTCCTGGAGATCGACGGCCGGCCGATCGCGGTCTTCAACATCAAGGGCGAGTATTTCGGCCTGATGAACCGCTGCCCGCATCAGGGCGCGGCTTTGTGCGAGGGCCCGTTGATCGGGCTCGCGCAGTCGAGCGAGCCCGGCGAGATCGAATACACCAAGTTGGGCGAGATCATCCGCTGCCCCTGGCACGGCTGGGAGTTCGACATCCGCACCGGTCAGTCCTATTGCGACCCCCGCCGCTTCCGCGTGAAGGCCTATCCGGCCCATGTCGAGCCCGGCGCGAGCGTGGTGAAGGGGCCGTATGTCGCGGAGACGATCCCGGTCAGCGTCGACAGCGATTACGTGGTGGTGGAGCTGTAGGTCCCGCTCTTCCCCTCCCCTGGAGGGGGAGGGTCGATCGCGCGAAGCGCGAGCGG